>CAZEOD010000018.1:871-51147 GCA_964513675.1 uncultured Caulobacterales bacterium | reverse complement strand
CCTTAGCGGAAGAACAGCTCGGCGCGAATTTCGACATCCGAACCTTCCACGATGCCGTGCTTGAAAACGGCGCGGTTCCATTGTCTGTGCTAGAGAGCCATATCAAGGGCTGGATTAAGGCGCAGGGGTGAGGGGAAACATTTAATTTGACACAAGCGAGTGCGATGATTTCGGCGCTTTTAGTTTTGCGTTAACTAGGCGCGTTGCAATCAAAAGCTTCGCTGTTTTTTCTTCTATACACTCCCGACTCGCTTTTTGCCATAAGGCCGCGTAAAGTCCGCGCATGCGTTTTGGTGAAAACTTCATGGACGAGCTGAAGTCCCGTGTCCGTCCTTCGGATGTGGTGGGGCGCTATGTGAAGCTTAAGCGGCAGGGGCGCGAGTTTGCGGGGCTGTCGCCCTTTACCAATGAGAAGACGCCGAGCTTTTTCGTCAATGATGAGAAGGGGTTTTATCATTGTTTCTCCTCTGGCAAACATGGCGATGCAATTAGCTTTTTGATGGAGGTTGAGGGGCTGAGTTTTCCTGAGGCGGTGGAGCGGCTGGCGGGTCTGGCGGGGATGGATATGCCCACGCTTGATCCCCGCGCCGAGGAGCGCGCGAGAGAGAATAAAAAAACGATTTCATGGATGGAACGCGCGCAGGAGTTTTTCGCTAAATCCCTAATGCGCGATATGGGCACCGAGGCCCGTGATTATTTGAAAGGGCGCGGCCTGACCCGCACAGCGGCGGAGCAATTTGGTATTGGCTATGCGCCTGATAGTTTCAAAGCTCTGCGCGATGAGCTGATACAGCAAGGGGCGGATGACGCTAAGCTGATTGAGGCAGGCTTGCTCATTCAGCCCGAAGACCGGAATAAAGATCCATGGGATCGGTTTCGTAACCGGATCATGTTCCCCATTCACGATGCGCGCGGGCGGCTGATTGCCTTTGGCGGGCGGGCGCTGTCACAAGATCAAAAAGCGAAATATCTCAATTCGCCGGAAACGCCGATTTTCCAAAAAGGGCAGGTGCTTTATAATTACCCTTTTGCCCGCAAAGCGCTGGCGGCCCCGAATAACCCGCGCAATAAAATAAAAAGACGGGGCCTGATTGTCTGCGAAGGTTATATGGATGTGATTGCCATGGTGCGCGCGGGCTTCCCCGAAGCCGTTGCGCCGCTGGGGACAGCGCTGACGGAAATGCAGCTTGATTTGCTGTGGCGGGCAGGGGATGCGCCGATACTGTGTTTTGACGGGGATAAAGCCGGGCTACGTGCGGCTTACCGCTCGGTGGAACGGGCTCTGCCGCTGCTCAAACCGGGGCGGACATTATGGTTTGCGCTCTTGCCGGATGGGCAAGACCCCGATGATCTGTTGCAGGCCAAAGGCCCAGCCGCGATGCAGGCACTTCTTGAGAGTGCTCGGCCATTGGTCGATATGGTCTGGCAAGGTGAGCTGGCGAAAACGCAGATTAAAACGCCCGAAGACCGCGCTGGCCTGAAAGAGCGCCTGATATTTGCGGCCCGCGCGGTTCAGCATGACGGCGTCAGCAAAGAATACCGCACAGTGCTTCTGCGTAAATTTGAGGATGCTTATGGCTGGTCGGCGGGGCGCAAAGGCGGGTTTAATAAAACGCCGCGCCGCGCGGATCCGATGCTGACACAAACCATGAAGCCAGACGCCATGCAGGCGGCGCGTCAGCGGCGTTTAGTGGGCGCTATTTTTGAGTGGCCAGAGCTGCTCGATCATGTCGATGAGCGCTTTTTCAGCCTGAGTTTTACCGTAGATGGCCTTAATGCCCTCCGCGATTGCGTAGAATCTGTTTATATCTCAAGAAAAGCTGTTGATAAACAGTCACTCCATGCCCATATAGAAAATCAAGGGCTCTCTGGGCCTTTGCGGATGGTTTTGCGCGAACGTGTCGTTTTAACGGCATCTATGGGCGGGAAACAGGCAGATTTGGCAAAACGTGCGGCGCTCTGGATGAAAGAGGCCGACACCCAAGAGGGACGAGGCCAAACAGACACCGCAAAGATGGAGGGGTTAAACCGAATGGCTGATGCTCTTCGGTCTGGAAATTCAGAGGCGATGAAACGCCTAATGCGGGCTGACAAAGCGTCGCGAGAATAGGGATGATGCGCTGCGCTAACGCAGTGCAACGTGATATAGACGAATAGCCTGTCTGCGCAAGATTCGCAGCGGGCTTTTCTGACTGGAGACACAAATATGGCGAAAGCCGCAAGTGATTCTGCTACGGCAGACGATAAACAAGACGCTAAAGACACGCCGATTGCGGCGACAGAATCGGGCGTCTCTACGGCCGTGCTTCAAAGCAATCTTCTGGATATGGATAATATCGAGGTCAAGCGAATGCTGGCCGTTGCGAAGAAAAGCGGGCTTGTTCCCACGTCAAAGCTCAATGAGCATATCGACATGGAAAAAGCGACGCCGGACGCGATTGAAGTCATGCTCGCCCAGCTCTCTGATCTGGGTATTTCTGTCATTGATGATAAAGACCAAGGGGATACCTCGGCGAATACGCTAGCGCGCACGCGGACAACGGCGGTTAAAGGCGGGAACTCTAAAGAAGAACTTGACCGCACAGATGATCCCGTGCGGATGTATCTTCGCGAAATGGGCACGGTTGAGCTGCTCTCACGCGAAGGCGAGATTGCGATTGCGAAACGTATCGAAGCGGGCCGCGATACCATGATTAAAGGCTTGTGCGAAAGCGCGCTAACCTTTGAAGCGATGATGGTCTGGCGCGAGGAACTCGAAGAAGGAGATATCCTGCTCCGCGATATTATTGATCTGGACACGACCTATAACCGCTCAATAGGCAACATCCAAGAAGACCGCTCTGGGGCCGCGGTTCGGCGCGAAAAAATCGAGCGCGGCGAGATCGAAGCCACGGAAGATGATTTAAAGCCGCGTGACGACGGGCCGAAGCTTCCTGTCCGAAACTATAAAGAGGGCGAAAAACCCATTGATGACGATGATGAGGATGAGGATGATAAAACAAATCTCTCTATGGCCTCAATGGAAGCCGCCCTTCGCGAAGATGTCATGGCGACGCTGGATAGTATTGCGCGCGACTTTGGCCGGTTTCAAAAATTGCAGCAAATGCTCATTAATGCGCGGCTCTCTGGCCGTAAAATGCGCAAGCCGCAGCTTGAAGAATATGCCAAAATTCAAGAACAGATCATTGAAGAGATTAAATCGCTCCAGCTTAATAATGCCCGGATTGATGCTCTGATTGAGCAGCTCTATGCGATTAACAAGCGGTTTATCTCGCTCGAAGGCCGCCTAATGCGCCTTGCGGACGGGAATGGCGTTCCCCGTCATGAGTTTCTTGAAAGCTATCTCGGCGCAGAGCTAAAGCCGGATTGGCTTGAAATAATGGCTGATAAATCCGAAGCGTGGAAACGGTTTGCCGGGCGCGAGAAGACAACAGTTGAGAAAATCCGCGAAGAGATTGCGATGCTCGCGCAAGAAACCGGCGTGCCGGTTGATGAGTTCCGCCGCATTGTGCAAGCTGTGCAAAAAGGCGAGCGCGAAGCGCGCCAAGCGAAAAAAGAAATGGTCGAGGCCAATCTGCGCCTCGTGATTTCGATTGCCAAAAAATATACAAATCGCGGCTTGCAATTTCTTGATCTTATCCAAGAGGGTAATATCGGCTTGATGAAGGCGGTCGATAAATTTGAATATCGCCGCGGTTATAAGTTCTCGACCTATGCAACATGGTGGATTCGCCAAGCGATTACGCGCTCGATTGCCGATCAAGCGCGCACCATCCGTATTCCTGTGCATATGATCGAAACGATTAATAAAATTGTGCGGACCTCGCGCCAAATATTGCATGAAATTGGCCGTGAAGCGACGCCGGAAGAATTAGCTGCAAAGCTGTCCATGCCGCTGGATAAGGTTCGCAAAGTGATGAAAATTGCAAAAGAACCGATCTCGCTGGAAACGCCAATTGGCGATGAAGAAGACAGCCAACTTGGTGATTTCATTGAAGATTCAAATGCGATACTGCCGATTGATGCGGCGATCCAATCAAATCTTCGCGAAACGACAACGCGGGTTCTAGCGAGCTTAACCCCGCGCGAAGAACGCGTGCTGCGGATGCGTTTCGGGATTGGCATGAACACAGATCATACGCTTGAAGAAGTCGGTCAGCAATTCAGCGTGACGCGGGAACGTATCCGCCAGATCGAAGCCAAGGCGCTTCGCAAGCTGAAACATCCATCACGGAGCCGGAAGCTACGAAGTTTCCTCGATCAGTAAAATATTTAGATTTAAAACGGAGCCCACTAGGCTCCGTTTTTATTTGCGCGCGAGTTAATTTTTAATCGCGTAGGTCATCGTGACTGTGACGCTGAGGTTTTGTTCTCCAGCGGCAACTGGCGTTGGGGCAGATTCGAGGGCTGCGCTACGGGCATAGGCAACAGCCTGCGGCCTGAACCCGCCGGATTGATTTTCCGAGAGCGACATTAACGGCCCGAGGGTGACGCCTGCGGCGCTGGCCATGGCTTCGGCTTTGAGCTTTGCGGCTTTAATCGCTTTCTCGCGGGCTGCGGCCTGCGCCGTTTCCGGTGCAGAAACCGTAAAATTCACACCGTTAATATTATTGACCCCTGCTTTGACAAGCGCATCCAGCATGGGGCCGAGTTTTTCCAGATTTGTCGCTGTGGCTGTGACCGTGTTGCGGACTTCATAGCCCTCAATTTTGGGGCTGCGGCGGTCTTGATATGAAAAACGCGGCTGGAGCGACATTTGTGAGGTCCGGATATTTTTCTCGTCTATGCCTGCGCTGCGGAGCTGCTCAAAGGCGGCGTTCATTAAGGCGGCATTGTCCCGCATCGCCTCATTGGCTGTTTTTCCTTGCGTAACGACACCTGCGGAGACAGCGGCGCGGTCGGGCGCTTGGCTCACTTGACCTGTCGCCGAGACAGTGATTTTCGGGTTGGGCGCAGCGTCCGCCGTGATATAAGTCGGGCCGCCTGAATTACAGGCCGTCAATATAAGCCCCATAACTAGAGCCGCAGCGCTCCCCTTTATTTGTTTCATCTTCAATACATGCATAAACGTCTCCTTTAGAGCGGCCATAATAGCGGGTTATAGGGGAATAGGCCATAGTGGGCTGTTCATGTAAAACAGGGCCTAAAACGCGCATTTTGGCCCATAGAATAGGCGATCAAAGCCGTTTATTTTCCTGAGCGTGATATTTTCCGAAATTGCCTCTTTAATCCCATGCAATGCCGCGCTATATACCCGCTTCATATAAACCGCTGGGGGGATAGCTCAGTTGGTTAGAGCCGTCCGCTCATAACGGATTGGTCGGGGGTTCAAGTCCCTCTCCCCCTACCATTATATTCTTATAATTATAGAATTATCGCACTTCGGCCTCATGCCAATGGATGATGACGGCGCGGGCGATTTTCGCCTTTGGGCGGGGTCAGAAAATGTTGCAGCTCTGCTGGTAAAGACATCTTTAACCATGGTTCATCATTCGCCCTGCAATTTTAACGTCTTGTTTGTAAGCTATATGTATTAAGATGAGTATAGTGGGGTATTGCACGCATGTGCAGGGTGGGATTGGTTTGTTAAAACAATATGAGAGCTTTTTACGTTTTGAAGACTGTCAAAACGTTGGTGACTTAATTCGAGCCCGTGCGGTCTATTGGATCGGGTGGTCGTTTATGATCTCGCAGATCATAAATCTGGCGATTATGAGCTATAGTTATGGCGAGTGGACCTTCGATCATAATGTCGCGGTCATAGCGATCATATGTGTATTCTTATTGGTTCACGCGCTGCGGTTTACAAAATGTTATCCGGCTTTTGCTTTGGCCTATTCTGTCATGATATTTGGCGGCATAACGGCTTCGGCATTGGATCAGCATATGGGGATTAATACAGCCCTTATACCGCTTATGGTGGCTGGAATCATTCTTAACGGCTTAATTAGCGGCTGGCGGATGGTGTTGGTTTATTTATTTGCCGGCCTAGTTTTTGTCAGTGTTTTATACAGCATATCTTTGGGCGCTGGGCCAGTTTACCTTGATTCTATAGCCTCAGTTTATGACCTGCGCATCGCGCAAAAAGCAATACAAGCCACATTGGCGTTTAGTTTAACCGCCTTGATTGTGGGTATGTTTAGCACGAATATGCATCATCTGTTTTCTTCCCTCGAAAAGAACCGCCAGCGCGCGGAGATTGCGGATGCGGCGAAGTCGGAGTTTTTAGCTAATATGAGCCATGAGCTTCGCACGCCGCTTAACGGCGTTATTGGAATGAGCGGCTTGTTGCTTAAGACAGAGCTTGACTCTCAACAGCGCCAATATGCTCAGATCGTCAATGATTGTAGCCAAGGTCTTGTTGCGATTATTAATGATGTCCTCGATATTTCCCGAATTGATGCGGGCAAAATGACCTTGCGCCACGAAACTGTGGCGTTGAAAGATATCTTGGAGGAGCTGATTAAACTTCATACGCCCACGGCACAAGCCAGTGGGTTGCGCCTTATACTGGATTATAACGCCTCAGTCCCGAGCTATTTTCTGGGTGATTCCGGCCGGATTCGTCAGGTTGCGAATAATTTGATTGGCAATGCGCTTAAATTTACAGAGGCTGGATATGTCAAAGTTCGGGTTGGCGGGTTCCAATTAGGCAATGATAGTTTCAACATTCACGTTAATGTTGAAGATACGGGCATCGGGATTCCGGATGCAGATTTAGACCGCGTTTTTGGACGGTTTGAACAGGTTGAAAGCAGTCTATCACGAAAAACGACAGGGACAGGATTGGGGTTAACGATCTCAAAAGAGTTCGTCACCTTTATGGGCGGAGATATGAGCGTAAAAAGCCGAGTCGGTGAGGGGACAATATTCTCGTTTAATATTCCCCTTCAAATCGAGCGAAATGTGCAGTCAAGACGGAATGCCGCTGGCAATATTTTGCCCCTTGCTCCGCCTATGCCGAGGGTGCCGCAAAATCAGTCGGCCGCTTATTTGAAAAAGGCCTAAAACGGCCTCTTTATGGCCGCTTTAGTTGTTTTTAATTGCGATGATTACGACTTATTCTTTGTTTGATATGCCGGGGTTTAATATGCCTGGGTTTAATATGACGGGGTCGCCGAAACCAAGCGCGCTGAGGCGGTCCGCTTGGCTCGCGGCATCTCCGACCACCAGATAACGCATTTTATCTGTGACAAGGTGGGTGTCTATCAACGCTTGCATTTTCTCAAGGGTTAGCCCTTTTAGCTTTTCGGCATTTTGCGCCTGATAATCGACCGGATAGCCATTGACGCTGATATTGCCTAAAATGCCTAACTTATCATTGAGGGTTTCATTCCCCAAAGCTTGGCCGCGAATAAGTGAATCGATCAGCGCTTGAACAGTCGCTTCGCTATAGTCAAGGCCAAAGCTTGAGACGATATCATCAATGAGCTGTAAGGATTCAAGCGTGACATTGGTTCTAACGCTTGAGCCAATGTTAAACGAGCCGCGTTCTGTATCACCACTAAAGCGGGAGCCGATGCCGTAAGTATAGCCCTTTTCTACGCGAAGCTGCGTATTTAGCTCAGACGTATAAATGCCGCCGAGCGGGAAATTAATAGCATTTAACAGCGAATAATCAGGGTGAGTTACGGGTACAGAGGGCCTTTGAATATTTAGTACAGATTGTTTTGCGCCGGGGATATCATAGACATATATCTTTGCATCATCGACATTGGCCTCAAGCGGTAAAGGGTTTGACGCGGGCGGGCAGGCGGCCGTCCAGCGTTCAGCCATAGGCTGCATGGCGCTTGTTACCGCCGCTTTATCTATGGCGCCAACAACACGGATTTTGGCGTTACACGGCGCGTAATAGCGGGCGTAAAAGGCTTTGAGGTCATCCAGCGTTACGGCTTCTAAGGCCTCTTTTGTACCATAAGATGTGTAATGATACATATGGGTCTCGGGGTAGCGCAGTTTTAAGGCTTCGCGCGCCGCAATAGCATTGGGATTACCCTCTGATTGGACAAGTTGGTTAAGGCGGTTGCGTTTGAGGATATCAAATTCGTCTTCGTCCCAACGCGGCGATAAGAGCATATCCTCAACCAGCGCAATCGTGGCAGCAAAATTACGGTTAAGGCTCGTGCCGCTAATAAAGGTTCCGGTATTGCCGGTTGAGATGTTAATAGAGGATCCCAAGGCTTTAATCGCGTCTTCAAGCTCGGCCGTTGTTTTTGACGCCGTGCCTTTATTCATCAAATTGGCGGTAAGGGCCGGAACGGCAGGCTTGGTGACATCGCCATTATCTCGGCCCGCATCAATTCGAAGCGAGAAGGATACAAGCGGGATTTCGCGGCTTTCAATTCCGAAATATTCAATGCCGCCGATATCGCCGGTTATCACTTGCGGGGTCGGTAAGCTATAGCTCTCGCCAAAATCAGGCTCGATACTGCGGTCAAAGCTAGAGGGGGCGGGATTTTCAATGACGCGGGCAGCGGGATCAAATTCAATCGGCGCATCCGCGCCTTCAACGACTTTTTCTATGGCAACTTCAGCTTTCACTGCGCCGGTGAGGGCTAAATCAAGCGCGCCCTTTGGAACAAAACTGGTCGCGACATAGGGTTTATCTTTAATATATTTATTATAGACGCGCATCACATCTTCTGGGGTGACGGCTTTAAGCCGCTCCACATCTGCGCTTAAGCCTCCGGGATTATCTGTGAAGATATTATATTCACCCAGTTCAATCGCTTTACCAAGTGCGCTTTGCAGGCCATTATAAACGCCGACTTCAATGCCGGTTTTAATCTGGTCCAGATCTGATTGCGAAATACCATTGTCCTCAAACCGTTTAAACCCAGCTTGAATAGCGGGCGGGAGTAAATCAAGATCGGCCCCCGGATTGCCGCGAATAATTAAATAAATCTCACCTGAAATTTCCTTTTCATAATTAAAGGCTCCAACATTAGAGGTCAGTTTTTCTTCATCAATCAGAACCTCATTCATTGGCGCGCGTTTGCCGTCTGTTAAATATTGAAGCAGGATGTTAAGCGCAGGGCTATCAGGGTGATAGTCTTCAGCCGCCGGCCACACCATTGTCAGCTGCGGTACTTGGGCGAAATTATCTTCATGATAAAGTGATTTTACCGCGGTTAAAACAGCAGGGCGCTTATCATAAGGCTTGATATCGCCGCCGCGCGGAATCTCGCCGAAATATTTTTCAACCATCGCTTTGGCGTCCGCAGGGTCAAAATCACCCGCAATGGTGACGGTAACATTATTCGGAACATACCATTTTTTATAAAAGGCTTTGACGTCTTCAAGGCTCGCGGCTTCAAGATCAGCCAGTGAGCCGATGACTTGCCAATTATAAGGGTGGTCTTCGGGGAAAAGCGCTTTGCCAATGACATAGAAATTATGGCCGTAAGGTTGGTTGTCGACACGTTGCCGCTTCTCATTTTTGACAACTTGCTTTTCATTATCAATGACGTTTTGCGAAACCGTATTAATAAAATAACCGAGCTTGTCAGCTTCAGCCCAAATGACTTTTTCTAGCGCGTCTTTCGGAACGGCTTGGAAATATTGTGTCATGTCATTGGTTGTAAATCCGTTCGTCCCGTCGCCTCCAATCCGCGTATTCATCGTATCAAGCCCGCCGTAGCCGAGGTTCTCTGAGTCAAGAAACAGAAGATGTTCAAATAAATGGGCAAAGCCTGTTCGGCCTTTTATCTCGCGGGCAGAGCCGACATGGACGGCCAAATCAATCGCGACGATCGGGTCGGATGTGTCGACATGCAGCACAACATCAAGGCCGTTATCTAATGTAAATTTCTCAAAATCAATGGCCAAGCTATCTGCGGCGCTATCGTTTTTCGGCGCAGGTTTTGATCTATCAGCGGCAGGGCTACAGGCGGCCAGCATGAAGGCTAACAGGCTGCTTGTTATGAGGGATTTTTTCAAGATGAACACTCCGCAAATTTTCACATAGACTTATATCGAAAAGCAATAAGGACGGAAATATGAATTGTCCACAGGCTTTTTATTGGCCAAAAAGGGGCGCGTTATCTATCAAAGCGGCCTGTTTGGGTGTTTTTACGTAAAGTTTCTGCCGTAAAAATACGGCCATTCATAACGCCGTAAACGCCATGGGGAAGGGTTTGCGCCGCAATTAAGGCGCCGCCGACATTAAAGGCTGCATCAGAGCGGCCTAAAGAATAAGGCCGCATGGCGCCTGTTAGCACGACTGTTTTTTCGCTGACCCGCTCCGCGAGATATTCTGCGCTTTGCTGGATCGTACCTGTGCCGTGGGTGATAATGACAGCCTCTGTTGGCGCGTCGATAACGGCCTCGGTAATTAAGCCGCGCTGCGCATCCGTCATATCAAGACTGTCGATTGTCATTAAGACCTGCCAGCTAGGAAACTCACAGCGTCCTTGCTCTAGCAAGGCCTCCATATGGGTCGGGTGATTATCTTCAAAGGCCAAGCCTTCTGTGAAGCTATCATGGACTTTATCCAAGGTGCCGCCCGTGATGATGATATGTATATCGCGTGATAAGCTCATTTTCGCGTCATGCCTTGTTTTTTAATAGGAAACAAGCCTTGCGGGGGGCATAGCTCCAATGTTATCTGAACGGCGAATAAATAAATTAAGGGCGTAAAAATAAATTTGGCCTGTAAGGTGTTAAATTGCCGTTTTTTCCCCATATAGGGTAGGCAGGGCAGATGTCCAAAGATATTTTAGGAGACTTATATGCTGTTGACGATGATGAAGGGTAAAATTCACCGCGCCACAGTTACGCAGGCTGATTTGCATTATGAAGGGTCGATCTCAATTGACCAAGATTTGCTAGATCGTGCAGGTATTCTGCCCAATGAACAGGTTGATATTTTGAATATCAATAATGGCGAGCGCTTTACGACCTATGCCATCACTGCGCCGCGCGGGTCTAAAACATTTGGCCTAAACGGCGCTGCGGCGCGGCGCGTGCAGCTTGGCGATAAGATCATTATTATTACCTATTGCCAGATGGATGCTGAAAAAGCGCGCAATTATAACCCGAATGTTGTTTTGCTGGATGAAAATAATGATATTTATCACCCGCCCGTAAATTAAGCGGTTTGACGCGCTGAGGAAAAGCCGTCCATAAGGCGGCTTTATTTTATGGTGGGCTAAAGTTTGAGGTGTAAGTAATGGCCCTGCGGGTAGTTTTGGCGCTGTAGTTATTGTTTTCGCTATTGCGCGCCTTGGGTGTAGGGGTGCAGCGTAGAGAGGGGCTGGGTTCAATAGCGATTTATAAAACCTGTTAATTCTCTCGCCATATTTTCAAAAGCTTGATCTCCGTTAGGGCTTGTAGTTCGGGGTTTTAAATTAGCTTTTATTGTTTGGAAATTTTCGATCTTTGGTGCGTTTTGTAGTGTTGCCTGGTCTACAACTATGCCAATCTCGAGTTTTTGCAAAAGCGTCCCTAAAATGAAATGGTTTTTATGGGTTGGCACAACAATAACGGGCACGCCTTTAGATAAGGCTTGATAGCTTGCCCCTGAGCCGCCTTGTGTAATAACGGCGCGGCAATGCGGTAAAATATCATTAATGGGGATATATTCAAAAATAAAATCAGCATAGTCGGGAGCGGGCGGCTGGCCCGTTAAAACAACATATTTCGATTTTGTATTCGTTTTAATTTTTTCAACAAATTCATCTGTTAATTTATGTCTATTTCCCGTCGACCCGAGTGAAACTAACAATATATCTGATATCCCTTTTAAATCTTGTGGGACCTCGCCAGGGGCAGACCAGAAAGCACCCCCGCAAAATTTATAGTGATCTGGCAATAAACCATAATGATCGACAACGACTTGGGGATCGGCAAGTAGGACTAAATCGGCTTCATAAAGGTCATATGCAGATGTCAGGGGTGGTAAGTTAAATTTCACACGGATTTGATTGTAAACTGTGATATTTTCACGATGCCGGTCAACTTGCAAAGTGGGTTCATTCGCATGGGCTGTAAGGAATATATTTGTCAGGCACACTGTTCGCATATGATATAAGTCTACCGCAAAAAGCCACTGGAGTGGATTCGTATCATATATAACGAGGTCATAATTACCGCTTAGGTTATGCGTTTTAAGGGCATTAGCATAGGCCGTGCCTTGCGCGATCCAATCGCTTGATGTGATGGGTATGCTGACAACATTATGGCCCTCAATCTCGAAATGTGGAAAATGTGTAAGACGCGGAACAAAAAATGTGGCTTTAAAGTCAACATGTTTTGAGAGTGCTTTTAAGAGGCTTGTGACGCGCGAAATATGGCCTAAGGGTGGCGCTACAAGAACTGCTATATGGGGAATTGTAACCATTGCAATAGACCTATTCAATTATTTTTCGGCCCTAAAAATTCTTACGTGTTCCGCAGAGTTTTGGCCAGTCTTCCCTATATTATACCAGCCTTTCCTATATTATAAATGCATGGTTTAATCAGCCCGATTATGTTAGTTTTGAAAAACGCTTTACAGCCTAACTCTGTAATAAACCACTCGACAAACTCAATCATCTCCCCTATATAGCCGTTAACAACGCCTTAAGCACAGGATGCTTTAGAGCGGCCCACCAAACGGCGGGGCCGTTTTTTTATGGCCATAAGCGGGTCAAAGATTCTGCGCGCGGCGAATATTGAGTGGATAATGAAGACGAAAACTGAAACAGATAAGCGTGTTTTACGCCTCATAGAGCCGGCTGCGAATGACATGGGCTTTGATGTTGTGCGCGTGCGCGTCATGGCGGGAAAGCGCTCAACGCTGCAAATTATGGCGGCGCGCCAGACAGATGGCCTTATGGATGTTGATGATTGCGCCAATCTGTCAAATGCGGTGTCCTCTATTATGGAAGTCGAAGACCCGCTGCGCGATGCTTATGTTCTTGAAGTGTCGTCACCGGGGCTCGACCGGCCTTTGACATCGCTTAAGGATTTTGATTTTTACGCGGGGTATCTCGCGCGCATCGAACTTGACCGCTTGGTCGAGGGCCGTAAGCGCTTTCGCGGCGTGCTCGCAGGAATTGACGGGGATAATGTCGACATTAACCTCGACGGAGATGATGATACAGCGCAAATCCCTTTTGACTGGATTAGCGACGCCAAGCTTTTAATCACAGATGAGCTGATTAAAGCGGGGCAAGAGAAAAAAGAAGCTGCGAAAGCGGCGGCTGATAAACAGCAAAATAAAACGGCATAAAAGGAGATCGCCATGTCTACAGCCGGAATTAGTGCCAATAAGCTTGAGCTTTTGCAAATCGCCAGCGCGGTGGCACAGGAAAAATCTATTGATAAATCTATTGTCCTTGAGGCGATTGAAGAGGCCATCCAAAAAGCGGCACGCCTGCGTTATGGATCAGAGCTTGATATCCGCGCGCGGCTTGATCCTGTCACGGGTCAGCAAAGCTTGCGCCGCGTTATTACGGTTGTCGAAGAGATTGAAAATGACCAGCAGGAAATGGATTTGGCGTCTGCGAAGCTCGATCATCCTGAGGCGGAAATTGGCTATGAAATTTCAACAGAGCTTCCGCCGCTCGAATTTGGCCGCGTCCAAGCGCAAATGTCCAAGCAAATTATTACGGGTAAAATTCGCGAAGCCGAACGTCTCCGTCAATATGAAGAATATAAAGACCGTATAGGCGAGATCATTAATGGTATCGTTAAGCGCGTTGAATATGGCCATATCATTGTTGATTTGGGCCGCGCTGAGGGCGTTATTCGGCGTGAGCAAACCTTGCCGCGTGAAAATGTTAAAAATGGTGATCGTATCCGCGCTTTCATTTATGATGTCCGGCAAGAGCCGCGCGGCAGCCAAATTTTCCTCTCTCGCGCACATCCGCAATTTATGGCGCAGCTCTTCTCGCAAGAAGTCCCAGAAGTTTATGAAGGCGTGATTCAGATTATCTCTGTCGCGCGGGATCCGGGCTCGCGCGCTAAAATCGCGGTTTATTCCTCCGATGGCTCGATTGATCCTGTTGGGGCCTGCGTCGGTATGCGCGGCTCGCGTGTTCAGGCGGTTGTCAATGAGCTTCAAGGCGAGCGGATTGATATTATCCCTTACACAGAAGATGCGGCGACCTTTATTGTTAATGCGCTTCAGCCGGCAACCGTTACAAAAGTTGTTTTGGATGAAGATGAAAACCGCATTGAAGTCGTTGTGCCCAATGACCAGCTTTCTCTCGCGATTGGTCGGCGTGGACAAAATGTTCGCCTTGCATCGCAGCTATCAGGCTGGGCCATTGATATTCTGACCGAAGAGCAAGAATCCGAACGCCGCCAGAAAGAGTTCCAAGAACGCTCGGCCCTCTTTATTGCCGCGCTGGATGTTGATGAAATGATTGCGCAGCTTCTTGTCTCCGAAGGTTTCGAAACGCTGGAAGAAGTGGGTTATGTTGCCCAAGACGAGCTGTCGATGATTGATGGCTTTGATGATGAAACGGCTGAAGAGCTGCAAACCCGCGCGAAAGAATATCTCGCCCGTCTTGCCAAGGAGCAAGATGCCGCCCGTAAGGCTGCGGGTGTCGAAGATGCCGTTCTTGAGATTGAAGGCGTAACGCTACCTATGGCCGTCGCTTTTGGTGAGAATGATATTAAATCTGTAGAAGATGTAGCGGGACTCGTTCCTGATGACATTCGCGGCTATACTGAGACGAATAAAAAAGGCGAGAAAGTCCATGAAGATGGAGTGCTGGAAAGCTTTGGTTTATCTGTGAAAGTGGCGACGGATTTAATTATGCAGGCGCGCGTTAAAGCGGGCTGGATTGATGCCGCTGATCTTGAACCAGAAGAGGTTGAAGACACTGAAGCTGAAACCGACGCCGAAGCCGCAGAGCCAGTCCTTGATGCTGCCTCCGTCTTTGGCGCGTAAGGATATGCCCGTTGAGCTCACATTCCGATATACCCTCCAGCCATGCGGCTGATATATCCGGCACGCAGCCGGATGCTGATAAGCGGGGCCATAAAGGCCCAGATGAGGCTGATAAGCGGGGCCATAAAGGCCCCGAAAGGCGCTGTATTGTTACGCGGGCAACCGCAGACAAGGCTGCGCTGCTCCGATTTGTGCGCTCTCCTGATGGCGTCTTAACGCCGGATATTCTCGAAAAACTCCCCGGGCGCGGGGCCTATATTACGCCTGACCGTAAGACCTTATCTAAGGCACTAGGCAGCGGAGCTTTTGCCCGCAGTTTTAAAGGCAAAGTTACGGCGCCGGATGGGCTAGAAGACTTAGTTGGCGCTATTCTATCTCGCCGCCTTTTGGGGCTTATTACAATGGCGATGAAAGCGGGACGCTTGCGTCTTGGTTTTGACCAAGTCCGCAGCCTCGCGCAATCAGGTGATTTGGCGATCCGCCTTGAAGCTTGCGACGGATCGGCGGATGGACGCGGTAAAATCCGAACGCTAGCGAAGGCTGTTGGATTGGCCACCGATGGGCAAGCGCCGCCTGTTCTGGGCTGTTTTACCGCCCTAGAGCTTGGGCAATCATTAGGGCGCCCACAGGTGGTTCACGCTGCGATTGAACGCGGGAAAATGGCAAAGACAATCAAGCATGATATGATGCGGCTGTCCGGTTTTCGCCTGTTAATCCCCAAAGACTGGCCTGATCGGCCTCATGAGATGTAATTTTGAGGATATGCCCTGAAATATTGGGGTTGAATATATAACGCTTGCGGTTAGGTTACGCCGCCAAGCGCTACATGAAGAAAAATGTGACGTAAACGTCTTCGGGTAGACGTCGAAGACAAATGTGAGACGAAATGACTGAGAATAATAATAATTCAAATCCACCGCGCCGTCCGTTGAAATTAAAAACGGGAGGCGGTGCGCCGCGCTCAAGCGGCGGCAATCGTATGAAATCGGTTGTTGTGGAAAAGAAGAAACGCCGCGTCATTGGCGGGCCGGGTAAAGCTGCGCCGGGCAAGGATGCTGCGAAGGCAAAACCGGCTGTTGATGAAATCGCGGCCGCAGCGCGTAAATTAGGTCTATCAAAGGCTGAATTTATCAAGCGCCAAGAAGCGGTTAATTCTGCGGCTGTTGAACAGGCGAAGCGCGATGAAATTCGCCGCGCCGAAGAGGCTGACCGCCAACGCCGTATGCAAGAAGAGCAAGCGGCGCTAGACGCGAAACGCAAAGCCGAAGAAGACGCTGAACTTCGCCGTATTCAAGCCGAAGAAGAAGAGCGTAAGCGCCAAGATATTGAAGAAGCCCGCCGCGCGCCGTCTGTGGCCGCGAAAGCTTTGGCCGATGATGAAAATAAAGAAGATGAGCGCTCTATTCTTGAGCGCGCAGGTGGACGCATTAAGAAAAAACGTGTCGCCCCGCCGCCGGCCCGAACCAAAGCAAATGAGCCGCGCCGCCGTAAAGGTAAGCTAACGATTGTAAGCGCCTTATCCGGTGATAATGAACGTCAACGCTCGCTCGCATCTATGCGCCGCGCGCGCCAAAAGGAAAAACAGCGCCAGCAAGATGGTGGCCGCATGAAAGTGGCCCGTGAGGTTACAATTCCTGAAGCGATTTCAGTAGGTGATTTGGCGAACCGCATGGCCGAACGCGCTGCAGATGTTGTCAAATATCTGATGAAGCAAGGCAATATGGTCAAAATTAATGACATGCTTGATGCGGATACAGCTCAGCTTGTTGCCGAAGATTTTGGGCATATCGTCAAGCGTGTTGCTGAAGCCGATGTTGAAGATGATTTCATCCAAGCCGATGACGCTGATGATTCCTCTGATTTAGCGCCTCGCGCGCCTGTTATTGCTGTGATGGGCCATGTTGACCATGGTAAAACCTCGATTATTGATGCGCTTCGCGCGGCTGATGTTGCCGCCGGAGAAGCGGGCGGTATCACCCAGCATATTGGCGCTTACCAAATTAAAACCAAAGGCGGCCAAGAGATTACGGTTCTTGATACGCCCGGACATGCAGCTTTTTCTGCGATGCGGACGCGGGGAGCACAAGCCGTTGATATTGTGATCCTTGTTGTCGCCGCTGATGACGGTATTAAGCCGCAAACAATCGAGTCGATTAGCCACGCGAAAGCGGCGGATGCGCCGATTATCGTCGCGGTGAATAAAATCGACACTTATGAAGCCAATCCTCAAAAGGTTGAAACTGACCTCTTGCAGCACTCGGTTATTACCGAAAGCATGTCAGGCGATACGCAATGTGTCCATGTCTCTGCGAAAGAGAAAATAGGCCTTGATGAATTGGTCGAAGCGATCAACCTCCAAGCGGAATTGATGGATCTTCGCTCGAACCCGAAACGTGTGGCGGATGGTCTTGTTATCGAAAGTAAGATTGAGAAGGGCCGCGGCCCTGTCGCGACGTTACTCATACAGCGCGGCAAGTTAAAGCGCGGTGATATTGTAGTTGCGGGTCAGCATTGGGGCAAGGTTAAGGCCATGCTCGATGAGCGCGGCAAACAGCGCAAAGATGCGCTGCCGTCCACACCTGTTGCTGTGATGGGATTTGACGGCGCGCCGGCTCCGGGGGAGCCTTTTGCGGTTGTCGAAACCGAGGCCCGTGCGCGCGAAATTACGGAATACCGCGTCAATAAAGCCAAAGAAATTTCGAATGCTGCGCCAACGGCTGTTTCGATTATGGAACAAATGATGCGCGGCGCAGATGCGGTTGAAGTGTCGAACCTGCCTTTGCTTGTTAAAGCCGATGTGCAAGGCTCTGCCGAGGCGATCAAGTCATCACTTGAAGCGGCGGGTAATGATGAGGTTAAAGCCCAGATCATTCATAACGGTGTCGGCGCGATTTCAGAATCTGATATTTTGCTCGCGAAATCATCTAATGCCTCTATTTTGGCCTTTAATGTGCGGCCTAATCGCCAAGCCAAAGACTTGGCCGAGCGCGAAGGCGTCGAAATTCGCTATTACTCAATTATTTATGATCTAATCGACGATGTGAAATCTGCTCTTGAGGGTCTCCTCAAGCCCGAGCGCCGCGAGACCTTTATTGGTTACGCCGAAATTCTCGAAGTCTTCCATATCTCCAAAGTCGGTAAAGTTGCTGGGTGTAAAATCACCGAAGGCCGTGTTGAACGTGCCTGCGGCGTGCGCCTGCTGCGTGATAATGTCGTCATTCATGAAGGCATGTTAAAAACGCTCAAGCGCTTTAAAGACGAAGTTCCGAAGGTTCAAGCCGGCATGGAATGCGGCATGGCCTTTGAGAAATATGAAGATCTGCGCAAAGCCGATCAAATCGAATGTTTCACCGTCGAGATGATCGAACGCACGCTTGATTAGTGCAGCGTTCGAAATCGATCCTGTGAATCGATTTCAGCGAAGCTCCCATCATTGCAAAATGATGGTTTGGGAAATTTGAATGGAATTGACAAAGTTTACAGATTGGGTTGCTTGGGCGGGGATTGTGCTTCCGTTGACTGTAACGGCAGTGTCTGCTGCATTGTATATTTGGCTGGAATTTCAAAAGCAAAAAAACCGTCGTTATGATAATTTTTATACGCTTATGGATCAAATTGGCCAACATAACTCTTCTATTGCCTCAAAAATGGCAGCAATTTCAGAGCTAAAGAGATATCCGGAATGTCGTGATGTTATTGTGCGGTTATGTTCTGATGCTGAAGTTTTGGGAGCAGACGTACCAGCGACTATGCTTAGGAATGAGTTTGAACTCACTGCCCGCCATTTTGGTGCTCATCGTTCTAAGGGAAATAAATATGGCTAAAAATAAACCGCCATCCCAGCGCCAACTTAAAGCCGGCGAGCTTATTCGCCGCGCTTTGGCCGAAATTATTAACCGTGAGAACTTGCGTGACCCCGCTTTGCAGGGCGTGTCAGTGACGATTTCCGAAGTGCGGGCCAGCCCCGATCTTAAACATGCGATTGTTTATGCCGCGCCGCTGGGCGGCGGGGATACTGAAGAGGTGATTGCCGGCCTCCAGCGCGCTGCGCGTTTCCTGCGCGGGCGTTTGGGTATGGAAATGGAAACCAAATTCACACCGCGCCTGCGGTTTGAAGTCGACCGCACGTTTGAGACGGCCTCCTATATGGCCGACCTGCTCAATGATCCACATATCAAGCAGGATTTGGGGTGATTATTTAAACGGTTTGCGGTTTTCTAGTTGTTCAAAATTCGGCTTTACTTAGCTGGCGGGGTATTTAGTGATTGAATCGTATGAAACAGAAAAAAATATATTGAAAGCGGTATCACGCCTGATTGATAGCGATAAACTTCAGACAAAATTACGCGGTGAGGCATTTAATGTTTTTTCCATATTAGGGCTTGAAGCAAAAGAAGATCGCACGCACTCTGCATTTATTGCAGAGCTCTTAGATCCAAGTGGGTCGCATTTAATGGGGCCGGTATTTTTAGATTTGTTTCTTGAAATACTGGAGCTCACGGATGTGATAAAAACTCAATCTGTTACGGTTGAATGTGAGCGTGGCGTGGGGGCTGTGGATTATGAAGGCCGAACAGGTGGTCGTATCGATATTTTCCTGACTGACAAAAAAAATACAATTTCTATCGAAAACAAAATATTTGCTAGAGATCAGCCTTGTCAAATTGAGCGTTATATCAATTACAATAAGTCCAATAATACAGTTTTATATTTGACCCTAGGCGGGACTGAGCCTCATAAGGAAAGCCGAGGGGAATATAAAAGCGGACAGGATTATGAATGTATATCTTATGAAAATCACATAATAGCTTGGCTCGAAAGATGTTTGGAAAAGTCGTATAAAGAGCCTATTTTACGCGAAAGTTTGCGGCAATATATAATTCTTATTAAAAAACTTACGGGCCAGTTTTCGGGTGCTCAAATGAATAATGAACTCTTTAAAATTATTAAAGAAAATTATAAATCGGCTCGCGCTATAGCCAGTAGTGTGGACATAGCTGAACAAAGAGTCGCTGCGGAATTGTTCGAAGCGGTAAAAAATGAATTAGAAATTAAAGTAATAGGATTAGATTGGAATGTTAAGGTCGATTCTGACTTAACAAAAGCTAATGCAGCATTGATACTTTATAAAGAGGGATACGAAGATATTTTTACTATCAATTTGATTGGTAACACTAGAGTCTGGAATACTGATTTAAATTATGGAGTTTTTTGCCCGAAAAGTGAGAAAAAAGATAATATTTTTCGTGTAAGCCGAGCAGCAGAAGAGTTCAAAAACTTTGATAAAGAAGACACTAACTACCCAGTGTGGGATTGGGTTGAAGGGGCTAGTTTTACTAAGGTTACAACGCGTGAAAGGCTATTTGCTGAGAAAGACCTTAAAGCTATGGCGCAAGAGATTGCAATGCTTTTGGACGCGTGTAGAAAAAGCATAACTGTCGTATTAAATAATAGTGATATTTTTGAAGATGAAATATAAATTTCATTTCTACGATTATGCCCCGTAAACTTAAAGGAAACCCCATTCATGGCTGGGTCTGTCTCGATAAACCTTTGGGTATGGGGTCGACCTCGGCTGTCGGGAAAACGCGCTGGCTTTATAGCGCGCAAAAGGCGGGTCATGCCGGCACGCTTGATCCTTTGGCGAGCGGGGTATTGCCGATTGCGCTGGGGGAGGCGACCAAGACGGTTCCTTTTATGGTCGACGCGGCCAAATCCTATGAATTTGCCGTAAAATGGGGCGAGAACACATCGACATGGGACGCGGAAGGCGAGGTCACGCAGCGCTCTGATCTGCGGCCCTGCGCAGATGATATTTTTGCGGTTTTAAATGAATTTACGGGCGATATTTCTCAAATCCCGCCGAAATATTCGGCGATGAAGGTGGACGGTAAACGTGCTTATGATCTTGCCCGCCGCGGTGAGGATTTTGCCCTCAAAGCGCGGCGCGTACGCATTGACCGTCTGGACTGTGTGGACGCGGATGGGCAAACAGCCTCATTTGCCGTGGATTGCGGAAAAGGAACCTATATTCGCTCTCTGGCGCGGGATATGGCGGCGCGGCTTGGGACATGCGGCCATGTTGTGAAATTACGCCGAACGCGGGTCGGGCCTTTTGTTGTAAAAGACAGTTTTTCGGTAGACGCGCTTGAAAAACTGCCCTATGAGGGCCGCGTTTTAGAGGCATTGCGCCCTGTTGAGACCGCTCTGGACGACATCCCGGATCTGGCCGTAACGGACCAAGACGCAGCGCATTTAAAACATGGACGGGCCATTGCCTTTTCTTCTGATTATGCGCAGCGCGTGAATGAGGCCCGAAATCGGTCTAAATCACCCCTTATATGTGCATTTAACGACGGAAAAGCTTTGGCGCTTTGCGAGGTTCGCACAGATGTTTTGCATCCAAAGCGGGTCTTTAATTTGTAAATAAATACGGAGATATACGATGTCGATTACCCCAGAGCGTAAAGCTGAATTAATCGCAGAATATGCACAAAAACCCGGTGATACCGGCTCCCCTGAAGTTCAAATCGCTGTTCTAACGGAACGGATTAGAAACCTCACGGAACATTTTAAAACGAATAAGAAAGATAACCATTCCCGCCGGGGCCTAATTTTGATGGTCAATAAGCGCCGGACGATTCAGGCTTATCTTAAGAAAAAAGATGAAGCGCGTTATAGCACGCTCATCGAGAAATTAGGTCTGCGCCGCTAAAAAGCGCAGTGACCTTTCGAAAGGCCGCCCTTTTGGCGGCCTTTTGCACATTTTGGGCGCTATCAAGGGGATAGGCCTGAAAGACCTCGCGTGACAGTCACGCAACCGGCCAAAAACGAAATTGGCCGTAGTATGTACGATGAAAAGAAAGTTTTTGTACGATATGTTTGATAAACACACAGTTGAACTTGATTGGGCCGGACGCCTTCTCACACTTGAAACGGGCGGCATGGCTCGCCAAGCTGACGGGGCGGTTCTCGCCACTTACGGCGAAACTAAATTGCTGGCGACGGTTTGTGCCGCGCGCTCGCCAAAGCCGGGACAAAGCTTTTTCCCGCTAACCGTGAATTACATGGAAAAATTCTACGCCGCCGGTAAAGTGCCGGGTGGTTACTTTAAACGCGAAGGCCGTCCAACAGAACGTGAAACGCTTATCGCGCGCCTAACGGATCGTCCTATTCGCCCGTTATTTCCAAAAGGATTTAAAAACGAAGTGCAAGTGGTTATCACTGTTCTTCAACATGATCTTGAAAATGAACCCGATGTTCTAGGTATGATTGCTGCCTCTGCTGCGCTCTCTATTTCTGGCGTCCCATTTACCGGCCCGATTGCGGCGGCGCGCGTGGGTTTGATTGACGGCGATTATGTTCTGAACCCAACCTTGCAAGAGCTGGAAGAGTCAGAACTTGATCTGGTTGTTGCGGGAACGCATGACGCGGTAATGATGGTCGAATCAGAAGCCAAAGAATTGACTGAAGAGCAAATGCTCGGCGGCGTTATGTTCGCTCATGAAAGCGGACAAGAGGTTATTGCTGCGATTAAAGAGCTGACTGAGAAAGCCGGTAAAGCGGCGTGGGAATTTGAAACGCCTGACCTCTCTGCTGAGAAAAAAGCGGTTGCGAAACTCGCCGAAAAAGGCGTGAAAGCGGCTTATAAGAAAACGGATAAAATGGAACGCCAAGCGGCGCTTCGGGATACGAAGACTGCGGCTTGGGAAAAGCTCGGGGTTTCGGAAGAAAATCCGGATGGTCTTAAAGATGCCGTCTTTAATGACGTGTTCAAATCCATCGAATCCTCTGTTGTCCGTTCAAGCGTGATTAAAACAGGTAAGCGGATTGACGGACGCAAGCTCGATCAAGTTCGCCCGATTGTCTCCGAAGCGGGGCCTTTGCCGCGCACACATGGCTCGGCATTATTTACACGCGGGGAAACTCAAGCGCTTTGCGTTGCGACATTGGGGACATCTGATGATGAGCAATATGTCGATCAATTGACAGGCACGATCAAGAATAAGTTCTTGCTCCATTATAACTTCCCGCCATATTCTGTGGGTGAAGCGGGCCGTATGGGCGGGACGTCTCGCCGTGAACATGGTCATGGTAAATTGGCATGGCGTGCGCTTCAGGCGGTTCTGCCAACAGCGGAAGATTTCCCCTACACTATTCGTCTTGTCTCCGAGATCATGGAATCAAACGGCTCGTCATCAATGGCGACAGTTTGCGGCTGTTCACTCGCGATGATGGATGCGGGTGTGCCGATTAAGCGCCCTGTCTCTGGTATTGCGATGGGCTTAATTAAAGAAGATGACGATATTGCTGTCTTGTCTGATATTTTGGGCGACGAAGATCACCTTGGCGATATGGACTTTAAAGTCGCCGGAACTGAGCATGGTATTACGTCTTTGCAAATGGACATTAAAATCGCAGGTATCTCCGAAGAGATCATGACGACAGCGCTTGAGCAAGCTAATGCCGGCCGTCTTCATATCCTTGGCGAAATGGGCAAAGCGCTTGATAGCTCACGCGATAGCGTTGGTGAATTTGCGCCGCGTATTGAAACCATGAAAATTCCGGTTGATAAAATCCGTGATGTGATTGGCTCGGGCGGTAAAGTCATTCGCGAAATCGTTGACACAACTGGCGCGCGCGTTTCTGTTGAAGATGACGGCACAATCAAAATTGCCTCAAATGACCAAAAATCTATCGACGCGGCGAAAGAGTGGATTGTCTCCCTCACAGCCGAGCCGGAAGTTGGCGTGATCTATAAAGGTAAAGTCGTGAAAGTTGTTGATTTCGGCGCTTTCGTGAATTTCTTTGGTAAAAAAGACGGCCTTGTTCATGTCTCTCAAATTAAAAATGAGCGCGTGAACCATCCATCCGATGAGCTATCCGAAGGTCAAGAGGTCTATGTCAAACTCATGGGCTTTGATGACCGCGGTAAAGTTCGTCTCGCGATGAAATATGTTAATCAGGAAACAGGTGAAGAGTTTCCACGTGAAGACAAGCCGCAACGCGATGACGCCAAAGGCGATGATAAGAAAAAGCCTCGCCGACGTCGCCGCCGTGGTGGTAAGAAAGAAGAAGAAGAATAGCAAAGCGATAATAAACCTTCCAGTGGAAGGTTTATAGCGGAGCTCCGGCATAGCTAGGCTGTGCCGCTTTTACCGAAACTAAATTTAACCCGCTCCAGACTTTGTCTGGGGCGGGTTTTTTTATGCTGTATTATCAAGTGAAATTAATATTTTGACTCAATAATTTGACTCAATGCTACAAATGTAACATACAGGCTACATATGTAGCGCGAGCCAAATTATGAAGCCGAACGAGACTGAACTTATTATTTTAAAAACGCTCTGGCGGCAGCCGGATATCACCATGCGGGATATCCATGCAGCCTGCGGCGAGGATATGGGGTGGGCTTTTTCGACATTGCGAACCACCGTTTCGCGCATGGCGGAGAAAGGGTTTATCACTATTACGAAACCTCACGGCGTGGCGGTGCACAGCGCGGCGCTGGAAAAAGTCCCGACGATTGCTCTGCTGGCCCAAGATTTTATGCGGCGCGTGTTAGAGCTAGACCGTCCCCTAAGTATCGCGGCTTTTTCGGGAAGTCAGATTCTATCGGAAGATGATATTGAGGATTTAAAAAAGCTGATTGAAAATACAGATACGGAGGCCGACGGCACATGAATATGGTGTTTTTCCTCTATTTTATTTTCATTCTATGGTCGGCAGTTATCGCCGCTGCGGCGAGTTTATTATCACGGCGTCATATGCAATCGCCGAAGTTTTACATGGCTATGATAACGGCCTGTTGTCTTCCCTTTGTGGTCTTAGGGTTGATGCAGAACGTGCCGCAAGATTATTTACCCGCCGTCGCAGTGGATGTATTTATGGTGATAACCGCGTCCACAGCCTTTAAAGCCGCCCCCCTATTGACGCAGGCGGGAAGTCAATTATCTTTGGTTATGGCGCTTATATATTGTGTAATTGCTATAGGTCTTGCGCTGCGAATAATGATGTCATTACTGCGCTTATGGCGTATGGGGCCGCTTAAAAATGGTTTGATTATATCGCCTCATATTACAGATCCGGCCTGTCTTCCGTGGCCGCGCCGCGCGATATTAATTCCGCAAAATTTAGACGGAGAGGCGCGCGCGGCTGTGTTGGCGCATGAGCGTGCGCATCACAAATATTGCGATGCCGAAGTTACATTGGCGCTATGTCTGCTTGGCGCTATTTTCTGGTTAAATTATCCGTTGACCCGCCTGATTAAGGCGTGGCGATTTGCGATTGAATTACGTGCAGACGGGGCCGCTATAAGCGCATCGCACATCAAGCGGCAATGTTATGCGGCTTTACTGCTCGACCACCTTTCGCAGGCCCGCTTAATGGCCAGCGAGACAAACCGCCATAGAGAGGCACGGCCATGCCCCTCTATGGCTCTCATTCCAGACCAAAAAAGGAGAACCGAAATGAGATTAATTGCCATATTGCGCCCAAAAGAGGCGAATAACAAGAGGGCGGCTTTGACCCGTTTAATGACGAGCGCCGCGCTTATAATATCGCTTGGCGGCGGCGTTGGATTATCAGCTTTAGCGAATGATGAAGCCGCTGATAATAATAAGGCGCCTTCTGAAAATTTGAAGCCGATTAAAACCGTGCCTCCAATTTTTCCGCTAGATTGTATCCCTGAAGAGAATCCACCTGTCCTCCCTGTTTCAAAACCAGAGCATGATATTCATGGCTGGGTGAAACTGGGGTTTGATATTAATTCTAAAGGGGAGCCGTTTAATATTAAGTTTCTTGAAAGCTCGAAGGCATGTTTTGAAGCCAATTCATTAGCCGCCGTAAAGCAATGGCGGTTTCAACCGATTGAACCACGGCCAGATGGTGAACGAACGCGCAAAGCTGAATATATGATTGCCTATTCGCAAAGAGAGTGATCTGAAGGATAAAAAATCACCGCCCTATTTAGGGGCGGTTAACCCGCGATATTCACTGTGATAATATTTAATACAGTCATCAATCGCGCCTGAGAACACAGCCTCGCCGTTAAACATTACAAGGCCCTTATTACACACACGCTTCATGAGGTTATCATTATGGGTCGCTATAATAAGGCCGTTTGAATAGGTGACGATATCATTCATGCGCTTTTCGGCTTTGTCTTTAAAAACGCTATCGCCTGCGCCAATCCATTCATCGAGCAAAAGAATATCAGGACGGATCATCGTAGAAATTGCAAAGGCGAGGCGAAGCATCATCCCCGTTGAATAGGTCGCAATCGGTTTATGGATGTGGTCTTGTAGCTCTGAAAACTCTATGACTTCAGGGACGAGATCACGAATTTCTTCCATCGTGAGGCCCATTTGCATGCCGCGAAGATAAATATTTTCTATGCCATTGCCTTCCATATTCATGCCAAGACTAATATGGAATAATCCTTTTGTTGTGCCGTTAATTTCCAATCGTCCGCGCGTCAGCGGATAAACTTGTGCAAGCACACGTAGCAGGCTGCTTTTTCCTGCGCCGTTATGACCAATAAGGCCAATCCGGTCACCTGAGCGCAGAGATAGGTTTACATTATTTAAAATAGTTGCATAATTTTTCTTGGCTTGATTGAAATAAAGCCCTGATAAAATACGCACAGGATTAAGTGATGTTTTAATTTGCCCGGCTTGGAAAAATGGAATGTCTAACCCAATGTTTTCGGCCTTAAGCAGTAATCGTGTATCGTCAGGCGCGCTCATGATTACACCCACATTGGAATACTACGGGCTTGATAGCGGTATAGCGCGGCCGCGATAATGCCGCCAAATACGGTAGATAGGCCAACGAAAACCCATGTTATTGTCATAACGCTATCCCCGAGCAAGGGCGCGCGCACGATATCAAGAAAGTGGAAAAAGGGATTGAAAATTAAATAAGCCCCCAGTAGCCCGCCCGCGCCGCCGTCATCCATCCAAATGATCGGCGTAATGAAAAAAGCAAGCCGCATAAAGGCCGAGATAATTTCAGCCAAATCGCGGTAATGTGTGCCTATAATTCCTGCAATAATTATCATCCACACACCATTGATAACGATCAGGCAAAGTCCAAATAGGCTCATTAATATCCCATCAACAGGGGGGGCAATTTTAAACCATAAAAGAACCGCAATAATAACTGGAATTTGGTGAAGAAATTGCAGGAAGGTCGTAAAGAAATTAGACAAAACGAGGTCAGTTAAGCGTATGTCGCCCTGTAAAAGCTCTGACCTGCGCCTATGAAACAAGGTGGTGCCATTTGTGACAATGCCGCTGACGAGCGTCCATGTGATGTAACCAACGGCAAGGTGGGGCACGAATGTTTCAAGCGGCCGCCCCCCGACCTGCGCAAAAAGATAGCCCAACATAATGATAAACATGGCCGGGCTGACCATCAACCATATCGGCCCAAGGGTGGTTTTGCGATATTGCAGCCCCATTTTCAGCCATGTCGAATAAAGCCAATATTCACGATAGCGAATAGAATGCCATAAATCTTTAAAAAGGGTAGAGCGGGATTTAGGCGTGACTATCATAGATAAGATCGTCTGGCCGGATTTTTTTCTTATATGTGTCCATCGCGTCGAAACCATTTAAATTCGCAATCACAACAAGGTCGTAATAGGCTTTGAAATCAAAGCTGTTTATCTTCGGCTTAGCGCTATGTATTTTCTTATCCCAATGAGACTGATTTTGCGGCTCTGATAAATGAAGTAAGGCGACATCATTACTTTTTTTAATCGGTTTTCGCCCATAAATCGCAAAATTATCAATTAATCCCTCTTTCAACATCGGGTTCAAGATATTGTGAAACTCAAGGCTAGTCATTCGGTTCGGATGACCATGCCAATCCGACCAATAAGTTTTAAGGCCATGCTCCATGAAAAGAGGGTCGGAATCAAAATAGGGCTGCTGAATATAAATAAAGTCCTTAGAGCTATTAACCGCAGAGCGTATGCAATTTTTCACATCTTTTATGGACGGGATATGCTCTAAAATATGCGACATAATAACGAATCGCACACGTTCGGATAAAGGGCGAATAGTTGTCAGGTCACCATGTAAGGCCAAAAATCCAGCTGCTTTTGTCTTGGCAACTTTCTTATCATCAATGTCGATGCCAATGCCCTTTGTGCCGCCTAATGTCTTCATTGCATATGTTAACGACCCGCCGGAGCTACAGCCAAAATCAATAAAATCAGCGCCTTCTTCACGGATGAGATCTTTAATGCGGCTTTCAAGAGACGGCTTTAGATTATCTTTTAAAATGGCCATAAATTATTGTGCTTCTTAACTGCGTAACGTCTATTAAGTGAGTTTGAAGTGAAACAAAACCCATATTTCCATTTTTCATGTGATTTAAACTTGTCCTGCGGGTATTACGAGGCAGGCCGCTTATATAAATATCGTCACCGATTGTGTGGCTTCAGCGAACAGTTCGCCTGACGGGGTCCAGTAGCGCATGATTTGGCTGGAATAGCCGCCTTGTGCGGCGGTAAGAGCCAGCTCTATATGCCACCAGCCGTCTTTGGTTTCGCAGACATCTTTCAGAATATTGACCTGCCAGTTCATCGAGCTAACGGGGCCCATTTGTGTGAACATCGGCAGAGCCGCGGGCGGCATGACATCACCGATCGTGATAAAACTGCTTAGTCCCTCCCGAGAGGCGGCATCCTTATGACGCGCCCATGTGCGCATATATCCGCGCTTGGCTCCCATCATCGGGCGAGAGCCTTCAATGAGGCGAATATCGAAATTTTGTGTAAAAGGCGGCAGAAAGGCTGCGGCGGCTTCGGGAAAAAAGGGGGCGGTATCTGCGGGAGAGCTGGCATCCGGCGCGGGATATTCAACCGTTAACATCGACTCGCGGCTTTGCCCAAATAAGAAGGTCGCGGTGGCGACGAGCTGCTCTCCATTATACATATCGGCCTGAATAGCTGTAACATTACGGCCCTGCCTTAAAAGCCGTGTTGCGATAAGAGGGTTTTCCGTGACAGGGCCAATAAAGCCGATCTGTAGGCTGCGCAGCGGCGGTAAATTGGGATGGTCGCGAACCACGGCTTCATAACACAGCCCCGCCGTCAGCCCGCCGTAAAGCGTGCGCCCTTGCTTCCAATTATCGGTAACATCCAGCGTCCACCCTCTGGATGTGTTATGAAAATTTTCAAGAAGCGGCTTATAAGCAAACATAGGCTGTTTATAAGCCGTCTTAGTCGGTTGGGCGAGCCTTAATATTGAACGTTAAATATGCGGCTTTAATTACGTGGTTATAACGCAAACGTGTGTGAAAAAATTTCCCTATGGGGCTGAAAACCATGTAAAGCCGTAGGATGAATGTGATTATTGATCCTGCTAAATTCAAAGACCCGCGCGTCACAGCCAAGGGTGAGCGCCGCGCCTCAGTGTTTTTTAAAAAACTGACGACACTTTGGCTAAATTCTGGAAGTTTATGTAATATCGAGTGCGCGAATTGCTATATTAAAAGCAGCCCGACGGCAGATCATTTTGTCTATCTGACCCCCGAAGATGTTGCGCCATTTCTCGATGAAATTGACGACATGAAACAAGGCCCCGTTGAAATCGGCGTCACAGGCGGTGAACCTTATTTAAATCCGCATATGCTGAAAATATCAGAGATGGTGCTCGCGCGCGGCCATAGCTTGCTTGTGCTAACCAATGCGATGAAGCCCATGATGCGCCCGCGTGTGCAGGCGGGCTTGCTCGATTTAAAAGCGCGCTATGAAGGCCGCTTGACCTTGCGTGTCAGCCTCGATCATTTTTCCCGCGAAGAACATGACCGCGAGCGCGGAGATGGTAGTTTTGATATTGGCGTTAAAGGGCTTGATTGGTTATCTAGCCACGGGTTTACTCTAAATATTGCTGGGCGGGCGATGTTTGCCGAATCCGAAGCGAATGCGCGCCTTGGCTATGCGGCCTTAATTAAAGATCATGGCTGGGCCATTGATGCGCAAAATCCAATGGAGCTTTTATTATTCCCAGAAATGGATGAAACCGTCGATGTGCCGGAAATCACGACGGCTTGTTGGGGTATTTTAGACGTCCATCCCGATAGTATGATGTGTTCGAGCTCCCGCATGGTTGTGAAACGTAAAGGCGAGGATAAGCCTGCCGTTTTGGCCTGCACACTTTTATGGGATGATCCACAATTTGAAATGGGCAAGACCCTTAAAGATTCCCTAAAGCCCGTAGCCCTCAATCACCCGCATTGTTCGCGGTTTTGCGTCCTTGGCGGCGCGAGTTGCTCGGCATAAAATATTATAAGACTATAAGTAAAAGAGGCCCCACATGAATCATGATGTTGTTAAAGAATATTACGGCGAAACGCTGCAAAGCTCGTCCGATTTAAAAACCGATGCCTGCGTTACAACCGGCTTGCCGCCGCTTTATGTCCGCCGTGCCATGTCGGGTATCCATGAGGCTGTTGCCAGCCGTTATTATGGATGCGGCCTTGTCATACCAGCCATGCTCGACGGGCTTAAAGTGCTTGATCTTGGCTGTGGTGCGGGGCGTGATGTCTATGCGCTCGCTAAGCTTGTTGGCCCGAACGGTCATGTTACAGGTGTTGATATGACGGATGAACAGCTTGCGGTCGCGCGGGAGTATCAAGACTGGCACGCGAAAGAGGCTGGCTTTGACGCGCCCAATACACGCTTCTTACAGGGCTATCTTGAAAAGCTTGATGATCTGGATTTGGAACCCAATAGTTTCGATCTGATTATCTCTAATTGCGTGATTAATCTCTGTACCGATAAGCCGGCTGTGTTCCGCGCGGCGCATAAGCTCCTTAAGCCGGGCGGAGAACTTTATTTCTCCGATGTTTACGCCGACCGCCGAATGCCGGAAAGCTTAGTCAATGATCCTATTCTTTACGGGGAGTGTTTGTCGGGCGCGCTTTATTGGAATGATTATAATTCGATTGCCAAAGCCGCCGGCTTCACTGACCCGCGCGTGGTCGAGCATCGCCGCCTTGCGATCCTTGATCCGCTGCAACAGGAAAAGCTTGGCGATATTCGCTTTGCCTCTGTAACGGCGCGCCTCATGAAACTCGAGCTTGATATGGCCTGCGAAGATTACGGCCAAGCCGTGATTTATAAAGGCGGGATTGAAGGCATGGAAGATAAATTCGAGCTTGATGTTGAACATCACATCGAAGCAGGGCGTGTTTTCCCTGTCTGCGGTAATACATTGGCCATGCTGAAAGATACCCGCTTCGCCCCTTATTTCGACGTTATCGGTAAAGGCGAAACCCATTTCGGCGTCTTTCCCGGCTGCGCTTCGCCCGATGTGTTCGCCGATGAAGTCTCAGTCGGCGACGCCGCCCCCGTTGGGGGATGCTGTTAGGCCCGCTGATCTGTTAAGGTTTATTTATCTACCGAAAGCTTAAACCCTTTTTCAAATAAGGGGTTTATCATTCTATAAAAAAGCTCGGTCAGTGCCGAGCTTTTTGCGTTTAATGACCCTATGAATTTACCCTTCGGCTTCGGTCACGGGGGCAGATTGTAGCTGGATGTAGTTCTGGATGCCCATTTGCTTTATAAGGTCAAATTGCGTTTCCAGATAATCGACATGGCCTTCTTCATCCGTTAGGATCGACTGGAATAAATCGCGAGTGACATAATCGCGGACGCTTTCGCAATATTCAACGGCGTCGCGGTACATCGGCACGGCTTCTTCTTCGAGGAGCATATCGCATTTCAGAATTTCTTCAACATTTTCGCCGATATGAAGCTTCCCGAGGTCTTGTAGATTTGGCAAACCGCCGAGGAATAAGATGCGCTCGATGATTTTATCAGCATGCTGCATTTCTTCAATCGACTCGTCATATTCTTTTTTCGCGAGCTTGCTCACGCCCCAATCGCCGAGCATACGCGAGTGAAGGAAATATTGATTAATGGCTGTCAGTTCAGCTTTCAGCGCTTTGTTTAAATGCTCAATAACTTTTTTATCGCCTCTCATAGCGGACTCCATTTTATATCATGCTTAGATTATGCGTCATAAATGACGAGGAACTCTGGGCGCGTCAATATGCTGATAGCCCTAAAAAGACCTAAAATATCAATTATTTGCGCGGGTGAAAATCATTCGCAGCGCCAGTTGCGAGTGCGTTTCAAGACAGGTGAGAGTGGTTATTAATTGCGCAAAAACCGCTTATTCTGCGGCCAGAACATCAGGAGATGATTCTGCTTTTAAAAGCGCGAGGCGGCTCTGGATAGATGATTTACAAGCACCGCAATTAAAAGCGCAGCCATTAAAGGCTTGCACCTCTTTCGCCGTTTTCGCGCCGCGTTCATGGGCGGCATCGACTTTCGCCGTGTTTATATTATTGCAAAGGCAATGTATCATGATTTTCATATGGCATAGTTGCGAATGAATGTCAATATTATTGCGAATGATTTGCAAACTGAATTGCAGAAACATAGGCGACTTCGATAAATTTTTGCCTACAAGAGTCTGCGCCTATGTTAGGTGGACTTATGAGTGAGACAATACCGCATATCCTTATTTTCGGCACGGGCGCTGTGGGCAGCTATATTGGCGGGCGGCTCCAAAGCGTATTGGGCGCTGACCCGGCGGGCTATGTGACGTTTTATGGGCGAAGCTCCATGGGCGCGGCTTTGGCGCAACATGGCTTGACGCTGAGCCATTTTGACCGTGAGCCGCTAAAGCTGCCGCCCGAGCGCCTTGATTACAGGGATGATCTTGCGGGAATTTCAGCGCCTGATCTGATCTTTTTATGCGTGAAGTCCCAAGATACCGCTGCCGCTGCGGCGCAGATTAAAGCGCAAGGCTGGACGGCCCCGATAGTGTCATGGCAAAACGGGGTTGGGAATCTTGACACCTTGCAAAAAGCGCTCCCGGGCAATCAGATCATTGCGGCAATGGTGCCTTATAATGTGACACTCTCTGCGCCGGGGCAATTTCATTGCGGGACGGGCGGGGCGCTGCATATGGGTGAAAGCCGTCATGACGCAGTTACGGCTGCGGTGGCCGCGCTGCGCCGCGCAGGTGAAGAGGTCAATGTCACCGCAGATATCGAAAGCTATCAATGGGGAAAATTAATTATCAATCTGAATAATGCGCTGAACGCGCTCTCAGGCGGAACATTGCTAGCAGGGTTTTCGGAGCGCCCCTACCGCAAAGCTTGGGCCGCCAGTATGGACGAAGGCTTAGCTATTTTAGCGCGCGCAGGCGTTACGCCGGGGGCTTATAACGGCACAGACCCCGCGAAATTAGGCCGGCTATTACGGCTCCCAAATTTTCTCTTCCGGCCTATTTTTGGTAAAATCGCGAAAGTTGATGCCGCTGCGCGCTCGTCTATGCTCGATGATCTGGACGCTGGAAAACGGGCCGAAATTGATTATCTCCAAGGCGCGATCATAAAACTCGCCGCCGAACACGGCCTAACGGCTCCCGTCAATCAGCGGATATATGACGCGGCGGTCGAAGCGTTTGAAGCCGGGCACTCACCGAAACTGAGCGGCGCACAAATCTGGGATACGGCGCGGGGCAAGGCTAGCCTGAGTTAAAACGCGGCTGTCTCTATTATACAACCCTTTGGGAAAATATTTCAGACTTTTAATTAAGCTGAAGTAACCCCTACCCCTCCAAACTATCGCGTAGGGGGCCTTCTTGCGGCATACCGATGGCGTGGAAGCCGCCGTCGACATGGTGGGTTTCACCGGTACATGACAGGCCGAGGTCTGAGAGCAGGTAAAGCGCGGCGCCGGCCACGCCCATCGGGTCTGTGTTATCCTGCATGGCGGCTGCGGCTTTGTTAAAGCGGAACATGTGGCGGCCAGAGCCGATACCTGCTGCGGCGAGTGTTTTAATCGGGCCAGCGGAGATGGCATTGACGCGAATACCGCGCGGGCCAAGGTCTGCGGCCATATAGCGGGTGCTGGCTTCTAGCGCGGCTTTGGCGACGCCCATGACATTGTAATTTGGAACGACTCGTTCACTGCCCAGATAAGTCAGCGTCACCATAGCGCCGCCGTCATTCATGATTTCACTGGCGCGCCGTCCTGCATCAACAAAGCTATAGGCGGAAATATCAAGCGCAGACTTAAATCCATCGCGCGTGGTATTTTCAATAAAAGAGCCTGCGAGTTGTTCTTTTCCGGCAAAGGCAATCGCGTGGACGAGGAAGTCGATCTTGCCCCATTTATCTTTCAGCGTTGCAAAGGTCGCGTCCATCATGGCGTCATCTGTAACGTCGCAATCACATAATGTATCCGAGCCAACACTTTCGGCCAAAGGCTTTACGCGGCGCAGGAGTTTTTCGCCCTGATAGGTGAAGGCGAGCTCTGCACCTTGGGCGGCAAGTTGGCGGGCAATCGCCCATGCAATCGAATTTTTATTCGCCACGCCCATGATAAGGCCGCGCTTGCCAGCCATTAGGGTACCTGTCGGAAAAGTTTGCTCGCTCATCTTATGCCTCTTTAGTCCTCACTTAATTCGCATCGTTTAGGCGAATTTGCCCAGAGTGGCTAGTAGGAAATGAGGCGGTGCGCAAAACAAAGCGAAAGCTCTCTTTAATTCTGAACGGCGAAGCTTCATGATGAGCGCTTGCTTGCGGCGATTATATATATGACACTGGCGCATGAGCAAAACATGGTGAGTGATATGAGCGCGCTTAAATCCGTTGATTTTATCTATGATTTCGGCAGTCCCAATGCCTATTTGGCGCATAAAGTTCTACCGCAAATTACAGCGCGAACGGGGGCCGCGTTTATGCTGAGATGGCCTTCGCAGCAATGTGGGAAGATGGGCTTAAAATGCACGCGGCGGATGTTTTTGCGGCCTGTTTAACCAAAGCGGGATTTGACGATTATCCTGACCGCATAAATAGGGCCGAGGTTAAAAACAAACTCATGGAGCTAACGCAAAAGGAAAGGAATGAGAATGTCAGGGTTGGAAACTACTCTTTAAAGGTTTTGCTTTATACACCATGTGATTGAGAGCGAGATAACTCGCCGATTAAAGGTGGTACATATGGCGATGGGGCCTAAATTACAGCAGCGGCAAACGCAGTCCTTAGTGATGACGCCGCAATTACAGCAGGCGATAAAGCTGCTGCAGTTATCCAATATAGAACTCTCCGCTTTTGTTGAAGAGCAATTGGAGCAAAATCCACTTTTAGAGCGCGGGACGGGTGATGATAATCGCCGCGGCGAGAGCGCAGAGGCGCGAGACGACGTTGGGCCGCGCGAAGATTTAAATTTAGATCAGCCAATGGCCGAAGCCAGTAAAGCTTTGGATGCTCCCGACCACGCCGTCGATAGTGAAGCCGGCCCCGCCGAGCGCATGACAGAGCGAAATGGAAATGATTTAGACCGTCACCGCTTAGGCCGTGATTTTTCAGCCGGCGGCGGCGATGACTTTAATCCGACTGATAATCACGCCGAAATTCGCAGTTTGAGTGACATTTTAACCGAACAACTCGGCATGTCGGTTGAAGATGGAAAAGACCGCCTCATCGGGCAATATCTCATCGACCAAGTTGATGAAAACGGCTATTTTCGCGGCGCATCTGATGATATTGCGGAGCGCCTTGGCGTTTCGCCCTTGCGGGTTCAGTCCATGCTAACCCAGCTTAAAACCTTTGAGCCAACAGGTGTTTTTGCACAAAATTTGGCAGAATGTCTCTCCTTACAACTTCAAGAGCAGGAAAAGCTGGATGCGGCGATGCAGATTATTTTGGAAAATCTGGACATGGTCGCGCGTCATGATTTACCGAAGCTAGCAAAATTGGCTGATTTATCCTTGGAGCGGTTACAAGATCGCCTCGGCGTTATTCGCAATCTTTCGCCCAAGCCAGGCTTGGCTTACGGCGGTGATATGGCCGCAGTGGTTGCGCCGGATGTTTTTGTTCGCGAAACCCCACAGGGCGGCTGGGCGTTAGAGCTCAATACGGAAACCTTGCCGCGCGTTTTGGTCAATAATCAATATATGACCGAGATTAATAAGCTTGGCGGGGATGAGAGCAGCAAAGCCTTTATTAGCGAATGTCATCAAAATGCGAATTGGCTTATTCGTTCGCTCGACCAACGGGCGCGGACGATTTTGAAAGTTTCGGCTGAAATCGTCAAACAGCAGGACGAGTTCTTTGCCTTTGGTCTTGATTATATGCGTCCACTGAACCTGAAAGCTGTGGCCGATGCGATTGATATGCACGAAAGTACCGTTAGCCGCGTGACATCAAATAAGTTTATGTCTTGCCCGCGCGGGATGTTCGAACTTAAGTTTTTCTTCTCCGCAGCCATTCCGTCTGCATCGGGGGGGGAAGCCTATAGCGCCGAAGCTGTGCGGCATAAAATCAAGATTTTAATTGGCGAAGAATTTGACGCTAAATCCGTGAAGTCTGATGATAAACTGGTTGCCTTACTGCGTGACCAAGGCGTTGATGTGGCCCGCCGTACGATTGCGAAATATCGTGAATCTATGGGAATCCCGTCATCAGTTGAACGCCGCCGCCAATTCAAGACGAGCGCATAACACTTTTTTGTTATTCGCGCGAAACAAGAATTTAAAAGCTGCGTTATCGCAATAGCTGTGCTAAGTTATATCTATCACTCATCCAAACAAAGGATCTGCTTATGCCAACCCAAATCGTCTCTAAAGGTATTGATGTTTCTCCCGCCCTGCGTGACCGAATAATGGGCCGAATTGATGAAATGATGGACAAATACATACATAGAGATGGTCAAGCCCAAGTATCTGTGAGCCGGGAAGGCGCTGGATTTAGAACCTTATGTTCAGTCCATCTTCCCTCCGGCGCCAGTATGGAGGGCGGCGGGACAGCTCCGGATGCTTATGCCGCCGCGGATGAGGCTTTGGAACATTTAGAGAAACGGCTCAGGCGATATAACCGACGGCTAAAAGATCATAACGCCGCCGAAAAATCGAAATCTTTTTCCATGTTTATCCTTGAAAATCCCGTCAATGATAGCGATTCTGATGATGACGATATGGCGGGCCAAGCGGCAGAGCCTTTGGTCATTGCCGAAGCCGTTGGCGAGATTAGAACCCTAACGCCCGGCATGGCGGCTCTTGAATTGGGCTTGGCTGATAACGGCGTTGTCGTGTTTCACAATGCACGCCACGGGGGAATCAATGTGGTCTTTAAGCGCTCCGATGGTAACATTGGGTGGATTGACCCGCGCGAATAACCTGCTATAGGCCCCGCGAGACTAACGGGAGCACATCCGCAAGGTAGAGCCATGCAAGATTTAATTTCAGTCGACCGCGTCGCTATTGACGTGACGGCGGTGAGTAAAAAACAATTGTTTCAGGAATTAGCCTCTCTTATGATTAAGGCTATTCCGGCGCTTGAGGGTATGGCCCCGAGGAATATCGTGACGCCTGCGCTTGAGCGCGAGCGCCTCGGGTCTACGGGGGTTGGTTACGGCGTTGCTCTGCCGCATGCGCGTATTGCGGGGATTGATAATGTCTATGCTGCGTTTATTCGCCTCCAAGAGCCGATTGATTACGAATCTATTGATGATCGCCCTGTTGATTTAGTTGCGATGATAATTGCGCCTGAAGATGCTGGCGGGGCACATTTGCGCGCCTTGGCACAATTATCTCGCCAGCTTCGGCGGGCGCATGTTCGGGAGCGGCTTCGGGCCGCCCCGGATAGGCAGAGCTTATATATTTCTCTGTCTGACGATAATAATTCACGCGCGGCATAGTCAAAGCCTTCGGTTTTCGCTGCAACTTATGTGTGTGTTATTTGGGCGTCATCTGCCTGTCATCTGTCTGACATCTGTCTGTGAAATAGGCATCTTAATAAATTCAGATATATAAGCCGGAAAAGAAATGACAGACTCACCTCGCCTCGGTACTGACATCGCTATGGAACATACGGAAAAATCGTCTCTGCGTTATTTTAACCGTGAATTGTCATGGCTGCAATTTAACACGCGCGTTTTAGAAGAAGCTCAAAACCCGAATGTTCCATTGATGGAGCGCCTGCGCTTCCTCTCGATTTCAGCCAGTAATCTTGATGAGTTTTATATGGTTCGCGTGGCTGGATTGCGCACGCAAGATTTGGCGGGATTAGCCAAATTATCGACGGATGGCATGACGCCGCGCCGTCAACTTGTGAAAATTTCCAAGCAAGTCGATAAAATTACGAAGTCACAAGATAAATGCTGGTCTGAGCTACGCAGCCAGATGAAAAAGCAAAATATCCGTGTTCGTAATTTTTCTCGCTTGTCGGAAACTGAGCTTGAAACTGTTCGCCAGCTTTATGAGCTTAATGTCTTGCCGCTATTATCCCCGATTTCTGTCGGGCCAGCGCAGCCCTTTCCTTTTATCGCTAATCTTGGCTTTGGCCTTGTGTTGTCGATGAAGCGCGGCGGCAATGAAGACGATAATCATTATGGCCTCATTCCGGTTCCAGCCCATGTGCCGCGCTTTATTCCGCTGTCGATTTCATCAAAAGGTAAAAACCGCCAATATGTTTGCCTTGAAGATGTCTTACGCCATTTTGCGGAGGATTTATTTACGGATGCCAAAATCTTGGAATGCGGCGCGTTTCGGGTGACGCGCGATAGCGATATTGCCGTAGATGAAGAAGCCGAAGACCTCGTACGGCATTTTGAATTTTTATTGAAAAAGCGCCGCCGTGGCCGCGTCATTCGTCTTGAACTGACCGATGCTATGTCAAATGATATGCGTCATTTCCTAATGGAAAGCTTTGAATGTTGGGATGAATATGTGCAGGATAATTCCCGTTTTCTGGGCATGAGTGACCTGTCGCAACTTATTACGAACCAGCGCCCTGATCTGTTATATGATCCCTTTCAAGCGCGGTTTCCAGAACGGATTCGCGAATTTGACGGGGATTGTTTTGGCGCGATTGCAGCGAAAGATATTCTAGTTCACCATCCCTATGAAGAATTTTCCGTTGTCGTTCAGTTCCTCGAGCAAGCGGCCCATGATCCTAATGTTGTCGGGATTAAACAAACGCTTTACCGTACATCTGATGATAGTCCGATTGTCCGCGCTCTGATTGAAGCGGCCGAGAACGGCAAAAATGTGACGGCACTCTTGGAGCTGAAAGCGCGCTTTGATGAGGCGACAAATATCCGGTGGGCGCGGGATTTGGAACGCGCAGGTGCGCATGTTGTTTACGGATTTATAGATTATAAAACCCATGCCAAAGTGTCCTTGGTTATTCGCCGTGAAGGACAAAAATTGCGGAGTTATACGCATTTGGGCACAGGAAATTATCATGCTCAAAATGCGAAGATTTACACCGACTTAGCTCTTTTTACAGCCGACCCTGTCATGGGCCGTGATGTTGGAAAATTATTTAATTTCATAACCAGTCAATCCACGCCCAATGCATTAGAGAAATTAGTGATTGCCCCGACCCGTTTGCGGCAGACACTTTATGACCATATTGATGCCGAGATTGCCCATGCTAAAGCAGGCCGGTCGGCTGCCATTTGGGCGAAAATGAATGCGCTTGTTGATAGCGGCGTGATTGAAAAGCTGTATGAAGCGTCTGCGGCTGGGGTTCAAATTGAACTGGTTGTGCGCGGTATTTGTTGCCTGCGTCCGGGCGTAGAAGGTCTGTCGGATAATATCCGCGTTAAATCTATTGTAGGGCGGTTTTTAGAACATTCCCGCATTGCCTGTTTTGGCAATGGACATAGCCTGCCCAATCCAAAGGCTAAGATTTTCTTTTCATCTGCCGATTGGATGCCGCGGAATTTAAATAACCGCGTTGAGACCTTTATACCCGTTGAAGACCCGACAGTTCGCCGCCAAGTCCAAGACCAGATTATGGTCGCTAATTTAAATGATAATGTGAATAGCTGGCTTATGCGCGATAATGGACGTTATGACCGTGTCGGTACGGTAGAGGGCGTAGAGCCGTTCTCGGCCCATGGTTATTTTATGAATAATCCGTCTTTGTCAGGGCGCGGTAAGGCGCTGGATTATAATGCGCCGCAAGAGCTTGCTCCGCCAAAGAAACGCACGCCGCGCCGCCTTCCGAAAGCGTCAAAATCCTCACCACCGTCTACACCGCCATCAATAGTGCCGGCTGATGACGCATAGCGCCGCAACCCCGCAAAGACGATTGGCCGTTATTGATATCGGCTCTAATTCTGTCCGCTTTGTGATCTATGAGCTCTTTGGCTCTAATTTCACCCCCGTCTATAATGAGAAAGTTCTGGCGGGGCTGGGCCGGATGTTACGCCTCACAGGTAAGCTCGACCCCCACGGCATCACATTGGCACGCCAAGCCTTGCTGCGCTTTCGAACATTATGCGACGTGCATGAGCTTGAAACGGTCTTAATTGGCGCAACGGCGGCGATGCGCGAGGCCGAAGATGCCCCGGCGTTTATTCTTGATATTTTCGAGCAAACAGGATTTCAAATTAAACCGCTCTCAGGTGTTGAAGAAGCGCAAGTCGCGGCGATGGGGCTGCTGGCCGCAGAGCCGCGCGCACATGGCATTGCAGCCGATTTGGGCGGCGCGTCGCTAGAGCTTGTCTCGGTTAAGGCTAAAAATATATCCGACGGTATAAGCTTTCCGATTGGCCCGTTTCAACTTTTGGGTAAAGATTTAACCCAAGATAGAGCCTATGATCTGGCAAAACTGCGCCCGATTATCCGCGAGCATTTACAGGCCGCCCCTAAAACTTTGGGCGCTAATGATAATCTTTATTTAATTGGCGGGGCGTGGCGAAACCTATTTAGCGTTCATCAACGCCGTCATAATTATCCGATGCGAACTTTACAGTCTTACCGCTTACCCATTGGCGGGGCCAAAGATTTAGCGCGCTGGGCCTATGGGGACGGGCGGCATGAGCTTTTAACATGGCCCGGTATTAACAACCGCCGCGCTGAAACCTTACCCTTTAGCGGGCTGATTTTGGATGAGCTACTTAATGTTTATACGCCGAAGCGCGTGGTAATTTCAACAGCCGGCCTAAGGGAAGGCCTGATTTATCAATCACTTTCACCCGAGCTGCGCGCGCGCGATTCGCTCTTTGATGGCTGCCGCGACTTGGCGCGCGGGAATTTACAAAACCAATTTTTCGCCGCTCCGCTCTATTCATTTTTAGAGGCGGCGGAGGATGCGTTTCCGCAAGTGATGACGCATGACAATGAAATACGATTGCGCCGCGCCGCCTGTTATTTGGCCGGCATGGGTAAGGGCTTTCATCCGGATTATAAAGCGGCATTAGTTTTTGAAACGGTTCTTTATGCCCCGCTCGCAGGGTTGACGCATAAAGAACGCGCCTATTTGGCGCTAATGCTATTTGCGTCGCTGACAGGCAAAGAGCGTATGCCGAACCGCACAGCGATTTCGTTGTTATTATCAGATGATGAGCAGCGCGCGGCGCGTATTTACGGCACAGCTATCCGCCTTGCTGTTGTGGCGTCCGGAAATTCAGAACAGCTCTTAGGCGAGCTAAAACTGGCGCATAGCGGGCCGAATTTGTCTTTATCTGCAACGCCAAAGTTTAAAAGCCTGATGTCAGAGCGTGTCAGTATTCGCTTTAATCAACTGTGCCAAATTGCTGGATTAACGCCCGTTTTTAACCGGTAAGCGGCCCCGCCTCATTGCGGCGAATTATCCTCCCTCTTGTCATGAGCGCGAAAATCAGCTTAGCTAGTTACACAGGAAGCATTGAGGAGAGTCGTTTTCAGTCTGGTTTTATATCGAAATTATCATTTTAACATAAACATAGCGGTGCAGCTTTGCGGCGTTAACATGGGAGCGTATGACCCATGGGCCTGATGACGACACAGCAAAATCCGCCTGATATTTTAGGCCGAGAGGCTGAATTACAAGCGGCGGTAAAACGGGGGAATTATCCCTGTTTGATTTTAAACGCAGATTACCAGCCGCTCTCTTATTTTCCGCTATCATTATGGTCATGGCAAGATGCGGTAAAGGCCGTTTTTCTTGACCGTGTTGCGGTTGTCAATGAATATGAACAATCTGTTCGCTCGGCCAATTTTGAAATGCCTATTCCGAGTGTGGTGGCCTTGAAAGATTATGTCCCGCAAAACCGGTCTCCTGCGTTTACGCGGTTTAATTTATTTTTGCGTGACGGGTTTTCATGTGTCTATTGCGGCAGCCCGAATGAATTGACTTTCGATCATCTCATCCCGCGTAGACTGGGCGGTAAAACAAGCTGGACGAATATTGTCGCGGCCTGTTCAAGCTGTAATTTGAAAAAAGGCGGGCGGCTCGCCAAAGATGCGGGTATGCGCTTGCGTCAAGCGCCTTTCTGTCCGTCTATGCATCAATTACAAGCGCAGGGGCGAAAATTTCCACCCAACCATTTACATGACAGCTGGCTTGACTATCTATATTGGGATATCGAATTGAAATCGGAGACCTAATGAGAGCCTTACATCCTTATTCTATTATTCTGGGCGTTGGTGTCGGTATTGCGACTCTCGCAACTTTGCGCCATCCTTTATTTGCCTTGCTCTTAGGGGTGGCCGCGACCTTAGGCTTTGATATGGCGATGAAGTCACGCCTTGAAAAGAAAGATAGGCATTTGGAAAAGAAAGATAAATGAGACGCCAAATAGGGTGGGTCTCAATGGCTGCGGCCATAGCGCTCTCCGCTTGTGGTGATAAAACGCCAAATGTTATTCTTGAGACGACAGCCGGCGCGATTGAGATTGAAGTTTATCCGGATAAAGCGCCGCTATCGGCCGCAGATTTTCTCTATCATATTGATAACGGCCTTTATAACGGGCAGGGGTTTTACCGCGTTGTCACGCCCGAAACGGATCCGCTTGATATGGGTATGTCGTTAATTCAAGGCGGGCGGCTTGATCTTGTTCCGGTCACAGCGGCTATAGATCATGAACCAACAGGCACGTCAGGCTTGTCAAATATAGCCGGCAGTGTGACTTTGGCCCGCGACGCGGTTAATACAGGCAGCGCGGCGTATTTCTTTATCAATCTTGGTGATAATCACTTTCTCGATGAAGGCGGCGCGCGTAATCCCGACGGCGCTGGATATGCCGTTTTTGGCCGCGTTATCTCAGGCCTTGATGTTGCGAATAAAATCCAAAGCGGCGCTGTTAAAGCGGCAACGCCTCTTGCTGGAACCGAAAACCAATTCCTCGAAGTGCCGGTTGTGATAAATAAAGCCTACCGCAAATAACCTAATGCTTTGGCCCCATATTTGACTCGGATATTTATTTCGGGAAAGCTTATATCATAAGAGCCCAGGGCAGCGATATAGGGGCAGTGATATAGGGGCAGGGTCGGTCATGATGAAAAATTGGCTAGGTTTTTTTGGCGCACTCATCATCAGTGCCCTCTTGGCGTTTATTGCGGTTACGCCGCTGCGCCCGCAAGGGCCAGATATAGCCGCGCATAAATTTTCTTCGGCGCGAGCGATGATAGATGTGAATATTATCGCCGCCAAGCCGCATCCGACGGGATCAGCTGAGAATGCTAAACTGCGGGCTTACCTACAGCGCCGTTTGACGGCATTAGGGTTAGAGGTCAGCGTCGATGAAGGGGTTTTGGATCAAAGAGCACTGGCGCGGCTAAACCGTTGGAGCGGGGCTGAAAAAACGCAGCAAAATTTATATAATATTATTGGTCTGCGGCGCGGCACGGATCCGTCATTACCCGCTCTGCTGTTGATGGCGCATCATGATACGGTTTGGGACTCGCCGGGGGCGGCAGATGATACGATTGGTATTGCCGCCATCTTGGAAACTTTGCGCGCGCTTAATATCGAGGGTGCTGCGGCGCGTGATGTCATTATACTCTTTACTGACGCCGAAGAAATCGGCCTTGTTGGCGCGCGGCATTTTTTTGAAAGTCATCCCCTAAAAGACCGCATAGGTTTGGTGATAAATCTGGAAGCGCGCGGCGGCGGCGGGACAGCGAATATGTTCCAAACATCAGACGGTACGGGCGATCTAGCGCGGCTTTATGCCCGCGCCGTTCGCGCCCCCAGCGCATCCTCGCTCTCGGCTTATGTTTATAAATTTTTACCCAATGGAACCGATCTGACCGAAGCGCTTGAGCGGGGATATACCGCTTATAATATCGCCAATATTGGAAAGGCGGAATATTATCATTCACCGAAAATAACGGCGCAAGCGATGGATGAGGCAACGCTTCAACATATGGGGGTGCAGATATTGGACCTGACACGCGCCCTCGTTAAACAAGGCGATCTACCGAGGCCCTCAAAAGATGCCGTGTTTTTTGATGTCTATGGTTTATTCATGTTGGTTTATGCGCCCTTTTGGGGGTGGATATGTCTCGCCCTCAGCGCAGCGTTTTACGGCGCGTCGGTAAAGGGCCAGTGGCGCGGCCGAGAGGTTGGGGTGGGGAGCCTTAAAATGCTTGGCTTTTTTATTGGCGGAGGTGTTTTACTCTATGGTTTAAATAGGCTCTCAGGCAGCGGGGCCAGCGCGAATTATTATGACCGCCTTGCCGCTATTTCAAAGCTTGAAATTTTAGCCCTTATTTTCGTCATCAGCTTTGCTATGGTGGTTTTTGGGCGTAAGACGTTATCTGTGAACATGCGCCTCGGCGCGGCCTTGCCGCTTTTGCTCTTGGGCATCGCGGGACAAGCCCTTGCGCCAACAGCGACATATTTCATCAGCCTGCCGCTTATGTTTTGCGGCTTTATAGCTTGGGCGGCATCGCGTTCGAAAAAAACGGGCCGCTTTAACGGGGCAATGATGAGCCTTTTTATCGCTTCTGTGATAGGTGCAGGTTTGACGGCGGGGTATCTCTTGGCTTTGGGGCATTTGCTCATGCTCGGTGTGGGGGCTCAGTTCTTATTTATCGCCGTCTTGCCCGCCGCCTTAGCGGTGCTTGCGCTTTTGCCGCTCTGCGCGGATCAGCCCAAAGCTTTGAGTAGGCTTATTATATCCGCCGCAGGGCTTAGCGTTATTGCCTTGGCCTTATGGATACGTCTTGATCCAATCGCGGCAACTGTTCCGCTATATTAGAGTTTTCTATTAAGGCTTTTCGGGGCGAAACCCAAATATTGCTGTTGCGATAACGCCGGCCGCGCTGATGACCATATTCCATCCGGCCATTGACAGGCCAAGAAAATGCCAGACGGCATCCGCGCAGGCGGGGGGCTTAATCGGCTTATTGAGGCTATTGAGCAAGTCAACGCCGCTGCCAATAGCGTCAAGGTCAACCTTTTCAGCAAGGCAGGTTTTGGGCCCCTCCCACCATTTATACTCAACCCCCATATGCCAAAAGGCGAGGGCGGCACTGGTGAGTAAAGCCAGCATCAAAACGGCGTTAATTATGCGAATGTCCGGCTTTCCAACATAGCGAATGATAAGGCCTATACCAGCGGCGATTAACACGGCTTTATGGGCATGGCGCTGCCAATAACACATCTGGCAGGGGGCATAGCCAAAGCCATATTGAAAGATCCACGCGCCGATTAAAAGCCCTGCCGATAAGAGGCAGGCCCAGATTGGAACGCTATGAGGAGTAAAATATCGCACTAACATAATGGCTTTATAGGGCGCTACGGATAAGATGTCATGCCACAAGATATATATAGCCTCGACGCCGCAGCATAATATTTGTTCATCTAATGTTAATTATAATTAAAATAGTAAAGCTATTGAAATATTTACACTTTATCGTCATAAGAAACATGAGGATGCCGCGAAAGAAGGATGAGAGTGCCCCACAGCTTTGCGCATATTGGAGAGGAACTTAAAGCTCGCCGCGAAATGCGGGGGATAAGCCTTGCGCATATGGCAAGCACACTCCGTATATCCAAAGTGGTTTTGCACGCGATTGAACGGCTCGACGAAGATAATTTACCTGTCATTGGCTATGCGATTGGCTATGCTCGCGCTTATGGTAAAGAGCTTGGTATGCCGGGTGATCTTGTTGTGGAGCGCTTTAAAGCCGATCTCTCCATTAGCCAAATTGCAAGCCATCAAGGCCCGAAACAGCGCGTCAAGCCGCGGCCTATCGCGCTGCCCAAAGGAATATTCTCCGGCATTGCCGTTAGCCTTTTTGCAGGCTCTCTTGCTGTCTGGTTTGGCGTCCAAGCCGACGATCAAGCTGAAGCTTCGCCAAGCGTTGTTAGCGCGCCGTCATATCAAGCAAGTCAGGTTCCCGCGCTTCCCGCTGATATTTACCGCTTAACGGCGACGCAGCCAAGCCTTGTTGAAATCCGCAGCCGTAACGGCGAGATTCTTCTTCGTAGAATTTTAACGCCGGGCCAGACATGGCAAGGCGACGCGCAAGCGGGCCTGACATTATCTGCGCGCAATGGCAATGCCCTGACCTTAGAGCGCGGAGCGGTGAATTTTGGCCCCCTAGCGCTGGCAGGGCAAACGCTTGCTGAAACGCGCTTCTCCTCATTGGAAACAAAGCTTTCGGATAAAGTCGCCTCACGTTAACCGCACTTTATCGGGCGGTTATAACGCCCCTTGCGATTTTGGCGCAGTTATCACTCTTTAAATTGTCATAATTTCATGCCAAAAGCGGGTGCAACGCAGGAGTCGCCCAATGGCCACAGATATTACGCAAATCCGCCCATGGCGCACCATAGAGCGCCGTAAGTCCCGCCAGATTATGGTCGGGTCTGTGCCCGTTGGCGGCGACGCGCCGATTGCGGTGCAGAGCATGACCAATACAATCACCCATGATGTTGAGGATACGGTCGCGCAAATTAAACGCCTTGAAGAGGCGGGGGCTGATATTGTCCGCGTCTCTTGTCCTGACCCTGAAAGCAGCCTTGCTTTGCGGGCGATCACTGACCGCGTTAGTGTCCCCCTCGTGGCGGATATCCATTTTCATTATAAGCGCGGAATTGAGGCGGCGGAAAACGGCGCGGCCTGTTTGCGGATTAACCCGGGCAATATTGGCGGACAGCACCGCGTTAAAGAAGTTGTCGCGGCGGCGCGGGCCAATGGCTGCTCGATCCGTATTGGCGTGAACGGCGGTAGTCTTGAGCGTGAACTCCTTGAGCGTTACGGGGAGCCTTGCCCCGAAGCCATGGTTGAAAGCGCGCTCATGCATGCCCGCATGCTCGATGATGAAGGGTTTCATGATTATAAAATCAGTGTCAAAGCGTCTGATGTATTTCTCACCGTTGCCGCCTATCATGCACTGGCTGATGCCACTGAAGCGCCGCTCCATTTGGGGGTTACAGAGGCCGGCGGCACGCGCATAGGCACGGTGAAATCCTCAATCGGCATGGGGAATTTACTTTGGGCGGGGATTGGTGATACTATCCGCGTTAGCTTGTCTGATGAACCCGAAGAAGAAATTCGCGTTGGTTTTGATATGCTGAAATCTTTGGGCCTAAGAACGCGCGGCGTGAATATAATTTCCTGCCCATCCTGCGCGCGCCAAGGTTTTGACGTGATTAAAACCGTACAAACGCTCGAAGAGCGTCTTGCCCATATTGCGGAACCCATCTCGCTCTCAATTATCGGCTGCGTTGTTAATGGCCCGGGCGAAGCTATGTTCACCGACCTCGGCTTTACGGGCGGCAGCGCCGGTTATGGCATGATGTATCACGCGGGGAAAAAGACGGGTAAAACCAATAATGACGATATGATCGAAGAGATCGTCACAGAAGTCGAGCGTAAAGCCGCCGAAGTCAGAGACGCGCGCGAAGCGGCAGAGTAGCCTCTATGGATAAACAGCCGTCTCGGCTCTAGTTCTATATCCACAGATCAAAACGATATGTCTGCATTGTTTTCGCGCTATAGATAGCGCGGCAGGCGGGACGGCGTCTTTGCTGGGCTTTAGAGGCTTAAGCTCAAAGTTTAAACGGGCTTGCCGACGATCCAGTCAAATGGGCGGAGTAAACTCACACCGGGAAGGCCTTCGCGCACAAAAGGGTCTTGGGCCATCCATGCTTTTGCGCGGGCTTCGGTTTGGGCTTCAATCAGCAGCACGCTGCCTTTGGAAACGCCCTTATCATCCGTCCATGGCCCTGCAACATGAAGGGTCACGCCGTCATGATCGCTTTTCAGCCATTCTCGGTGCTCGGCAAGAAAAGCACCGCGTTTATGGCTGTTTTCCGCCGAATCTTCGGTATATACTAAAAAATACATATCTCTCTCGCGCCTTAAAAATTTAAAATATCGGGTACATCGCGCCCACGGCGATAACAAGACGCAATGACGGTATTGCGCAGAAGGCAAGCAATCGTCATGGGGCCGACACCGCCTGGCACGGGCGTAATAGATCCAGCGATGCTCGCGGCGGCTTTAAAATCAACATCTACGACAAAAATGGATTTACCGGGACGATCAGGATTAGGAACGCGGTTAATACCAACATCAATCACGCAGGCGCCGTCTTTGATCCAACTGGGTTTAATCATTTCGGGCCGCCCGACGGCAGCAATTAAAATATCGGCGTCTTTACAGAGGGCTTCGATATTTTTCGTGCGCGAATGTACGATTGTCACCGTGCAATTTTGCTCCAAAAAAAGTAAGGCGGCAGGCTTTCCAACCAAGATAGACCGCCCAACAACCACGCAATGTTTGCCGGTAAGATCACCTAATTGATCTTTAGCCAGCATAACGCAGCCCGTTGGCGTGCAGGGGCGCAGACCTTTTTGGCCTAGCGTTAACCGCCCCGCAGAGACATCGGTTAATCCGTCAACATCTTTGGCCGGATTAATTTCGGCAATCACGGCGTTACTATCCAAGCCTTCTGGGAGGGGAAGCTGTACCAAAATCCCGTCAACATCATTATCGGCATTAAGCGCGCGGACAATGTCAACGACATCCTCTTGGCTCGCTGCCGCAGGTAAGCGGTGTTCAACGGAGCGCATGCCTGTCTCTTGGGTGAATTTAATCTTATTTTTTACATAGACGCGGCTAGCAGGATCCTCGCCGACTAAAACCACAGCCAAGCAAGGTTGATCTTGCAGGGCGCTGACGGCTGTTGCAATGCGGTCTCTAAGGCCTGCGGCATAGGCTTTTCCATCTAGGATCTGAGCTGTCATAAGGCGTCCTTACGGTAAGATTACGGTTTTGCGGCCATTTAAAAAGGCGCGGTGTTCGCTATGGAATTTAACCGCGCGGGCCAAGGTCTGCGCTTCCACATCACGGCCTATCGCAATTAAATCCTGCGGCGTCATTGTATGATTTACGCGCTGAACTGATTGTTCAATGATCGGCCCTTCATCAAGATCTTTGGTGACATAATGCGCGGTTGCGCCGATCAATTTAACGCCGCGATCATAGGCTCGGTGATAGGGCTTTGCGCCTTTGAAACTTGGCAAGAATGAATGGTGGATGTTAATGATTTTGCCTGAATAATCACGGCACATGTCATCTGATAAAATTTGCATATAGCGCGCAAGAATAATTAGCTCCGCACCGGTTTGGTCAATCAACCGGCGTAAGTCGGCCTCGGCTTGCGGCTTTGTCGCTGCTGTTACTGGGATATGGTAATAATCATGCCCATCGCGCTGGGCTAAAGGCCGCGCGGTTTCATGATTAGACGCGATGCCGACAACATCAAGTTTTAGGCGTTTTTTGCGAATCCGGTAAAGCAAATCATGCAAGCAATGATCGTGTTTTGACACCATAATCAGTGTTTTCATGCGCTGCGTCTCTGGCATAATATTTACGGTCAGCGCGAAAGTCTTGATAATAGGGGCGAGGCTATTTTGAAACTCATGCAGATTATCGGGCGACATCGTAAATTCAATACGCGAGAAAAAATTCAGGGTGGAGGCCGTCCCAAATTGAGCGAGTTCATTAATAAAGCCGTTATGCTCGGCTAGGCATTGTGTCAGAGCTGCAACGATTCCAATGCGGTCGGCGCTCTCTGTTGTCATGATATATTTTGGGTTCATTTGAACATGGTCTCACATCTTGAGACTCGCGGGGTAAATAAACGCAGCGAAATGGTCAACTGTTAAGCTGATCCCTCAAGATTTTTTTATCAATCATGCCCATTGCCGGGAGGGGTAAAGCCTTTATAAAATAAACCTCTTTTTGCGTTTGGCAGCCTATTTGCGTGTGGATGTGACTCCAAGCTGTTTAAGCTACGGCGTTATACATGTTCCATCTTATGTTTTAGCCTGAAGGGCAGGCGGCGTTTTCATGCCTGTGTAATAACCATGTGTTGCCGCGACTATATTTTGCTCTGCGTCTTTAAGCTCCAGGGCAAGGGTAAAGCGGGATTTGCCCTTATTGCGCATTTCGCTATTGATACGGTTTAATTCAGCCTCATCAAGCTGCGCTTCAACCGTTATATCGCTGAGGGCGGGACGGATGAATTTAATATCAAATTTTGCCACGACGGGAACAAATTCGGCAAAGCTAAAGGCGGTGTTGAATATAATCCCGCCCGGACTTTCGGCGAGGGAAAAG
>CAZEOD010000018.1:0-861 GCA_964513675.1 uncultured Caulobacterales bacterium | reverse complement strand
GCATAGATCATGCCGACATGGTTGATATTCGGCGCAAAGGGCAAGCGCAGTTTCACATAACCCCGCGAAACCGCATCGACGCTTATGCCCATATGCTGTAAGATCGGAATAGACTTAAGCAGAGCCGTTTTGCTCTCGGCTGTCATGTCAGATGGTGTTAAAGCGGTCATAAATTTATCTTGGTCATTGACCATAAGGCGGTTCGGTTGCGAGTATAAGGCTATTATAAAGGTCTTAAATTACATTGTGTCAAATATTGAAATACATAGCCAGCCCGATGTGCTGCTGCTCGCGGCAGGGATGTCAACGCGGATGGGGGCGCAAAATAAACTCTTGCTATGCCATGAGGGGCGTCCGCTGATTGCGCAGAGCGCGGGGTTTTTTCGGCGCCATTTCGATAATGTCTATATTGTCACGGGGTTTGAAGCCGATAAAATAAAACAGGCCTGCGGGCCGTTAGATGTGACCTTTATTTATAACCCGAATTATCAAGACGGCCTTGAAAGCTCCTTTCGGGCCGGAATATTGGGCCTGCCAGATCATGATGCGCCGCTTATGACGGCTTTGGCCGATCAGATATTTTTAAATATTGATGATATTAACGCCGTTAAGGCCGCTTATCAGGCGCAGGGCGGCAGACAGGTGATTATCCCGCAATATAAAGGCCAGCGCGGTCATCCGGTTATGTTTCCGCCAGCGGCCTTGGCGATGATGCGGGCCGCGCAGCCGATCATGACGGGCCGTGATTTTATTCAAAATCAACCTGATGATTGTCACTTTACAGTTATGACGCGGCCTCATTGTATTCTTGATATTGACACAGCCGATGATGCGCGGCAGCACTTGCGCCCTAATGACAGC
>CAZEOD010000017.1:0-53784 GCA_964513675.1 uncultured Caulobacterales bacterium | reverse complement strand
ACCTAGAGCAGCGCGGCCAGCGTTGGTATTATGTTCGCCGCGTCCCCTCACGCTATCGCCACTTCGATACGCGCCGCACAATTAAGACGGCCTTGCATACGGATTCCATCACCGTTGCCCGCGATATTCGGGACAGATTGATGGATAAAGACGAACATTTTTGGGAAACCGAACTGGCAAAACAGGCGGGCGAGGAGGCCCAAGAGTCGATTGAGTTATGCCGGTATAGGGCGGCTAGACGCCGTGCTGTGGCCGTAGGCTTTGATTTCAAGCCTCTGCCGACGCTGGTTGAGCAAGAGCCTGTAACGCAGCTTATAGGACGCATGAAGGTACTAGAGGACGACGAGGCAGAGCTAATGGATAGGGATGCCGTGCTGGGCACAATCGAGCCGCCAAAGGACACGATACGCGATGCGTTCAAGCTCTATTGCGACAAGCTAAGCATAGGTGAAACCGCCAGAAAATCGCCCGAACAAATTGAAAGGTGGAAATCCTCAAAGCGCCGCGCTGTGGAACATTTTGTGGCGCTATGTGGGAATTTGACCATGGACGCGATCAAACGAAGACATGGACGACAGTTCTATGATTGGTGGGGCGAACGTCTACGCCCTAGCCAAGCGGAGGCCCGCACATACCGCCCAAATAGCGCGAACAGAGAGCTAGGAAACTTGCGACTTATCTTCCGTGAATAGTGGACGTATCAGGGCGAAGAAGACCGAGAAAATCCTTTCAGAAAACTACGGTTCAAAGACACACCGATAGAAGCCACACCCTGCTTTTCTAACGATTGGGTTCAGTCAAAAATCCTAAAGCCTGACGCCTTAAAGGGCATCAATGACGAGGCGCAGCTTATCGCTTACGCCCTCATTGAGACAGGTTGCAGGCCGAGCGAAATCGCAAATCTACAGCCTGAGAACATCTGCTTGGACGCTGACGTTCCTCATATCCGTATCAGGCCTGCCGCGAAACGGGAGCTTAAATCAGCCTCTTCCAGCCGCGATATTCCGCTTATTGGTGTATCATTAGAGGCGATGAAACGCGCCCCAAATGGCTTCCCGCGCTATCGTGAGAAGGGCAATTCTCTATCCGCAGCGTTGCTTAAAACCTTCCATACGCGCGGCCTTATGGAGACGGACAAGCATTGCATATATAGCTTCCGCCATGCTTTCGAGAAGCGCATGCTAGAGGCTGGGTTAGACTATGGATTGCGCTGCACATTGATGGGCCACAAGAACACGCGCCCCCAATATGGTGATGGCGGTTCGCTTGAATATCGGCGAAGAGAGATGCTAAAAACCGTCCATCCTGTAACGGATGCTTTTGCAGAAAGCTTGTCTAATCTGAGCGCTTAGACTCGTTTTCTGGTACCTCATTTAGCAGTGTTTCGAGGAGCGCTTCACGGTCTTCGAGAGCCTTTAACTCGCGCTGGAAGCGCTCCATCAGAGGCCAAGGTTCATCCCCAAATTTGCGTATGACCTTGGCTAATATCACCATGGCTTCGCGAATGTCGGCGGCAAGTTTTTGATTGTCTGAGAGGGTTTTGGACGTATCTAGCATAGCTAAACCATAGCAAATTTACACGATTTTTGCGCCAAAATAAATATCAGTTTTTGCAGGATTTTGAGGTTCGGAAGGCTGGGCGCGGGTGTAAGGCGCGGAAGGCAAGATAAAAGGAGGTGGTGTCACCACCATGCTAAAGCATTGTCTGCACATCGGTTTTGGTAACTCCAACGCCTAAAGGCTTGGTGTCACTGTTTTGGAGTTTAATAGAGTGTTGCCGACGTTTGCGATGGTGTCACCTTGTAAAAGACCCTCGCAATGTCTCGCAAAACTTGGTGGGATTGGCCAATCTTTCAGCACAGCAGCTGAGGCGTATTCCGAAACGACTTAGGCCACTAAAAGATTGATATAAATTTGAACTACGTTACTTATCATTGGAATGAGAGTGATATGATTAATAAACCAAAAGTAGTTTCGCTTTTCAGTGGCTGTGGAGGCTCAGATTTCGGTCTTGAGCAAGCAGGTTTCAATGTTGTTTTTGCGAACGATATCCTTCCTTACGCAAAAGAAGTTTATTTGGAAAACATGCCTGATGCTGACTTTCAACTAAAGAGTGTTTCTGAAATCAAATCTTTTCCATCGGCAGAGCTTTTAGTTGGGTGTTACCCATGCCAAGGCTTTAGCCAAGGTGGAGTTAGAGACCCAAATCGTAAAATTAATTATCTGTATCGTGAATTTGATAGGGCGTTGCGAAGTATAAAGCCCAAGGCCTTCATCGTCGAAAATGTTTCGGGAATGCGCCGCGCCGACTATAAGCATTTGCTGAATAATCAGATAACGCGATTTAGGTTAGCAGGTTATCGAGTTAAGTATGATGTTTTAGATGCAAGGGATTATGGCGTCCCTCAGCAAAGGAAGAGAATATTCATAGTAGGTATTCGGTCCGATTTAGATGCTGAGTACGAGTTCCCTAAACCATCCCATACTTTTGATGAATACATCACTATCGGAGACGTGATTAGCGACCTGCCTGACTGGCCCGAGGGTGAGTACAATGCTGAAAAATTCCATTGGTATTACTTATCCCGCAATCGGTATCGCGGTTATGATGAATGCAGCAAAACGATTGTAGCCCGTGGAAGGCATACACCTTTACATCCTATAAGCCCGAAGTTGCTCAGGGTTCATACTGACAAATGGATCTTCGAAGATGATCGGCCGGCAAGAAGGTTTTCGTTTCGTGAATGCTCCCGCATTCAAGGGTTTCCCGCCGACCTAAAATTTCCCGATACGGTTCGACTTGATGAAAAATATAAAGTGGTTGGAAACGCTGTCCCCCCACCATTGTTTAGAGCCGTAGCGGAGGCATTACCCAGCGGCATCTGGTAGTGCTGGAAGTTCTCGACCAACAAAAGTATTGAGCATTCGTCTCATCTGAGAAATTAATTTGACCTGACCTTCGACCAAGTCACTTAAATAAGAAACACGTATTCGTTCGTAGAAAACTGCTCCAACGTCAAGAGAAGCACTATCAGTCTCCAATTGAGTAACGCAGAAGGGCACCGTGAAGGCTTTAACGGGTTTAGCCCAAGTTAAAGGTTGAAATAAATTTCCGAGCTTTACTACGTTAATATCCTCATATTTGCCGCTCCAGTTTCTTCCAACCGCACTCTGCCCAAGCACAACCAATGCGGCAGGCGAGTTATCAACATGTCGCATATAGACAACAAAGTCTATTCCAGCATCTTTTAGATGGACCGCCCTAAGTGCGGGTGCCCCAGCTACAGGCTGGAATACGAATTGACCTGTTTCTTTTTCTAGATGTTTGGCAAGTTCGACAAAGCTCTTAGGTAGACCGTCCTCTCGCGGCCATCCAGTGCGAATAGACTTAGCGGTTGGGCCAAAGAACATTTGGACAGCCAAAGCTGAAATTTTTTCGAAAATTCTAGGGTAGAGACGACTCTCCCCAGTAGATTTATTCTTAATATATGAAAGGCATAAGCAGTAGGCGTAAACGAGGCCGTTAACGTTTTTTAGGTCAAGCTTTATGCTATTGCCAGAAATAACAAACGGGTATTTGTCGCCAAGAATTCCTGCTCTTCTCTCTAACTCAGCAGCCAGTTCCGATACAGCACTATCTAACGTGAGCCCTTTTTCTGCCCAGGGTTCTTGCTGCGTTTCTTCTTGGCGCATAAAGGTATCCAATCCACCAGCTATAATATCATCTGATATGCCTTGATCGATTGGAGAAAAACCGTCCCTAAGAGCGGCTATTTCTGTTTCATCTGCATTTTTGATAGTCTCAGCGGAAGCTCTATTCATCAGCCGCATTTGAAATGCCCGTTAATGTGGTTAAGATTGTTTTGCTTAAGTTGGACACTTTGGTCGACCTAGGAAGAGTGTCCTTTGCCACTTGAATTGAGGGTGGATCAGATACTAGTCGTCCCAAAACAAGTCCTAACGTCTTTTCAACTCCAATGAGGGCTGTCGTTATAAATTTATCTGTTGGTGTCGCCTCAAGTTCAATTTGTTTGACGGTTGACCCCGACCTAAGCTGACTAATCTTGTCACTATCGAGGAAAATTTTCGCTAAGTCGCCCAACTCACGAGAGTCAAAAATAGCCCCCGGCAAGCCAGCAGTTTTATCACCAAACATAGAAACTGTGAGCAACTTAGCTTCCGATAGCTTATCTACAGGTATTAAATCTGCCTCGGTAGGGTTATCGCTTAGCTCTAAATAATCTCGCACAGGGGTATACCCAAGGATTGTATAAACCCAAGAAAATGGGAAAGAAGCATTACTGCCGCGTCCTCGTCTTTGGCTCTGTTTTGCTGGATCATACTCCCCTGCACGAAGAAGTTGATCCATAAATTTGAAGCCTTCTAACAGCCTTTTTACTGTATTGTTTTTATCGCCAATCATTGTCGAAATATCGTCAATACCAAGTCCATGATCAGTGGAAACCCGATTTATCCATATGGCCTTCGCATAAGAATCCCAATCCTTAGTGGACACAATGTGTCGTACCCCCAAGTAAGAAAGCAGGTCTTTTTCACTAGCCTTACCGTACTCAATGCAGGGTACAGGATTGTAAGATGGCGATCCATTATTCGTATGTAGCTTTCTATATTTCTTCGCGAAATCGTCATAAGCTGCCGCTCTATCGTCACCCGAAAGTAAGAGCATAGCAGCAAGCCTGCGGTTCCCCTCAACAACAATATGTCGGCCATTCACTTCTGGCGAAACAACAAGTGGTTCTGCTTCAATATATCCATTGACAGCTATAGAACTAATCACATCGTCAACACCAAATTCTTCGACAATTGCTCGAATAAGTGCTGGCTGTTTAACTGATGCAGCGGGATTCCCAAAACGAGGGTTAGTCGGATCAAGGTCGAGGACACTAATATCTAGTTCTTTGCGGACTGTTCCAGTCATATAGTTAGACCTCCCGAGGCAATCAAAATAGTCGAAAACAAAATTTAGAACCGTTAATAAGCGTTAAAAATTAAGAAACTATAGCACTCTTTCTGAGTTTAGTATGTTGTAAATCATAAAAAATGAAGTTGGAAAAATTTGGCCAAAGTGCCATCGACTCCATGCCTAGTCGCAACCACCGAGCAGGCGTCTTCGCCAGACGGGCAGGCTATTCGCTTCACGCTTTCGCTACAAATAGCCTCTGGCTTATCGGGAATGAGACAAGAAAACGCCACTTCTGGCAGTTGCCCATTGGGGTGAACTTTGGCGCGAAAACAATGGTGCATTGACACTTTCGTGTGCCTTATGTATATGATTCTAAATGCTTTTATGGCCTCAGAGACAGTCTTGTCGGGTGCGCCAATTTCCTAGGTTATTAATCTTGTAAGTCGTTGGAAAAACTACGTTTTTTCCCGCGTTATCTCGCAACCCCCCAGCTTCCCCCAATTTGGGGTACATATTGGGGTACAGACAATGGTGACCTGCCTTGTCAAACGCCTCCATTCACACAGCATACAGACTCTTTTTCTTAGATAGATATTAGGGGCGCTCTTGATTGGAGCAAATTATGTATCGTTTATCCGCTTTTTCTTTAGCTTTTCTTGTTTCGGCTAGCTTGACAACGGCTGCATCCGCAAATGACGCGCAAGGGGCCTATGTAAATATTGGCGTTACCCAATTATCAACGGAGTTAGACCTGACGCAAACGAATGTCGGCGGCCAGACTGCAAACCTTGGCACCCAATCTTCCAATATCACCATGCTGACGGGGCGGGTTGGATATCGCCTGAATGATTATTTTGCGCTTGAAGGCGAGGCCGGATTTGGCCTTGGGGGCGATGACTTCACGCAGGCTGTTCCGGTCGATCTTGGCGGAGTTACTGCCAATGTGGATACTAATATCGGGTTAGACGTAAAAAATTACTATGTTGGTTTTGCCAGAGCTATACTACCTGTTTCAGAGCAATTTGATGTGTTTCTTCGCGGCGGATATGGCGAAGCAACGGCAGAGGCAGACATTACCGCTAGCTTTGCGGGTGTAACGGCGGCGGGCGCCGCCTCCGATAAAGCCAGTGGTTTTGCCTATGGCATTGGCGGACAATATAATATTAACGATAAAAACGGCATACGGGCCGATTATACACGTCTGGAAGATACAAATATTATAAGTCTGTCCTATGCCAGACGTTTTTAACGCCGCGGCACGCCTGATTATTTAGACCATCATAGCGCCCTCCCCTTGAGCGAATAAACCTAATTAATTACGGCCCAATTTGGGCCTAAAATTCTGGACGTTGAGCACAAAAATAGTTAGATAATTTTATGCGCTCTCTATTGACAATATTACCCCTCATAAGTCTTTGGAGTTGCATGTCGGATGACAAAAATTCGCAGCCGCTTAGCTGTGCTGTTATTGATAAAACAACGATACCGATTAACGCCGCAAAGACACATATCGGCACGAATTATGCCTATCCTGAAGAGCGCCGCCGCGCTGTCCAAATTGATGATTATAACATCGACAATATTGAAGTCACCAATGGTGAGTTCAGGCGCTTCATAGACGCGACAGGCTATGTCACCACAGCGGAGAAGCCCCAGCCGGGTTCGAACCAACCCGGCGGAGCGGTCTTCAAGCAGCCAACGGATTCAAACCCTAATTGGTGGCAATTCATTGAGGGCGCAAATTGGAAACATCCGGAAGGCCCCGACACAAATATTGACGGGCAAGATCATTACCCCGTTGTTCAAGTCTCTCTACTCGATGCGAAAGCTTATGCCAAATGGGCCGGACGCGCCTTACCCACAGAAGCGCAATGGGAATATGCGGCAAGAGCAGGCTCTACGAACGAATATATTTGGGGCGATCAACGTGCGCCAAATGGCATTGAACAGGCCAACACATGGCAAGGGGCCTTTCCTGTTGAAAATATAAAAGCGGACGGATATCACCTGCGCGCGCCCGTTGGATGTTATGCCCCGAATGGATATTCGCTTTATGATATGATTGGAAATGTCTGGGAATGGACCGTGACTGATTATACGCAAACACAAACGCCGAATAGTTATACTATCAAAGGCGGGTCATTTTTATGTGCGCCAAATTATTGTGCGAGATATCGCGCTCCGGCGCGCCAATCCCAAGAAGCCGATTTCTCAACAAATCATATAGGGTTTAGAACGGTCAGCAAATAATAATGACGGCTTTTCCGTGCTTGCGCATCGTTTTTATAAATTAGCAAGCTGAGCTATGTTGAAGACATAGGCCTTTTACGCGGCACATTTACACGGTACATTTATGTGGCAATCACAATGTCTATGTCGCTATCGACAAGCATCTTACGCGCCTTATCTGATAATCCGCTATCTGTTACGACCGTATCAATGGCCTCTAAGCCGCAGACTGACAGGCTCGCTTTCGCTTCAAATTTAGAGCTATCAGCGAGCAATATAATTTTATCTGCGCGGCTGATAAGCTGTTGTTCATTTTGAACTAATAGCGGGTCTGTTTGCATGAGGCCGCGCGCCGTAATAGCTTGAGCGCCAATGAATAATTTAGTCGCTGAAAACTTGTTGACGATACCATGGCTATAAGGATCCAAGACAAGAGCTTGCTCTTGGAAAACCTCGCCGCCTGCGATTAAAATACGGATTTTCGGGCGGCCCAATAAAGAGTTCATAATCGGTATGGATGTTGTCAGCACCATTAAGTTTTCGGCCTCAATATGCTGGGTCATATAAACCGTCGTAGACCCGCCATCAATAATAATGGAATCATTATCATCAATCATCGACGCCGCTTTTGCGCCAATAGCGCGCTTATCTTTAATGTTCAAAACCAAAGTGTCAGCTTGGCTAAGCTGTCCTGATAACCCAAAATAAGGATCACTATAATCCGTATTGGGCTCAACTGCGATAGCGCCGCCCCTCACACGGCGGAGACGCCCATCAGAATGAAGCTCGTTTAAATCTCTGCGGATTGTTGCGGGCGAAACACCCAAAGCGCTCGAAAACTGCTCAACTGATGTCACCTTGGTTGTATGCAGCATATCAACCATATGGTTCCAACGCTCATGAATATAAAGCTTATCATCATCAGCGCCATTAAAGCCTTGCTCGGACACAGCCATGATTTACCTTTCAACAGTCAAATTTTATCTGAAACACCCTATCAGCACTCTATAGCACATTATCAATTTTACCAAGACAATAGCTGACTCTTAACAGGCATCTTAATTTACATGTCGAATGAAGCTCTCATCAAGTTCACTTAGGCGGCTCACTCCGGCTAAAATCATATCCCGCTCGACGGCATCACGAATTTGCTGAACGGCCTGAACAGCGCCTTTCGTTCCAAAAGCGGCAAGCCCATAAAGATAAGGCCGTGCAAAACTGACAACATTAGCGCCTAAAGCCAGCGCTTTTAGAACATCGGTTCCGCGGCGAATACCGCCATCGACAATGATTTCGGCATCATCACCAAGCGCCTGCCGGATTTCTTGAACGCAATGAACAGGCGCGGGAGAGCTGTCGAGTTGACGCCCACCATGATTGGAGAGCGAAACAGCATTAAACCCTGTTTTGACGGCGCGAATAGCATCATCTGGCCGCGCTACGCCTTTTATTAAGGCGGGGCCATTCCATTCGCCCAAAAGCCATTCCGCATCGTCCCAAGAAAAATCTGCGCTAAGCTGCTGCGCGACAAAATCATTAAGACTGACCGCGCTGGTGTCTGCTGCAAGATTGGCGTATTTTACGCTTGGCTTCATCAGGTAATCCAAAGACCATAGCGGCGCATTCATGGCGTGCCAAATTTGTTTAAGCCCTAGCTTTGGCGGGATCGTAAACCCGTTTCGAGGGTCACGTTCTCGATTGCCCGTAACCGGAAAATCAACCGTCAAGATCAGCGCCGAATATCCCGCCGCCTTTGCTCGCGCCAACATTTCCTTTACGAGGACGCGGTCTTTCCAGACGTAAAGCTGAAACCATTTGGGCCCTTTGGTCAGGCTCGCAATATCTTCGATTGACCGAGAGGAGAGCGTTGAAAGGCTATAAACCGTGCCCACCGCCTCTGCGGCTTTGGCGGGGCCGATTTCACCATCTGTATGAAATAAGCGGTTGCCCGCAGCCGGAGAGAGCATAAAGGGCACATCTATCTTTTGCCCCATAATCGTCGTAGACATATCAGGTGTGTCCACGCCGGACAAGACGCGATGCGTGAGTCTGTAATCATGAAAAGCCGTATGGTTTTCAAACCGCGTGATCTCATCATCCGAACCGCCGTCAATATAATCAAAGACCATTTTATGCGCGCGGCGCCGCGCCGCAGATCGGTAATCTTCAACATTCAGACAGTTTGAAAGGCGGCCGGGAAACATAGCGCGCTAAACAATACCAGAAGACGGATTTGCGCTCGCAGGTCGTTTAGCTTCCAAATTTTCGCGGTAATCAAGCGAGCGGTAGAAACCCACAGGGTCTATAGCCCCGCCGGCCTTAAACCGCGCCATCGTCAATATTGGCGTCACATCCGTTTGATACGCCGTTTTCAAACATTGGCTCGCCATCATGGCATCATTCTCGTTTTGATAGCCCTCAAGCTCCGTCCGGTTAATCAAAAGCGCCTGAACATAAGACCGCTGGACAGCAACGGCCGATGTCGCGAGGCTTTCTATCGGGTCGGTCATATTATGGGATTGATCGAGCATATATTCGGGACGGAAATTATTGGCCCCGCTATGCTCGGCGTCTATGAGTTCGTTAAATATCAAGAATTGCTGAAAAGGATGCAAAGAGCCGCTATCAAGGTCATCATCACCATATTTACTGTCATTAAAGTGAAAACCTGCCAATTTTTCAAATTGGATTAACCGCGCGACAATCATTTCAATATTCACATTTGGCGCATGATGCCCAAGATCAACAAGCGAGAAACATTTCTCGCCTAGGTGCTGGGCCGCTAAAATATTACTTCCCCAGTCTTGTATAACCGTCGAATAAAAACTTGGTTCGAACATTTTATGTTCAATAAACATCCGCCAATCATTTGGCAGAGCTTTGTAAATATCTTCCATAGAGGCCAAATAACGCTCAAATTGGCGCGTGAAATTTGACTGACCGGCAAAGTTACTCCCGTCCCCAACCCATACTGTCAGGACATCAGAACCAATCGCTTTACCCCATTCAATACACTTAATATTATGGTCGACGGCTTGCTCGCGTGTCGATTTATCTGTGTGCGACAGGCTGCCATATTTATAGGAATGAAACTGCCCCAGCTGATCTTGAAACGTATTGGAGTTGACAGGGCCAAAGGTAAGGCCATGGCTATCGGCCGCGGCTTTAACGTCGCCCATATCATCAACAACATCCCACGGAAAATGCGGCGATACTTCTCCGGTGATGCGTACGAGCTGATTTATAACGGCGCAATCTTCAAGCTTTTCAAATATATTACGCGGCTCTGCTTTGCCCGGAAAGCGCGCAAAACGTGTGCCCCCCGTGCCGGCGCCCCAACTTGGGACAGCCACGGCAAATTCGGATGCCTTTTTAAGGATAGCATCAATATCAATACCGCGCCTTGATAAATGCGCCCCTAAGTCATCATAGTCACAGGCAAGATTTTTCTCATGCGCAGCATTAGCCTCTGCGAGTCTGCTTTTGTCGATCATGGTTATGCCCTCTTTATATAACTATAGCGCGACTGATTATCGCGTAAATGAAGGGGCATGCCCCGCATCGACATTAATAATGTTACCTGTTGATTTGGACGATACATCAGAGGCGAAGAAATATATAGCTTCGGCAATATCCTCTGGGAAAACAGACCGTTTCAAAAGGCTGCGCTGACGATACATATCTTCAAGCTCTAATTCAGACATTTTATAGGCATCGGCACGTTCTTTTTTCCAGCCGCTATTCCAGATTTTGGACCCCTTTAAGACCGCGTCGGGGTTCACAACATTACAGCGAATACCCAAAGGCGCACCTTCAAGAGCGACAGCGCGGGATAGCTGAACTTCAGCCCCTTTCGCCGTGCAATAAGCCGATGCCCCTGTCGAGGCGACAAGTCCGTTCTTACTAGCAACAAAAACAACGCTGCCGCCAATGTCTTGGGCCTTCATGACCTTAAAGCCTTCGCGCGACACCAAGAAATACCCTGTTGAGAGGATATCCATTGTGCGGTTCCAAAGCTCTAATGACGTATCTTCTATCGGAGCCGAGCTTGCAATTCCGGCATTGGAAACAAGAATGTCCATACCGCCAAATTCTGCCGAACACGCTTCTACAGCTTTTGTAACGCTGGCTTCATCGGTCACATTGCAAAGCGTTGTGCGGACAACATCCGGAGAAAATTCTTCGGATAATTCTTTCGACTTGGCGTCGAGCGCGGCCTCGTCAATATCGGCCAGCATGACACACGCCCCTTCCCGTAAAAGACGGCTCGCTGTCTCAGACCCGATGCCGCCCGCGCCTCCGGTAACAAAAGCAATACGCCCGGCCAGTGATTTAGGCTTAGGTTGCCGCTGGAGCTTTGCTTCTTCGAGCAACCAATATTCAATATCAAAGGCTTCCTGTTCAGGCAGGCCAATATATGTATCAACGCCATTGGCTTCGCGCATGACATTGATGGCATTGACGTAAAACTCACCCGCAATCCGCGCCGTCGCCTTGTTTTTGGCAAAGGTCATCATGCCGACACCCGGAATGAGATAAACAATCGCATTGGGATCTCTTATCGCGGGGCTATTGGCACGCTTTGAGCGTTCGTAATAGCCTCTGTAATCTTCGCGGTAAGCTTCTAGCTGATCGTCGAGGCCTGCAATAACGCTTTCGATCTCCACAGAGCGCTCTTCCGCCGTCGGGTTGAAGTTAATCACGAGGGGCCGAATTTTCGTTCTTAAAAAATGATCTGGGCAAGACGTGCCCAAAGCCGCTAGAGGCTCTAAATTTTTAGAATTAACGAATTGCAGTATCTCCTTGGAGTCATTGAAATGACCAATCTTCATCTGATCGCCCGTAATTTTACCCCGAATAACGGGCATCAAGGCGGCGGCGACCTCTCTTCGCGAAGACTTAGGTAATGATTTATCATATTTTACGCCGCCAAAAGCCGCTGTCTTATTATTTTTCTCAAGCCAATCGGCCGCGAGTTGAATAATTTCAAGCGTTTTGAGATAGCACCCCTTGGAGGTATCACCCCAACTAAACAGACCGTGGCCTTCTAGGACGATGCCTTCCATCTCTGGATTGGCTTTTGCCATCTCGCCAAGTTTTAGTCCCAAATCAAACCCAGGGCGCTGCCAGGGCAGCCAGCCTAAGCGGCCCTGAAAGACGTCCTTCGTCAAAGCTTCGGAGTTTTTTGTGCAAGCTATTGCAATGACAGAATCGGGATGCATGTGGTCGACATGCTCATGCGGAATAAAGGAATGAAGCGGCGTATCAATAGAGGCCGCACGCGGGTTCAAATTAAAGGTGCAATGCGGTAGATAAGCAACCATTTCATCTTCATGCTCTAGCCCGCGGTAAAGTCCCTCGAGCGCATGTAGCTTTTCAAGATATAGCGTTGAAAAACCGCCAAGCTCAATAGATCCAAGATCGCCGCCGGAGCCTTTGACCCACATCACATCTTCCATTTTACCGGTTAGCGGGTCTTTTTGACGAAGTTTCGAAGATGTGTTGCCGCCACCAAAATTTGTGATGCGCAAGTCAGACCCTAGCAAGTTTGATCTATAGAGTAACTTCTCCGGCCCGCTCATGCGCGCGGCCTTTTTATCGTCCCACAGATTTTTTAGTTTCGCGGACATAACATTTCCCGTTCATTCTTTATTATTGAAAAAGATAAAGTCTTGATATGATTATCTTCTAATTACACCCTAAGTAAACATCATCTCAATCATTTTCAATCATTTTATTGCAAAACTAATCATTTTTGATAAACCATTTTCTTTATTCGATAATCTATGGTCAAATTTCACGCTTTTCCGAGATTCTAAAAGGACATGTCGCAATGGGCACTCAAGATTCCCACGTTTTAGTTTTTGATATTGGCAAAACGCATGTCAAAGTCACTGTGCTAGATAATCTGGGGGCAGAGCTATATCAGAACCGCACAGCCAATAAAGTTACGCAAACCGATCTTTATAATAGCTATGACGTCGACGGAATATGGAACTGGCTTCTAAATCAGCTGACGAAACTGACGCCTGAGTTCAACGTAAGCGCCATCACGATTGCAACACACGGCGCGGCGGCGGCGCTCATCCATTCTGAAACCCAAGACTTACTTCTTCCTATCATGGATTATGAGTTTGAAGATTATCCCAACAGCCTGCCAGATTATGCGTCCTTGCGGCCACCATTTGAGGACTCCGGTAGCCCAGAGTTTCCATATGGCCTAAATTTAGGCCGGCAGCTTCATTGGCAAAGCCGTCTCATAGCCGATGACGTAAAAAACAAGGCCGTCTTGCTGATGTACCCGCAATATTGGGCATGGCGATTAACGGGACAGCTTGCGACGGAAATTACATCCCTTGGATGCCATACGGATCTTTGGAACATAAAGACCAACACGCCGTCATCACTCCTCAAGGCAATCGGGCTTGAACATGCCCTTCCGCCCTTAATCGAGGCGTGGACGCCCATCGGGACAGTTAAAGAGGACATTGCCAGCAAGACGGGTTTAAACCGTCATTGCCGCGTATATCCGGGCGTGCATGACAGCAATGCTGGCTATCTCCCCATTTTGAACCTGCCAAAGACTGACCGCCCGACGGTTGTGTCTACCGGGACATGGTCAGTCATTATGGACGCTCATTCTGATTGCAGCGCGCTGGACGCCGCGCGGGATATGTTGGTAAATATTGACGCAGAAGGCAGCCCATTAGCCACTGCGCGCTATATGGGCGGGCGGGAGTTTGGCCTGATTTGCGAGCGGCTTAACACAGACATAGCCACTACATTTACAGATGAGGATGTTGACGCGATTATCAGCTCAGATACATATATTTTGCCGTCATTTATTGCAGGAACAGGCCCATATCCTAATGCGGCAGGGCATGTCGCGTCTGAAAAACTGCCGTCACAAATTAACGGGAAAGCCGCAGCGACAATTTATTCGGCTTTAATGCTCCATGATATTTTAAAACGGCTCAATCCATCCTCAACACAAGACATTCTTATTGAGGGAAGCTTCGCGCAAAATTCGGTGCTTTGCGGGCTTCTCGCCGCGCTCAATCCAAAGCGAACCGTTCGGACGCAAAACGGCGGAAACGGCGTGACAACAGGGTGCTTTGCCCTCACGCGGTGGCAGGCCCCACAGCCCAAAACGCTTAACCCTGCTGTACCGCCCTATCCCTCACATGAATTTGTAAATTATGCTAAGCGCTGGGAAGAGAGACGTCCGCGTTAAAAAACAACTTCACGGCACGGCTTTATTGGCTCTTAACCCTTGAGGCATTGGGGCCGACTTTGATCGGCGGCGCCGTATCAGAGGGAATTTCAGACGCCAATTTAGCTTTGGCCGCCGCATAACGTGGATTATCCGCAAGATTATCCCATTCATTCGGGTCTGCGGCGCGGTCATAAAGCTCCTCATCGCCATTTGCATAGCGGATATAGCGGTAGGTCTCGTCAATAACAGCGAAATTATCTTTTCCGTAAACGGATGTTATGGGGCCCCGCATCTCTCCGTCCCCCTTTAAAAAGGGCATGAGCGAGCGGCCTGAATTATTTTCGTTTTTCGGCAGTCCCGCTAGGTCAAGAATTGTCGGGTAAAGATCAATGAGCCCAACAGGCGCATGGGTTTTTCCAGCCTTCACCCCCGGGCCAGATATAATTAAGGGCACGCGCGTGGAGCGCTCCCAGAGTGACATCTTTGCAAATCGGCTTTTCTCGCCCAAATGATAGCCATTGTCAGAAAACAAAATAATATAGCTATTATCAGCATAGGCAGAGCGCCGCAGTGCATTGACCGCTATACCAATACAGTGATCCATGAAACTCACACTTGCCAGATAAGCCTGTAAAATCGGGCGCCATTCGTTATTCTCAATCGCCCACTCTATGGTCGGCATTTGCGGCACATCCGCCAAAGACACGCCTGCGGGCGGAACATCCACCATATCTAATTCCAGCCATGGCGGCAGTTCAATGTCTTCCAATGGGTAGAGGTCAAACCATTTTTGCGGGGCGTGCCAAGGCGCATGGGGACGGATCATACCCAGCCCAAGAAAAAAGGGACCCTCATGGGTTTTATCAAGCCAGTCTGCGCCCCAATTCGCCGTCTGGAAGTCAAGCATCCCCGCATCGGTTTCAGGAAACGGCCCCCAGTCTGTATGGGTCCGGTTACTCTCCCACTTCATGCGGGTTGGAGGGTTGGGGCCAAACCCCCCTTCGCGGAAATATTCGTGAAACGTTCCTTCCGGCGCGCCCTTATGAAATATCTTCCCGCGGCCAGCTGTGTAATAGCCATTATTTTTTAGAGACTCCGTTAGGAAAGGCGTCGGCGCCACAGCGTTTACGGCGGCTCTTAATTTATCATCGCTTATTTGTCCGTACATGCCTGTTTGGTACGGATATAGTCCGCTCATCAGGCTGGCTCTTGATGGGCCGCATATGGGGGCCTGCGCATGGGCATTTGTAAACAACATACCGCGCCCTGCTAGCGCGTCGATATGCGGCGTCTTAACATTTTCATTCGCACCTAAAACGCCGATCCAGTCATTTAAATCATCTATGGGTAAAAACAGGAAATTCGGCCGCGATAACTCATCACCCCCCGAAACGGGCATGGATTTTTCGCAGCTAGATAGCTGAGAGGCTAGCGTTAAGGCGCCCGCGCCCTTTAATAAATTACGGCGATTAAAGAGCGGAATATTTTTCAGATGATTCATAATTTCAGCTAAGCTCCCTACTTATTAAGCGTAGCACAAAATGGTTTAATAATGAGCATTATAAAGTAAGAATAATTTAATTAGAAAGCTTAAAGCCAAAATTAATACGTCAATATATCACATCTGCCCGACGGATTTTGTCCTCTCACCCGTTAGTATTAATAAGGCTTAGGAGACAACAGACATGGTTTCAAAGGAAACGCTTATTGCGGCGAACCGGTTTGGCTTAGGCGCGTCTATGGCCGACATAAAAAATGCTGGGGCTAACCCCAAAGATTGGCTTCGCGCCCAAATTAAGTCTTATCACCCCGCGCCTAAAATACTGGCCGTGCAGCCGGGCAGCGCCGCCCTGCTTAAAAAAGCCTTTGAAACGCGCGGCATTAAAAATGAAGCGGCGAAAAAAGCGGCCAATAAAGTTAAGCGAAAAGCCTACCTGAAAACCCTTAGAGCAAGGCTGACCCATCACGTGCAAACCGAACAGCCTTTTGCTGAACGGCTGGTTATGTTTTGGTCTAATCATTTCACCATATCGCGTACGCGCGGGTTTATTGGCCCGGCCATTCCGGCTTATGAAAACGAAGCCATACGGCCCTTCATATTTGGCCGTTTTGAAGATCTATTATTAAGCGCCGCGAAACATCCTTGCATGCTTATCTATCTGGACAACATCTCCTCGGTCGGCCCCAATTCAAAAAAAGGGCTACGGCGCGGCAAAGACCTTAATGAAAATTTTGCCAGAGAAATCCTTGAGCTTCACAGCTTAGGCGCGCAAGGCGGTTACAGCCAAATAGATGTCACGAATTTTGCTAAAATTTTGACAGGCTGGACAGTTTCGCAAAACCGAAACCCGCTTAAAAAACGAAAAACACCTGTCGGCCATTTCGAGTTTAATAACCGTATCCATGAGCCTGGCCCTCAAATATTTCTCGGAAAAAAATTCAACCAATCCGGAGAACAGCAAGGCGTTCAAGCCTTGAAACATATAGCGCGCCATCCCTCGACGGCAAAATTTATCGCTGCAAAGCTTGTGCGCCATTTTGTTGAGGACAGGCCATCGGAGGCAGATATCCAAACTATCGCGCGCGTCTTTGTTGAAACGAAAGGCGACCTCGCGGCAGTTTCAACGGCTTTGATAGAGCTTGATACAGCTTGGCAGATGAGCGGGACGAAAATTAAAACCCCCGAAGACATGATTATTTCTTCCCTGCGCGCGCTCCCCAGAGAGACACCGCTATCTCTGCCGAAAAGAGACTTGTTATTCCCCGCTTTAAAATCAATGGGACAAGAGGTTTTTTACGCGCCCTCACCTGCAGGCTGGCCTGATGAGGCCAAAGCATGGATAGCGCCTGAATCGCTCATGCACCGCATTGAATGGGTACGCGAATTTAGCCGCCACAATGCAGCCGCCATAAACCCCCTTGATATATTTAATAACACAATCGGGCCCTTCGCCTCACGCAAGGCCAAAGCCTTGATCCAAGGCGCGCCCAGCCGAGAGAACGGCCTTGCCCTCATTCTTTCAAGCCCTGCCTTTCAGCGGAGATAGATATGCTTAATAGACGACATTTTGCTAAGCTGACAGCGGCTGGATTGATGACGGGCGCAGCCGTAACCCCTGTTTTTGCAATGGCCCCGACAGATAAACGCTTTATCTTAATTAACCTTAAAGGCGCTATGGACGGGCTCCATGCCTTAGCGCCCTATGCTGATCCTCATTACCACAAATTACGCCCTACGCTTGCGCTGGGCGCAGTCGGAACCGATAGACGCGTGATTGACCTTGATGGCAGTTTTGGTCTGCACCCCGCGCTTAAACCGCTTGAGGCGCTTTACAGAGCAAAAGAGCTCGCATTTATTCCGGCCGTCAGTACAGATTATAGGCAGCGCTCACATTTTGAAGCGCAAAATATGCTCGAAGGCGGCGGCCTATCGCCTTATCAACAAAAAACGGGATGGCTAAATCGCGCTATCCATCATATGGGCCACTCACCCAACCGCATGGGCCTGACCCTCGGGCCGACCATACCGCTCATCATGCAAGGCCAAGCCGATGTCCGAACATGGTCGGATAGCCCCCTGCCCGGTGCTGATGAGGGATTTTTAAGCCGGATAGAGGCGCTTTATGAAGATGATCCTATATTCCAGAGAGCCTTTCGTCAGGCGCGAGAGGACAGGACAAATTCAGACATGATGGAAAATATGCGGCTAGGCAATGGGCGGCTTAGCCTGACAACTCAGGCCGCGCTCTCTTTACTCAAAGAGGCAAATGGCCCCCGCATCGCCGTCATCGAATCTGGCGGGTGGGACACACATTATGCACAAGAGCGCCGCCTTAATAAATTATTTGCGGACCTCGCAGGCTCACTCGCGCTTATAAAATCAGAGCTTGGCCCCTTGTGGAAAGATACGGCGGTTATGGTCGTATCTGAATTTGGCCGAACGGCGGCTGAAAATGGCAGCAAGGGCACTGACCACGGAACCGGAGGCCTCGCTATTATTGCGGGCGGATCAGTGAACGGCGGAAAGGTCAGAGGCCATTGGCCCGGATTATCGCCGCGCGCGCTCTTTGGGGAGCGAGATTTAGCGCCTGCAAATCATTTACTCAGCCTGTTCAAAAGCACGCTTATAGAGCATCTTGGCATCTCACAGGCGCAGCTCGAAGATCATATATTCCCAAAATCGCGAAACATTAAAATGATGCATGATTTATACCGCGCATAAAAAGCCCCGCCATAAGCGGGGTAAGTTATAGGGATTTCTTTAGCTTTAGAACCTTTGCTGGACACTAAAGGTAATTGTACGGCCATCAAAATCGCGGCGTCTTGGGAGGGATTCAAGAAGCTGAAATTCTTCGCGGATGACATTTGTTAAGTTAAACCCTTGAATTCTAAACTGTGTGCTTTTTCTTGGGTTATAGGTAATCGCCATATCATATTGTGTCCGCGCTTTGGTCTGACGCGCGGAGCCAAAGAAGGTACCGCCTGATTCCAAATCAGCACGTGATCTATAGTTTTGCGCAAGGCGAACTGAGAATTTATCCGTCTCATAAAACCCGATAAGATTATAGCTATGCTTGGACACATTTGTCAGATTCGCGCCGTCTTCACTGCCTGTGTCAACGAAACTATAGTTAAATGTTCCGCCGAAATTACCCCAGAAACCATCGAGGAAATCGGTATTTTGCGTGGCTTGGAACTCAATACCATTAACACGAATAGGATCGGTATTTACAAAGCGCGTGACGTTAAGGGCTGGATTGGCACGATCTTCAAGTCCGATATCAAGGCGGCACCGGCCTGTTGAGTCATTAAATGGAGTGCCCGTCCCGATGGCGGCTGCCGCCTCAGGGTTAGCCGCCGCAAGATCGTCTAAAGGTAGCGTACAAAATTCATTATTAACACCGCCAGTTGATAACCGGTCAATTCCAACAACTTCTTTTGTGAAGTAATTAACACCAATGATGCTGCCGGGGCGGTTATACCATGCAATGCCTAAATCAAAGGCTTCAGAGCTTCTAGGCTCTAACCCTAATCCAGATGCCGCAATCGTAATACGGCCGCTTCTTAACTCTTCATCATCATCCTCGGCTGCATCCGGCAGAAGGACATTAACTGTCGATGGTAAGGGCACAAATTCAGACAAGTTAAAGGATTCGAATGTCTTATAATAAGCAAAATTCAAAACAACGTCTTCACTTAGATTTGCTATGACGTTCACAGACGGTAGCCATTCTTTATAGCTTCCTGTCCCCGGCTCAGTTGGGCCGAATGCGGCCTGTCCACTTAAATCCGTTTCAATATAGCGTAAGCCAAAGTTACCACGTACAGGGAAAGCGTTATAATTTTCTTCGAAGTCAAAATTCACCAAGCCGAATAATTCGAGATTATCCCGTTCCGCTGTGAAGGTTCTATTGACCGGATTAACCGCGCCCGTGTTAACGGGGTTAAAATCACCGTTAAATAAATTACGCACAGCTTGGTTAAAGTCTGTGAAAGGATTGTCAATTAGCGGCACAGCGACTTCACGAAGAAGTCTCGTTCCCGCCAAGCGCGTCGGCACAATAATATCGCTCGGCAAAGTCTCGCCATTGCCGCTCACTTGTAGGGGTAAAATTAGCTCTCTGATTCTGTCTAAATCCAGTGACAGGAATTCATCACCGCCAGCACCATCAACTCTCCCGCCAAAGAAGCTCGCGCCGCGTGTTGCAGCCGTCCCCGGAACAAAGATACTATTGTCAAGATTATTTACATTCGTGCCAAGTAGAGAATTATTTACGCGAAAGGCGCTCGCTGTTTCATTTTCAAAACGGCCGCCAATTTTAACGCCGACAAATGGCCCTTTGGAGAACTTATATTCCAAGTCAGCATCAATCGCTTGCAAATCCCGGTCCACACCCTGTGCGAAACCCGCGATCGTAAAGACATTAACAAGTCCATTATTATTGCGACGAACCTGAATACCATTTGTACTTTGGAACGCGAAACCCCCGCCTGAAAGATCTAGCGCGCCCTCGGGAATATCCAGAGCAATTGAGAAATCTTCAACATCATCACCGCCCGTATTGATCGTCGCGACGACCCCATTTGTGCGGTCTATTCTATCGGGCCGAACTTCTGTCGCACCGCCTGTTTGGTTAATACGAGCATCAAATTGATCTAAAATGGTGAAATTAGACGCTTCTGAGACTGTACCAATGACATTTAGCTTGAGGTTTTCTGTCTCCCAAGTTGCCTGCGGATAAATCGCCCATGTTTCTTCCCGGCTCGGGAAGCGGCGATTACCAAACGCAACCTGCGGGTCAAATGATGTGATGGTTTGATGAAGAAATACATCTTCGGACGTTCCGTTACCGTCAAAATCAAATGTTCCAATTAATTCACCATCATCCGGTGACGTGACCTGCGGACGCGATTGGCGGGGTTGAACTTGCACGATATCCTGTGTCGCGTCATCCAGATCCCGCTCGGCATAAATACCATCTATGCGTAGATTGAAATTTTCATTAACTTCAAATTCAACACCCGCCGCGGCCGATATGCGGTCGCCTTCGATCTGGTTTGTAAATCGGCGGAAATCCCCAACATAAATATCGCTGCGTGTTGCGCCTCGATCAAATTGAGTCGACAAACTTTGCGCATCATTACGATATTCTGTAATATTCAAGCTATCGCGGCGAAAATTTTGCTTACTATAAGCGACAGTTCCGTAAACGCCTAATTTCCCGTCATTAAAGTGTTTGGCATAAGTGCCGTAAACACCCGGATTTAGCGTCTCGGTTGATTCTTCATAATCTACGATTCCGCGCAGAACCGCCGCGCCGTCGCGGCGCTCCAAAGCAGATTTAAGCTTCAAATTTACATTTGCGGCCAAACCACCTGATAAAGACTCAGCCGTGAAAGACTTTTCAACATCCGCGCCGTTAAATATCTGACTGTCGAAAACACCAAAGGGATTACCTGAACGGTTAGGGCTAACAAAGCCGCGCGGACTTGCAATATTTTGCCCCATAACAGTTGTTTGTGTAAAAGCCCCGGGCAAGCCGCGAACACTAATGGTCGCATCACGCCGATCGCCTGACCGGTCGATTTGAACCCCTGTGATACGCTGCAAGGCTTCGCCTAAGTTCAAATCTGGAAAGTTACCCAGATCATCAGCGGAAATACCGTCAAGGATTTTGTCAGCAGCGCGCTTATTCGCAATAGCCGATGCGGTAGTCGCCTTAATACCGGTTGTGATAATTTCGTCTGTCTCGGCCTCAGATGTTTGTGCATATGCGGCTGTGGCGGACGCCAAACTCATGGCCGCGCCCGCAGCGGAAGCCAATAGAGTGGTTTTGATAGTTCTAGATAATGTTAGCTTCATTAAAGCTTCCCCTTATTATTATATTACACTTTAGACCCTGTATTTTTTATATAAACGCGCCGCCTGAGGCGAAAAATTTGGTTAAGTACCGCCTCGAAATGACATCGTTATTATAGGTTTTGTGCGTTTTTGCTTAATTCCCTGCATATTTTTGCATTATTATGATTATTTACGATCACTTCTATACTCATATTCAATAATTACAGTAAAGCCATTTTTGAGATTAAGCGCAAAAAAGTCAAAAATGATACATAAACGCCACAGTTTTCGTATATTATACATTATAAATAACGCCCTTATATGGCATCTAAATTAAATCCATGTCGTCTGCGTCTTTACAAATAAACAAATCAAACCATAGATAACTGCGCGAATATGACGATTTAATTCGTCATAACACTTATAGTGATACGGAGAGAGATATGGCCTCATATGCATGGATATTAGGAATACGGCCCGGATATGAAGATGAATATTTAAAGCGTCATAACGAAATTTGGCCTGAAATGACGCAAGCGCTTAAAGATTCGGGCATCAAAAACTATAATATTTTCAAACATGGACTCGACTTATTTGGGTATTTTGAAACGGATGACCTTGGCGCGACTCAAAGATTTCTCGCCAAAAATGAGGTGAATAAACGCTGGGCAGAATATATGGCTCCGATCATGAAGGTGGATATTGACCCTTCCACCCAATTTCCATATTTACTGCCGCTGATGTTCCATCATAGCTAGGCTAAGACCGTCTAAATGCCCCTATAAATTACGTCATCAGACCTCATTTCAATCATTTTAAATCATTTTATTGCATATTTACTCATATGAGATATTATGCTCTCAAATAATAAGCCAAAATAGGCTAGTGAGGGGACATTGTGAGCGAATTTGATAGAACACCGGTAGCACCGGAGTCATTGCAATCAGGCCGGTATTTTGCCGCGTCTTATGCGGGGGAACATGTCGCAGGGACCGAATTTGTTATTGGGGCCCTCTTCGTATCTTTTGGCCTCGGGGCCTTAGACGTTATCATCGGCCTTATATTTGGTAATCTTTTGGCGGTTCTAACATGGGCTTTAATTTGCGCCCCCATCGCAACAGATACGCGGCTCACACTTTATGCTTACCTAGAGAAAATCGCCGGACCATATTTCATAAAAATATATAGCGTCGTCAATGGCGTCTTATTCTGCATCTTAGCCGGCGCTATGATAACTGTATCGGCCAGTGCCATTCGGATATTATTCGGATTAGCCCCGCAGACAGGCCTATTTCCAACGGATTTAAGGTTCATATTAATCGCACTTGGTGTCGGCGCCGTTGTCGCCTTTGCGGCCGTTAAAGGTTTTAAGTTCGTCGCAAAATTTGCCGAAGTCGCCGCGCCGTGGATGATAGCGATGTTTTTTGTCGGCGCGCTAGCCACGCTTCCGGCACTTATCTCCGCAACGCCGGAGCTAAGCCATGTCGGGTCGTCATCTGACCTCATGACCTTATTAGGGGCCAGTGTTTTTGTCGACCGCGGCACAGATATCACATTATGGCATGTGATTGCCTTTACGTGGGGCGCAAACCTCGCTTTTCATGGCGGCCTTGGCGATATGACAATTTTGCGCTTTGCTCGCAATAAAGCTTACGGCTGGTATTCTTCACTGGGTATGTTCATTGGTCACTTTGCCGCGTGGGTGGCCGCCGGCATTATGGGCGCAGGCGCAGCCTATATCATGAAGACGCCCCTCACAGAGCTTGATGCGGGCGGCGTCGCCTATCAAGCCTTAGGCGCTGTTGGTATCCTCGCTGTCGTTATTGCGGGCTGGACAACGTCGAACCCCACAATTTACCGCGCAGGTTTAGCCTTCCAATCGCTCAATCCTAAATGGTCGAGAGAGCGCGTCACCTTGGTTGTTGGCATTATCACGGCGATTATTGCCTGCTCACCCTTTGTCTTCTCACAGCTTTTAGGCTTTCTTGGCGTTATGGCTGTCATTATGGCCCCTATAGGCGCTATTATTTTCGCTGAACATTTCCTGTTTAAATCTATAGGCCTAACGCGCTACTGGCGGGTCGGAAAAGGCGATAAGCTTAACATGCCGGCCGCTATCACATGGGCGAGCAGCGCGCTTTTTGCCTATCTTCTCGGGAGTGTATTTGGCATTCACATCTTCTTTCTCTTTATCCCAACATGGATAGCCGCCTTAATCCTCTACCCGATATTATCATCCATCATGGGCGCAAAATCCGCCGATACGCAAAAGCTAGATCAGATGGAACGTATTGAGACCGACCGCAAGGCAGCGGAAGCCAAAGCCTTGCGCTCCCTTAAATCTGATATAGGGCGCAAACGCCCGCTGATAGAAACCTTATTGCTTCTGGCCGCAGCGCTTGCCTTAGTGGTTTGTTTTTACCTTGGATTTAAAGCCGCAGGAAACGCCGATTCGGCTGGCTTTAAGTCTGCCATTATCTGGCCAACCGTCATTTACTTCATCGCCGCAACCCTCTTGGTCTTTCTGCATAAGGACGAGACGGACAACACGGCGTAAAACTTGATTGAGTAGGACATCCGATGATTTTTAAAAACACCACACGTAAATATTTCACACATAAATATGCCGCAAGCGCCGCCTTAGCCTTACCGCTTTTTGCGCTCGCTGCCTGCTCCGCAGATGTGCAGAGCCGCGCGTCATCTTCCGCCGTAACGGCTGATGTCACGGCGCAGGCGCCTGCCGAGGCTCCAAATGTGATTTTTATCCTCGTTGATGATATGGGATATGGCCAATTAGGCGTCACAGGCCACCCAATCATAAAAACGCCTCATATTGATAAGCTTGCCAATAACGGAATCTTATTCACGCAAGCTTATGCTGGAAGTACCGTCTGCTCCCCCTCTCGCATTTCATTAATGACAGGCAAGGATACAGGGAAGCTTCATTCTAATGCGAATACAATTGTCCTGCGTCCTGAAGACAAAACACTCGCTCATATGATGAGTAATGTTGGATATAAGACGGCCTTATTCGGAAAATTTGGGATTGGAACGACATTTGGCAAGACGGATCCAATGGCAATGGGATTTCAGACATGGTACGGTCTTTTGCATAATATTACGGCCCATCGCCAATATCCCATCATGCTCTTTCAAGATAATAAAATGGTCTTTGAATCCGCAAATGTTGCCGGAGCCGAGGGGGCTTATGCCCAGAAGCTATTTACCGATGCCGCCGTCGGATATATTAAAGAACAAGACGCTGATAATCCATTTTTCCTTTTCCTGTCTTACACCTCTCCCCACGCCGAACTCGCCGCGCCCCAAGAGTTTATTGCGCCCTATTCTGGCAAGTTTGAGGAAAAAAACTACACAGGGCTATCCGATCCCGACAACAAGCCGCAATTTGCGGATTACTACCCTAAACCCGTGGCTGAACCCGGCGCAACGCAAGCCGGAATGGTCGCAGCCCTTGATGCCTATGTCGGCGAGGTCATGAGCGCTTTGGAGGCGCAGGGACTTGCTGATAACACCTTAGTCTTTTTCACATCAGATAATGGCCCGCATGAAGAAGGCGGCGCAGACCCGATCGCCATAAGGGCCTCTGGGCCTTACCGAGGCGGTAAGCGCGATCTTTATGACGGCGGTATTCATGTTCCAATGATTGCGCATTGGCCGGCGAAAATTACAAGCGCGCGCGTGAATGACACACCGATTGCCTTTGCCGATATTCTCCCAACATTGGCTGATGTGGTGGATGCGCCCCAAACGGCCATGACAGGATTGGAGCCAAACGGCGCCTCGGTTCTGCCTATCCTTATGAATCCCGATGCTGAAATGGCTGAGCGCGTACTTTACTGGGAGTTCGCCCAGCAATTAGGCGATCCAAATTCAGGGGTCGTCGGAACCGTAAAGCAAGCCGCCAGACGCGGAGATTGGAAAGTCGTCCGCCTGCGCGAGGATGCCGATATAGAGCTTTATAATATCATAACAGATAAGTCTGAAACCAAGAATCTGGCTGCTGATTATCCGGACATCGCCAAAGAATTTGAGGCTATGTTTGATAAACAATTAGAGAACTAACCTAATGGGTAAAATAATTAAATATTTTACATCAGCAGGACTCGCTTTAGGGTTGGCCGCTTGTTTGCCGGCCTCTGACACGATTAATTCTGAAACAGATTCGGCCCAGAACAAAAAGTCTCAGCCCGCGCGGGGCGAGGCCGCGGCCACCGTAGAAGCCATAGATCACGTCTGGGCAGGGCAGCGCGTGTTTTTTGATTTCGTCGAGCAAGACGGCTATCAAATGATCGCCTATTACGATGCCGCCAGACAAATGAGCGTCGCTTTGCGTCACATGCGCGGTGTAAACGGCGGGCCTTGGAATTATCACAAAGTCCCTAGCTGGCTCGGGTGGGACGCCCATAACCGCGTCGAGGTGGCGTTTGATAAAAAAGGCATATTGCACCTTATAGGCAATTTGCACACGAATAAGCTCGTCTATTTTCGGTCAAGCTCACCCTATGATCCCCGCAGCTTGGAACAAGTCAATGTGATGGTGGATAGATCCGTTGAGCAGCGCATGACATATCCTGAGTTTTTTAAAGGGCCTGATGGCGCATTACACTTTAAATATCGGGATGGATCGAGCGGGAATGGACGCTGGTTTTATAGCCGCTGGGATCATGCCGAGCAAAGCTGGTCACATTTACATAAAACTGTTCTGCTGGACGGGGAAAATATTCGCGGCGTCTACCCGTTTGGCCCCGTTATAGGGCCGGACGGCTTTGCCCATATGACCTTTACATGGCGTGAAACACCAATTGCCTCCTCCAACCATGATTTATCCTATGCACGCAGCCGCGATCTCGTGAATTGGGAAACTTATGATGGCACCCCCATTGAGCTTCCCATTAAACTGGCAACAGGAGAGGTTATAGACCCTATTCCTGAGCATGGCGGCTTACTCAACGGGCGGCACCCCATCGGTTTTGATAGCCAGAACCGCGTTTTAGTCACGTATCAAAAATATGATGACGCCAATCGCAGCCAAGTCTTTATTGCCCGGCGCGGTAAAGCAGGCTGGACAATCAAACCTGTCTCAAATTGGACGGACTTACGTGTTGATTTGGATAAAAGCGGCGCGCTTGACCTGCCGCTCCTCACGAATGACCCCGCGCGTGTAAATGCGGATGGAAATATTGTCGTCACAGCGTCGCTACGCGGAGTGCTGTGGGAGTGGATTTTAAACCCTGATGACTTAACGGTTATATCGTCAAAAACTGTCGACGAAGCCTTGCCATCCGCGATCACAAAATATGATCTGGACAATGATATCCCGCAGCGCGTTATCCCTTTGATGATCGATCAATCCAAAGCGTCATCAGACTATTATCTCAGCTGGGAAGCTCTTCAGCCTAATCGTGATAAAGGCAGAGCGGATATTCCCCCGGCCTCAACGCTTCGTGTTCATCACATCTCTAATAATTAAGGAGTATCCAATGTCAAAAATACTTAAGACACTCGTTTTATCGTCTGTCCTATGCCTTAGCGCGGCAGGCTGCGGGCAAGATACAGCTGTGCAAGGCGCAGAACAAACTCTGCCCACAATGACCGATGCCGCAAGCTACGGCAATGCGGCGGCGCAATGGCAATTAGGCACAATTAATGACTTATCCTATCTCCCAAATAGAATCCCGCAAAGCTCTTATAATCGGGGTTGGGTCAAAGGGGCCTTTTATATCGGGCTTGAGCGTTTTGCTAAAAAGACGAATAATCAAGACTATCTGAACCTCTTACTCAATGAGTCTTTTGAAAATGGCTTCGAACTTGGAGAACGCTATTGGCATGGGGACGATCAAATCATGGGGACAATATATGCCGGGGCCATTGAACGTGGGGCCGACCTAAATCTGCTACGTCCTACGCGTGAGAAAATGGATGAAATTCTCGAAGACCGGTCAACCGTAAGCTTAGAATTTGTTGAGCCTAAACCCGGTGAAAAAGGCGCAGAAGGCACCTGCCAGACCCGCTGGTGTTGGGCCGATGCTATCTTTATGGCACCGCCATCTTGGGCCGCCGTTAGTAATGTCACGGGCGATGACAAATATCGTCAATATGCCGTTGAGGAAACGGATGCGACAATAGATTATCTTTATGACCCAAAAACCAATCTCTTTTTCCGCGACAGCCGTTATTTTACCCGCAAAACAAAAAATGGCGGCGGCGTATTTTGGAGCCGCGGGAATGGCTGGGTCTATGCTGGGCTTGCCCGCTTTATTGAAGCCCTGCCCGAAGGTCATGAAGCCCGCCCCCGCTATGAAGCTTTGTTTGTCGAAATGAGCGATGCCCTTATAAGCCGGCAACGTGACGATGGGTATTGGCCGACATCTTTGGATGACGCCGCCTTATTCAAAAATCCAGAGACAAGCGGAACAGCTTTCTTTGGGTTTGGTTTAGCGTGGGGACTGAACCAAGGCCTTTTAAAAGACGATAAATATGTGACCGCCAGAGACAAAGCCTGGGCCGCGATGAAAGATGCGGTTCAGCCTAACGGAATGGTTGGTTGGGTTCAGCAAATCGGCAAAGACCCGCAGCTAACAGTTAAAGACAGCTCACAACTATATGGTGTTGGCGGCTTCTTACTTATGGCCTCTGAAATGATTACAGCCGGAGAATAGCTGCGCCCTCTATATTTTGCCGGCTATATTTTGCCGACTATATTTTTGATGTAACAAGCTAAATACTTGTTTCATGACAGATGAATAAAATTAAAGCCCCCTCATTTACTGAGCGGGCTTATTTTTAATCTCAATCAATATAGTTGGCGCTTAAAATAAATTACGCCGCTAAAAGCTCTTTAACGTAAGCAATAAGCGTGTCATCTGCCGCATTGGCGAAGAAAAGATCTTGGAATTTTTCACCCGCAATGGCAGATTTTAGCAAGTCTTGGTCAATTGATTTCATAACTGTTAGCATATCTTGGGTCGCGGCCGCTTTGACACCGCTAAAGATATTACGGTTCTTTGCCATGATCTCTGCCCGTTCCTTAGGATATCCAACGCCGCGCTCAACTTCGAAAAGTTTACGATAACAATCCTGCAAATTAAGCTCTGCCGCCCAGCCAAAGCCTTTGGCATATGGCATTGAAATCGCATTACCGTCATTGATTTGCCCGAACAAAAACGCATCTGTCGGATCAATGACAAGTCCGCAAACAACATTCGGCATGGCATTAAGTGCAAGCATAGCGCCCATACCTGTGCCGCAACCTGAGACGATAAAATCCGCCGCGCCAGAATTTATCAATAGTCCGGCCAATATTCCATTCATTACATATGTAAGCTGCGCATCATCATCAGCCGCATACATACCGTAATGGTGAACGATATGGCCGGCAGGCTCGGCAACTGATGTCAGAGCATTGTGGACAATCTGGCTTTTTGCGGCCTGACTATTTTCCATTATGAGGGCTATTTTCATGTTATTCTCCTGAGTTCATCTCATTATTATTTATCTTTATACGCAAGCGGGCATCCATGAATGGATGTTGGCCGCCCACCGCGCTTTCACGCCTTCTAACGGGCCATCCACCCGCCATCAACCGTTAGAATATGACCATTTACATAATTAGACGCAGGAGATGCAAAGAACACGGCCGCGCCGGCAATATCTGAGGCCTCGCCCCAGCGCCCGGCGGGTATCCGCGCTAAAATAGCTGTATTGCGCTCTGGATTCGCCCGAAGCGCGGATGTGTTATCTGTCGCGATATAGCCCGGCGCAATCGCATTGACCTGAACGCCAAGGCTGGCCCATTCATTCGCAAGCGCTTTGGTTAATTGCGAAACACCGCCTTTACTAGCGGCATAAGCGGGAACCGTAATGCCGCCCTGAAAGCTCAGCAGCGAGGCGATGTTTATTATCTTGCCATGACTCTGATCTATCATTTTACCCCCAACGGCCCGGCAAAATTGAAAGACCCCCGTTAGGTTCGTATCAAGAACGGCTGACCAATCTTCATCTGAATAATCACGGGCTGGGCTTCGGCGAATTGTGCCGGCATTATTCACGAGAATATCGACCGAGCCTGTCAGGTCATACGCGCGCTCTGCGGCCTGTTTAATTGCGCTGGGCGAGGATTGGTCACATCCCAATGCAGCCGCTTTGCCGCCCATGGCCTCAATCTGCGTGACGGTTTCTGCGGCATTTTCCGCGCGCGATGCGACAGCAATAATGCTCGCGCCGGCTTGAGCTAAGCCTAAGGCAATCGCTTGACCAATGCCGCGACTCGCGCCGGTAACGATGGCCGTTTTACCAGATAGATTAAAAGAAATATTAGTCGTCATAATTAAACTCTATTAAATGAGGCCCACCGCACGCGGTAAGCCTTCGCTAAGGAACGGGACGTAGGTAACGAGTAAAAGCGCGGCAATCAAAGCCGCATATAACATTATCAAAGGTTTGATAAGTTTTTGAATACTCGTCCCTGCAACAGCGCAGCCGACAAATAAAACACTGCCAACAGGCGGCGTACACAAGCCGATAGACAAGTTAAGCACCAGCATAATGCCAAAATGTAGAGGCGACATACCAAGCTCCATCACCACAGGCAGAAATATTGGCGTGAAAATCAAGATAGCAGGCGTTATGTCTAGAAAGGCCCCCACAATTAAAAGAATAATGTTAATCAAGAGTAAGATAATGATGGGATTGTCACTTATCATCAAAAGACCATCGCTGATAGCTTGCGGTATATTCTCATAGGCAAGAACCCATGCCATGCCCGTAGAAACGCCGATCAAAAGTAAAACCATAGCGGTTGTCTCGATTGATTTAAGCAAGATTTCCGGCAAGTCTTTGACATTGATTTCTTTGTAAATCAGCGAAAGCACTAGCGCATAAATTACGGCAATCGCGCTCGCCTCAGTCGCGGTAAAAATACCGGCAATAATACCGCCAACGACAATGAAAATCATTAAAATGCTTGGCCCCGCTTGAAACAGCTTTTTAGCCGCAGCCCGCAAAGGTATACGGGCAGAGCGCGGATAGCCCTCTTTTTTTGCGTAACCCGCCGCCACAATCATAAGCGCTAAGCCCGCTAATATGCCGGGAACATATCCAGCCATGAAAAGAGCCGCAATCGAGACGCTGCCCGCAGCCACAGCGTAAACGATAAGCACATTACTGGGCGGTATTAAAAGGCCGAGGATAGAGCCTGTTACAGTGACCGCCGTACTGAAATTACGGTCATAGCCTTCTTTTTCCATCGTCGGAATCATGAAGGTTCCAATCGCCGATGTTGCCGCGACCGCCGAACCGGAGATCGACCCAAATAACATGCAGGATAATGTATTCACCAGCGCCAGCCCGCCTGGCAGTGTTCCAACAAGCGCTTTTGCCGCCTCAATCAAACGTTTTGCGATCCCGCCGCGCCCCATCAGATAACCCGAGATTACAAAAAACGGAATCGCGAGGAGTGTGAAACTATCTAGTCCTCCGGCCAATCTTTGCGCCATCGCCGTCATGGCGGGATCAAAAGACATAGTCAGCATGAGGGTCGATACAGAGGCCAGCGCAATACTAATAGCGATTGATACGCCCATCATCACAAGGATAAAGAAAATACCAAGAAGAACGATAACGGATATAAACATTATTATACCCCGTCGCTTAATTGGCTCGCAACATCTGCGGCATTCACTTCGCTTGGCTCATGGATTTTGCCTTTGAAAACCACGTCTCCAATGTAATGGACGGCATATATACACATCAAAATACCGCTAATGGGTATAACCGAATAGACATATGACATGCGAATACCAAGCGCGCCTGACGTCTGATTAAGCTCATGCGTCAACTGCACTAAGCGCCCCCCGCCATAGATCAAAATAAGCGCCGCAAATATAAGGACTGAGCTAAGGGCGATTAATTCAGCCGCCAATCGCTTTTTGCCCGTTAAAGGCGACACAAATAAATCAATCCCGACATGCATCCGGTTTCGAAATGTGTAAACAGATCCCAAAAGACCGAGCCATATAAGTTGAAAGCGGGCAATCTCTTCCGTCAAAGAGCTTGGCGCGCGCAGGGCATATCGCGAGACAACTTGCCATGTTACGGTGGCGACCATGAATATCGCCAAGACCACAAGGGCCCAACGCAGAAAGACGTCCAGCGGATTAATTACAGCTCTCATGATTTTGCCTCCATCGCTTCGACGCTGCGAATAAGCGGGCCGAGTTCAGTTTTTGCCAAAGCGGCCTTCATCGGCGCCACAGCATCGCGGAAGGGTTGCTTATCAGGATAAATGACCTCGACGCCCGCTTTGGTGACCGCGCTTAGGGCCTGCTCTTCAGCTACGGCCCAGAGCTTGCGTTGATGGATCACGGATGCGTCCATGGCTGTCTTCACCCATTGACGCTGTTGATCCGATAATCCATCGAAAACACGGCGAGACATAATCACAAGGTCGGGTACAGATGTATGCTCATCAAGCGTTAAATATTTTGCCGCTTCATAATGTTTGGACAGATAATAAGACGGGGGATTATTCTCTGCGCCGTCAACAACGCCTTGTTGTAGAGCCGTATAAAGCTCTCCCCAAGAAATCGGGGTCGCGGCGCCGCCCAAAGCTTCAACCATCTCAATAGATGTTCGGCTTGGCAAGACACGGACTTTTTTGGATATGAGGTCTGCCGGCGAATGAACAGGCGCCTGCGTCATATAAAAGCTTCGGCTGCCCGCATTATAATAGCCAAGCCCTTGCAGCCTGACAGTCTTTAATGAATCAAGGAGTGATTGACCAAGCTCACTATTTAAGACGCGCCAATAATGCTCACTATCTTGAAAAAGATAGGGAACTGAAAACAGCTTCATTACGGGAGAAAACCCCTCCATTGAAATCGTCGATACCTTAGTCATCGCCAAGGCCCCAATTTGTAGCAGCTCTATAAGTTGACGCTCACTGCCCAACTGCCCATTGGGGTAAATATCAACCCCCATGGAGCCGCTGGATAGCTCGCTAAGACGCTCGCCCATAAAAACCATAGCTATATGCACAGGATGGTCACTATTCAGCGTATGTGCTAACTTTAGCCGCGTGCCAGACAGTATTCTCCCCGAACATCCGGTCAAACCCAGACCAATAGCTGCGCCTGCCGAGGCGGAAAAGCAGCGCCGCGTAAGGCCGCTCATTTGTTGAGTTTTTCTTGCTGGCTATCAACCCAAGCGATAAAACTAGCTTCATCGGTTATTCCCATAGGCCCCTGCTCCCAAACGCCTGCAAACGCATAGCTGGGATTGGGCGTGTTAAACCGGATGGGGTATGTTTCATTAGCGGCCGGCATTAACCGCGCATCACCATCGCGGTAGAAAAGAACCGTCCCTAACCCATCTTTCACATCGCTTAAACTATCGCCCCATGTTGCAATATAGCGCCACTCACCTTTGCTAACTTGATTGCTATTTCGGATTCTTTTACTCTGGGAGCTATTCACAAGGCCCGAAGCGAGCACGGCGCGGGGGAGTGTCGATTTAACCGTAACCCATGTTAAAGGACTGCCCGCCTTGAGTGAATATGTGGCCTCAACCTGTCCCGTTTTATTGTGAGCCAGCGGAACATCACGATGGGTAATTTTAAAGGACACGTCATCGCCAGTTTCTTTTAAAATCTCGGCAGATAGCTGCCCAACTTTACCAAATCGCTGGAGACTATCACCGCGATATAATCCAAGCCCCCCGACGCCCATGCTCGGCCCAACATGCTGAACATCTAGCCCCCACTCTGCGAGGTCGTGATATTTAGATCTATAATCAACCTTATCCAAAATCAGGCCCGGCAATCTTTTTCCGAAAATATCGGTAACGGCACGTTCATCAAGATATAACCGATATCCGATAATCTCATTTTCCCAGCCAATACCTTCATAAGGAAACATGTGATCGCCTATTTCATGGCTATCAGGAACTTGAATGGACGAGCGAGATTCGTAGACGTGATCCGGTGCGGATGTCACGGCGACTCTAAGATCTACTTTTGCCGCGCCGGCAATATCATTCGCGGTGTCAACAGTGGCGCAGGCTGAAAATGCCAAGGCCCCGATTACCATTGCGAATGAATATTTAACCGTGAGCCTTTTTGATCGCTTATGCATAACATCCCCTGCTGAATTTTTCGGCACTATAGCGGGTGATTAACGCATGAGCAATACTGCATTTTAATGATTATTTTTGCTCGTTTTATATTTTATAACCCTAAAGCTGCGGCTCCCAAAGCCTGAAAAATAAGGCCTGAAACATAAGGCCTAAATTTAAGGCCTGAAACATAATGAAACCGCATGACAGCAGGCCGCGTGCAGAGAGATTATATTATGGACAGGGTTCCAATTCGGCCAAATTTGCCACGGCAACCTCGCTTTCAGCATAGCCATATCTGACGGCTTTTGCATAAGTGACGCCCGCAGAATAAGGGCCAGTATAAAGTGACCATCTTGCCGCATCCGTAGAGGCCGCATAACCAATGGACGCCCCCTCTGTCATAGACGCCCAACTCGCTTTCCCGTTTACCGCGCAGGCCGTTGGCGCGAGTGTAAGGGGTTGTATGCCGCCGGGCCACATTTGCGCAACCATCTCAAGCTCGGGTAAGTCTGACATGTCGCCCGTGACAGCGATCCAATCATCCATCGCCGCAGACAGAGTTTCCACTGTTTTTTGAAACCCCGGTACATTCGCAAGATTTTCCATTTCATGCGGATCAGAGTTTATCTGATAAAGCTCAGCTTCAGGGCTTGGCGTTTGAAAATATTGTGCCGATTCTGACGCCAAGCTACCGTCGGCAAGCATCGCCCGCATCTGCTTCATCACAGGGCTATTATTTTGATAAGTGATAGACGGCAGCCGCGGCTTATCAGGGGTATAATTTCTGATATATTTGAAATCATCACTCCGAATTGCCTTTATTCTTTGCTCGCGTTCATCCAGACGGTCTGCGGCAGCATAGATATAATCTCGACCCGCCGCTTTATTAGGGCCTTCAAATATGCGGCCTTGAATATAATCGGGAATGGGCGCGCCTGCGAAATTTAACAGCGTCGGGGCCATATCCACAAAACTAACGAGATCATCTCGCACGCTGCCCGCGCCGCGATTATCAGAATAGGCAATAATCGCCGGCACTTTCAAACCGCTATCATAAACTGTTCGTTTTGCGCGCGCCAAGCCATCACCATGATCTGTTGTCAATATTATTACGGCGTTTTGACCCCGTTCAGAGCCTTCAATATCCGCAATTAAAGCGCCAATCATTTCATCGGCTCGCGCTAAATTATCATAATATCGGGCTATATTTTCACGCAGTTGCGGCGTATCCGGATAATAAGGCGGGACAGTCACATCAGCGGGATTCGTAAAGACTGTTTTCCCCGCATCAAACTTTTTATTACGGGGAACAAAATGCTTGGCGTAGCGGTTCCCCTCGACGGCGGTATCTGTTGGAAAGGCAAAACTTTCATGGGTCTGAATGAAGTTTAACATCGCAAAAAGCGGCTTATCGGCGGGGACGGTTTTCCAATCCGCCGTCTTACTGCTTTCATCCCAGACCGTAAACGGGTTTCCAAATTGGTAGTCAGTTTTAACATTATTGAGCGTATAATATCCGTGAGCCCGCAGCAGCTCTGGAAAGGCTTTAATATGCGCGGGGGGAACGGCAGAATAAGGCGCGCCGTAAGCCATGTCCGCGCCGAAACTACCTGTTCGCATATGCATCGTGCCCATGGTCTGTTGATGCACGCCTGTAATTAAGGCGCTGCGCGATGGCGCGCAAACACCGGCTGTTGTGAACACATTCGTAAATTTTATTCCGCGGCCGGCTAAGGCATCAATATTCGGCGTATGCCCTAAGGGATCGCCAAATGATCCAAATTTTGGCGATAAATCTTCCATCGTAATCAGAAAAATATTGGGGCGAACGAGCGCCGCCTTATCGCTGGTTTGAGCCTGAGATGCACTCAAACTTTGCCTCTTATTGCAAGACGTTATACTCATTATCATCAAGATTATGGCCGGCAAAAGATAGGGTTTCATGAAGGCTCCCGCATTAATATTTATGTTTGACGCACGAAATAAAATTCAGCTTAAATCAATAGCGCAATCTCACTCTGAGAACTTAGAAATTGAAACAGGCCCAATCAACCCCGACGGAATTAAATCATCATTGGCTTTGTAAAAATCGGCCGTGGTAAACGTCACCCGCTCGCCCAAATTGGGCCGCTCATTCTGGCTATACCAGTCCGGCATTAAGGGCGTTGAGAACCGCCTTGGCGGCGACCAGACGGCTGAGTCATATCCATCGAGATCAGGCAGAGCCGCATCACCAATTAATCGGTTTACCCATAAATTTACAACTGAAATTGAGATCCTATTTTCGCCAGCCTTCAACGCCTCTGTGATATCAATTTTATGCGGGGGCAACCAACTCGTCCCAACATCCGCGCCGTTTATTTTAACTGTCGCCGAGATTTGAACATCCCCAAGATCAAGCATAAAGCGCTCAGCAGACGCCGCGAAACTGGCCGGTATATCCACTTGCGTTTCATAGATCATAGGGCCGGAGTAATGCCGCACATCAGCATCGCTATGGCCTTTCAAATCTGTTAGCTCTGTTAATGCAATCGTTTTATCACTGCCATATTCAGCGTCAAATTTAACGCTCCAGGGCTGAATAACGGGGATTTGAGACACAGCTTCAAGCGGCTTTTCCAAGGCAGATGAAGACAAGGGATTAGCCCCGTCAAAAACCACAAAGACTGACTCTTGCGCCTTTAAATCAAAGCTCACAACTGTGTGGTCAGCTTGACCAAGATAAGTTTTCACAGCTTCAATCTGGCCTGTCATCGGATCCCAAAGAGAGACGGCTTTGCCTTGAACCCTAAACTCTGCTGTAATGTCTTGCGGCTCTGTCTTGTCATTAAAGAGAAAATAAATATCTTTATCACCCAGCTTGCGATGGGCGAATAAGGCCTCTGGATTTCCGCGTATGACGACGTCAGGGCGGTAGTTTATTTGGCTTAAAAAAACCTCCCAGCCGAGCGTCTCAATAGCTTCAGCGGTGATGACATTTTCGCGCGACCAAATTTCAGTAACTTTAGCTTTAAAAAGCTGATGTGCGTCATTTGTTTGATTATATCCCGCCAACTGCTTTGGCGGATCGCCCAATATATAGCCGCCTTGCGCGCCGGTGAGCCGGTCAAGCGCATCCAATGAACCGCGGGTCATGGTGTCACTATTTTGCAGAATTATAAAACGGTGTGCCCCGCCTTCAGGGAGTTTAAAAACCCCCGCATCCGCCGTCAGCCGATTTTGTAAAACATCCGCATTTAAGCAAATAAAATTAATAGCTGTCGGGGCAACATCTGTCTTTTCCTTATCTGGACATATATTAGGCGTCCCATCGCCAATGAATAAAAGCGCATCATTGACCGGAATACCCTGGCGCAAGAGATGTTGACCCCGGCTAAGATATTCAAACCATTCTTTGCCTGCCGTATCCCACCACGTCTGCGTGCGGTCAAAATGGCTGCCCCACCGGTTCATGGTCATGCCGGGTTTTACATGGGTATTGGCTTGATGAGCAAAGCGGTGAAACATAAATTCATTCACGCCCAAAGCCCAATTCGTATCCCCCATCGTCTTCACATAGGCCGGATGCATTTTCCAATTTATATCCCAAATATCCGTAAAGGCCTCGGCCGAAGCAATAGGCTTACCGTAAAGCGCAGCGGAAGAAACAGCGACATTGACCCGATTTCCAAAACGGCTAACCCAAAACTCTCCCATGGGAACATCCGCCTTGCTGCCGGCATCAATCTCGTTAAACGGGCCATCGCCATAAGATTCGATGTAAACATCAAGCCCATCGGCATTTGCAAGCTCGGTAAAATAGCCAAAATAATTATCTGTCATAAGCGCGTTTGATACGGCTCTCATATCCCATGTCACGCGCTCGGACACCTCTTCGCTATCAACAAATCGTCCCGCGTAAAGAGGAAGAAAGGGAATTAAATCATAGCCTGTTTTCGCTTTAAACGCCGCATCATAACCTGCTGTCCAATTTTGCGCGCCGACCTCATAGCTATCAATTATCGTATATTGATGCGCGTTAGGCGCCGCCTCTTTGACGGCATTAACAACTTTCGTCATATGCGCGTCATAATGAATTTTCACAGCAGATTGGCTAAATTTATCGACTTCTAATCCAATTCCCTCTTTCGATGCAGGCAGGTTTTTTGCCCCTGTGGATGTTTGGCCAAAGCGCATAATCGTCCACTCGCCCTGCGGTAATTCAGCGATTAACCGCCCCTCTGCGTCGATCTTGTCAGATAAATTAATAATGGAGGCCGAGTCGATGATCGACTCTGCGGGCGCTGTGCCAATAGGCGGTAAGTCACTATAGATTGTCTTCGCCGAGCCTGTGCGCCCCCAAAAATTCCCGATCGAGGCGACAGCCGATAAGTCTACCTCTTGGACATCAAGCGGCACCTCTGTTTGCAGCCGAAAATAGCGCGCCGTCACGGGCGCGTCCAAAGCTTCATCATGTCCCCAATCATTTTTGGCGGGCCGCCTTTGCGCAAGTTTTTGGATAGGGGTGAAATTTATGCCGTCATCAGACGAGAGCAAAAGCGTATTCGCAAGCCGGGCATTCATATAACGAAACCGAACGGACTTCAGAGAAAACGGCTCTTTATACTCAAAGCTAATATAGGCCGGCGATTCTTTTGAGGCGTTAAGAAATGTTGTCCCAACAACCGAGCCATCTGTAATTAAATCAATGTCGAGATCAGCTTGAGACGATGTCACTTTGGGTTTATTTTCGCTATCTATCGTCTCATTCGCGAGGCGCGGATAGGCCAGTACCGCAATATCTTCATAATAATTTTCAAGCTTATCGGGTTCAGTAAGCCTCATATCAATCATTCCGCCTTGGGCATATGCCTGCGACCACACCACTTTTTTCATAGAGTTTTCAGGGCTAATCCATGGCCCGCCAGATGATGTCCAGCCATCGCAATTATGCACGCCAAAGCTCAACCCCAATCTCTCCGCCTCCTCGGCCATATGCGCAATCAGCTCAATATGCTCCGGCGAATTAAATTTTACAGGCCCGATCGGAATACCTTGCGTGACATTAAATAGGAGAACCCCGCCAATTCCGACGGATTTAATGGACTCCAAATCTTTGGTAAGTCCTGCCTTTGTCATATTTCCGCTCATGGCGTGGAACCAGGTGCGGGGGCGTGAGCTATGGGGCGGATTTAGAAATTCATTTTCTAACGTTTCAAGCGTGACCGACACTTTATCCGGCTGGGCAGGAGAGGTGCACCCCATCAAAACCGCCCCTAAAACTGAAACAATAACGCGCTTCATCGTCTTCATGTTTGGAATCCCCCTCGGATATTATATAGCACCCAAAAATACATATGCGCATTTATGCTTGATTATGATTATTTTTGCACTATTGTAATTAACATATCGAAGCCAGTAAGCAAGAGAAACATAATGGCTTCAATTTTTTGATTGGGGAAGGCTATCACGACCTTTGGAAATTCTTCGGATATATCTATCTGGAGTTTGTTGACTCTGGTGTTGTCACAGCCTTGCTGACATATTTGAAAAGGAGCTTTTCACAGGCCTTTGGCTGTGAAAATTAAGATGTGATATGAAAAAAATTTCCGCCGTCGCCCTTATTACAATAAGTGCCTTATGCCTGAGCTGCATTGCAGCGGATGCTAAGCCAAAATCCAAGTCAAAAAAAGTCGATCATTTCGCGGACAATGGTTATGGCAATGCTGTCGCCGTCATTCAACACCCTGCTGGACAGCACCACAAAGGCATTACTTATGTGAGCTATCAAGGCCCTTTAGAAGATCCTTATATCGCCGCCTATAACCATAAAACAGAGGAATGGACGGGCCCTTTCAAAGCCGGCGTAAGTTTGATGGGTAAAGACCCGACGCGGAAACGGAAAATTGATAATCACGGCAAACCTAGCATGATAATAGACGATGCGGGTTACATACATATTTTCTTTGGCGGACATGGCGGCGTTCCGGATGTTCATGGTGATAACCCGCTTGGAAACCACCATTACGGCGAAAATAAACATGTTGTCAGCAAGCGCCCGCTGGATATCACAGAATGGGAAGAATTAGACACCATCCCGCCATTTGGCACCTATAATCAGGTCGTGAAGATGGATAATGGAGATATTTATCTCTTTTATCGGCACGGCGCCCACCGTAGCGACTGGGTTTATCATATCTCGACGGATAATGGCCGGAGTTTTGGGCCCGCTGTTTCCTTTTTGAAACATAAGCGCCGCGATGATGTCCAAGGCGTGGATAGCTGGTATCCTTGGGTTGGACGGGGGCAAGGCGACGATATTATCGTGAGTTTTGATTATCACCTGTGTTGGGACGGCAATGCGAGAGAGCGGGGACATACCGCCAACCGAGAAGACCTTTACTACATGGTCTTTAACACGAAAACAAAAACATGGCGCAATGTAGAAGGCGAGGCCTTGCCCATGCCTTTAACCCGCGAAGTCGCGGATGAAAAAGCGAAAGTCGTCGATACGGGCGAGCTTTGGACATTTAACGGCGCGGCATCGCTTGATCCGCAGGGCAATCCGCACATCTTAATGAATGCGGGTAAAGATATTGGCCGGATTACGGGCGGCCCTAAACAGGTTAAATATATTCGTTGGGACGGAACATCTTGGGTTGGCGGACACAGCGTCAGTCCGATGGGCGCGCGCGCTGACATTGATGTAAAATCTATGACCGATGTTAGCCTCTATATGACCTATAAAGATAGAAATGGCGAAGCCTTGCTTATTCGCAGAGATAGCACAAATTCTGGCAAGACATTTGACAATAATAAACAGCTCTTTCGTTATGGGAGAGGCCGTTTTGCGATCAGCTCACTCATTGAAAATGCGCATCCTGATGCCCGAATGATTATCACGCCCCAAACAGGCGGTACTGAGCTCAAAAAAATGTACCTTATTGGCGATAATGGCGCAGTACCCAGAAAAGTTTCAAAACGATAGCGCCTAAACCCGTCTCGGGCCTCGGCATCTTTGGAGTGAGAGAATATTAAAGCGCTTAGGATATAAATATGCTGCGATCATACCCATATAAAACTCGGCATGCGCTGATGGTGATATTTAGCGCGCTCAGCTTATTACATATCCAAGCCTGCACCGCGGCTGATATTAAGACGTCACTTGATAGCTCCGGCGCTATGTTTGAAACCGTGACGCTCAGCGTCGACGGCCCTGATCTTGCAGAGCGCGGTGAGGTCAATCCGTTCTCTGATATTCGGCTCGATTGGGTTATTAGCAAAGGCGATAAGAAATGGACTGTACCCGGCTATTTCGCCGCCTGCGGGCGCGCCGCTGATAATGGCTGCACATCAGGCAAAAAGTGGCGCGCACATTTCTTACCCTCGGAATTAGGCGAGTATGAATGGAAAATAAGCTTCAAACAAGGCGCTGATATCGCGATTAAAAACCCGATAGGCTCGCCCTTGGAAAATGACGGGCTGACAGGCCGCTTTTCAATTACCAAGCCGTCCTCTGACCCGATAAAATCAAAAGGCATACTCAGCTATACGGGCGAAAAATATTACCGCTATTCGGGTGATAATAGCCTGTTTTTTAAATTTGGCCCCGATGCGCCTGAAAACATGCTCGCTTTTTCTGAATTTGACGCAACGCCGAACTTTAAGAATTTTCGTAAAGATTGGGCAGCTCACAAAAAAGATTATACCAAGGATGGGCGCGGCTTTCTATGGCAGGGCGATAAGGGCAAGGCCATTCTTGGCACATTTAAATATCTCGCCGCATCAGGGGCAAATTCCGTGTCTATGCTTTTATGGAATACAGGCGGAGATGACCGCAATGTCTTCCCGCATCTTCTGGCCGTTGATGAAGACAGCTATATCGCGATGAAGCCCAAAGAACAATGGATGAGCGGGACGATCCAAGACAGATTTGACGTGTCTAAATTAGAGCAATGGCATAAAACCTTCTCATATGCAGACAGCCTTGGTATTCATTTACATTTCAAATTACAGGAAACCGAGAATAATCTTTTCATGGACGGTGGAGCCTTAGGGCGGATTCGAAAGCTGTATATTCGCGAAATGATGGCGCGCTTTGGCCATATGCACGCCCTAAGCTGGAATATTGGCGAAGAGAACGTTCAGCACCCCGGCGATATCCGTCATATGATTAATTATATTGCCTCGCATAATATCTATAATCATCCGCTTGTCCTTCACAGCTATCCAGACCAAAAAGAACGCTATCGCCCCTTTTTAGGCAATAGCACACGGCTGAACGGATTGAGCTTGCAGGGCCGCCAAGATGACTATTCAGATCTTCGTCCTGATGTGACTGAATGGGCCGATACTGTTGCACGCTCCGGGAAAAATCTGGTCTTAGCTTATGATGAACCGGGCCGCGCTGATGGCGGGGCAACTGTTGATATTGACTATCCTGACGCCTTGCTCCCCTCGAAACGCGAAGTCACGATTCCCAGTGAGGACTTCCTGCGCGATGCGCTGTGGAATGTATTAACCGCAGGCGCAAATGGCGTTGAAGCTTATTATGGATATAAAACAGGCTGCTCAGATTTAGACTGCCAAGACCACCGTACGCGAGCGAGCTTATGGCGCGGCGGGCGCGCCGCATTATCCTTCTTTCAAACCCATATTGGAGACCATGCGCTGACAATGCGGGCGCATGACTTAACAACGGTCGCCACTGATGATTATGTCTTCGCCAATCCGGGAGAGATATATCTTATCATCCCCGGCGAAGGCGAGGTTGAGCTTAGACTGCCCGGCATGCAAGGCAGGTTTGATGTTCATTGGTATGACCGGCAAGAGGGCGGCGCTTTACAAACAGGCTCTAAGCCTTTTGTGCTAGGCGGGGCCAGTTCGATAACAAAGAAAAACATACGGCGGCAAGGCCCCTCCTCTGTTGGTCTTGGCACGCCGCCTGAAACGGGCAGTGGGCAGTGGGCAATTCTTGTAAAACGATCGGCCAGCAATGATATACGCATAGAAGCGGAAGATTTTGTCTCCCAACGCAACACGGATAAACGTAAGTGGTGCCGCTCTGATAATTGCCCCGCCGATTGGCAAGTCTTTGGAAAAGACAACAAAACGGGCTATACGGCCATCATACCCGACACACGGCTGACTCATGATGATAAGCTCATTCGCGGCGAAAACTTTACCAATCAATCCGGCAAAGTCGCTGTAGCCTCTTATGATGTAGAGTTTCCAATGGCCGGGCGATATTATGTTTGGGTTCGCACCCATAGCCGCGGGAACGAAGATAATAGCGTTCATGTGGGGCTAAATGGTGAGTGGCCCGAAAGCGGTGCGCGCATGCAATTTTGCCCCGGCAGACATCAATGGTATTGGGACAATCGGCAGCGTACAATTGACGATCACTGCGGCGTTATTGGCGGCATTTGGATTGATGTTCCCTCCGCTGGACAGCACAAAGTCGAATTTTCAATGCGCGAGGATGGTTTTATCATGGACGCATTCTACCTAACGCTCAGCAGCCAAATTCCTGCGGTTTTACAAAAAGAAAATCAAGCCGCCAGACCTATAAATGAGGGGAAATAAGATGAACAGACGCGATGTTTTAAAAACGATAACGGCGGCAAGTGCGGGCAGTATCGGCTTAACAAGTTCCGCTTGTTCTGCGAATGAAACCGGCAATGAAACGCCAGAAATAGATTTCAAAGACGCCTCTTTTTCACCCGCAGAGCGCGCCAAGGCTCTGATAGATCAGATGACTCTTGAGGAGGCCGCAGCGCAGCTGAATTGCCCCCGCGCTGCAGACGTTATGGCCGACCCTGATGGCTTTCAGGCGAACCATCCCTATTTTGAACATGGAATCGGCGGTGTCTATTCCGCTAGCCTCGACGCAGGGCCAGAGGCGAATGCACGGGCTGTGATAAAACTACAAGACGCCGTTATTGCCCGCAGCCGCTTTGGTATTCCGGCCTTCATTTATGAAGAATGTCTGCACGGGTTACTTGCAACAGGTGCAACGCAGTTCCCTCAAGCTATGGCGATGGCCTGCGCCTTTAACCCCGAATTGGTCGAGGACGTTTTTAGCGCAACCGCAGCAGAGGCGCGCGCCCGCGGCTCTCAAGCCTGTTTTTCGCCGAATTTGGATGTTTGCACAGACCCGCGCTGGGGCCGTGCAGAAGAGACATGGGGCGAAGACCCTTATGTCATTTCGCGCGCCGCCAAGGCCATTATCACAGGCATGCAGGGGGCCAAAGCCGATTACCTGCCCGATGATAAAATAGCCACCAGCGTCAAACATTTCGCCGGTTACGGCCAGGGCATTGGCGGGCGAAACTTTGCGCCGTCACATATTGGCCCTGTTGAAATGCAAAATGTAACCCTAGCCCCGTTCAGAGCGGCCATAAATGAGGCGGGCGCTTTGGGCCTTATGGCTTCTCACGGGGAAATTGACGGTGTGCCCGCTCATGCCGATATCGAGCTTCTTGATGATACACTGCGCCAAGATTGGGGCTTTGACGGCTATGTGGTCTCCGATTGGGATGATGTCAGGCGCATCCATAGTCTTCACGGCGTTGCCGCATCCGAAGCCGAGGCCGCGATCATGGCCCTGAAAGCCGGTGTTGATATCGAATTGGCCAATAATGGCGTCTATATGATGCTGCCGCAACTCGTGCGGGACGGCGCTATTAGCGAGAGTTTTGTGCGGCGTGCAGCAGAGCGTATCTTATATGCGAAGTTCAAATGCGGTTTATTTGACCTCCCCTTTGCAAAACCCGAGGACGCAAAACGCCTATCACGCAGCGCGCCCCACCGCGCGATTGCCCTTAAAATGGCAGAAGAATCTGTTATCCTCTTGAAGAATGATGATGAGCTTTTACCGCTTGATCCGGCCACATCAGATCGTATCCTCGTTGTTGGCCCCAATGCGGCCTCAGTGCATCTGGGCGGATATTCGCCCAAGCCCTTTATGGGCGTGAGCTTGCTTGAGGGTCTTCGCGATTATGCAAAGGACAGCGCGGTGAGCATTGACTACGCGCTTGGTTGTGAGGTCACTATCGGCGGTGAAGGCACAAATGAAATCGAGACTGACGCGGATGATACAGCCCGCTTTGCCTCTGCGGAGCGCAACCGCGCCCTTATCGCCGAGGCTGTTGCTGCCGCTTCGAAGGCAGATAAGATTATTTTGGCTGTCGGCGGCAATGAGTCGACCGCGCGGGAAGCCTATTTCGCAGGCGATTCGCGCGGTGATCGTGACGATATAGATTTATTCGGACAACAAAATGAACTTGCAGCGGCTTTGCTGGAGCTTGGCAAGCCTGTTATCGCCGTTCTGATACATGGACGCCCCCTCTCCCCGCAGCTTCTTGCCGCAAAATGCCCCGCAATCCTTGACGCCTTTTATCCGGGCGAAGAAGGCGGTAATGCGATGGCTAAAATTATCTTTGGCGATGTTAACCCCAGCGGCAAACTCCCCGTCACATTAGTCCGTAATGTTGGACAAATTCCGGGGTATTATTATCAACAACCCACGGGACGGTTCCGGAATTATGTCGCGTCAGATTCAACGCCGTTATTCCCCTTTGGCCATGGCTTGAGTTACACCCGTTTTGACATCGGCGCGCCAAGGCTCAGCGCCAATAAAATATCAATCACTGATGATGTAACCGTCAAGGTCACTGTAAAAAATACAGGCCAAAAAAGAGGTCAAGAGGTTGTGCAGCTTTATATAAGAGATGAGATCGCGAGCCGCGTTCGGCCTATCAAACAATTACGGGCCTTTGAAAAAATTGCATTAGATCCCGGCGAGACCCGTGTGGTGACATTTACGCTCGGGCCAGATGATTTCGGGTTTTTAAACGCAGAGGGTGAGCTCCAATCAGAGCCGGGCCGCATTATTCTCATGTCCGGCCCCAATAGCGCGGCGCTCAAACAGGCTGAACTTGAGCTCGTTTAGAAAGAGGATGCGGATTATGTTATCATCACCGGGGCTGGGCCTTAGACCGCGCAATAGGGCCGTTATCACCAATTAGATACATACGGCGCCATTCAGAGCCGTCGGGTTTTTCGGCAATAATTATACGGGCATCCGGATGGGCATTTCGAATAAAGGCGCTGGCCGCTGAGCCGGGACTATCCAGATTGCTCAGTGACTTTGGCCGCGTTAGAGCCTGCTGACCCGGTTCAACTTTGTAATCACCAAACGCAAGCAAAAGCTCACCGCGCGTAAAATCTAGCCCAGAATTATCGCTCTCCCACCAGCGAACCTCGGTTAACTCCGTTTCAGGATTAACCCCGCTTAGCAAAAAGCGAACAGTGCCGCCGCCGCCGCTGTCAATTAAATAATCACCGCGTCCAATGGGCAAGCCATTATCAAACTTTCCAACCCAATCTTCGCCGTTCCATCTGTGATAGCTCGCATGTTTAGGCCCGCCGATTTGCCAGCCAATATCCTCACCAATATAAGCATTGATATGGGGCCTACCGCGCGCATCAACTTTGGTGATACCGCCAAATGTCCACTTATCACCCGTGTCAACGGCCAAGGCCTTTTGATCGGCTATTTCTTTTGTAAGGGGTGTTGATAACAGCTCGCCCGTCACAGTCGTCCACATGTTATTTTTAGTATCAAATTGCGCGAAATAGAGGTTTTTACGCTCCGTCGAATGTCCGCCGCGATCATTTCGCGGTGCCCCCCGATCCCAGCAGGCGTGATAATCAAATCCCATCACAATTTTTCCGTCCAGCCCCTTGGAAAAACTCGCATACCAGCTATCAGCCCCAATCCCGTCATCTCGGCGTTTGGTTTTCAAAATAGAGACGGGCGCGCCAAAGGATAGCCCATTGTCAACGGATTTTTGATAAACCCAATCACTGCGGTGCGCACCGTGGCGGTAGAACAGATAGATGTCTCCATTATCCATTTTAACGGCTTGGTTATACGTGCCAAAAGGCGTGACATTATTCAGGTCGCGCCACGCTGTAATATCGTAAGGCCGCTGAGAAACAGAATGACGGTTTTCGCCCGAGTGACGATCCCCTAAAGGATTACTCCCATGAATTAATTTATCGCCGCCATGCCCGCCGTAAAACAGGTGAATATAACCCGCATCATCAATAATCATCGTCGGCTTACCATGGCTATCAATTTTCTTTGCGGGGTCTTTACCTAATATGCTTGTGCCGGCTTTAAAGGGGCCGCTCCATAAGCGGTTTGCGTGATTATAGGCGGCCACATAAGGGTCCTCATTCGGCCCTTGATAGGACACATAAGTCACCCCATTAATATGTTCACCCGCAGGATGCTGCACAACTGCTACGCCCTCGCCAAATCCATTTTCAGCAAAATAAGGCGTTGTGCCCTCTTTGTCTGTTGCGTCTATTGGGTCTGCCGCGCCTATGGGGTCTGCCGCGCCTATGGGGTCTGCCGCGCCTATGGGGTCTGTAGATCTATCATTCGAACATGCGCTTAAGACCAGCAGCGACGTTACCAATAATATTTTATATATATTAGTCATAATAATTACGCTCATCTCGTTACGCCTTAAGGCCTCATTTTTCTGTTTGAATTAATCTAACAGGCCCCAATAATCCTGATGATTGCAGCACTCGCGATTCTTCTTTTCTAAAAAAATTAAAGCCCGTAAATGTGACGCGCTCGCTTTCCGGTGGCAGCTCATTATTATTTATCCAAGGCACAGTATCGCCCGTCATGGAGTAACCGCTTGTATCGGGTAGGGCTTCATCACCTATCAAGCGGTTGACCCATGTGTTCGTGACGTCAATCTCCAGCTTATTTGTGCCTTTTACGAGCGCGCTTCGGATATCAACGGCAAAGGGCGGCTTCCATAGTGTCGCCATTTTTTGACCGTTCAGCGTAATCTCTGCAATTTGCTGCACCTCGCCCAAATCAAGATAGAGCGGCCCATCCTTTTCCAGATCGTCTTGCGTGATAGAAAATGTCTTTTTATAGATCGCTGTGCCAGAGAAATGTTTAATCCCCTCCTCTGGATGATTTTTCCAGTCCATTAAGGCTCCAAATTTTACGTGACCCGGGCCGCCCCATGCGGGATCAAATTCAACATCCCACTCGCCTGTTAAATCTATAATATTTTTCGCCGAGCTTAAGGGAGTTTGACTGTCATAAAGGCTCTTAACTAGGCTGGAATATGTGCCCTTATATTCTGGCGTGTCTTTATTCCTGCGCATCAAAATAAAGCGTGACCCGTAGGGCTCTAATAATAACCGTGTTGCCGTGCGGCCATTTTCTTGTGTGTAGTTACTGATCTTTTCAATGCTGCCATCATCAATATTCCAGGTTTCGGGCTGTCCGCCAGCGCTCCTCATATCCACATCCAAATAGGAAAATTCAGGCTTATCATTATAGAAAAAATACAAATCATTTTCACCAATGCGGCGCTGCGCGAATAATTTCACAGGCGCATTATTTATCTTAAGCGCGGGCTGATAGCCAAGCGCGGTTATAGCGTCATCAAGGGAAGATGCTATGACGCGGCCTTTGCCGTCTGTAGGCGCGGCTGCGGACGAGAGCGTTTCGCCCCAAAGCTTATTTGTGATGGCGGCAAATTTATCTGCTTGCGGCCACTCACTATAGCCAATCACCTTTTGCGGTTTAAATCCGATCACAACCGCTCCAGCATCGACGAGTTCTTGCACCCGCGTAAGTGTGTCCATAGTGAGATATTCAGTTTGGTGAAGATGCAAGGCCTTATAGCGGGTGCCTTCCGGTAAGACTAACAGGCCGTCCTCAACGCGGATACGGTTTACAAGGACATCCGTATTCACATAGTCATAATTAAATCCATCAGGAACATTGGTGTTGTTTTTATTGCCAACCGCTTTGGGGGCCATATCGCCCAAATGAATTAAAAAATCGGAGGCAGGAACGCCTTGCTGAAGCAGATAAGACCCGCGAGATAAATATTCAAACCATATAGGCGCGCCATTATCCCACCATGTTTGTGTGCGGTCGATATGGGAGCCGATACTATCCATTGTCATACCCGGTTTAACATGGGTATTGGGCTGATGCGCATAGCGGTGAAACATGGTTTCATTTATACCGCGCGCCCATATTTTATCCCCGTAATGCTTATAAAAATAAGGATGACCTTTCCAATTAACCGTATTAATTGACGTGAAAGACTCCGCTGAAATAATATTTTTTCCATAGATATGCGCCGAGGAAATAGCCGCGCTGACGCGGCCGGGATAGTCTTCATCGCGCACCCAAAATTCACCCATCAACCTGTCCGCCTTACCGCCCGCTTCAAGCTCATCAAATGGCCCCCAGCCATAGGGTTCAATATAGGATTCCATGCCATATTTTTGGGTCATTTTGGTAAATTCACCAAAGTAATGCGTGACCATAAGATCAGATAAATGACGCCTGAAATCTTGCAAAATCGCGCCGCTATGAGCGGGCGTTTCAATCACCCGTCCCGTTAAAAGCGGAAGCCATGGCACAATGTCATAGTCAAATTTTTGCTGAAAACTCTGCTCTATGCCTTTTGTCCAATTTTGACCACCCATTTCATAGCTGTCAATTTCCGAAAATTTCAAAGACTTATATCCCTTCGCCTGCGCTTGTTTTGCGATTTTTCCGACATAGTTTTCAAAGTGAAATTGAAGGGCGGCAGGATCAAATTTATCACATTCAAGGCCCGTGCCCTCGACGGTTGCAGGAATATTCTTCGCGCCGGTACTGGTATAGCCAAAGCGCAAAATACGCCAATTTCCTTTGGGGATTTCAAGGCCTTGTTTCGGGATAATCCCGCGATTAAGAACCTTAACATCCTTGGCTTTGGTGACGAGTTTTTGGTGGTTTACCGGCGTTATCGTAAGCCGGCCACGTTCCATAGCATTCATAGACAGCCAGTGGTCAAAACGGGGCACAGACCATAAATCAAAGCGCTTTATGCCAATGGGTTTAGTAAAAACAAAGCGGAAATATTTTGCTTTATGCCCCTCAAATACCGGGCTAAAGGCCCAGGTTCTAGCGCCTGTACGGGGGCGCCGAAGTTTATTTTCGGCCACTGTGAAATTAATTCCATCATCAGATATTTCTAGCGATGCATCGCCGTGGCGGCTTGGCGTTTCTATCTGCAAACTGCGCAGGGTTGCCGGTTGATTGACTTCGACCTGAAGCCAATAATTATCCGTAGTATTTTTCGAGAATATAAATTCCGTGTCCCAGTCACTATCCTTTAAAAGCTCTGTATCTAGCGCGGGATCGGAGCTGGTGATTTTAGCTTCGGCAAAGTGATTATGTTGATTAAACCTGTTTTCGGGAATAGCGATAACGGCAATGTCTTTGTAAAATCCCTCTTCAAATCCCGGCTGTTTTGGCATCATTATTTGCCCGCCTGTTGCGGCGTCTTCTGACCACGTAATACGCTTCATTGACATTTCAGGCGTAATCCAAGGCCCGCCGCTTGAGGACCAGCCATCGGCATTATGCAGCCCCATTTCTAGGCCGTGCTTATCGGCTTCGCCGAGGGCATGAACGATCGTGTCATTAAAGTCTTGGGTTCCGAAACGAACAGGCCCCCTTGACGAAAAGGGCCAATTTTGGCGGTGAACATGAAATAAAATAGCCCCGCCCATTCCCGCCTCGGCGATCGCTTCCATGTCTTTACTATATCCCGCTTTGCTTAGATTGCCATTCATCGCGTGCATCCAAGTTTTCGGATAAAAGGTTTTATCAGGGGATTTGAAATCCTCGACTGAGAGCGTTTGCGGCTTTGGAGCGTTCTCGCTGCAACAGGTTAAACCGAGCGAAAATAGCGCTAGGAGGCTCAAATTTTGAAACAATGCCAGTCTTCTCATTAATGTTATTCCTCAGACTGCTTTAGAAATTTTCCGTCCCGATCAAGATGAAAGACGTGACGCCCCGAATTTATCATTTGGCTTTCGCCCGATATCCCAATGAGCTTTACGCGCGCCTTTGTGTTAAGCGGCACCTTTATGGTCCAAATAATAGCCTCACTTTCGCGCCTCCAAGCGCTGTAAATTTTACCGTAACCCGTCTCCAATGTCACATCAGCTTCATCAAGCTTTGCTGGGAAGACGGGACGCAGATTAAACTGCTTGTAACCGGGCCTTTTGGGGTCGGGCGAAATACCGCCAAGGCCAGAGTAAAACCACGCATCATAACCGCTATGAAACGGATGGCTGAGGGATTTTCCGGGCGGAACGCCGGGGGGGAATTTGGTGGGGTCTTCCCATATGGATGTCGCGCCAAGTTCATCAAACAAGTAAGAAAAACTACCCGCGCCCTTGGCATGAAAAATGCCGTAAGCCGTATCCGTATGGCCGTAATCGCTAAGGGCGGGATATAACCAAGACTGCCCCAATGCGCCGACAGAGGACCGTCCGCCCCAATTACTGCGTACATCATTGGCGATTGCAGACGCAATGACGCCCGATTTATTCGCAGGCGCTATACCAAATTGCAGCGCCATCGCATTCCCTGTTTGACTGCCATATCCGGCGATATCATCCTTATAAAAGGCTTGGTTAAACGCTTTTCGCATGGCGTCGCGGCGCGCGCCAAATTTCTGTGCCTCATCAGCCTTACCCAGCAGCGCTGCCATATCTGACATTTGATTATAAGCGCGGATAATCAGCGCCGTCGCGGTGACTGCGCCGGGCGTGCTATAAGACATACAGCGCCCCAGCGGCCGCGCAAGGCCCACTTCCGGAAGCGTATCGCACCAATCGCCATAAAAGTGATTTGAGTTTGCAATTAAATCACCATCCGTAATCGTTTCAACATAGGCAATATAGTCCAGCAGGCTATCATATTGCCTTTCAATGACAGACATATCGCCGTTATGAAGATAATGCTCCCAAGTCAGGAACACTTCAGCCGCAGCCCAATCCACCATTCCCGAGCGGGTTCTGCGCCCCGGCACAATCGTCGGCGCGATCTGCTCTGTGGTTCTAAAATCTCCGAGAAATTTATCCAAGAACGGCCCCATAGCGAAATTATAGCTGGCCATACCGGCCACCGCATGCGCATCGCCCGTCCAGCCATTACGCTCTCTGATCGGGCAATCGGATAGAACGGAAACCATATTGCTTTCAAATGTCCGCAATGCGGTGTCATGGATGCGGTTCAGCTGCGGGTCAGACGACATAAATCGCCCGATTGGCTTTATATCGGTACGGGTCAAATGGGCCGTGAAAGCGTCAAGCGGCGGCGCGCGGTCAAGGCCGCTAATTTCCATATAACGAAACCCATGCCATGTAAATTTAGGCGACCACGGCTCTGCATCCGTGCCGTCAGACACATAGGCATCAACTTGCTTTGTGCGCGGCGCTCCCCCGCCGGATTTCATACTAACGCGGCCCTTTGTATCGGCCCATTCCGCATAGCGCAGGATAATCGTTTGGCCGGCCGTCAAATTTAACTGCGCGGCATCTATCGTCGGTAGACCGGTGAAATTCGCGCCAAAATCAATCGTCCAAATACCGTCTTCCGGATTGAGTATAGCCTTAGCCTTTACCGGTTTAACGCGGCGCACAGGCGGCATTTCAGCGGCGACGAGCAAAGCTGTCGGCGCGTCATTCAGAACGGCTGCTGGCTGCCAGCCTTGCGCGTTTTGACCCGTCCGGCTGGCCCAATCGGCTATGTGCTTGCGGGCGTCAAAAACCTCACCGGAATAAACGCCGTTCTTGATGATTGGCGAGGGGCGCGCTTGCCATGTGTCATCACTCAAAACGCTATGACGCGCGCCATCCATATATTCAATTTCAAGCTGGGCAATAGCGGCCGGCTCGCCGTAGAACAATTTTCTTAATCCAAAGGCTGTGCGTTCGCCGTAAAACCCATTGCCCAAATGGAGTCCCAAAACATTTTCGCCCTTGGATAAAACATCGGTGACGTCATCGACATCATAATAAATACGCTTGTCAAAATCCGTTTGGGCAGGATTAAGAATTCGGTCTCCGATTTTCTTCCCGTTTAAAAAAACCTCCGAATAGCCCGCAGATGTTGAATAAAGACGGGCAGATTTTATCGGGCGGTCTATTTTGAAATCCTTACGAAAATAAGTTGCAGGCCGAACATCACGAAGGCGCTGTTTCGTATCTGCGATTTTTTCTGCGTCTTTGAACTGCGGATCCGCCGCCGTAGCTTCTAACCACCGTTCAAGACCGGGCGTAGAGGGGGCCGCGGGAAACATTGGACTTGTAATCCATTTGGCTTGCCAATCAGACTGATTTAGAAGTCCCATCTGCCATGAGGCAATGCCGCTCCATGGGCTTGGGCGCGTCTCACCTTCCGCCCATATTCTAACGCGCCAAAAGGCTATTTGACGCGAGGACAGATCTGCCCCGCCGTAAGCAATAGCGACGGAACGGCCATCTATAACCTGACCGCTTGACCAAAGATCAGCCGTCCCATTACGTAATATTTCGATAGATGAGGCGACCTCTATCTCATACGCGCTCTGGCTCTCCACGTGGCTTCTCCACGAGAGGCGCGGGTGATATCGGCCAATATTTATGGCGCTATCCGCCCCTTCCGCCCGAAGTAAATTCGGCGCGGGCGTTAATATATTTGCCGGTGTAGATAAGCTAGATTCAGGCTTAGCCGAGCACGCAAAAAACAAGAGGAGCATTAACAAAAATGCGGTTTGACGCAGCATGATAACCCCCCTTTATCAATATTTTTACTGATTTATTTTAATCATATACAATCATTATCAATCATTTTCAATCAATTTATGCGCCGCGCCTTTAGTTTTGACCTTGCAAATAGCCAGAGAGGCTATGCCTATAACACGTCAAGATTTCACCTTTGACATTAGCGCTTATGGCAAAGCGATATCAACTCTATCTAAAATCGGCCGGATTTTTTAAAGACAAGAGGTAAAGTTTCCAGACGCGATTATTCCTTTTGTAGCTGGTTTGCTACGATCTCCTCCATTTTAATTAAGC
>CAZEOD010000016.1:11844-55369 GCA_964513675.1 uncultured Caulobacterales bacterium | reverse complement strand
AAGCCCCCTAGGCGCAGCCGCGCTGGCCGGGACGCCTTACCCGATTGACCGCGATATGACGGCGGCGGCACTGGGGTTTGATCGCCCCATGGCCAATTCGCTCGACGCTGTTTCGGCGCGGGATTTCGCCCTTGAAGCGCTCTCGGCCTGCGCGATTTGCGCCACTCATTTATCCCGCCTCTCCGAAGAAATCGTGATTTGGACGAGCGCGCAATTTAGTTTCATCTCCCTCACAGATGCGTTCACCACGGGCAGTTCGATCATGCCGCAAAAGCGTAACCCCGATGCAGCAGAGCTTGTCCGCGCGAAAGTGGGGCGCATAATGGGCGCCCTGACCAGCCTGACGATTGTGATGAAGGGCTTACCGCTCGCTTATTCCAAAGATATGCAAGAAGATAAAGAACCCGTCTTTGACGCTTTTGAAGCGCTTGATCTCGGCCTTGCGGCGATGGCAGGAATGGTTGCGGATATGACGCCCAATAAAGACCGGCTTGCCGCTGCGGCGGGGCATGGCTTTTCAACGGCGACAGACCTTGCCGATTGGCTTGTGCGTATCCTTGGCATGCCGTTTCGCGACGCACATCATGTGACGGGCACGATTGTCGCCCTCGCTGAAAGGCAAGGGAAAACGCTGGACGCGCTTGATTTGAAAGACATGCAAAGCGTCGAGCCGCGCATTACCGATGATGTTTACAGCGTGTTAACGCCGCTCGCCTCCGCCAGTAGCCGCACAAGCTATGGCGGCACAGCCCCGAGTGAAGTCAGAAAGCAAACGGCTCGCTGGCGCGGTGCGTTGGGCTAGATTAATTTTTTGGGCTCGGCTAGCATTTTTCCGTTTCGGCAAGAATGTCCTGCACGCGGTTTGCGGCAATATCATCTTTGAGCACCTGCATCATCTTTGAGCATCTGCTGGGTCGAGAATATAGACGGCTTGGCGGAAAATACCTGCTACGGGGTGAATATGCGCGGCGGTGAGGCTGAGGTCCATAGTGGCAAAACTCGCCCGCCACTGTGCATCGCTGCGGTTACTATGCGGATGGCCGCGAAATTCAAGGTTCATCACGCTATCGACGCGTTTCGTCAGCCACTCCGTAACAGGGCCGTCATAGACATCTTCGATAATGATAAGCCGCGCGGCGATGCGCGCCGCCTCGGTTATAATATGATCGGGGTCAGGCGTATGGTGCAGCATCGTCGAGAGCAGGGCAATGTCATAGGCTTTATCTTCATATGGTATTCGTGTGCCGTCATAAATCTTGGCCTTTAAACGCTTGTTATAGGCGCTGTCTTGAATGTCCAAGCCGTCAATATGATAGGCGTTTTGGCGCATGATTTGAAGCAAGCTACCGGGGCCGCTACCAATATCAATTATACGGGCATCTTTGGGGATATAGGGGCGCATCCAGCCAAGTTTACGGCGGGCGTCAATTTTCCATCCGGCAAAGACGAGCGAGCCGAGGACAGGAATAGACCACGCCCCGCGCATGTTAGAATGTGTTGAGTGATTGCGGGGGCGGCAGATCTTTCATTCGCGCGTCAAGTTTCGCCATGACGCGGCTACGCTGTTCATCAGTGAACTGTGTCCAGCGCGCAATTTCTTCGCGCGAGCGTCCGCAGCCCAAACAGAGCCCGCTCGGTAAATCGAGCTGACAAATCAGCTTACAAGGGCTCTCAATTTTTGGCGTTTCAAGCAGCATGAATATAGACTTTCATCAAGAGGGTTGACCGCGGTCTGTCATGAGGTAAGTCGCAAAGCTGGCGAGCCAATGCGAGCCTGAATAATGCTCGGCGCTAACGGCGGCTACGCCTGTATCTGCATGGATTTTCGCGGCGGCGACAAGGGCCGGTTTACGCGCATCACCATCTGGCAAAGCGCGCGCAATATTATAAAGGTTCCAGGCGCGCGAAGAATTAACCCCGTCCAAATGGACGAGCTTCCCGTCGCTGGCATCTTTGACAATTCCGGGCGCAAGCCAGTCGCCAGAGCCGTCCGTTGGGATTGAGGGCATAAAGCCGGATAGCCATGTGCTAAAGTCATCTGCACTCATCATACGGCGCATCAAATCGGCCTCCATGAGGCAGGGGGAAAGGAAATCCTCCCCGCTGGGCTCATAGGCGAGGGGACAGTTTTTATCGTCCATGTGAAAGGCTTTAGAGCGGCTAATAATTAATTGCTCCATTTGCGAATCGCCAATGCCGCGCGCCCAATCGAGCATTAACCCAAAGGCAAAGGCGCTTTGGTTATGCGTTCCAAGGCGAATAGGATAGGCAAGTTTCGGGAGCCAAGCCTTAAGGCTATTGGCGATATCAGTTTCAAGCGGGGCGAGGATGTCGAGCCAAATTTTCGCCTGCGCATTACCATCCTCAGCCCATTCTCGCAGCTCCGCTGTGAGCTGGAGATACCAAGCAAGACCGTAAGGGCGCTCCCATGATCCCCCTGATGGACGGTTAAAGTTTGCAACTTCGCCGGCAATATTTTCGGCTGTGAAGTTTTGATTGAGTTTAGCGATCGCCGCGTCTCGCCACGCCGCATCTTGCGGGCCTGTTCGGAGAAGGCGAACTAATAACCAATGGCCATGAACCGCGCTATGCCAGTCAAAACAACCGTAAAAGACAGGAAAAATATCTTTTGGCCGGCCTATTTCTTCGGCTGTATCTGTGGTGCGTGAAATTTTATTCGGAAATTCTTGCTGCACACATGTGATGGCGAGGGCTGAAAACCTATCGGCCAATTCAGCCGAAATGACAGACGGATACTCTAGATTAGCATCTTTATTGAGCTGCGCCTTAGAGGGTTGACAAGCGGATAAAGAAAGGGCGGCTGTCAGAAGAGCGGCGCTGTAAATAATTGGTTTCATATAAAATATGGGGCTCACTTATCGCCTTAAGGCGCCTTATAAACCACACCGCCTTTCATGACAAAATCAACATCTTTAAGCTCTGTGATTTCGCGCAGTGGATTGCCGTCAACGGCAATAATATCTGCAAATTTACCGGGTTCTAATGTACCAATAACATCGCCGAGCCCAATATGTTTAGCGGCGATGGTCGTCGCGGATTCAATGGCTTCCATTTCGCTCATGCCGGCTTTGGTCATATAGATAAACTCTTCGGCGTTTTGCCCATGTTGCGAGACACCTGAGTCGGTTCCGAAAGCAATCGTGACGCCGTTTTCATAGGCAAGGCGGGCCATATCCTGCATAACGGGGCCGACTTCGAGCGCTTTTTTAATGCTATTGGGCGGCAAGAATGTATTGGGGTCTTGGGCCCATTTCTCAACTGTTTTCCCTGCGAGGACAGTCGGAACTAAAACGGCCCCTTTTTGCTTAAACAACTGCGCTGTGGCTTTATCCATGAAAGAGCCATGTTCAATCGCCTGCACGCCCGCCCGTAGCGCGGCTTCGATACCGCCTTTATCATGGGCATGAGCTGTGACTTTACGGCCCATAGAGGCGGCGGTCTGGACAATGGCTTCAAGCTCATCATCCATTAATTGCTGCCCTGTGCCAGCATTTGTATTCGACAATACACCGCCTGTTGCGGTGATTTTGATAACGTCAGCTCCGTTTTTAACGGCGCGGCGAACAGCGCGGCGGCAATCGGCGACCCCGTCGCAAATTGTCTCTGACTCCAGCATGTTTAAAATTTCATCCTTGAAGCCATGAACATCACCATGTCCGCCTGTCGCGGAAATTGCAGAGCCCGCAGCCTTGATATGGGGGCCGGGGACAAGTCCTTTATTGATAGCGCGCCTTAAGGCGAAAATCTCTTTCGGCCCGCCAAGGTCTTGAACCGCTGTAAATCCAGCCATGAGTGTTGTCCGCGCATGGGCGGCGGCTTGTAGGGCGACATCGCCGGCTTCAAGGCGAACTTGGTCATCCTGCTTTCCGCTAACGCGGTCGCCGCGTAAATGGACATGGCTATCAATTAGGCCCGGAAGGAAAAACATATCGCGGTGATCTAAAATGACAGCTTTATCATCAGTCACAAATCCATCTTCGATTGCTACAATCTTGCCGTCATGAATGATAATTGTTTGGTCTGTCTTCGCAGGTTGACCCGGTACATCCAAAACTTTCCCAGCATAAATTAAGGTGAAATCTTCACGGTCTGTGTCATGGCTCTTTTGCGCGAAAGCCGCCGAAGCGGTTAGCGTAAGGGCTGCGCCAAGGGCGAGGAAGGTTTTAAATGTCATGATCTATCCCTATTTTTATTGCTCCCTTATGACCTGTGAACGTAATCTGGGCAATAGCGGCATCGGGAATAATAGGGCGTTTTGGCCGCAGAGGGGCGTGAGGCGGCATAAGCTGTAAATAATTACGCCTGTAACGCGAGGGCCGCAGCGCGAAAACGCCTCTTAGCTTTAATTTGTTTTGGCTTTAATTTGTTTTGGGGGCTTCGGGGCCGCGCGGCAGACCAATCCCAAAGCGCTTCATTGTTTTCACATCTGGCACTGGCGAGAGTCTATATGCGCCGCCTTGGATAACGAGCGCCTGCGCGTTCATATCTTTTAAATCGTCAAAATGCAGAACATATCCCTCATTATAAGCTTCGGTTTCAACGGGGACTAGCGCCCCGTCAACTTCGGCAAAAATTTGCGGAGTTGTGTCGGCGGCGTCATATTTAACATGTAAGCAGCGGGTATCGGGCATGAAAAGGCGCACAGCCGCAGGTATCATTTTTTTATATTGTGATTTCCCGTCCTTTGTGCCCTCTGCTAATTCGTCTATATCGTGACGCCCCGATGTATTTTTATAAAACGGCGTCAGGCCCATCTCGAAATAAAGACGTTCATCATCATTGGCAATGCCGGCCCGCGCGGGGTCATTAATACAAAGATCCGCTTGTTTACTGGCTGTTTTAACCTTGGAAATAAAATCGGGGACAAGACCGTCAGGTTGAATTGTGAAATCAATGGCCGCGTCGCCGTCAACCATATAATAGCGATTTGGCAATTGCCCGTCATCATAGATCAAAAATCGCGGCATCATACTCACCGCGACAATGTCCTTACGCTCAGCTTTAATGCTGGACATGGCTTTGATAGTCTTGGCGGCATGTTTCGCAGGAAAGCAATAGGTCTCGCCGCGAATCCCGTCTTTATTAAACTCATCCGCTTGGGCTGGCATCGCCAGCATGATTAACGGCAGAGCCATCAGCGTCGTTTTAAAAATATTCATATTATACATCTGCATAATATCCCGTTTTAAGCCAATCACATGGCGGCGTAATTTATAAGCTTATCTTCAAGGCTTAAGTCTTAATACGGGCTGAATAGGTTCATAGATGACGATATTGTTATGCCGTTATTTGCGGTTTAGCGCATGATGGGCGATGTCGCTGCGGTAAAATCCGTCCGCCCACTCAATCGTTTCAACAGCTTTATAGGCGCGGGCAACGGCGTCCGAAATATCATCACCCTCTGCGGTGATGTTAAGAACGCGCCCGCCATTTGCGCGCAAGACATCATCTTCTCCGCGCTGGGTGCCGGCATGAAAAACAACAATGCTGCTATCCTGTGCTTCGGCATTTTCCAGGCCCTTAATTTCCGTTCCTTTTTCATAGGCGCCGGGGTAGCCCTTGGCGGCCATAACAATATTGACAACAGGCTTATTTGACCATTTTGGCTCGGGTAGCTTGCCGAGCGTTTCGGCCTCGGCGGCAATGAAAATATCCATTAAGTCTGACTCAAGACGCCGCATGAGCACTTGGCATTCAGGGTCGCCAAAGCGGGCATTATATTCAATCAGTTTTGGGCCGTCTTTTGTTATCATTAATCCGGCAAATAAAACCCCTTTAAAGGGGTGGCCGTCTTTGGCCATGCCGTCGACAGTCGGCTGGATAATATTAGCCATAACATCATCATACACATCTTGGGTGAAAACGGGGGCTGGGGAATAAGCGCCCATGCCGCCCGTATTCGGGCCTTTATCGCCGTCAAAGGCACGTTTATGGTCTTGCGCCGCGATCAGAGGCAGGGCGGTTTTCCCGTCGCTAATCGCGAAAAAACTGGCTTCTTCGCCGTGCATAAATTCTTCGATCAAAACCTTTTGTCCCGCATCGCCAAATTTCCCAGAAAAATAATCTTTTAGCTCGGCTTTGGCCGCTTTGAGAGTCTCGGCAATAACGACGCCTTTTCCAGCGGCTAATCCATCAGCTTTCAGCACATAAGGTGCGCGCATGGTTTTAAGGAAATCTTGCGCCGCGCTTAGCTCTGTGAACACGCCGTAAGCCGCCGTCGGGATAAAATATTTATCGCAAAGCGCTTTGGTGAAAGCTTTCGAGCTTTCCAGCTGCGCCGCCGCTTGCGTCGGGCCAAAGACTTTGACGCCGCGCTCTTCTAGGGCATCGACCAATCCTAGCGCGAGGGGGACTTCGGGGCCAATAATGACGAAATCATAGGCTTCGCGCTGAATAAGGCCTAATAACAGGGGGATATCATCGGCGGCAATCGCAACTGTTGCAGCGACTTCGGCAATACCGGCATTGCCCGGCGCACAGGTTAAATCTGTGACCTGCGGGCTTTGGGCCAGTTTCCACGCTAAGGCATGTTCGCGTCCACCCGATCCAATCAGAAGCACTTTCATGTCATTCCCTCATTTGTCGATTCACTTTGCGGTGTCTTAGTCTATAAAGGGGGGCGAATCCAAGGAATGTTTTGTGCCAGATGCAACATCAAATGCTTATGAGTTTTCAGTCTCCGAATTGGCGGGCACGTTAAAACGCACGATTGAAGAAACCTTTGGCCATGTCCGCGTGCGCGGCGAGTTGGGCCGTGTGACTGTCGCGAAATCGGGTCATTGTTATCTTGATATTAAAGATGATAAGGCCGTGATTAACTCGATTATCTGGAAAGGCGTGATGAACCGCCTCTCCATGCGCCCCGAAGAAGGTATGGAAGTTATTGCGACAGGCAAGCTAACGACTTATCCGGGACGCTCGAATTACCAGCTTATTATTGATAGTTTAGAGTTGGCGGGCGCAGGCGCGCTGATGGCGCTTTATGAAAAGCGCAAAAAGGCTTTAGCCGCCGAAGGGCTGTTTGACGCTAGCCGTAAGGTTGATTTGCCCTTTATGCCGAAAACCATTGGCGTTGTGACCTCGCCGACGGGGGCCGTGATCCGCGATATTTTGCACCGTATTTCTGACCGCTTTCCGGCGCATGTCCTCGTTTGGCCCGTCCTTGTTCAGGGGGAGCGCGCCGCCGAACAAATTGCCAGTGCGATAACGGGCTTTAACCACGGGGAGGGGTTTCCGCGTCCTGATGTTTTAATCGTCGCGCGCGGCGGGGGTTCGATGGAAGACCTTTGGTGCTTTAACGAAGAGGTTGTCGCGCGGGCGGCAGCAAATTCGGATATTCCGCTGATCTCGGCCGTCGGCCATGAAACCGATTGGACATTGATTGACTATGTCGCAGATTACCGCGCTCCGACGCCGACAGGCGCAGCGGAGGTGGCGGTGCCTGTGCTGGAAGATTGGCAAGATAGCCTGACTGATTATGGCCTGCGCCTCTCGCGCGGCTTGCGGCGTAACGTGACGGAAAAAACAACGCAGCTTTCGGCGGCGCGGCTCCCGCGCCTTGTGCAGGTTTTATCAGCGCCGCAGCAGCGCCTTGATATTGCCGCTGCGAAATTGCCCAAACCAGACAGCCTGTTTGAGCGTCAGCAGCAAAGGCTTGATGTTATATCGGCGCGCCTGCCGAATATGGCGCGGATGTTATTGCCGTTATCCGCCCGCCTGTCTGCGATGAGCGGGCGGTTGACGCCAGCTCTAAAAATGGGGCTGCGCCAACAGGCCGCAAGCTTGAGGGGGCTGTCAAAACGTCTTCGGCCCGAACCGATTGCCGCCAATTTAGCCCGCCGCTCAGAGCAGCCGCAGCGCCTTATGCAGCGTGCAGAGCGGTCTGTGGCCGCGAGCCTGTCGCAAAAACAAGCCCGCCTCGGCCGCGCCGCCAGCCTGCTTGAGGCCTATAGCTATCAAGGCGTTTTGGCGCGGGGCTACGCCCTTGTGACGGATGCAGATGGGCAGGTTATACGTTCAAATACGAAGGGCGCGGATGGTGAGGGCGTTAGCTTGACCTTTGCCGACGGGCCGCGCGCGGCCATACTTGGTGCGGCACCCCTTGGCGCGGCCCCCCTTGGCGCGGCAAGACCGGATTCAGCTCCCGTTCAACCGGTCAAACCTAAAAAGAAACCTGCGCCGGTGCGGGACGATAAATCGCAGATGGGCCTCTTTTGAACGCTATCAATATAGGCTAGATAACATTATATAGACCGCCAAAGAGCGGCTAAGGATAGAGCATGAGTAATTTATTCCAAGGCGAAGCCAAAATACATTTTGGTGATGCCGATTTCACAATTTTAGAAACGGGCAATTTTATTAACTGCGCCGTAACAGGCGACCCTATTCCGCTCAACCAACTTCGTTATTGGTCGGCAGAGCGCCAAGAAGCCTATAAAGATGCTTCCGCAAGTCTTGCGGCGTGGAAAAAGGCGCAAAGCGCATAATGCGGTATTTACCTATTTTCAGCCTATCTTTGATGCTGTCTGTGTCGGCTTGCGGGCAAGATAGTCAGCCAGAAATTCAATCTGTGCTTGATGGTTCGGCTGTTATGGCTGCGGATGCAAACGCAAAGGCACTGGAAAAGACAGTAAAAAAAACAGTAAAAAGGTCTGGACTCAATGCGGATAACCCTGCGCCGACTATAACTTGCACGGGCGTCGCCGAACAGGGCGGCGCGGTGAAATGCCAAACACGGCCCAATCAAAAAGTCAAACTCGGCCGGTCGGAAGATGACTTTTATTATGAGCAAGCTGACGAAAACGGCGAGATTATTATTGGGTTTGACCGCGATGAAAAACGCGCGCTTATAAGTGCGGGCGATAGCGGTGTTGAGTATAATTTCACGCCGCGTGAGTATAAAATATCCCGTATTGACGGCCTGCCGCCCTCCCAGGTTTCGAGTTTTAATGACGATCAATTAAAGCGTATTCGTAGCTCTAACGCGCGCAAAAAGGTAGGGTTTGAATCGCGTGTTCTGCCCGTTGGTTTGAAAGATGGATTTATATACCCGCTTAAAGATGTGCGTAAAACATCGCCTTTTGGCGCGCAGCGGATTTTAAACGGCGAGGCGAAGCGCCCGCATTACGGCGTTGATATTGCTGCGCCGGTTGGCACGCCGATTTACGCGCCTGCCGACGGGATTGTCAGTCTCGCTGATGATGATTTATATTTCGAAGGCGCTATGGTCATGCTCGATCATGGGCAGGGACTTAATTCAATGTATCTACATGTTAGCGAGATTTTTGTCACAGCTGGCCAAGCCGTGAAACAAGGCGAGAAGATCGCCGCGATTGGCTCGCGCGGGCGGTCAACGGGGCCGCATTTATGTTGGCGCATGAAATGGCGCAACCGCAATCTTGATCCAGAACTCTTGACAAAATGGCCAGATGCAGAGCATGTCGCCGAGGCGGGGGAAACCCACGCCAATAAATAGGATATTACCTGTGACGACACCCCCCAAAGACTGCAAAACCATGGCTGAAGTGCGCGAAGGCGTCGATGCGCTTGATCGTGAATTGGTGCGATTGCTCGTTATTCGCCAAGGCTATATGAAAGCGGCCGCGCGGATAAAAGCGAACCGCGATGCCGTTTATGATGAAGCCCGTATTGAAGATGTTGTCGCCAAGGTTTTAGTCTCGGCTAAGGCCCAAGGATTATCCGCCGATATTGCAGAGCCTGTCTGGCGCAAGCTCATTGAGCGCTGCATTGCCCATGAATTTGAAATGTGGGATAAAACCCGCTGTTAAAACCTTTCTTCACGTTAAAAATCCCGTTTGATCGGCAAGTCGAAAAGGGATGAAATTATTGATTGCGCGTTTCCTTTGGCGAAAAAAGTCCTTAGAAGACAGAACTGATTGAGGAGCCATCTATGTCAACTTTATCATCCACGCCGAAAGATGGGCGTCCTTTTGATGATATGCGTGCCCTTATTGCCAGCAGCCCTGTAGCGGATGCCGCGGCCAGAGAAGCTGTGCAATTAGCTTTGGCCGAGATCGCCGGACCGAAACATCCGATGGGCCGTTTTCATGACGATTTGATTTGGCTTGCAGGCTGGCAAAAACGCCCAGTTCCGATGATCGCGCGCCCGCTAGTGGCTATTTTTTCTGGCGCCCATGATGTTGCGGCGGCCTATACGGATTCTAATATTATCGAAGCGGCTAAAAAGCGTGTGTCGGATATGACAGGCGGCGCGGCCAGCGCTCGCGGCGTCGCGGCGGCGCATAATATGGCTTATAAAGTCTATGAAATGGGGCTTGAATATCCGGCGGCTGATTTTACCCATAGGCCGTCTTTATCTGAGCGTGACTGCGCTGCGGCTATGGCTTTTGGTATGGAAGTTGTTGCAGAGGGCGCTGATATTATTGCGCTGGGTAATGTTGGATTTGGCTCTGTGACGGCAGCGGCAGCCATTGCGCTTGCGCTTTACGGCGGCGCGGCAGATTATTGGGCCAAGGGAGATGATATCAAGGCGGCGGCGCGGATTGATTGCGTGCGGACCGGTTATCAGAAATTCAAAGGCGATATTGACGGCCCGCTCGATGCGCTACGTCATTTTGGCGGTCGTGATATCGCCGGTCTGGTCGGGGCGATTATTGCGGCGCGCCATCAATCTATTCCTGTTGTCCTTGATGGATTTGTTGTCACGGCGGCGGCGGCTGTGCTGCATAGCGTCAATCCCGATGCTGTTGACCATTGTATCGCGGGCCATATGAGCGCCGAACCTGCGCATGCGGCGCTGCTTGAACGTATGGGCATGACGCCTTTACTCGGCTTAGGTCTCGGCTGGGGTGACGGCTTCGGGGCGAGCTTGGCTGTCACCCTGCTGCAAACAGCGGCGGCAGGGTATAAAACGCTCACAACATCATAGCTTTGAGGTGTTTTTTCCTTTAACAATCGCCATCTTAACGGATTTGTGTTCATAATTTTAAATTAAGAATATGTTTTTCGTTCTACAAGTGATCTTTATAGGGTGTTGTAACTCTAAGATATGATTTTAAAAAGGCATGAACAATGAGCCGTTTTTCTTTTTCTCTTTCTAAATTTAAAGCGGCAGCTTTGACTTTATCTGCGTTTAAATCTGGCGATGGGTTAAATGCGGATGCTGATGTTTTTCTGACTGAATTTTATAAAGATGCTGAAGAAAATAAGCTATTAAGGCCCGATTTAGACAAGCTCGCGCAATGGGCGGCGGAGCTTTGGGCGCGGCGTGAGGTTGATAGCGACGAGAGCCGCATTGAAATATCAGACCTGTTAGATGATGAGGATTACATCGGGATTTATGTCGCGACGCGCGACCGTGCCTTTATTGTTTCCAGTGTAATTGAAGCGGTTTCAGACCACGGCCTTGATGTGCAAGCCCTGTTTCATCCGATTGTCCCCGTTGAAAATGGTAATGTGTCTCTGATGATGATTATTGTCAGTGGTCAAAATAAGGCGATGAAGGCCGAGCTTGAAAAGAGCCTAAAAGACGTCATGGCTGACGTTATTCAGATTAATTCTGATTTCGATAATATGATGCTACTTTTGGATAATTTGCGTGATGATTTACATGATAATCCTGGGCCGCATAAACCGGCGGCCTTACAAGAAGGCTTGGCCTTTTTAGACTGGCTGCGCGGGGGGCATTTTGTTTTTCTTGGCACGCGGAGATATAATTATTTGAAAAGCCAAAAACCGGGCGGCCCCAGCCCCGATTACGTTTATCCAACTATTGTAAAGGGCGGTGAATTTGGCGTTTTGCGGGATCCATTGCGCGAAGTCCTGCGTCATTCAAATGAGCCCTCTGTTATCGAAGATAATGTGCAGCATTACCTGAAGCGGGCCGAACCGGTGTCGGTCGCTAAATCTAATTTATTTTCTAATGTGCACCGCCGTGTTCGCATGGATTATGTCTCGGTTAATCAATATAATTCTGAGGGCCAATTAATTGGTGAAACGCGCTTTGTTGGGTTGTTCACCTCTGAGGCTTATAGTCTCTCGCCCGAGAAAATTCCGCTTATTCGCCAGAAAATATCTACGGTTAAAGCGCGGTCTAAAATTCCGTCAGCAAGTCATAATGGGAAGCGCATTGCCTATGTTTTATCGACCTATCCGCGCGATGAGCTTTTTCAAATCGAGGTTAAAGATTTACAGCGTATCGCGATAGCGATTTCGCAGGCTTTTGATCGCCCGCGTACGCGGTTATTTTTGCGCTGTGATCCGTTTAACCGCTTTATATCCGCCTTGGTTTATATTCCGCGCGAATCCTATAGCACGACGATTAGAGAGGCTGTTGGTGAGTATTTGGCGGGCCAATTTAAGGGCCGCGTTTCTGCATTTTACCCGCAATATAGCGATGCGCCAATGGCACGGGTTCATTACATTATCGGCCTTGACCCGGACACGCAAAGCGCTCCGAAATTAAATAAACTTGAAGCGGATATCGCTCATCTGGCAACGCCGTGGAAAGAGCGCCTTCGCCGTGCGGCCATGCGGGGTGACGCCGCAAGTCTTTTGACAGATGAAGATTACAGCCATAGTTTTAATAGCGCATATCAGGCGCGGTTTTCTGTTAGTGAGACCTTAGAAACACTTGCGATTTTACCGCAGCTAACCGAGGATAAGCCGATCGCTGTGCGCCTTGGTGATGCAATTTCAGAGACGTCAACACATATGATGGTTTATCATCGCGGCAAGAAACTCGCGCCGTCTGTGATTGTTCCATTTCTTGCCAATTTCAATATACAGGTTCTACAAGAGACAGCCTATAATATTACCGCGCGGACTGGGCCAGATTACTGGGTGCATGATTTCGAAGTCAAACTTCCCGGTGGCATTAATGTTGATAAAACGTCACGCGCGGTCTTTGAAACGGCTTGTGTTCAAACATGGCTCGGCCGAAATGAAGATGACGGGTTTAATGCGTTGATCCTCCCTTTGGCGGCGAATTGGCGCGATATCGCTTTTTTACGGCTTATCGCAGCCTATCGGCGTCAATCTGGGCTTGATCCTTTAAAAGAAACGCAGATTGAGGCTTTATTATTATATCCAGAGGTGACGCGGCAATTAATTCTTTTGAAGACGGCGAAATTTGCGCCAGATTTTGGCGATAAAACGGCGCGCCAAGAGGCTGTCGATAAAGCGTTAAAGGCGATTAACGCCGGTCTTGATAAAGTCTCACGGCTGGATCATGACCGTGTCTTGCGGCGGATGATGGCGGCCGTGAAAGCGGCGCTGCGCACAAATATGTATCAGGCGGCAGAGGGCGGCGAGCCGAAGCCCTATATGTCAGTGAAATTCGCGAGCCGTGATATTGAAGCCCTCCCTGCGCCCAAACCTTACCGCGAGATTTTTGTCAGCTCGCCAGTGCTCGATGGTGTGCATCTTCGATTTGGCCCCGTGGCACGCGGCGGGTTGCGCTGGTCTGATCGAGCTGAGGATTTCCGCGCCGAGGTCTTAGGGCTTGTCAAAGCGCAGCAGGTGAAAAACTCTGTGATTGTGCCTGTCGGCTCGAAGGGCGGTTTTGTTCCCAAACAGCTCCCGAGCGGCGGCTCGCGCGATGATTTCATTGCAGCCGGGGTGAAAGCTTATAAGATATTTATTTCGGGTCTTTTGGACATCACAGATAACTATGTTGAAGACGGCGTGAAATCGCCTGAAAACACGATTTGCTGGGATGATCCTGACCCTTATCTGGTTGTTGCGGCCGATAAAGGCACGGCGACATTTTCCGATATTGCGAATGGTGTTGCCGCAGATTACGGCTTTTGGCTCGATGATGCTTTTGCCTCGGGCGGCTCTGTTGGCTATGACCACAAAGCGATGGGTATTACTGCGCGCGGCGGCTGGGAAGCGGTTAAGCGTCATTTCCGGGAGCGCGGTAAAGATATCCAGCGCGAGCCCTTCAGCGTCATTGGCGTTGGCGATATGTCCGGCGATGTTTTCGGTAATGGTATGCTGCTATCCAAACAGATTCGGTTGCTCGCGGCCTTTGACCACCGTGATATTTTCATTGACCCCGATCCAGATATTAAGGCGTCTTTCCGCGAGCGCCGCCGCTTATTTAAACGTGGGCGCTCGTCTTGGCAGGATTATAAAACCGAGATTATTTCCAAGGGCGGCGGTGTTTTCTCCCGCGCGGCAAAGTCTATTAAATTAACGGCAGAGATAAAATCCATCACCGGCCTAAGCGCTGATGCGGTTACGCCGGATGAGCTATTACATGCGCTGTTAAAGTCTGAATGTGAGCTATTATGGTTTGGCGGAATTGGGACTTATATTAAAGCCGCGTCCGAAAACCATTCGGATGTGATGGATAAAGCCAATGATATGATCCGCGTTAATGCGCAGCAGGTTGGAGCCGCTGTGATTGGCGAAGGCGCGAATCTTGGCCTGACCCAAGCGGGCCGTATTGAATTTGCGCAAAACGGCGGCGCTATTAATACGGATGCCATTGATAATTCCGCCGGTGTCGATTCATCTGATAATGAAGTGAATATAAAAATACTTTTACGTGAAGCCATTGCCCAAGGCGAGTTGAAAGCGGCTGACCGTAATCAGCTTTTGGCTGATATGACCGATGATGTTGGGCTTTTGGTCTTGCAGCATAATTATGACCAAACCGGCGCGCTCTCTATGGCGCAGGCTTCGGCTAATGTGGATCACGGCGGTTATGAGCGCTTGATGCGGCAGCTTGAAACCGCAGGCTTGCTAGACCGGCATGTTGAGGGCTTGCCAAGCCGAAGCGAAATGGAAACACGCCAGAAAAACGGGCATTATCTGACCCGGCCTGAGCTGGCGGTGCTGATGGCCTATGTGAAAAATGTGACTTTTGATGCGCTTATTTCGACGCCGGTTGCCGATGATCCGGTTTTAGATCCTGTCATGACGCATTATTTTCCGCCGGCCATTCAGGGCTTTAAGACAGCGCAAAAGAAGCATCGCCTTCGCCGCGAAATTATAACCTCACGCCTTGTTAATGATATGGTAGATATGGGCGGGGCCCTCTTTGTCTTGCGTGTTTCCGAACATGTTCAAACGACATCTGAAAATATTGCAAAAGCCTTCATCATTGCGCGCCAAACATTGGGCCTTGATGGGTTAATGGACGAAATTGAGGCGCTGGATAATAAAGTCGAGGCGGCGGCGCAAACGGCGCTTCGGCGTGAGATTGCCAATGTGCTATTGCGAGTTTGTGTGTGGTTGACACGCCAAGGTTTGGACGGTGATGTGGAGACGAATATGTCTCGCTTTATGCCGGTTCAGTCTTTGATTAATACCGAGTGGGTGAACCGTCTATCATCATATGACCAAAAACGCGCCAAGGAACGACAAGATGTTTATAAGTCTCAGGCTATTCCTGCGGCGCTGGCGATTAAAGTCTCTTTATTGCGCTCGCGCGCTTCGGGCTTTGATATTACCTTGCTGAGTGAAGATTGCGGTGTTGATATTAATATTGCGCCGACCCTGTTTTATCAAATGGGGGCTGTATTTTGGGTCGACCGTATTCGCAATGCCTTATTAGACGTTAGCGGAGACGGGCATTGGGACCGGCTCGCTTTGCGTAAACTGGCCGATGATTTCTATGGTTTACAGCGTAAATTCGCGGCTCTTTATGTCAATAATAATAAGATATTAGATCAAGATGATGCGAGTTTGCCAGAGCTTCGCCGCTGGGCAAAAGGTCAGTTTGATGATTTGGGAGGCTATTTTAATCGGGTCAGAAATATCTCTGGAACGGGGAATTGGACGGTTGCAAAATTCTCTATTCTATATGCACAGTTGCAAGACTTGCTCAAATAAGGGAGCTTTCTAAGCCGAAAACCATCGGTTTTTTGGGTTTTTGTTACATTTCGTCATAAATTGACATATTTTGTGTCTAAAATATTACCGTAATTTCCCGCAATTTCGTCGTAAAAGCTTTACAAATTAAGGTGAATTTTCGATAACACCCTTGAAAAAGGGGGGGCGCTTTGCGCCTCGTGACGCTACTCGGGATAGATAATGACCATAAACCCATGCCCCACAATGCGCGGTATTGCGCTAAAACATAGTCCATTTTCAACCCTGACTGAAGGGCTTGATTATGCGGCACAAGGCGAAACGGGATTTAACTTCTTTGATGCGCGCGGTAAACTTAAAACGGTTCTAACCTATCAAGAGATGCGTAGTCGCGCGATTGAGACAGCCAAAGGGCTTGTTGGTTTTGCGGATAAAAATGCCCGTATTGGCATTTGCGCGACAACATCGCCTGAATTTGCGATTCTTTTCTTTGCTTGCCAATATGCAGGGCTTGTTCCTGCGCCTCTGCCTCTACCCGTAACCCTTGGCGGACGCGGGAGTTATGAGCGTCAATTGCAGCGCATGGCCGATACGGCAGATTTGCGCGCTATTTTTACACCGGCCTCTATGGAGCCGATCATGAGCTCTGCGCTGAATGATCATATCACGCCGATTTTAACATTTGACGATGTCTTCGAGCTTCCTAAAGCGGATGATATTCGTCCGCACGGCCCCGATGATCTCTGTTATATTCAATACTCATCCGGCAGTTCCAGTTCTCCTAAGGGAATCATTGGGTCACAAAAAAGCGTAACCGCGAATTGCCTTGGCATTACGCGCGATGGTCTTAAAGTGGCCGAGCATGACCGCGCGACAAGCTGGCTTCCGATGTATCATGATATGGGCTTGATCGGCTTTATGGTTGCGCCGATGATGTGTCAGCTTTCGGTTGATTATATGGACCCGCAAGATTTTACGCGCCGCCCGATTACATGGCTCCAACTGATTTCCGACCACAAAGGTACATTGTCTTATAGCCCAACCTTTGGCTATGAGCTTTGCGTGCGCCGTTGGCGAAATGACCGCGAGCTTGATTTGTCATTATGGCGCGCTGCGGGTATCGGCGGGGATATGGTTCGGCCTGAACCGCTGACTGACTTTTCTGATCTGTTTGCAGCCATGGGGTTTAATTCAGGAAGTTTCACGCCCAGCTATGGTCTGGCGGAAACCACATTGGCCGCGACATTCGCGCCGCTTGGTCAAGGTTTGAAACAACATAAGATTGATATGAAAAAAGCGAATGCCGAAGGGATTGCGCAAACTGCGAATGATCTGACGCCAAGTGAAGATCAGCGCACCTTTGTTGCCTGCGGTGAAGTTTTGCCGGGCCATACGATCGAAATTCGTGATTTCAGTAATAATGTTCTAACGGGCGCAGGGGCCATTGGCCGTATTTGCTTACAGGGGCCAAGTGTCTCGCCGGGATATTTCCGTAATAAATCTGCGACTGAGGCCGCTTTTAGTGACGCCGGATGGCTTGATACAGGTGATCTGGGGTATTGGCTTGACGGTCAGCTTGTCGTCACCGGCCGCTCGAAAGATCTAATTTTATGGCATGGCCGCAATATCTGGCCACAAGACCTCGAGTGGGCAGCTCAAGCTGCCGCGCCGCATCGCTGCGGTCGGGCCTGTGCTTTTTCTAGCGGCGGGGCTGGTGATGAGAAAGAAATTCGTCTCCTGCTCGAAGCGCGGACGCGCGATAGTAAAATGCTCGAAGAAATTCACAGCGCCGTTTCAGCCGCAATTCGCCTTGAAGTCGGCGTGCCAGTTAAGTTACAGCTCGTGCCGCGCGGCTCTATGATTATCACGTCTTCGGGGAAATTAGCCCGCGCAAGGGTCAAAGAAAAATTTCTTGGCGGCGCGATTATTGATTTGCAAAATGAAAGCCCACTGACAGTTGTTAGCGCGGCAAAAGGCTAGGCGGCTAAAGCCTGCGTCCTAGCCGTATCTTATGCCAAGGTCTCTTATCATTGCTATCACAGGGGCCACAGGGTTTCTGGGCCCCTATGTTGTCAAAGAGATAATCTCGCGCGGGTTTACGCCGCGTTTACTTGTCCGCACCCCCGATAAAGCCGCGGCGTTATCACGTCTTGGCGCGCAGATTATTCAAGGTGATCTATCTGCTATTCCGCCTGCGCTTACAAAAGACGCCGGTGCTGTGCTGCATATGGCGGGGCTGATTAAAGCCCCGAGCGAGGCCGCTTTTTTTGATGTTAATGAAGGCGGGACGGCTCGCCTTGCGGCGCGCGCCCAAGCGGATAATGTGCCGCGCTTTGTTTACCTCTCATCCCAAGCGGCCAGCCAGCCGCAGCTCTCTGGTTATGCCGCGTCAAAGCGGGCGGGCGAGGCGGCATTGAGCGATCACTATAACGGCGAGGCTGTGATAATTCGCGCGCCGGCTGTTTTTGGCCCCGGTGATGACGCGACAGCGCCGTTTTTCAGCTGTATGAAAAAAGGGATATTGCCTGTGCCCGGCGGGAAGGGCTGGCGGAACCGAAAGCTGTCCTTGATATATGCGCCGGACTTGGCGCGGGTGCTTACCGATCAGATTACGGTTGAGACTGCCTCTGCGGCCCCTTTTACGCCGGCCGGTATCCCGTCTTTGACATGGACTGATTTCGCGCAGCAAGCTAGCGGCGTTATGGGCCGAAAGATCAAAGCTGTTCCGCTTCCGCTGCCCTTATTGAAACTGGTTGCAGGTCTAAATTCGGGCCTGTTTCGCCGCTTGATTAACCCACACTTGACGCTAGGCAAACTTTCCGAGTTCCTATATGAAGACTGGAGCGCGGCGGCCGCGATTGACAGCCCAACGCCGTTTGACATTGCATTAAGGGAAACTATGGACGCGATAAATGCGCGGCCAGAATAAAACGAGATCATTCATTTATGGCCAGTAACGACGAAATTTACGCAAAAGTTTGCGAGCTGTTAAAGCCTTATAATCCTGAAAACAGACCGATTTCGCGGCAGAGTGGTATCGTCAGTGATTTGGAAGTCGATTCAGTCGCCGTGTTTGATTTGGTTATGGGCCTTGAAGATCATTATGATATTTCAATTCCAATGGAAATGGTCACAGATATCAAAACCGTTGGTGAATTGGTCAACGCTGTTCAGCAATTAACATCGCAATAATTTTGACGGATTAAATCGTTTTATGTCCCTTTTTGATAAATATGCCCCGCTGCAAAAGCGGATAGATGTGATGAATAAAATCGGGCGCGATGCGCTGGGTGTGAAATTTGATGATATCATTGACGCGACGCGCGGCCGCATTGGTAATCGCGAGATATTACTGGCGGGGACTAATAATTACCTTGGCCTGACCTTTGATGCGGATTGCATGTCGGCGGCGAAACAAGCGGTAGACGATCACGGCACCGGCACGACAGGCTCGCGCGTGGCCAATGGCAGCTATCATGAACATGTCGATCTCGAAGCCGCCCTTGCAGAGCATCTGGGCATGGAAAGCTGCATTGTTTTCACCACGGGCTATCAAACAAACCTCGCGGCGATTTCTGGCCTTGCGGGGGATAAAGATGTTATCTTCATGGATGCGGATGCCCATGCTTGTATTATTGACGGCACGCGGCTGACCAATGCCTCGACCATTCGGTTTCGTCATAATAACCCCGAAGACTTAGATAAGCGTCTCCGCCGCCAAGGCGAGATTGAAGGCGGCAATGCCTTGGTTGTCATTGAAGGTATGTATTCGATGTTTGGCGACATCGCTCCGATTGATGAATTTATTGACGTCACCCACCGTCACGGCGGCTATCTTTATATTGACGAAGCCCATAGTTACGGCGTCTTTGGCCCAACGGGCTGCGGCATTGCAGAAGCGCAAGGTGTTTTAGATAAAGTCGATTTTATCTCGGGCACATTCTCCAAAAGCCTTGCCAGTGTCGGCGGGTTTTGCGCCTCCAAACATGCGCAGTTTGAAGTCACCCGCAAAGTCATGCGCCCCTATATGTTCACGGCCTCTGCGACGCCCGCCAATATATGCGCGGCCCGCGTTGCCGTTGATAAAATCAAAGCGGGCGGTCATTTACGCAATAATTTGAAAGACCGCGCGGCACAGCTCCATAAGGGGCTATCAGATCTTGGCTATGAGCTTTGTGCGGATCCGAGTCCGGTTATTGCTGTGCGCCGTCCGAATGAAGCGATTTGCGCGATGGAATGGAACTGGCTGCTCAATAACGGTGTTTATGTGAACCTCGCTGTACCGCCGGGGACTCCGCAAAGCTCTAGCTTGCTACGTATCAGCCTCTCTGCCGCGCATACCGAAGCGGGTATAAATATCATTGTCGCAAAATTTGCAGAGTTAAAAGGCCTTGAAGGTCAGCTTATGAAAGATATGATGGCCAAAGTGGCGGGTTAAGGGAGCCGTATCATCGTTAAGACTCCGATAAAAGAGACGGATCTTTACAACCCGATAAAAGCTTATTTCACGGCTTTGGGATATCAGGTCAAAGGCGAAATTGGCGCGGCGGATATGGTGGCGATTCCGCTGGCTAAAGATGATGACGAGCCTATTATAATCGAGCTTAAAACCGGATTTTCGCTGACTTTATTCCATCAAGCGATTAACCGCCAATCCATGACAGATAAGGTCTATATTGCTGTGCCGCGTAAATCTGGTAAGGCGGCGATGACGGCTATTCGGCGAAATAAAATGCTCTGCCGGCGGCTACGGCTTGGATTAATTACGGTGCGACTATCTGATAGAAAAGTGGTGGTTCACTGCGATCCTGCCCCGTTTACGCCGCGAAAGATTAAAGCCAAGAAAGTCAAGCTTTTGTCAGAATTTGATCGCCGCCACGGGGATCCGAATAAAGGCGGTATGACCTCATCCGGGCAGATGACATCTTACCGGCAAGGGGCGCTACGCTGCGCCAAAGTTTTACATAATGAAGGGGCGTGCAAGGCCTCTTATGTCGCGAAAATGGCAGGATTTGAAAAGGCGAGAGCCCTGATGGCCGCTAATCATTATGGCTGGTTTGAGAAAATTGACCGCGGCATTTATGGCCTGACGCCGAGGGGCGCTAAAGCGCTGGATGAGCATGCTGAGGCTGTCGCCTCGATGATGTAGCTGTTTACGGGCAGCTATTGATGACACTGAGCGTAAAAATAAAGGCGCGCCATGTTGGCCCGCCTTTGTCATGAATTAAATATCAGAGGAGGCTCTGATTAGAGAAATTTCTTTGCTATTCCGCCAAGACCGCCGAGCGATCCTAGGAGTGAGCCGCCGCTACTTGATTTATCAATGATCTGCGGCAAGGCATCTTTGAGGCTATTGAGTAAATCGCCTTCACTCGCGCCAAGCTTGGAGGCTGCGGCTTCAATTTTATCGCCGCCGATAACGTCTTTAAGCTGATCCGCAGAGATGTCTGCATTTTCACCGTCGCCAAGCCATGACGATGCGATGTCGCCCAGTCCTTTGGACTGAAGACCGCTGACAAGACCGCCAAGATCAGGCTTATCGCCGCCGCCGATGAGCCCGCCAACAACCTCACTAATCATATCATTATCACCGCCTAATTTTTGAGCCAGCATGCCTTTAGCTAGATTCATAATATCCATTGTCATATCTTCCTTTAAAGTGAGTTTAACGCCCAAACCAAGGCTATAGAAACCCATGCTAAATGTGGAGCTATTTTCGCAGCTTATCATGACATATTTACACATAGAATCGGCCCGTTTGTCTTAGGGGCAGGGCCTATTAATTTTTTGCTAACGAAATGCGCCGCGCCGCCATAATTTCCACGCCAAAATAGGGGAGCAAAAGACGGGGTGTTTGCGCTGAAACGGCGTGGGCTCGATGCTCACGCCTGAATGGCGATCTATTTTGCGCAGGACATAATCAAGCCCGCCGTCAAACGTCATGGCGTTACATAACACGCGCAGCGCAGCTGTGGGCTTGCCGATGATGCGGCGCAGACGCCATTTTCTGCGCGTTCGGGATGCGGGTAATTGCGGTAAAATATAATGACCCGCCGCGTTGGGCGCGCCGTAAATGATCTGCATAAGCTCCTCATATCGCGCGGCATATTGGGCGACGATTTCGCGGGCGCGTCCGCCGGAGCTTTCTGGCCGTAACTCTGTGCGGTAGCTTTCGCGAAAGCCGCATGTCCAAAATGAAACGGCATCAATGGGGGCGTCAAACAGGCCTTCTGTACTACGGGCAAGGTGCAGTACAGCATGGGCGCGGGCGGTTAAAATGCGCTGCGTTACCGCATCATTTTGCGCGGCATATAGCAGGCTAGGCTGTGCAAAGCGGCCCCATATGACCGATAACAAAGCCTTGGCGCTGGCGCGGCGTTCAAATTCGGGCAAGGAGATGAGAGAGTATTTACAGCTTGTCAGCGCGTCGTCTTCATCTAGGCGCTCATAGTAATAAACTACAGGCGGAATTAACCGGTTAATTAATTGCCGAATAGGGCGGCCTTTATGTACCGTTTTATAGCTATCGACGATGACATAAAAATCGAGCATTTTAGAGACGTCATCGACATCACGCAGCGAGGAGCCGTAATAGAGAAATCCAAGCACATGACCATTATGAGCGGCGGTTATATCAGTACAGGTTTTATGAATACGCGGGCTGGCAATAGCGGTCTCGCGGCTTAAAACATCGGCGATAGCCGTGATGATATTGTCATCGTGCGTCATGACTTCGGCGTTGTCACAAAGGGAAGCGGCGGCGTAGCCGATAGGGTAAAAGGCGCGCCGCTCATGTCAAAAGCTTCCCCGTCCAGCACAATAGGCCCGTCATAGTGAAAAGAAAGTTTATTAGCGCGGTAGCTTTCAAGCCCATCACCCGAGCGGTCAATTGTTTTACGGCCTAGCCATAAGCCTGCGAGGTTGCGCACAAGACGGCGCGCGCGGCCATTGGCATAGAGCAGGCGAATATCGCCTGTGCCGTCACCCCAAAAAGGGTCGAGCCCCATCATCAAAGAGGGCAATGTTGTGACCACCGTGCCTAAATGCGGGCCCGTTTTACTGCGGGTTTGCGACATCATCTCAATGGTGAGCGAGAGCTCTGTTGCGGGCATCAGTTCATCGCGGGCGGCCTTGTTACCGGACACGGCTTTCACAAGCGTGCCGGCAATGGCTATTTTACTGCCTGATTGACTGCTGCGGACTTTAGATTCGTAATATTCCGTAACAAAGGGTAAGGCTCCGGTTGAGAATAAACAGCCAAAAACCGGCGCATGATCGCGCTGCTGTATCCGCAGGATCGGTGTGGGGCACAGCCCTGTTTCGGCGGCGTGAATAGCGGCCTTAATATGTTTGTCATGGGCCGTCTTTAGGCCAATATTAGCGGCGATTTGATTGGTGAGTCCGCCGGCAATAATTGAAAGCTTTGGGCAGTCATCGGGGCTATTCAGGCTATTGAGCAAAGATGAGAGCGTGCACTGCATAGTGCCGTCGCCGCCTTCGATAAACAAATGGTCTTCAGGGGTTAATGCGAGCGCCGTGAAATCACTTTGTGTTTGCTCAGGGCTTTGCGCCTCAAGATAGATGTCACGGTCTTGATAGATGTCACTGTCTTGGCGGCGGGCCGTGTAAACCGTTTTCAGCCGGCTCCCTTTTTGCTGAACAGCTTGGCTTTGGGGGTTGCTGAAAAAGACCACACGACCGGTCATGACAGGGCCTTAAAGACTTTCCGTGCGGATACAGAGGTAAAATCCGACCAAAGCAAAGCCAATAAGCGGGGAGATAATCGCCGCTAAAACGCTCATGCCGCCCGTTGTCGCAAAGGTTGCTAAGGCGCCGTCAATAATGAGGAAAATAAAGCCCATGCTAATCCCGACAATCAAGGCGCGGTCGCCCGTGTCTTGCCGGCCTACGCGCTGCATGATCGGAACCGCGCAAAGCAATAGAACAAAGGCGGCGAGCGGACGGGTTAGGCGGTGGAGATGCCAAAAGCCATAAGCAAAACGTGGTTTACTGCCGGAGTTCCCACGCTCGCTAAAAGTCTTCATATCCTTAAGGGATAAATCGCGCGGTTCCGCAGCGAGGCGGGCAATCGAATCAGGGTTTTGCGCAGAGTTCCAAATTAAAGGCTCACTGATTTCGCGGGCATCAATGGGACGTCCATCCGCGCTGGCAATATCAAGGCGCTTAACGCCCGTTAGTTTCCAGTGCTGCGCGTCAAAATCATAAACGCCGCGGTCAGCAATCACATAATTTGTAACTTTGCCGTCGATTTCACGCGAGAAAATTTCGATACCCCCCAAGCGGTCCATGCCAAAACGTAAAGAGGCGCGAACAATTTCTTTATTATCCTCAAACCAAAGCGGATTATCGGGCGATACTCCTTTAACTTTATACTCGCCAATTCCCCAAGCCTGTAAGGCGCGAACAGATGTCGGCATGGCTGTGTTGATAACGATAATAGATAAAATCGCAGAGCCAACCACGGCCGGTGTGAGGAGCATGATTTGTTTCGGGACTGATATGCCAAAGCCGAGCAAGGCGACGAGTTCATGCTGGCGAATGAGTTTGACGAACAAAAGAAGGATAGCCACGACAAGGGTGAAAACAAAAATACGGTCAAAAATAACCGGCGCGCGATAGGCCATATATTTAAATGTATCGGTGAATTTACCGCCATTCCCTATAATATCACCGCCATTTGCAAGTGAGTCGAGCAGGCCAATTAAGACGAGGAAGCCAAAAACTGTCGTCAACCAAATGCGAATATAAGATGACGAAAAATAAGTGAAGAACTTATACATTACCGAAGCTCCACCCACGCTTTTTTCAGGCGGTGAATACGAGCCGCAAGACTATCTTTAAAGCCCTGAATGGCGATGTTAATGGAGCTGAGTGGCGGTTGCCCCATTTTAACGGCACTTTTTATATAGATATAATAAGCAAAGGCGGCGACGAGTGCAATAATCGTCCAAACGCCGAGCCATGGGGGTATCACGCTTTTCGCGCCGAGGCTTTGGCCAAACTCTAAAGCTTTTTGTAGGGAAACCAACATGACAACTCCGACGAAAATACCAGTTGAAGACGGGTTGCGGCCATAGTTTAACCCAAAGGGAACGGCAATAAACGGCAAAATCAGTAACAGCGCCGCGCGTGAAATTCGCAAATGAAGCGCGGCATTATTCACATCAGGAGAGACGGCTTGGTAAACATCACCTTTGCGGTTCTTGAACAGCTCAAGCGAGGTTAGCTCCCGCTCATCATCGCCGCGAAGTCGGAATGCAGTAAGTTCAGCCGCCCCTGCAATGGCGCTACTCTCAAAGTATAAATCACCGCGCAGGCGGGTTTTGTCTAAAATGCGGTAAGTTTGCCCTTCTTCGAGCTGAAGAACAGGTTCTCCGCCGTCACGAATAACCAATTGGCCTTCTTCAGCCGTTGTTACGCGCAGTGAACTATCGTCGGATTTATTGCCGACGCGTTCATAGATAAATATCGGCCCAATCGCCGCCCCCGGTTTCTCAGTCCCCGCGTAGAACATGCGGTTGCCGACTTGTGTAAAAGTACCTTCGCGTAGGACAGCTGCAAAGGATTGCTGCTTTACGGTGTGAACAACTTGGCGGTAATTATAGCGGCCAATGGGCTGCATATAGCCTTCAATAAAGACGGTAAGACCCGCTAGAACCACGGCAATAGCTACAAAGGGGCGTGTGATATGGAAGAGCGAAATGCCGGCCCCATAAGCTGCTGTTAGCTCTGAGGAGCGGCTAAAGCGGTCAATGGTGATAATAATGCCCAAAAGCAAGGCCATTGGCACAGCAATGCCGAGATAATGCGGCAAGAGATTGATGACCATACTGCCTGCATCAAGCGCAGGTTGAGTTGAGCTGGTGACGATTTGAAAAATACGCAAAAGTCGCTCGAGCAAAAGCACGACGATGGCGAAGATGATTAATCCGCCGATACTGATCAGCGCATTTTTCATTAAGTATCTGTTCAGGCGGTTCATGCTTTATGAAATATCGTTAGGTTTACTTTTCATGGTCGATGACCATATGGTGAATATGATTTATTCGTTTCCCTACGGAATTAACGGGGCAAAGGCAATTATGAACTACATTTCTTTCAAAGGCTTAATCTTAGCCAGTTTGGCATTAGGTTTCGCAGGAACCTCTATGGCCGTAGCAGATGATGAAGATTTAGGCCCTGTCGTCCACCCGTCGCTTGAGCTTTACGCGAGCGATGCGTCTGACCCTTGCGTTGCGGATAGTCTTCAAATTCGGATTACCGCGCAAAATATCTATCCGGAAGGCATTTTAAAGCTTGAGCTTTATAACGGCGAGGATGGTTTCTTGTTCAAAAAGGGCCGATTGCACCGGGTTCGGGTCGCCGCAGAGCAAAGCCCGATGCAGGTTTGTATCAATGTTCCTGCCGCCGGAACCTATGCGGTCGCGGGTTATCATGATCTTGATGGCAATCGAAAACTTAAGAAAAAATGGGATTTTACGCCGCGTGAGCCTTACGGCTTGTCGAATAATCCCGTTTATAAGAGCCGCCGCTTACCGAAATTTGAAGAAGCGGCTTTTACTGTGGGCGAAAAAGGCGCGGATATTGAAATTGCTTTTCAGCGCGTCGGTAAAAAAAAGAGTAAAAAAGATAAATCATAACGCGGGTGATCCTGTAAATAATTGACGAATGGGCTATATTGGTTCATTCGCCTTTAAAAAGACGGGAAAACAGTCGTGCCGATTGAGATTCAGGCCATTAACGATACAAATAAGGCGCAGCTGACGTCTTTTTTAAATCTGCCTTATTCTCTTTATAAGGGGGCGTCCGCATGGCATCCGCCGCTTCGGTTTGAACGCCGCCTCCAGATTTCTCAAGATAAAAACCCCAATGCCTACGGCCTTGATCGCCAGCTTTTTATTGCAAAGCGCGGCCCAAAAATTATTGGGCGGATCGCTGCTTTTTTGAATCCGCAGCATCGCGCGCGCTATCAGGATGAGGCAGGGCATTTTGGTTATTTTGACTGTGAGGCGGATCCCGCCACTGGGGCGGCTTTGCTTAGCGCTGCTGAGGCGTGGCTGCGCTGTAAAGGCGCCCAAAAAATGATCGGCCCCTCCAATCACAGCGTGAATGAAGAAAGCGGTCTTTTGATTGACGGGTTTGAGCATCCCAATGTGCTTATGATGCCCTTTGGCCGGCCGGATTATACCGAGATGGTAGAGCGCGCAGGATTTGAAAAAGCCGTTGATTTATTAGCCTTTCAAGCTGACCTTGCGGCTGGGTTCACGCCGGGGCCTTTTATGCGCAGGCTACGTAAAATTGTCGATCAAGACGACGGTATTAGCTTTCGCACACTGGATATGTCAAAATTCACCCAAGAGGTTGAATTGGCGATGCGTATTTTTAATGATGCGTGGTCAGAAAACTGGGGGTTTGTACCGCTCACGGATGCGCAAATTGCCCATACGGCGAAAGAGCTAAAGCCAATCATTTTTCCCGACGGTTATCGCTTGGCTTTAATTGACGGAAAACCAGCGGCGTTTATATGGATGCTGCCTAATATTAACGAAGCCATTCGAGATTTGGATGGACATATTCTGCCCTTTGGCTGGGCGAAATTAATCGCCCGCTTGAAACTTAAAAAGATTAAAACAGCACGGGTTCCGTTAATGGGACTATTAAAAGAACATCAGAATACGAAACGCGGTCTCGCGGCGCTTTGCCGGATTTGCGAAGATGTTTTCGAAGCTGGAACGCGGCAAGGCTTTACCCATTGCGAGCTGTCATGGATTTTGGAAGATAATAAAGGCATGCAAGCGATTTGCGCGCAGGCCTCTGCAAAGGTCTATAAAACTTACCGCATGTATGAAAAGGCGCTCGGCTGATGGACGCGCTTCAAGTGTTGATATTAGCAGGTCAAAGGGAGGGCGTTATTGACCCGCTTTGCGCGCTAACGGGCGAGCCGTGCAAGGCGCTGATACCGATTTTGGGCCGTCCTATGCTGGAATATGTTCTGGATGCACTCCAAGCTGCGGGACTGGCTCCGCCGTTCCATATTAGCGGCTGCGATGCGTCTGTTGATGCCCGAACTGTACAGTCGCCATCTGCGCCGGGGCCGGCGGGCAGTGCGGCGGCGGCGCTTAAAAGCGGTTTGTCCTTTCCTGTTCTTTTAACAACCGCTGACCATCCGCTGCTAACGCCGCAGATGATCCAAGAGTTTATCACAAAAGCCCAAGCGGCAGGCGCGGATTTTTGTGTGGGCCTCGCAGAAGAGGCGATCATTCAGCCCGTTTATTCGGATGTCAAACGGACATATATGCGCTTTGCTGATAAAGCTGTCTCGGGCTGTAATCTGTTTTATATTGCCAATAAGGACGGCCTTGCCGCGATTGAATTTTGGAAAGACGCCCAACATTTTCGCAAACAACCGCTTAAGCTCGCCCGTAAAATAAGCCTGCCGCTATTTTGGCGTTATTTTCGCGGAAAGCTAACGCTCGGTGAGGCGCTGGATTATGCCTCTAAAACGCTCGGTATTACGGCCGCGCCCATTTTGATGTCGCAGCCCGAAGCGGCGATAGATGTTGATAAGCCCGCTGACAAAACTTTAGTCGAGCAGATTTTATCGCAAAGACAGGCGCGTCATGGCGCCTGATCTCTCTGTAAAATTTAAACATGGCCGTTCTGGTAGGATTGCTAAAAATGGCGGCTTGATGGTGGGGTCAAAATTCCTCGGTGTTCTAGTTGGGCTTGGCAGTTTGAAATTAGCGACGAATTTTCTCGCTCCCGCCGAAGTGGGTGTATTGGTTTTCATTCACGCCTATATGTTATTTTTTTCCGAGGTGGCCGCCTTTCAATCTTGGCAGTCGATTATTCGCTACGGTACGGATGACTTAAAAGATAAAGCTAGCGATAAGCTATGCCGCTTAATTGGCTTTGGAATCCGGCTGGATGCTTTGGCCGCTGTGCTGGCTTTTATTGCCGCTTTGTCTATGTTTAGTTTCTCGCTCTGGTTCGCACAGAGCTATCTGGGACTTACTGAAATTGGCGAGAGTTTTTCGCCCGAAGCTGTTCAAACTTATATAACCTTTTATTGCCTGCTGGTTTTGGTGCGGCAACGCGGCGCGTCGATTGGTGTTTTTCGTTTATTTGATAAATTTAATGTTTTAGCGGTCAAAGCCGTGATTATGCCGGCTGTGAGGTTCATTGGCGCGGTTATTGCTGTTGTGACAAACGCAGGCTTTGAGGGCTTTCTTCTCGCTTGGTTTGCCGGCTCATTCGCGGCCTATGTTTTCTTACCTATTATGGCGATCAAAGAATTGAAATCGCGCCATCTTTTAGGCCGTGTCTTTCGCGCTAAGGTGAATTTTTTCAAGCCTAAGCGAAAAGGGCTCTGGTCCTTTGTCATTAAGTCTAATATCGACGCAACGCTCGGCGCGGCGACGCTGCATTTACCTTCACTTCTCGTTTTTGCTTTATTTGGCGCGACATGGACGGCAATTTATAAAATCGCTGAGGAAGTTGCTAAATTACTCTCCGAAGGCTTTAAGCTTCTCGATCATGTGATTTATCCTGAATTAGCGCGGATGGTCTCCGAAGGGCAGGTGCAAAAAATCTGGCGCTTAACAACGCGCGCGGCGGGGATTTTATTTCTTTTTGGCTGTTTTATGTCGGGGGTTTTCTTCATTTTTGGCGATCAAATTTTGCAGATCGTTACGAGTAAAGAGTTTAGCCAATCTAAGCCTATCGCTATTATTCTGGTCCCTGCGGCCGCGTTAATGGGGGCGGCGGCCCCGCTTTATCCGGTGTTTTTTGCCGCTGACCATCCCGAGCGGGCGATCATAGCGCGCGGAGCGGGCGTTGTGATTTACATTATGTCTTTATTCGTTTTGGCTAAGTTTATGGGGCCTATGGCGGCGGCATGGTCTGTCCTAATCGGAAATTTATTCACAGTGGTGATTGTGACGATTATGGCGAAATATACATTAGAGCAGCGCGTTAAAGCGTCAGAAGAGGCGGCGTAAATGTCACAAACACAGCGGCAGATTTATTTTATGGGCCAGCCGAAGGTTAAGCTATGGGGCTTGCCGCTTTTGGAATGGCAAATTCGCGCTTTTAAGAAATTTGGCCTCACGCACAGCGCCCATGCCCACGCCCATACCCATACCGAGCCCGCTAGTCATATTTTCGACGCGCATTATGTGCTCTCTAATAATCTGCTAAAAGCTTTTACAGAGTGTCAGGCAACGGCTTTAGTTCAAGGCGGGGTGATTATCGGCGTTGCGGGCGGGGCCGCTGCCCTGATAGGCCAACCCGCGAAGGCCGCAGGCGCACTGCGGATTGCCCGCCCCGAAGACCTCGTATCATCCTATGACAAAGCTTTACGTAAATCCGAGCGCCCCTCTGCGCTGGATAGCCGCGTGGTCTCGCCCGATGATATTATGAAAGAACAGTTCAAAGGCTCTTATAAAGGGATCACGGATTTCGTGACCAAGTTTATTTGGCCGCGTCCTGCTTATTACGTTACGCGGCTATGTGCTGACCTGCGGTTGACACCGAATATGGTGACAACGATGAGCCTGATCTTAACATTGGCAGCACTATATTATTTCTGGCAAGGCCAATGGGCGCTTGGGTTTGTTACAGGCTGGCTCATGACCTTTCTCGATACTGTTGACGGGAAGCTCGCGCGGACAACCATGACATTTTCGGCTTGGGGAAATATTTACGATCACGGAATTGATCTTATTCACCCGCCCTTTTGGTACTGGGCATGGTTTATCGGCTTGGGTGGTCATTTCCTTTGGCCCAGTGTTACGTCAGACCCGATGACATTCGCCCTTATGGCCATTTTGATTGGCTATGTCGTTGACCGGATCATTGAAGGTATTTTCATTGCGCAGCATGGCTTTCATATTCACGTCTGGCGGCCTATTAATTCGGGGCTTAGATTTATTATCGCGCGCCGTAATCCAAATATGTTTATTTTCATGATAGCTATTATGTTTACGGGAGTTTGGCCTGAGGCGGGCCGGTGGGGGTTTTATGCCGTGGCGATTTGGACATGGCTGTGTATCGTCTTTAATATTGGCGTTGTTATCATAGGCAGTTTTAAACGCGGCAAAATCATCTCGTGGATGGACCCATCCTGATGCCGTCAACCGCAGAAGATACGCCGGGTCTCGCCGTTTTCGATCTTGATTATACGCTGACGCGGCGCGGCACATGGGGGCGGTTTGTGTGGCAATGGGTTAAATTTCGCCCGCATGTCTGGTTGCCGCTTTTAATGGCCGCAGGCTGGACGCAATGGCAATATAAGCGCGGCAAACGCCCGCGCGTGGATGTGAAACTGGCGATGATGCGCTGGGCAATGGCCGGTGCATCCCAAGAAGACCTTATTCGTGAGGGGCAAATATTTGCAGAAAAAGAGGTCATGTCCGGCCTGCGTCCCGGCGGCATTAAAGCGGTACACTCTCATAAAGCGGCCGGCGATAAATTAATTATGATAAGCGCGGCGGTAGATGTGGTTGCGAAACCTATCGGGAAATTAATGGGCTTTGATTATGTGGTTTCTACCGAAATGGACTTTGATAATTGTAATAAACTGAAATTAAACTTTAAAACGCCGAATTGCTACGGTGCCGAAAAAGTAAATAGATTCAATGACATGATGGGTAAAAGCCCTGCTTTGAAACAATATCACACAAATGTCACATTTTATTCAGATAGCGTTTCTGACCTTGCTATGTTCGGCGTCGCTAATATATGCGTGGCTGTAAATCCTGATAGGAAGCTATCTAACTACGCATCAAGCCAAGGGTGGAATATTTTGATGTGGTAGGCCATTCAATAGGAGCAGACACATGCACGCTATTATACTAAGCGCAGGACGCGGCTCGCGTCTTTTACCTCTTACGAATAATCTTCCAAAATGCTTGCTGCCGATTGGCCTCACAACCGTCCTTGGTATGCAGCTTGATACGCTTTATGCGGCAGGTATTACATCGGCAACGATCGTCACTGGTTTTAATGCCGAAATGGTTGAGGCGGAGTTAGATCGACGTTATAAAGGGCCAAAGACAAAGACGCTCTTTAATCCTTTTTACCAAGTGGCCGATAATTTGGCATCATGCTGGATGGCCCGTGAAGAGATGAATGAGGATTTTCTGATTATTAATGGCGACACTTTGTTTAGCCCGAATGTGATTAGAACGATCTTGGCGGCGCCAAAGGCTGATTTGACAGTTACGATTGATAAAAAATCACATTATGACGGCGATGATATGAAAGTCTCACTGGATGGGTCTCGCTTAACGGCTATTGGTAAAACGCTCTCGGCTGATGCGACACATGGCGAGTCGATTGGCATGCTCCGTTTTATGGGCAAAGGGCGTCAGATTTTCACAAATGAACTTGAGCGCCTCTTGCGGCTGGAAGACGGCACACGGAGCTGGTATCTCTCTGCCATTCACGGTCTGGCGCAGAGCGGAGTGGAGATTAACACAACATCCATACAAGGCTATCACTGGGCCGAGCTTGATACGCCAGAGGATTATGAAGTTTGCCGTGCGATCTTTGGCGGCGAAGAACAAACCCGCAAACGTTTCGCTGTTGTTTAACGCGGGTTATTAAGGGGGCGCATCGCGTGCCGCAACGGGGCTCATTATTAAACACTGATATGCCTGATATATTGCAAACTGATGTTTGCATTATTGGCGGCGGTGTGGCGGGACAAAGCTTAGCGATTAAGCTTTCAGATTATAATTTAAAAACGCTTATTCTCGAAAGCGGTGAGGCTGACTTTCGCAAAGATGTTCAAACGCTTGCCGAAGGCGAGAACATTGGCGAGGATTATTACCCGCTAGAGACAGCCCGTTTGCGGCTTTTTGGCGGCACGGCAGCGATTTGGGGCGGACGCTGCGCCGAACTTGACCCGATTGATTTTGAGAAACGTGATTTCCTCCCGCATAGCGGTTGGCCTTTTGGTAAAGATGAACTTGACCCGTATTATGATGATGCCTTTGCCTCGCTTGGGCTAAAACGCCCCGGTGAAGGCCGCCTTTGGTCTGAACTTGACCGCAAGAAACCTGACTTTGATCCGCAAAAACTCGATACTGACTTATGGGTTTTTGATGAAGATGGGGAGCGGTTTACGAATCTATCGCGCAAAGGGCTGGAAAAGGCCGATATTCTCCTCGGTGCAACCGTTACAGATATTGACGTCAATCAAAGCGGCGAGATTATCGGGGTGACAGCCCGCGCGCTTAACGCGGCATCTGTAAAGGTCAAAGCCCGCGCTTTTGTTCTCGCGGCGGGCGCGATTGAAACTGCGCGTATATTAATGGCGGCGGTTCCGAGCCGCCCCAATGGCCTTGGCAATGACAAAGATATATTAGGCCGCTTCTTCATGGAGCATCCCCATGCGCGCGGCGGCGAAATTATACCGAATGATCTGGCCCATGCATTGACGATATTACCGCGCGCTTTGCGCGTAGAGGGTAAACGCTATGCGGCCTATATGCGCCCTGCGCCAGAGTTACAGCGCGCGGCCTCTATTTTAAATAGCTCGATTAGTTTTGCGCCGCGCCGCCGTCTTGGCGAAGCGATGGAAATGCACCGGAGTTTGACGCATGAGCTTAAACATAACCTCCCATCAAGTAAGTTTTGGCGAACGCTTTACAAGCGCGCGAAGGGGCTGGCGATTAAAGGATTGGAGCTAACGGACCCGCAATCCTCAATATTAGCGATGAAGCTTCAGGGCGATAAAACGGGTGTTTTTGCTGTGGCGCGGGCTGAACAGGCCCCCAACCCCGATAGCCGCATCATGCTCTCGGATGATGTTGATGCGCTTGGCATGCGCCGTGCGCAGCTTGATTGGCAGCTTCTCGATATTGACCGCCGCAGTATTAAAGTCCTAATGGAAACCCTTGCCTTAGAGTATAAACGTCTCGGCTGGGGCGAGGTTGTGCCGTCAAAATGGCTCTATGATGAAACGGCGACATGGCGCACCGACCCTCTTATATCATCACACCCGATTGGCGGTTATCATCACATGGGCGGAGTGCGTATGGGCGAGACGGCGCAAACAGCCGTTGTAGATGCCAATTGCCAAGTTTTTGAAAGCCCTAATCTTTATATTGCCGGCAGCGGCGTGTTCCCAACTGGCGGCTGGGCAAATCCAACCGTGACTATTATGGCTTTGGCCTTGCGTTTAGGGGATCATTTAGGGCAAAAGCTTTCCGCAAAGACTAAGGTTTGAGTCCAGAAAGCTGCTGCTATGAAACTTTTAAATTCTATGATGGCCCGTTTTGTCAAAATTGGGCAGTTAACGATCATTGATGTTGACGGGAATAAACATGTCCATGGGCCGGGCGGCCACCCCGAGGCGACCATACGCCTGACGGATAAAGCGTTATATAAGACGCTGTTTTTAAACCCAGAGCTTCGCGCGGGTGAAGCCTATATGGACGGAACCTTGATTTGTGAGGGCGGTATTCGCAGCTTGCTCGAAGTCTTCGCGCATAATCGTGACGGTTTGCGTGGGCATCCCGTGCAAAAAGCCTTGAAGGGATATTTGAAGAAAATTCGCCGTTGGCATCAACGAAATAAGACCTCGGCTTCGCGAAAAAATGTGCAGCATCATTATGATCTGTCCAATGATTTTTACCGCTTATTTCTAGATGAAGACTTGCAATATAGCTGTGCCTATTGGCCCCGCCTTGATATCTCCCTCGAAGAGGCCCAGCGCCTGAAAAAAGCGCATATTGCTGCCAAGCTCAATATTCAGCCCGGTATGAAAGTCTTGGATATTGGCTGCGGTTGGGGCGGCATGGCGATTTATCTCGCACAGACTTTTGATTGCGATGTGGTCGGTGTGACCCTCTCTGATGAGCAATTAGCTTTGGGGCGTGAGCGCGTAAAAAAGCTAGGGCTTGAAGATAAAGTTGATTTACGCCTTCAAGATTACCGTCACCTGACCGAGTCTTTTGACCGCGTTGTCTCTGTCGGGATGTTCGAACATGTCGGCATTGCGCATTATCTTGAATATTTCTCAAAAATCCGCGAATTACTGACTGAAGATGGCAGTGCGTTAATTCATTCGATAGGCCGTAAAGGCGGGCCGGGGACGACCGGCGCGTGGATTCGTAAATATATCTTCCCCGGCGGATATTCTCCGGCGCTGTCCGAAACGTTTGCCGAGATTGAAAAAGCGGGCTTATGGGTCACAGATACAGAAATTTTGCGGCTGCATTACGCCGAAACATTGCTGGCGTGGGATCAGCGTTTTCAAGCGAATAAAGATAAAGTCATTGAGATGTTCGATGAGAAATTCGCGCGAATGTGGGAGTTTTACTTAATCGTGTCAGAGTTTTCTTTCCGCCACGGAAAACATATGAATTTCCAAATTCAGTTGGCGAAAAATGTTAATGCCCTTCCGATGTCGCGTGATTATATGCGCGAGATTGAAATGGATATTACGGCGCCAAAGAAGAAAGCTGTTAAAAAAACCGGCGTGAAAAAGCCTGCCGTGAAAAAGTCGGCTAAAAAAACAACGTCAGCTAAAAGCTAGTCCATCTTATAAATCAGGATATTTAGATCATGGTTAATGCCGCCGAAAAACCGAAGCAATTAAATAATCGACGCCGAGCTTTTGTTAAAAAGACGGGCAAGAAACTTGTCCGTAAAATTGCGGCCTTTCAGTCGCGGCAATCTCGCGTGCCAGATACGCCTAAAATCGGTAATGAGCATTTTGAGTTTCTCTCGGCTTTTACCGATAATTGGGAAGTTATTCGCGATGAAGCGCATGAGGTTTTGAAATTTCGTAATAATATTCCAAGCTTTCACGAAATTTCGCCCGATCAATATCGCCTTTCGACGGAGCAAAACTGGAAAACATTTGTTTTATTCGGCTTTGGTCAACGGCTTGAGAAGAATACGGTTCTAACGCCGAAGACGGCTGAAATTCTTGAAAATGTTCCCAATTTGCAAACAGCGATGTTTTCAATCCTAGCGCCAGGCTATCACATACCTGCCCATAAGGGCGTAACGAAGGGAATATTGCGCTCTCACCTTGGGCTGATTATTCCGAAAGACCGTGAGAAATGCCGTATTCGTGTGGATGACACTATTACGGCGTGGAAAGAGGGCGAGATTTTCGTTTTTGACGATACGTTTGAACATGAAGTTTGGAATGAAACCGATGAGGAGCGGGTTATCTTGCTTTATGATTTTGACCGTCCCATGAAATTCTGGGGCCGGTTCATGAATAAAGCTTTCTTGCAAATCATGAAACTCACAGCCTTTTATCAAGATCCAAAGAAAAATCTCGCTGATGCCGAAGCTCGGCTGGAGGCGGCGATACGGCAAAATGATGCTAATTTTGAGAAAATGAGTGACCCCGCAAGTGGTTAATCGCTAGCCTTGATCTGATCTACGGTAAAGATATATACTCGCTAAGACAGGGCCAATAATCACATCGGCCTGCGCCTTATCGGTATGAGGCAAAATTTGATATGTGCCATTCGTCCTGACCAAATTAGGCTGTGAGCTTTCTCCATTATCACGCGAATCAATAATCCATATGCGGTCGCCACCTTGTCTAGCTTGAGGGCGGCGCAGCGCAAACCGAGGGGACTTGCGGGCCGCGAAGGGAAAATGCCCAACCGCCGTTAAGCTTTCTATTGCTTGGGACCCATTGGGCCAATTATATACCGGAATATGGTGGATGGCCTGCGTTAAATAGGGGGTCGCAAGCCGCCGTGATGCATCACCATCACCGCTTAAGAGCCATAATAAATCGAAATGAAGTTGCTCCGCGAGGCTTTCAAGTTTCTTCCGCCGCGGGATATGGCTGCCGCGCTCCCAATTTGCGATCGTCGGCTGAGAGACATTGGCAAGCTGCGCAAAGTCTGATTGCGATAAATTATGCTCAAGGCGTATTCGCTTAAGACGTTTATGAACGGCCATTTCTCTCCCCTAAAGTATAAGTTATTAGTAAAGCTAATAATTTATACTGGGTCAAGAGACTATTCTGTTTAACAGTTTTTCAAAAAGAGCCGATAAAACTAAGTTTTTACTTGTAATATCAAGGGTTATATAGGAAACCCCCTCAAATTTTGTCTTTAAACGGATATGTTTGCTGAAATCATAGATTAATTATAACGACTTTATTTAATTCTTACCAAGAGTTTATAAAGTAAACTTATGTGTTCAGATAATATTCAGCTTCGCAGCGCTAGAGATAAATAGTCATAAGTAGATAGCCATTATACCACTCACGCAGGTGGCGGCTTTGAAGAAAGGAAACTCAATGAAAGGTGATTATTGCACACGTGAGGGCGCTGAGCGCCTTAAAGAACAGATCGAAGCTTATTGGGCGGACCGCGGCCATAATGTTACGGTCAACCTTATCCAAGGCGGATTTTTAGCGTCTATGCGCTCTGCGCGAACAGATGTGCGCTCGAATATGATAAACGGCGTGCCGACAAAATCAGTTGAAAATTTCGCGTAATATCTCGCGCTTACAAGCTTTATCTCTCTCTCTAAAAGAGCGGCTTTTAATCGGGCCGCTTTTTTTATGAGCTGTATTTTTGCCGCTGGCGATATAGGGCGCCGGGTAAATCGCGAAAATGGGACAGCGTAATATCTCCGCCCATTCCGCGCACAGGTTCCGGGCTATAACCGTAATCCACCATAACTGATGTCACCCCCGCATTTTGCGCGGCGCCAAGGTCTGGGCGGCTATCGCCGATCATGATAATTCGCGCGCGGTCTTGATGGCCAGCTGCCATGAAAACATGTTGCGGATCCGGTTTCTTCTTCGGGACATCTTCTGACCCAATAATGCGAACAAATAAATCGGTGAGTCCCAATTTCTCGATTAAAGGCCGTGCGAGCCATCCGGGTTTATTGGTACATATAGACAGCTCGGCCCCGTGATAACGAAGCGCTGCGAGGGTCTTTACGACACCGGGAAAGGGGCGGCTAAGCTGATCGATCGACTCCGCATATCGTTTGAGGAAATAGGCTTGTAAATCAGCAGCTTTAGTGTCGTCTAATTTGCGCTCAGCGTCTTTATAGGCGAGCCGAATAAGCGCCATAGAGCCAAAGCCGACCTGATTTCTTGCGCGCATGTAATTCGCGGGCGGAACGCCGTCCGTTGCGACCGTTTCATTGAGCACGCGAACTAAATCAGGGGCCGTATCAATAAGGGTGCCATCAAGATCAAAACAAAAGCTAAAGCCGTGAAAATTTTCCATAAAAATTACAATCGAATCGTGTGTTATCACGGTTGATCGGATAAACGTGTATTGGATTCAAGTAAAACAGCGGCTAAAGGTCAATTTCGCGATAAAAGGTGGGTTATATGACGAGTGATAAACAGGCGTCTCGCGCCGCAATAATTCTAGCGGCAGGCAAATCGACGCGGATGAAGTCTCATACGTCTAAAGTTCTCCATAAAGTCGGTGGGCAGCCGATGATGAGCTGGGTCACAGCCTTGGCGCGCTCTGCTGGGGCTGACCCCATTATCTGTGTCGTGGGCGAGGCCAATAAGGATGTGCGCGCCCATGCCGAAAGCCTTGGGCTTGAAATTGCGGTTCAGGAACCACAGCTGGGGACAGCTCACGCGGTGTTGGCCGCGAAAGATGCCCTTGGTGAGTTTAAGGGTAATGTTGCCGTGCTTTATGCAGATACGCCGCTGATCGAAGGTCATACGCTTGAGGATGTTTTTACGGGGCTTGAAAGCGGCGGTGATGTCTGCGTCTTAGGCTTTGAACCTGACGACCCTGCCGCTTATGGCCGCCTGATTATGGACGGCGATGAGTTAACCGCCATTGTTGAAGCGAAAGAAGCTAGCCCCCAGCAGCTCGCTGTTGGGTTTTGTAATAGCGGCGTGATGGCCGCGAGCGCTGCTGATATGTTCTCTGCCCTTAGCCGCGTTAATAATAACAATGTAAAAGGCGAGTATTACCTGACTGATATTATCGAAATTTTGCGCGGTGATGGTAAAAAAGCGGTGGCGGTCAAAGCTAAGGCTGATGATGTTCTAGGCGTGAATAGCCGCCGCGATTTGGCCGAAGCTGAAGTCGCGTTTCAAACCCGTATGCGCGGACGCATGATGGCGCGGGGCGTGACGCTGCGTGATCCTGCAACCATATATTTTTCATATGATACAGAGATCGAAGCCGATGCAGAGATTGGCGCAAATGTCGTCTTTGGCCCCGGCGTTACGGTTGCCGCAGATGCGGTTATTCATCCCTTTTGCCATCTTGAAGGCACAAAAATTGGCCGAGGCGCACAAATTGGCCCATTTGCCCGGCTTCGTCCCGGGACAGAGATGGGCGAGGGCAGTAAAGCGGGTAATTTCGTGGAAACGAAAAAGGCAAAAATTGGCAAGGGCTCGAAAATTAATCACCTGTCTTATATTGGCGATGCGGTTGTCGGCGAGGCGGTCAACATCGGCGCAGGAACAATTACCTGTAATTATGATGGCTATTTCAAACATGTCACAACAATAGAAGACGGGGCTTTTATTGGGACGAACTCCTCGCTTGTTGCGCCGCTTACGATTGGCTCAGGGGCCTTTTTAGGCTCCGGCGGTGTGGTGACGCGTAATGTTCCGGCGGATGCGCTGGCGCTCGGGCGGGCAAAACAAGTGAATAAAGACGGCTGGGCGGCGCGCTATCATAAAGTGCAGAAAAAACGTAAAGCCCAATCATAGGCTACATAGGCCGCATAAAATGACTATCGGGCGCTGTGAAGACGGATAAATAAAGAAAGACAAATTATGTCACAAGCGAAAGAAAATGCGGCGGCCGCAGCGCTGGAATTTGTCGAAGACGGCATGACAATCGGTCTCGGGTCAGGCTCAACAGCGGAAATTTTCATTGAAATGCTCGGCGAGAAAGTTGCCGGCGGTCTTAAGGTTCAAGGCGTGCCAACATCGCAAGCGACGGCGGCGTGTGCGCGCGAAAATGCTGTGCCGTTGATCGAGGTTGACCGCGTCTCGCGTATTCATCTTACGGTTGACGGCGCCGATGAAGTTGACCCCGGATTTAACCTTATAAAAGGCGGCGGCGCTTGTTTGCTCCGCGAGAAGATTATTGCTCATGCCTCTGATAAAATGGTGGTGATTGTTGGCGGGAATAAAATGGTGGAAACGCTCGGCGCCTTCCCATTGCCTGTGGAGGTTGACCCCTTCGGCATGGCGGTCACAGCGGAGCAGATTTATGCGGCGCTAAAGAAATCAGGCTGTCAGAACGCTCAAACAACTTTGCGCCAAAATCATGCAGGCGATGGGCCCCTAATCACCGATGGCGGCCATTATATTTTGGATTGCAAATGCGAAGTCATTCCGTCCCCCGCTGATACGGCGCATCTACTCAGCCGTATTCCGGGCGTGATGGAACATGGTCTTTTTATTGATATTGCCAATGTAATTGTCGTCGGGGAAGACGATCATGCGAAAGTGATGGAATTGACACGTGAATAGGCTTTTAAAATAGTAAAATTTTCTTCCTGAGGCTGAATTTTGGAGTAAAAAAGCTCTACTGCGGTTTCAGGACCTCATCAAAGAACAGGCGGAGACATAAATGCCAAATTTTGATTACGACCTTTTTGTTATTGGCGCGGGCTCGGGCGGTGTGCGCTCGGCGCGTCTCGCGGCGCAGCTCGGTAAACGTGTCGGCGTAGCCGAGGAAAGCCGCCCCGGCGGCACCTGTGTTGTGCGCGGATGTGTGCCTAAAAAATACCTCGTCTTTGGCGCTGAGTACGGGAAATATATCAAGCAAGCCGAAGGTTACGGCTGGAACATTGGCGGAAAGCCTAGCTTTAATTGGGCTAAATTACGCGATAATATCCAATCAGAAGTCAGCCGCCTGTCCGGTATTTATTCCGGCATTTTAGAGCGGAACGGCGCGGATTTATTCTCAGAACGCGCTGAATTTATTGACGCTCATACAGTGCGGCTCACAACATCGGGCAAAGACATTACGGCTGAGACGATTTTGGTCGCGGTTGGCGGACGGCCTTGGATGCCGGGCCTGAAAGGTGCAGAACATGCGATTACCTCTGACGAAGCCTTCGTGCTTGATAATCTGCCAGAGCGCGTGCTGGTCATTGGCGGGGGGTATATTGCCTGTGAATTTGCCGGTATTTTTGCGGGGCTTGGCGTTAAGACCGTGCAGGCTTATCGGGGTGATAAATTCCTTAAAGGTTTTGATGATGATGTCCGTGAGCGCGCCAATGCGCTGCAAGCGGTTAACGGTATTGACTGCCGATTTAATATCTCGCCCACAGAAATAACGAAACTTGGCGGCGGCTATAAAGTCACTTTTGATGACGGCACGCAAATCGGCACGGATCTTGTCATGATGGCAACAGGCCGCCGTCCGCATACTGTGGGTCTTGGGCTTGAAAAAGCCGGCGTGGAGATGGACGGAATTGGGGCCGTGAAAGTCAATGAGCTATAACAAAGCTCGGTAAAAAATATCTATGCTGTTGGCGACGTGACGAACCGTGTGAACCTACCGCCCGTCGCTATTCGTGAAGGGGCGGCTTTCATTGAAACCGTCTATAAGGACAACCCGACCGCCTATGACCATAGCGATATTGCCAGCGCCGTTTTCACACAGCCGCCGATCGGCAGTGTGGGCTATTCCGAGAGTGATGCCGCCGCTAAATTTGGCGAAGATAATATCTTTATTTACCAAACGGATTTCCGCCCAATGAAAAATGTCCTTAACGGGTCAGAGCACCGCGTTTTCATGAAGCTGATTACAACGGGCGCAAAAGAGCGTGTCATCGGCATCCACATGGTCGGCGATTATTCGGGTGAACTCATTCAAGCGCTTGGCATTACGGTGAGAGCCGGCCTCACCAAAGCAGATTTCGACCGTACTTGCGCGGTGCATCCGACATTGGCAGAAGAGATCGTGACGCTGAGCCGTAGGGCGTAGCGACAGTTGCAAGCTGTGGATGTTGGCGGTGTAAAAATGCATAATTATGTGGTGAATGAACAGATTTGATAGCTTAGCCTTTCAAAATTAATGCCTATCTTCCTTTCATCGCTTTATGCGTGAATTTTTGACTGTAATATTAAACGTAAAGTGAATAATTTCACCGTGAGAGTCTTGCCTTAAGATTAGTTTTGCCCTTGCCGCGCCATAGATTTCCCCATTTGCCTTAATCGGCAGAAACATTTGCCTCTGCGGCGTTTTTATATAGCGATCTTCGCGCTAATTATGCTAAAAGAAATATCAAACCAGATTTAGGCAGAAGACATGGCCACACAACATACACCCCAAATCCGTTCATCTCAAGCTCGGGCCTCTAAGGCGAGATGGACGCCGGCGAGTTGGCGCGGTCTGCCTGCGAAACATATTCCTGAGGATTATCCAGACCCACAGGCGCTTATCGCTGTCGAAAACACATTAAAAAGCTATCCACCTTTGGTGTATCCAGGCGAGGCAGTAAGGTTGAAAGATAAACTCGCCAAAGTCGCGATGGGCGAAGCTTTTTTGCTGCAAGGCGGGGATTGCGCCGAGAGCTTTAAAGAGTTTCACCCTGATAATATCCAAGATACATTCCGTGTTATGATGCAAATGGCCGTTGTGCTGACTTACGGCGCGGGTCAACCCGTTGTCAAAGTCGGCCGGATTGCAGGGCAATTCGGGAAGCCGCGCTCCTCACCGATTGAAGAGAAAAACGGCGTGACCCTGCCGAGCTATCGGGGCGATAACATCAATGGCATGGCCTTCACCGAAGAGAGCCGTATTCCCGATCCGCAGCGCCTCCTTAAGGCTTATGGCCAATCGGCGGCGACGCTGAATCTTGTCCGCGCTTTTAGTAGCGGCGGTCTGGCTGATTTGCGCAATATCCATAAATGGACGTTGGGTTTTGTTGGCGGCTCTGAGCAGTCAAAGCGCTATCAGGAGCTTTGCGACAAAATCACAGACGCCATGGAATTTATGCAGGCTTGCGGCGTCAACGCCCATAACACCCCGCAAATGGCGGCTACTGAATTTTATACAAGCCATGAAGGCTTATTGCTCGGATATGAAGAAGCGATGACCCGCATGGATCATGTCACAGGGCAGTGGTTCTCAACATCCGGCCATATGCTTTGGATTGGCAATAGAACACGCCAACTCGATCATGCGCATGTCGAATTTTTCCGCGGCATTAATAATCCTGTGGCCATGAAAATTGGTGAAGGTTTATCTCCCGAAGAATTGCTCCGCTTGATTGATGTGCTTAACCCGAATAATGAACCGGGGCGGCTGACGCTGATTGCGCGCTATGGGCATGATAAAGTTGTCAACGGCCTGCCGCAACTGGCCCGCGCGGTGAAACGCGAAGGCCGCCACGTGGTTTGGTCTTGCGATCCGATGCACGGCAATACGCATAAAACTGATAGCGGCTTTAAAACGCGCCCCTTTGACCGTATTTTGGCCGAGGTCAAAGGCTTCATGCAAGTACTCCATTCCGAAGGCTGTTGGCCGGGAGGGGTACATTTTGAAATGACAGGGCAAAATGTTACGGAATGTATTGGCGGAACGGCGCGTGCTGTCCGTGAAGAAGATTTATCGTCTCGCTATCATACCCATTGCGATCCGCGTCTTAATGCTGACCAAGCCCTAGAGCTTGCTTTCCTCGTGGCCGAAGAGCTGAAATCTTACCGTAAGAATGAGACTTTTCATCAAGC
>CAZEOD010000016.1:0-11744 GCA_964513675.1 uncultured Caulobacterales bacterium | reverse complement strand
AAGAGGCGGCAGCTTTGCCGCCTTATAAATAGGGCGAATATTCCCCAAACGCCCAGCGTAAAGGGCAGGCAGATTTCAGGATGTGTCTTTCGGCCAGCCTGATAATATGGCCATTATAGCCTCCATTTTGCGCAGCTTATTATGGGGACTGGGTATCTGGCTCGCAAGGGGCGGTCATAAAAAAGAGGCGGTCATTAAAAAAGCCGCTGTGACCAGCGGCTTGAGTGTTTTAAACAAAAGCGGACCCGTTGCTTAAAGGTCCTTAAGGCCAACAGATGGCTTGAATTGGCATGATGTTTTAGCTTTACTCATCATCATCTTGCCCGTTGAAGGATTGCGCATTTCGCGCGATGGACGATGTTTAGCAACAAACTGGCCAAAGCCCGGAATGGCAATATTGTTACCCTCTTTTAATTCATTCACAACTGTGCTGCAAAAAGCGTCAACAAATTGGCTAGCTTCCGCCTGTGTTGAATCGCAATGACCTGCAAGTGCATTAATGAGTTCTTTTTTATTCATGTAACCTCTCCTTTTACGCGTTACGCCCCTCTAAGGGTATTAACGCAATCCTAACGGATAGGATTAACAAGTGGTAAATAAAATGGATTTACCCCTCAAAAAACCGTAAAAAACAACAGTTTTATGGGGGTTTTTGTGAAATTTCAGGATCTGGGAGGGCTGATCTTCTGAAACCATCTCGAAATCATCATCAAAAAGAGAATCATTTAGTTGCAGTGCCGCTATTATTATTTCCCTTTTAAGGCAAAGGGGCGTAGAGCGATTGCATCCTTTGGAGCTATAGTTTTGAAACGTCACACACTTAAAATTGCGGTACTCGGCGGCGGCGTATTTGGGCGGTATCACGTCCAAAAAGCCCTTGCCCATGAAAAAGTCAGTGACGTCGTATTTTATGAGCCTAATGCGGCGCGGACGCAGGCTATAATAGATGAATTTGATGTGGCCTCTGTGCCGTCTGCCAAAGCTGCGATTGCGCAAAGCGATGCGGTTATTATCGCCGCGCCGGCACTTTATCATGAGGAGCTTGCTATCGCGGCCTTGGAAGCCGGTAAACATTGCTTGATTGAAAAACCGCTTGCCCATAGCCTTGAGGCGGCGCAGCATATTTGCGATTTGGCGCGTGAGAAAAACTTGATTGTGCATGCGGGGCATCAAGAGCGTTATGTGCTTGCAGCGATTGGACTTGATACGATTGTTTCAAAGCCGCGCCTGATAGAAATGCACCGCGAAAATATGTTTCACCTGCGCGGTACGGATGTCTCCGCGACGCTTGATTTGACCGTGCATGATTTAGATATGGTGATGTGGCTGCTCAAAGGTGAGCCGATGGGCGTCTTGGCCATGGGGGAAAGCGTGCAAACTTCGCTGATTGACAAGTCTCGCGCGGTGTTAATTTATGAGACGACGAAAGCGGTTATTCATACGAGCCGTGTTGCGGCCGCGCCGCGCCGTACAATGACCTTGACCTATGCCGAGGGCACGGTTGAGGTTGACTTTAATGCGCGTAGCCTTGTTAATAAGTCTCCCTTTATGCTCAATCAGGATTTTGCAAATGACCCGCGCGCCAAAGACTCGCTTGGGACATCAGACCATGATTTTTTTGATGCGGTTCTGTCTGGCATCCCGCCGATTATTTCAGCCGAAGATGGAATGCGGGCGCTGGATTGGGCGCTGCAAATTGATGAACTTATTCTTGGAACGCGTGTTTAACCGCCCCCTTGCTGGCTATAGGGTGAAACGCGCTTGCGGCAGAGGCGGCGCAGCGCTAGACCGCTCTTATGACTATGCAGCTTAGAATCGCTTCCGCTCAGATTAATGCTCACCTTGGTGATCTTCATGGGAATATGGAGAAAATACGAACAGCTTATGACCGGGCTAAATCTGGTGGTGCGGATATTCTGGTTCTACCGGAACAATGTATTATTGGGTATCCAGCGGAAGATTTAGTTTTAAAACCTGCCGCTGTTTCCGATTGCCGCAAATTGGCTGAAGATTTTGCGCAGGAAACCCAAGACGGCCCCGCTGTTGTTTTTAATCTGCCATGGCATGATAACGGCGCGCTTTATAATGCGCTTCTTTTTATGCAAGACGGCGCGATTACCGATATTCGTTATAAGCATCATTTACCCAATTACGGTGTTTTTGATGAATATAGGATTTTCAAACGCGGCCCTTTGCCCAAGCCTGTTATCTATAAAGGCGTGACCTTAGGACTGCCGATTTGCGAAGACCTGTGGCAGCCGGGCGTTGCCCGTCACCTTGCAGATCAAGGCGCCGAGATTTTGATTTCTCCCAATGCATCGCCGTGGCGGCGCACGGCAATGTCCGAACGTATAGAGGCGCTCGGCGCAAAAGTTCACAATGAAGGGTTGCCGTTGATTTACGTGAATCAAATTGGCGGCCAAGACGAGCTGGTTTTTGATGGCTCTAGTTTTTCAATGGCGGCAGATGGCAGCATCGTGCAAGCGCTGAAATCCTTTGTCGAAGATTACGACATGGCCATATGGGAAAAACAAGATGGGACTTGGGTTTGCCAAAGCGCAAAAATTGAAAGCCAGCTAACCGGCTATGAAGCCGATTGGCGCGCCTGTTGTTTGGGACTTGGTGATTATGTCAATAAGAACGGATTTAAAGAGGTAATTTTGGGATTATCCGGTGGCATTGATAGCGCCATGGCGGCGGCGATTGCGGTTGATGCTTTAGGCCCAGAGCGTGTGTGGTGCGTTATGATGCCGTCTCGTTATACCTCTGGCGATAGCTTGACTGATGCCAAAGATTGCATCGCGCGGATGGGGTGCCGTTATGATATTGTTCCAATTAAAGCGGGGTTTGATGCGCTGCTCTCTATGACGGCCCCGTTGTTTGGCGATATGGAGCCAAATACAACAGAAGAAAATATGCAGTCTCGTATTCGCGCTGTGACCTTGATGGCGCTGTCTAATAAATTTGGGCCTATGTTGGTGACGACAGGGAATAAATCCGAAATGGCTGTGGGTTATGCGACGCTTTATGGGGATATGTGCGGCGGATATAATCCGCTGAAAGATCTATATAAGACCGAAGTATTTGCACTGGCAAATTGGCGTAATGCGCATAATCCTGGTGATTTGCTCGGCGGAGATGCGCCTGTGCCGCCCATTATTATTACCAAGCCGCCCACGGCGGAGCTTCGTGATAATCAAAAAGATAGTGACAGCTTACCAGAATATGATGTTCTTGATGATATCCTTTTGGGCCTCATCGAGCAGGAGCTTCCTGTCGAGGATATCTTGGCGCGCGGCCATAGCAAAGCTGATGTTAAACGTATCCAGCATTTATTATATATTGCCGAATATAAGCGCCGCCAAGCGCCGCCGGGTGTTAAAATAAGCTCTAAGAATTTCGGAAAAGACCGCCGCTATCCAATTACAAATAAATATCGCGATGATGTTTAAAGATGATATTTAAAGAACGGCGCTGTCATGGCGCTTGATGTTTCATCTCTGTCGACGCCAGAATCCGTCCTAAAATCTGTCTTTGGCTTTGATGATTTTCGGCCGGGCCAAGGCGGAATTATTTCGCTGTTAATGGATGGCCAGAATGTGTTGGCGGTTATGCCAACGGGGGCAGGAAAATCTTTATGCTATCAAGTTCCGGCCCTGCTCCTTGAGGGGCTGACGATTGTAATTTCGCCTCTTGTTGCCTTAATGGATAATCAGGTTAGCGGGCTGCGGGCGAACGGCGTTGAGGTCGCCTGTATCCATTCAGGGCAATCGCGCGATGAGAATATCGCGCAGTGGCGGCGGGTGTCGAGCGGACAATCCAAGATTTTATATCTTTCACCAGAGCGGTTAATGACCCCGCGTATGCTGCGCGCTATTGGCGGGTTAAACCCTGCGATGTTCGTGATTGACGAAGCGCATTGCGTATCAAAATGGGGGCCGGCCTTTCGGCCAGAATATGCCCAATTATCTGAGCTTAAGACCGCTTTTCCAGCGGCCCGTATTGCGGCCTTTACAGCGACGGCGGATGCCGCAACGCGCGATGATATTGCGCAGACATTATTTAATCGGCGCGGCGAGATTATTGTTCACGGCTTTGACCGCCCTAATCTCTCCCTTGCGATAGCCCCAAAGACAGACCGTAAACGCCAGCTTCTTGACTTTATGGACGGGGTGCGCGGGCAATCGGGTATTGTTTATGCGCTATCGCGTAAAAACACCGAAGAGTTTGCGGGACTGTTGAAACAGGCGGGATATAACGCCGCGCCCTATCATGCAGGGCTAGATGCACAGCTCCGTTTTGAGACTCAAGAGCGCTTTATGGCGGAAGCCGGTATTATTATTGTCGCCACGATTGCCTTTGGTATGGGGATTGATAAGCCGGACATTAGGTTCGTTTATCACACCAATCTTCCGGGGTCTTTGGAGGCTTATTACCAAGAAATTGGCCGCGCTGGCCGCGACGGCGGGCCGGCTTTAACGGCTATGTGCTACGGACTTGATGATGTCGCCCTCCGCCGCCGTTTTATTACGCAGGAATCGAGTGAACGCGATCACCAGATTCGGGAAATGAAACGGCTTGATGCTTTGCTTTCTTATTGCGAAGCCTCGACATGTCGCCGCCAAGTTATGCTCGCTTATTTTGGCGAAACGGCGCCGCCTTGCGGGAATTGCGATAATTGCGAGACGCCGCCTGACATGATCGACGCGAGCGCGCCGTTAAAACAGCTTTTAAGCACGATTGTCGAAACGGGCTCGCGCTTTGGGCAAGCGCATATTATTGCGGTCGCGCGCGGCGCAAACACAGAGCGAATACGCCATTTCAATCATGATCGCTTGCAAAGCTACGGCGGGGCAAAAGCGCTAAGCGCGCCTTATCTGCAAGCCTTGACGCGCCAAGCATTGGCGAGTGGTCATCTGGATATGGATATTGAGCGCTTCGGCGCTTTGAAGCTTACGGCTAGAGGTCAGGCGGTGCTAGATGGCCGCGCGCCGTTTAAATGTAAAGATATTCGGGCGGCATCATCCGCCAAGCGTAGTGACCGTAAACGCAAGACGGCGGCGCAAACCAGCGCTCTTTCAGCGCGCGATAATGATCTGCTCATGGCCTTAAAAGCCAAACGCATGGAAATTGCCCGTTCAATCGCCAAGCCAGCCTATGTTGTTTTCTCCGATGCCACATTAATTGATATGGCGCAGAAACGCCCCGCCCGCCGTGATGAGATGCTGAATGTGTCAGGTGTTGGCGCGGTAAAATTTGAAAAATTTGGCGCGATGTTTTTAGAGGTCATCGCCGCAACTTAAAGGATTAAGAGGTGGACTTGTTGACGATCAAGATTAAAAAGAAAATCGAAAAATAATAATGTCACGAAATAGGGCAAATTAAATATGTATCTTGGTATTGATATTGGCACCTCAGGTGTAAAAGCGGTTCTTGTAGATGACGCGCAACAGATAGTCGATCAGGCGTCTGCGCCGCTCATCGTGCAGCGTCCGCAAGCGCTCTGGTCAGAGCAAAACCCTGCCGATTGGTGGGATGCGACATGCCAAGCGGTCACGGGATTAGACGCCGCGAAACGCGCGGCCGTGAAAGCGATTGGCTTATCGGGGCAAATGCACGGCGCAACATGTTTGGGCGATAATGATAAGGTCTTACGTCCCGCGATTTTATGGAATGATGGCCGCAGCTTTGCGGAATGTGAGTCGATGATGGCTGATATGCCGGGGTTGGCGGATATTGCGGGTAGCTTGGCTATGCCGGGATTTACCGCGCCTAAACTTGAATGGATGCGCCGCCATGAGTCTGAGCTGTTTAATGCCGTTAAAAAAGTGCTCTTGCCGAAAGATTATGTGCGGCTGTTGATGAGCGGCGATTACGCTTCGGATATGTCCGATAGTGCCGGCACGCTATGGATGGATGTTGGCGCGCGAAGATGGTCAGATGATGCCTTGGCCCTAACAGGACTATCCACGCAGCATATGCCTGAGCTCTTTGAAGGCTCAGAGGCGACAGGCGTGCTGCGCCAAGATGTAGCGCAATTATGGGGTGTTCCCAGCGTAGCGATTGCGGGCGGCGGCGGTGATAACGCAGCCGGCGCTGTTGGGTCTGGCACCACCACTTCTGGGGAGGGCTTTGTAAGCCTTGGAACATCCGGCGTGACGTTTGTTGTCGATGACGCTTACCGCTCAAATTCGGCCGGCGCGGTGCATAGTTTTTGTCATGCGCTGCCGGGGCTATGGCATCAAATGAGCGTTATATTATCAGCGGCAAGCGCTGTAGATTTCGTGGCCAAAATTACAGGATTTGCGCAACCGTCAGATCTTTATGCTGCGGCTGAGACGGCGAATAAACCCGGCGAGGGAGCTTATTTTCTTCCCTATTTATCGGGTGAACGTACACCGCATAACAATCCTAATGCGACGGGGGCTTTTTTCGGTCTTACCCATGAAGACAATCAGACTACACTGGCTCAAGCGGCGCTGGAAGGCGTGGCTTTCGCGCTAGCTGACGGGCTTGATGCGCTGCGCGCGACAGGCGTAGACCTCGGAGGATTATCAGTCATTGGCGGCGGCGCGCGAAGTCGTTATTGGGGCAAAATTTTATCGGCAGCCTTTAATATTCCGCTGCATTACCGGAGCGGTGCGGCGGTTGGCCCGGCTTTTGGCGCGGCGCGATTGGCGCGGCTATGTGTCAGCGGAGAGCGCACTGAAGATATTTGCCAGCCCCCTGCGATTGAATATACGATCACGCCGGATGCCGATTTAAGCGATCATTACGCGGCGCGGCGAGAGGTTTTTAAAGACTTATATTTAAACACGCAGAACTTAGGCTAAGGGCCTATTAATATCGCGGTTACATATGCGCCTATCCCTATTGTCCCCCATCGCTATATATGTATGATCTTTGTGAGTTAGATTGGTTTTAAAGTCTAAATAAGGCCTTAAAACTTTAAGGCCTTATGTTGCGTGGGGGAAATATGAAATATTTTGGGTTATTGCTAAGCATAGCCGCGGCTTTGTTTCTCTTGTCATGCCAGCAGAGCAGTCAAGGCGGAGCTCATGGGCGGTGGGAGACTCTTAAAACTGACGGGGAGCCAACGGCGCGGCATGAGGCTTCAATAATTGCGGTGAATGATAAGATATATCTAATTGGCGGGCGGCGAATTAACCCTGTTGATGAATTTGATCCGCAGACAAAGACGTGGACGCAAAAGTCAGCGTCACCCCTTGAAATACATCATTTCCAAGCGGTCGCTGTGGATGAGAAAATATATATATTAGGGGCGATGACGGGGGCGTGGCCGCATGAAACGCCTTTGGAAAATGTGCTGATTTATGATCCCAAAACGGATGTTTTTGAATTTGGCGCGGAGATCCCAAAAGCGCGGCGGCGCGGCGGCGCAGGCGCGGTTTACAGCCATGGTAAAATCTATCTGATAGGCGGTATTACCAATGGCCATATGGACGGCTATGTGAATTGGTTTGATGCCTATGATCCGCAAACAGATGTATGGACAGTGCTGCCGGATGCGCCGCATCGCCGCGATCATTTTCAAGCGGCTGTAGCGGGTAATAAATTATATGCTTTTGCCGGCCGTCATTCCGAGCAGCGAGCGGATCTTGGCTTCGAGCAAACGGTCATTCCGGGCGATGTTTTTGATCTTGAAACGGGGCAGTGGGAAGCTGGCAGAAAAGAAACGAATATTCCGACGCCGCGCGCTGGTAATATGGCCATTGGCTATCACGGGAATATTATTATCGGCGGCGGCGAAAGCGGCACACAAGTCGCGGCTCATAATGACGTAGACGTTTATAATATAGCGAGCCAGACATGGTCAGAATGGCCCGATTTAGCGCAAGGGCGTCACGGATCAGGTTTTGTGATTTTGGATGATTATCTTTACACAATTTCCGGTTCGGGCAATCGCGGCGGCGGCCCTGAGCTGACAACTATAGAGCGGCTGAAAATTCCGCAGGCCGGCGCGGATGAGGCTAATCGCGCCGAAAATCTTGCGAAGACTGTTGATGTGGCCGCGCAGGCGGATGACAAAATCAATCAACGGCTGACTGCGCCAAATCAGGAGCCAAAAACAAGACCTGAGACCCCTTCGGGCGAGCCTATGTTATGGCATAGTTTTGAGCTCGATTTTGAAGGCCCGCAAACATCTGAAACGGCTGAGGATAACCCATTTGTAGATTATAGATTGCTTGTTGAGTTCAGTCATGGGGAGGACAGCTACCTCATTCGGGGGTTTTACGCGGCTGATGGGGAGGCCGGGCAAACCGGCGCGGCATCGGGTAATCTGTGGCGCGTTCGCTTTACGCCCGATAAACTTGGACAGTGGAGTTATAAAGCGAGATTTAGCACGGGGAAAAATATTGCGATTGACCGCGATCCATCGTCAGGCAGGACACTTGATCTTGCCGCGCCAAATGGAACGTTTAATGTCGTTCCGTCAACGGCCACTGGTAAGGATTTCAGAGCGCCAGAGCGCGGGCGTCTACGTAAAGATGGAAAGCTTTTCCGTTTTGTTAAATCGGGCGATTATTGGCTGAAAGGCGGGCCGAATAGTCCTGAAAACCTTTTGGGTTATGCAGGTTTTGATGACACTTACCGCCTTGTTAAACAGAGCCGAGACGGCGAGGCCAGCACCATTGGCGATATTCATAGCTTTGACCCCCATCTTAAAGATTGGAACGAAGGCGACCCTGTTTGGGGCGTCAAATCAGGCAAGCCACGCGGTCATGCTATTATTGGCGCGATGAACTATCTGGCCGCCCAAGGCATGAATACGGTTTATTTCTTAACCAATAATATCACGGGCGATGGTAATGACGTTTGGCCCTATGTTGCGCCGAAAGATAAAAATGGGTCGTTCAATACGGCACATTTTGACCGTTTTGATGTGAGTAAACTCGCGCAGTGGAATATTCTATTCGATCATATGCAGTCCAAAGGTATTTTGCTCCATATGGTCACGCAAGAAACCGAGAATGAGCGCATGCTCGATGACGGGAATACAGAGTTTTACCGCAAGCTCTATTATAGCGAATTAATTGCGCGCTTTGGTCATCACCCCGCTCTGGTGTGGAATTTGGGCGAAGAGAACGGCCCGTCAAGTTGGATGAAGACTGGGCAGACCCATCAACAGCGTCAAGATATGGCGCAGTTTTTTGCGGAAAATGATCCTTATGACCACACGGTCCTGCTTCATTCCCATGCGGCGACAGATGACATCGACTATACATTTGCTCCTTTATTAGGTGACACGCCGCTTGATGGCATGTCCTTACAGGTTGATAATGCGCGGGATGTTTATGATCTCACAAAAGCGTGGCATAAACGCTCACTTGACGCTGGGAATCAATGGTTAATTACGCTGGATGAAATCGGGAAGTGGTATAATGGCGCTTTGCCCGATGATATTGACCCTGACCATGACATCCTTCGCCAGCATGTTTTATGGGGGCATTTGCTAGCTGGCGGCGCTGGCGTTGAATGGTATTTTGGCGGTAAATTCCACTCTAATGATATCAGCATGGAAGATTGGCGAACACGCCATAATCTATGGACACAGACCCGCTATGCGCTTGAGTTCTTTGAAGATTATCTACCCTTTTGGCGTATGGGTGATTGCGGGGGCGCTATGGGCCGTGATGATGTTTATTGCCTTGCTGCGCCCGGCGAGATTTATGCTTTTTATATGCCGGGCCGAGGTAGCTCTATTTTGTCATTACCAGAAAATGATACGGGCGGTTATAGCGTCGCGTGGTTTGATCCAAAGACCGGCGGTGCATTGCAAAGCGGAAGCGTGAAGGAGATTGGCTTCGGCAGCAATCAATTCATTGGCTATACCCCCAATACAAAGACCCAAGGTTGGGTTGTTCTTATTCGTAAGAAATAACAACTCCCTTGGCCCAATATTCACCGCGCCTATGCAGTCAGTTTAGGTCGGCTTCTGGCGAGTTTCGGCTTCTGGTGAGTTTCAGCTGGGCAAGGTCAGCGGCTTAACGGCTTGGGCGCGGCGCAGCTGTAACGTAATTAATCGACAGATCATCTGAATATTTCCAGACCTGCGTGAGCGGGTTTAGGCTCATTCCAAGGCTCGGTTCAGGCGTTAAGCCCGCAGCGCTTAGCCAGTTGCTTAGCTCATCCGGCTTTACCAGTTTATCATAATGATGCGTGCCTGTAGGGAGCCAGCGCAAAACATATTCCGCCCCAACAATAGCAAATAAAAACGCTTTCATGGTGCGGTTAATCGTCGAGCAGAGCATCAGGCCGCCGGGGCGCACCATTGCCGCGCAATCTTTTATGAAATTGGGCGGGTTGGCGACATGTTCAATGACTTCCATATTTAATACGGCGTCAAAAGGCGTCTCGTCAGCGGCGGTCATTTGCTCGATCGTACCGTGGCGATAATCAATCTCAAGCCCGACCGATTCGGCATGAGTTTTAGCTGTTTTAACATTACGCTCTAGCGCGTCTACGCCGGTAACATTTGCGCCAAGCCGCGTCATAGGCTCGCATAAAAGCCCGCCCCCGCAGCCAATATCCAACAAGCGAAGGCCTTTAAGAGGGAGCGGCACATTAGGGTCACGGTCAAAATGCTCGCAAATTTTTTGTTTGATAAAATCAATCCTAAAGCCGTTCATACGGTGCAAAGGTTTAAACATTCCGTCTGGATTCCACCAATCTTCGGCCATGCGGGCAAAGCTGGCCATTTCAGCAGGATCGACTGAGACAGATGAGATATGTTGTGGGGCTGTTTCGGAATAAGCCATGACGCCTACTTTTTGGTATGAAATGTTAAAAACACCCATACATAAAATTTACTATTTGCGAAACTAAAACCATGCGCGTAAAAGCGCCGCGGCCTTAAAATCATGGCTGTAAGAAAAAGGATATTTCGATGGCGCGTATCGTCATGAAATTTGGCGGCACTTCTGTTGCTAATTTAGAACGCATTCGCCGCGTTTCCGAGCTTGTTGAAGGCGAGGTGAAGGCCGGTAATGAGGTCGCAGTTGTGGTTTCGGCCATGAGCGGGGAAACAAACCGGCTTGTTGGCCTTGTTGATGAGCTTGACGGGGATAGTGACCCCAATGGCAATATATTAGGCGGCGCTATTGAAGATGAATATGACGCGATTGTCGCATCGGGTGAGCAAGTTACATCCGGTCTGCTGGCGATTGCGCTTCGCCGCCGAGGGTTAAAGGCGCGCTCTTGGCTAGGGTGGCAGATTCCGCTGAAAACCGATATGGCCCATGCCAAAGCACGGATTGCTAATATTGATACTTTGGTGATGGACCCGTCCCTTAAAAGCGGCACGGTCGGTGTGGTTGCAGGCTTTCAGGGTATTTCTGATGATGGCCGGATTTCCACATTGGGACGCGGCGGGTCGGATACATCGGCGGTGGCGTTGGCCGTCGCCCTTAAAGCAGATCGCTGTGATATTTATACGGATGTGGACGGAATTTACACAACTGACCCCCGTATTGCCGATGACGCAAAACGGCTTGGGAAAATATCTTTTGAAGAAATGCTAGAACTCGCCTCTCTGGGCGCGAAGGTTTTGCAAACCCGCTCCGTTGAGCTTGCTATGAATAATAATTTGCCCATTCGGGTGCTCACGAGCTTTGCGGAGCCAGGGCAGGATAATCCGGGCACCATTGTCTGTAATGAGGAAGAAACCATGGAAGAACGTGTTGTAAGCGGCGTAGCCTATAGCCGCGATGAAGCGCAGATCA
>CAZEOD010000015.1:12320-56406 GCA_964513675.1 uncultured Caulobacterales bacterium | reverse complement strand
AATCGTCTGGCCCCATATTACCAAGTGAAGCGGCAATGCCGCCTTGCGCCGCAACTGTATGAGAGCGCGTGGGGAAAACTTTGGTGACGCAGGCTGTCTTGAGGCCCGCTTTGGCCGCGCCTAATGTCGCCCGAAGGCCAGAACCGCCGGCCCCAACAACGACGACATCATATGTATGATCGATCCATTCAGGTTTTTTCGCGCTCATGTGATTATCCTAAAAATGCCAGTTTAATAACGGCGAAAGCTGCCATTGCCCAGATTATAAGCGCCGCCGCTTTATTCGCCAATAGGCCAAAAGCGCGCGTCTCACCGCCAAGATAATCCATAATCACTTCGTCCATTTCAAGCTTGCAATACCAAATAGCCGCCGTGAAAAAAGCCAAAAACCCAAGTCCCCGAAAAGGGGTTGAGAGCCATGCTATCAAGCCGTCAGAGCCTGTAGACGCTGCGGTTAAAGCGCTAGGGATAGCAAAAAACAACCCTATAATCGTGCCCGCCCCGACGATGCCGTGAAGCTTGTGGTGAGCTGTGCCTGTTCCGTGCGCCATAACTATGCTCCTACCGCTGCGTTTTGTACCCAGGCCACGGTCATGCCGCTGAGGGAACCTGCCAAGATGATCGCCAGTAAAATCATAGCGTAAGACAGCATATTGTTAAGCTCAGGCTTTAACATCGCGCCTTTGTCCCACACGGCATGACGCAGCTGCGCGAGCGCCATGAAGATAAAGGCAAAGAGAAAAACAAACAAACCCACCGCGCCAAGCGGGCTGTAGATCAAGCCTGCAAGCGGGAGCGAGCCTGTAAGAGCCAGCGCAAGAAACCCAAGACCCACAAATAAAAGCGCAACATAGCATATGATAGCGCTAGCGCGGTGCAAAATTGAGCTGAGCATAGCGGGATGCCACCGCCAAACCTGAAGATGGGGCGACATCGGCCGCGAGTCTTTCCAAGAGCCTGCCATAATCAATCCTTTTAATGCGCCCTAATCCCTCGTGAATTATCACTTAGCGCAGATTTCAAATATGGCGGGCAAACTAGCCGAGCTTGCGCCCGTGTCAATGTGCAAATCGGTGAGAATATAGAACTTCTGACTATATGTGGCCTCTTGCCGCGCCGTTAAAAGCCGCTTATGAGTCCATATTATGACTTATAAAGCGAGGCTCATGCCCCATATTTCGACTTATGACCTGACACGCGGCCTCGCAATGTCGTTATTGGCCGGTTCGGCCCTGACATTTGCGCCGCACTCTACGGCCCAAAATGACACGGCGGGATTTTGCCCCAATGGCCAGCTTATCATTGTGGACGGTGTGCAAGAATGTCAAATCGCCGATACAATGATGAAAATTATTGCCGATATGGAGCGCATGGATCGGGCCTCTAATCCGCTACAAGCTGGAAATGAGGGCGATATAGACGCGCTTCGAGAATTGCCCGATGTTAGCCCCGAAGCCATTGCGGCTTATGATAACACAATGCGCGACCTACAAGCGCGCCATGCCGCGCTTATTTTACCGCCGAATACCACGGCTGAGACGCGGTTGAATTACGACCTTCTTGGCTTTGTTTTACAGCAGCGCACGGCGCTGTCTGGATTTGATACCGCGCGCATCCCTTTTACGAATGACAGCGGGTTTTTCAATGAACTGAGCTATGTCGCGCGCCAAACACGCTTTACATCAGTCGCGGATTACGAGGCTTATGCCGCGCGCTTAACAAAACTACCCCGCTTTTTCAGCCAACACCGCGCCAATATGCAGCGCGGCATTGAAACCGGCTACACGGCATCGGCTGAGATTGTTCCCGGAATTATTGAGGTTGTGAAAACGCTTTACGAGACACCGCTAGAGGATCACCCTTTTTACGCCCCGTTTAAAAATGTTTCCGCCGCCATTAGCCCCGCCGATCAAACACGCTTATCCAATCTTGGCCGCGCCGCTATGGAAAGCGCGGTGCTGCCGGCTTATCGCGATCTTTTGAAATTTTTCGAAGAGCGTTATCTGGCAGCAGCCCGTCAACAGCCCGGCATTAGCACGGTGCCAGATGGCCGCGATATATATCCCGTACTTGTTAAACAATTCACGACACTCGACCTAACGCCCGATGAAGTTCATGAGATTGGCCTGAAGGAAGTCGCCCGTATTCGCGCCGAGATGGACAGCATCATTCGCGAGGAGCTGAATTTTGAAGGAAGTTTCGCCGATTTTCTCGATTTTTTACGCACAGACCCGCAATTCTACGCCGAGACAGAAGAAGACCTGCTAAAGGAAGCGGCGTGGATCGCCAAGCAAATTGACGGTCAAATGCCAGCCTTTTTTGGCACGCTGCCGCGGCTATCCTACGGCGTGATACCCGTCCCAAAAGAAATCGCGCCGAATTATACAACAGGCCGCTATTGGACCGGTAATGCAGCGCAAGGCCTTGCGGGTAATTATGTCCTCAATACGTATAATCTGAGCCAAAGACCGCTTTATAATCTGCCGTCTTTGACGCTGCATGAAGGCGTCCCGGGGCATCATCACCAAATTAGCCTCTCGCAAGAGCTTAAAAATGTTCCGAAATTTCGCCAAACGCTTTATCCGGGTGCCTTTGGCGAAGGCTGGGGGCTTTACGCTGAAAAACTTGGTGTTGAGATGGGGATTTATAAAACCCCCTATGAGAACTTTGGACGGCTGACCTATGAAATGTGGCGCGCCTGCCGCCTTGTGGTGGACACGGGGCTACATTGGAAAGGCTGGACGCGGGATCAAGCAGAGGCCTGTTTCTTTGACAACTCCGCCCTCGCCCCGCATAATATCCGCACAGAGGTCGAGCGCTATATTAGCTGGCCCGGGCAGGCTTTATCTTATAAAATTGGTGAGTTGAAAATATTAGAGCTGCGTAAGCGAGCAGAAGACGCGCTTGGGCCGCAATTCTCGATCCGTGAGTTTCATGATGTTATTTTACTCGACGGCGGTGTTCCGTTGAAGATTTTAGAGCAAAAAATTAACCGCTGGATCGCGGGCAAATCCAAGCCTGCCAGAGCCGCACAGCCGATTGCGCCCAAAATTCCTCAAGATATTCCCCAAGACATTCCCCAAGATATTCCTCAAAATATTCCTCAAAATATTCCTCAAAATATTCCTCAAAATATTCCGGCATCTATCGACACAGCCGAAAATGGGCCAGACGAATAAGCCTGAATATAAATTGGCCCAATCGTCATGAAGAAACCCCGACCTCCCCTATGGCAAGGTCGGGGTCATCCCCCATTTGTCTTTATAGGCCGCTTAGAAAATAAGCGGCTAAAGATATTTATTAGAAGCGGTAACGACCGCGAATTTGTAGCGGAACGGACCAATTAGCGCCGCCATTATTTGTCCCTGCGAGCGGAACACCCGAGCTTAAGACGGATGTGTCTGATGCCGGAACGCCCGTGTAGCGCAATCCGGTTTCTACACCCATTGTAAAGCGGTCAAAGACAGGTGTTTCGAGACCAATAAGACCGGCCCCAGTTGGCACCCAGCCGCCTTCATAAAACGGCGTAGTTCCAGCGAGAGCCGTGGCATTCGGGTCTGAATTTACAAAATCAATATCGTTAATACGCGCTGCGCCGATCTTACCTTCGACATAAGGACGGACAGAGTTAAGCAGCGGCACACCAACGGGACGTGCATATTGGCGCAGGCCAATTTCAGCGCCGTAACGTTCATAATCACCAATCCGGCCGGTGACATCTTCGCCGTTGATATTACCCAAAGTTGTTTCCTCACCATCGGCATTGGCATAAAACACATTGGCCGTGACTTTGCGGTTCGGATTGAGTGCATATGATGTGCCCAGATCATAGCGAATACCCGGATCATAAACATCCTTAAATGAGCGCGCTTGCGAGGTGACGCCGTCAATATCATTGATCTGATCGCCGCTGATCGCATCTCCGCCAATGAAAAATTCTGGGCCAACGCCGGCTTCAATATTCCAGCGGCTCAGTGTTTTGCCGCCAACGCAGCAGCCTTTCCTTGGCGCCGCTGCAAAATGCTGCGCGCCAGAATGATTACTGACAGGGCTGTGCTGAAAACTATCCGCTTGACGATGTGAAACGGGCTGAGTTTGACGCCAATTTGCGCCGTAATTTTGTCCCGCCGCCGCATGATGGGACTGTCCCCAAGATGCCGTTTGGTTTTGAAGCGTGTTATTGCCCTGATGTGCCCCATGACCGAGCTGCGTCAACTGACCTGTATGGCCCTGAGAAACTTTTTGGGCTTGATTATAATAAGATCCATATTGCGCAGCTGTTTGCGTATGAGACGCATGCTGACCGCCAAGACCTAACCATGAGCAACCTGACAAACCGATTGCTGCAACTCCGAGTAATAATTTTTTCATTTTTCCCACCCTCGTGTTCAAAATTGGCACAATTGCCACTAATTGATGTTTTCACGATGAGAGGTTGCAAAATCCGAACCAGTTTAGGATTTTGCCATGAAAAAACCCGGCTCAATAGGCCGGGCTTTGAAATTCATAAATGCGAATATGTTAGAATGAAACACGTCCGCGTAGACGAACTGGAACACTCCAGCGGTCTTGTGACGGCAGAGCTGTGTCGTAATTATCCTGCCAGCGAATACCTGATTCGACACCCAAAGCAACGCTATTGGCGACTTGCCATTCCGCGCCGACAACAGCGGCCGCCGTTGGATTCCAGCCACTATCAATAAGCTGGGTCGCTGGGTCTGACCCATTTGCAAAGGCCGTTGAAGATTGAATAACGTCAACGTCATTATTATAAGCTACACCCGCAGATGCACCAACATAGGGACGAAGTCCTGTATATCCATTGTTAAACCCGCCAACATATTGACGCACGCCGCCTTCGACTGTGTAAGTTTCAAGGTCAGAGAAGGACGCGATAAGATCGCCTGTTTCGCCGCCTTCGGTAACGCTTCCAATATTAACATCACGGCCATTTGCTTCCGCATATCCAAACCGGCCAATAAGCGTTGTGCTCGGCCCAACATCATAAGTCGCGCCTAAGCCAAGCTCGACAGCTTCGCTAAACGCATCACCATATGACACAGCAGCTAGCTCTGATACAACACGTGAACCCGTTGTTCCGCTTGTCAGATCAGGATTACCAAAGCCATCAGAGGCTGGGCCAGCGGGTTTTGAACCGACAAGATTGCCGCTAAGCGCGAAACTTGTTCCAATATCGGCTTCAAGGCCAAAAGGCTGAGCTGCACCGATTACGCCGCAACCGGCGCCAAATCCATTACCACCTGCACATCCGCCGTTACCCGCATTTCCGTAAACGGGGTAAGGTTGATTAACATAAATCGGAGAGCCTTGAACAGTTTGAACATTGGCGCCGCCGAATTGGCCGCCAGCAACAGCTGCGCCGTAAGGGGCTGCTGCGCCTAATGTTGTCGCTTGTTGACCATATGATCCGCGAAGACCTTGCGCGGCTGTTTGCGCGCCGTAACCTTGGGCATATCCGGCTGTATAGCCATAACCATAACCGCCGCCTTGCTGGACGCCCTGCTGAGCATAGCCCTGCTGAGCATATCCTTGTTGGCCGTAAGCTGTGCCTTGCTGAGCATATTGCCCGCCGCTGACACCATATCCGCCAGCTGGGCCGCATCCTGCCTGAAGGTTATACCCGTTAGAATATCCACCTTGCGGGCCACAATGAGCTGTCGCATGTCCGTTAAATCCATTAGAGCCCGAATGTGCTCCACCCCCAAACCAGGTACAACCTGACAGCGCTATTGCTGATACTGTAATAAGTGCGAGACGCATCTTGCCTCCCTCCCATGATTTTCTATGTTGTACCGATATAAACATAACTTGTTTAAGAAATCGTTTTTGCCATCGAAACAAAATGTTAAACTCTTATCGGCCTAAAAATTATAGCTTCCGCGGATAGTGAACGGGATCGAAACATTATTATCGCCCCTTACGTTATTTATGTCTTCACGCCCCCGCTCGTAGCGAAGCCCAGTCTCAAAGGCGATCGCTGTCTTCGGCGTCGCCTGCCATTCAAGCCCAGCGGTCAATGTGCCTGTTGGCACCCATTGAGCATCAAATAAATCTACATTATTAATGACCGTACCGCCCCGGTTTGGAAGGGCATCAAAAAAGTCCAGCGTTTGCGCATTGCTTTCAAAAGCCCGTTCAAGGAACAGCTGCTCTTGCGTCACGTTTACAGATTGATTGTTATATCGCGCCGCCCCGACTGAGCCGCCAATAAAAGGAGTCACAGAGGCATTGGTGACCTGTGTTAGCACAGGGCTTAGATATTGCCGCGCACCGACCTCAAGATCAATCCGTTCTAAATCACTAAATTCATAGCCGAAACGCGCCACATCAACGTTCGGAATAAACCCAATATTTGTGGAAACGCCCGTTGATATAAACTGGCCTGTTGGAACCTGATTACCTGTGTTCGGATCAATAGCCACTTCGGGCGAAAAGCCTTCAATACGGTCAAAACGTTGAAGTTCGGCTTGAACGGTCGCGGATGCGCGCTCGCCTTCCGCATAAGTATAGCCTGCATTGGCAAAAAGGCTTGTTTGCGGCCCTATTATATACTCAAATCCGCCGCGAATATTCAAAGGTGTGCTGTAAGCGTCCTCAAACGACACATTATCCTGCCGTATTTGTTCAATTTCCGACGTGTAAGTTGTCGTTACGACTTGCCCATTACTTGGCAGACCTGTCGTAGACCCTTCATTAAAATTATTCGGGTTATAATAGGCTGCGGGCAATGACACGCCGCCGCCATCAAGATCAATAAGATCGCCGGCAATACTTTTTTCGCCGCCAAAATATAACTGACCTCTTAATTTCGGGCGGCGTTTTTCCGCCTTATCACTGACATGATAATCGACTGCACTGCGCTTAACTTGGCTATGACTGCCAAAACCGCCTGTTGCGAAATCCGCGCCATATCCGCCGGAAAAGTTAGGTTGCTGCGGAAACCCGCCGTAAGGGTTACCGCTTGTGGCAAGGGTAACCTGCTCGGGCTTACATCCGCGCGGCGCAGGCTGTGATCTATGCTGAATTTGGCAAGGGCCCAGGCGGTTTTTTGCATGATGATTTTTTGCCCGATGATTTTTTGCTCGATGATTTTGAACCGGCCCTGCGCCGTAAGCGCCATAAGCCTGTTGGCCATTATGAGCCTGATGGCCGCTATGGCCGCTAAACCAAGAACAGGCTGACAATAAAACAGCACTTGAGACAGTTGCAAATAACAGACGCATAATATTCCCACTCCGAGGTGCATTGGCACTATGGTTAATGGAGTGATGCCCTGTTTTACTTAACAAGGGGTTTATTTACGAAAAAAAATTTATCAGTAGTGCCTTATGACAGCAGCGCAGTAACGGCTTCAGGCGGGCGGCCTAACACAGCGCTTTGCCCGCGAACAACAATCGGCCGCTCTATTAATATGGGATGCGCCGCCATCGCCGCAATCAAGGCGGCGGGATCTGTTTCAGTCTTAAGGCCAAGCTCTTTATATATATCTTCGCCTCTGCGCATAAGCTCCCGCGGATCGTCAAAGCCAAGCTTTTCCAAAAGGGCTTTGATCTCGCCGCTATCAGGCGGCGTTTCTAAATAGAGCAAAATTTCGGGTTCGGCCCCGCTCTCTTTTATCAAATTCAGGGTTTGGCGTGACTTGGAGCAGCGGGGATTGTGATAGATCGTCAGGGCCATAAGACCTCCTTGCGCGATATAACTATTGAATTTTCATGTGATTTATAGTCCTTAAGCAGGAAATGAAAACGGTTCTTTTGATATCTTCCTTTGTTAGCGCCTCCCAAGTCGGCGCGACAGCCAGCGCATTTTGTCTGCGCCGCCTTGGCCTTGATGTGGTTATCCTGCCAACGACATTATTTGGACGCCACCCCGGATGGGGCGCGCCGGGCGGCATGGCGGTTGACCCAAAAACACTCAGCGCGATGTGGGACGCGATTGCCAAGCAAGACATCCGCTTTGATGCCGTGATGAGCGGATATATGGCCGCCCGCGAGCATATTGACCTCTCTGTCGACATCATAAAATCGGTGCGCCGTAATAACCCAAATGCAATTATTCTTATTGACCCTGTTAAAGGCGATGATGGGCGGCTTTATATTCCCGAGCGCCGCGCTAGCGCCATGCAAAATAAACTTGTTCCGCAAGCTGATATTCTCACGCCCAATTTATATGAGCTTAGCTATCTGGCGGGCCGAGAGCTGGACACTATAACAGACATCATCAAAGCCGCGCGGGATATCGGTATTGATATGCTGGTCACCTCTGTGCCGCATAACGGCGATATTGGCGCGCTTTGGGTTGATAAAACCCATTGCTATTATGTCGGCCATGACAGCTTTGCGCGCGTCCCAAATGGCGGCGGTGATAGCCTCGCCGCTTTATTCCTCGCCTTTTACATGCAAGGCGATACGCCCCGCACCGCGCAGCAAAAATCTGTGAGCGCCGTTTTCCAAATTCTTTGCGCCGCCAAGCGCGGCGCGCATCCAGAACTCCCGCTTACATGTCACCAAGACCTACTGACCTCTCCTCCTCTTCTTGATATTCAGGATATATTGTCATGACCGACACGCCCTTTACCCTTGATTATGCCGAGCCATTTGCGCCTGTTGCCGATGTTTTCCGCCGCTCTTTTGAAACGGGCCAAGAACTCGGCGCGAGCTTTAGCCTTTATAAAGACGGGCAGCCGCTGATAAACCTCTTAGGCGGCTGGGCTGATCGTAAGAAAACAAAGCCGATCAAAGCGGACACACTCTTTGCCGTGTTCTCTTCTGGCAAGGTCCCGGCGGCTTTGGTGATGGCATGGCTCGTTGACCAAGACCGAATTGGCTATGACCAACCCGCCTGTGGAATCTGGCCGGAATTTGCACAAAATGGCAAAGAAGAGATTACCATTGGCGATATGCTGTCCCATCAAACGGGGCTTAGCGGCATTACAAATCCTGACTGGACGCCGGCTGACTGGTTTGACTGGGATAAAACGGTTGAGCAGCTCGCCGCGCAAGCCCCGATATTTCCGCCGCGTTCGGCCTCTGGCTATCAACCTATCACCTACGGCTATCTGATCGGGGAGATTGCCCGCCGCGCCGATAAACAGCAGCGCAGCCTTGGCCAAATTTTACGCGAAGACATCTGTGAGCCCTTTGATCTGGATATTTGGATTGGCCTACCCGAAGACCATCATGCGCGCTGCGCGGAGATGCAAAAGCCCAAGGCCCTCGCGGATTTAGGCGAGATTAATGACGCCACCCGCGCTGCCTTCATGCAAAAATGGTCATCCCCGGGCGGTAAAGGCGCTGCGGCGTGGCGCTCTGCGGAAATTGCAGGGTCAAATTGCCATGCGGCCGCAGATAGCCTCGCCCGCCTCATGCAGCTCTTGAATGACGGCGCGATTGGAGATCGCCGCCTCTTCGCCGAAGATATAATGGTTAAAATAGCGGCGCCGCGCGCAAGCGGCCCCAATCTTGTTGTCCCCTTTGATTTGACCATTGGAGCCGGCGTTATGCATAATGAGCCGAATTTTTTCTACGGCCCCAATGCGCAAACATTAGGTCATAGCGGTTGGGGCGGCTCCTGCGTCTTTGCCGATCCGCTCACGGGCTTAACCGGCGCCTATGCGATGAACCGACAAGATAATTCGCTGATTGGAGATCCGCGCCCTGTTGCGCTCATTAATGCGGTTTATGACTGTCTTAACGCAGGATCATAAGCTGATTTATACGCGCTATGCGGGCAAGCGCCGCGACAGCCAATCCAGCAATAGGGCGTTTAGCGCCTCTGGCTGCTCCCACATGACCCAATGACCACAGCGCTCGATGATGTGGCGCTCAAGGTCTGGCACCATATCCACCATGGGGTCTGTAAATTCAGGCGGCAGAAATAAGTCTTCCCGTGCAGAAATCATCAAGCTCGGCTGCGTAATTTGAAGGGATAGGCCCTGCCCCAACTCCCAATTCGCGGTTGTATTCCGGTAAAGATTATGACCGCCGTGAAAGCCGCTACGCGCATAAGCTTTTGTGTAATAAGCGCGGTCGTCATCGGCCATAATCGCGCCGCGCATATCCGGCGCGCCGCCCTCCAGATAGGCTTTAAAGTTTTTTGGAATGTGAAAGTGATGCGATTCCAAAACCGTTCCGGGCGGAGTTGTGCGAAACATCAGCCGAAAAAAGGCGTCGGGGTCTTGGGCAAATAAAGCCTCAGCCCGTCCGATATGGTCACAAAAATCGACGAAATAATGATCCTGACCATGGCGCTTTCGGAAAATTTTAATCGGATCAATTGGCGCTAGGCGCACATGCGGGGTGGAGACACTCATGACATGACTGACGCGGCTTTGCATCATCCGCGCGGCATGCCAAATAATAATGCCGCCCCAATCATGACCTAAAAGAGCAATCTTCGAAATGCCGAGATGATCGAGCAAGGCTTCGAGGTCAGACACAAGATTGGCAACGCCGTAATGCACAGCCTCCAGCGGCGCGTCCGACGCGCCAAATCCGCGTAAATCCACCGCAATCGCGCGGTAGCCCGCTGCGGCCAAAACAGGCATTTGGTTTTTCCACGAATAGGCAATTTCCGGCCATCCATGCACCAAGAGAATCGGCGCGCCCTCTTTCGGCCCCGCCTGATAATAAGCGAGGCGCAAACCATCATGAATGAAATATTCGGGCTGTTGAAAAATCGACATAAGGCTCTTTACGCTAAGGTGAGCCGTAAAATCACGCGATTTTCACCGGATAATACCGTTTTTATGCTATTCAAGACTTTACGCATAGAGAAAGACCCGCTAAAAGCCGCCAACAACTAACAGAGGCCTCGCAGCTGCGATGGCCTTTTGACGTTTTTTACATTACGGACTTTTGGAAAGATAACGGTTATATCATGGTAGAAATTTACGTACGCCAGAACAATGTCGATCAGGCATTACGCGCGCTTAAGAAGAAACTTCAAAACGAAGGTATCTTGCGCGAGATGAAGGCCCGCAAACACTATGAAAAGCCGTCCGAAAAACGTGTCCGCGAGCAAGCCGAAGCCGTTCGCCGCGCCCGCAAATTGGCCCGTAAGCGCGCTCAGATCGAAGGTCTGATCCCAAGTAAAAAGAGAAAGCCGCGCCGTTAGGCTCCGCGCTTATCTTTCGTCCGAATAGCCGCCCCACAAGAGGCGGCTTTTTTTTGTAATAAATTCCGCTTAGCCGCGACTAAGTGACTATGAAACTTGCCCATAAAGATGAGCGTTTAGACGCCCTGCTGAAAGATTACGGCGGCCTGATTTACCGAATTGCCTCGACTTATGAACGTCGCCCCGCCTTGATTGAAGAGCTTGTGCAAGAAACGAGCTTAGCGATATGGCGAGCGCTCGATCATTTTCGCGGCGATGCCAACATCAAGACCTATATTGCCCGCATCACCCATAACATCTGTATATCCCATGTTCGCAAAGCCGTGCAGCGTCCTGAATTAGAGCTAGAAGATATTTACGCGGACGGCGCCCCGCAGCCAGATAAAATCGCGGCCGACGCTATCCTGCGACGCCGCCTATATAGCGCTATTCACAGCTTAGACTTACAGCCTCGGCAAATTATTAGTCTTCACCTGGAAGGCTTTACTAATAAAGACATTGCCGAGATTATTGGCCTTAGCGCTAATAATGTCGCTGTGAAATTAACGCGTATCCGCGCCGCCCTCAAAGACAAAATGGACACCCGCCCATGACCCACATCGACTTTATATCTCTTTGGCAATCAGAAGCCCCTGATATTAAAACCGAGGCGCTAAAGGGGCATATTCACGCTGACCTCGCGATGCGGCGTCGCTTTCGCGCCGCTATTTTAACGGCGCAAATCATTCCCGTCATCATCGCCGCCGTGATGGATATTTACGGGCTGTTCACATGGCGCTGGCTGGCGACAGCTGTGACGCTTGGGGCGCTTATCGTGCAGCTTTATAAAATGCACCACAGCCGCAAGAACCGACATCTGCCGATAGACCTGACCCCGCGTGAAGCCCTTATTGCGGCGCTACGGCAGAATAAAATCAATATCCGCAATGCGTGGATATTCTCCGATGTAATTCCCGTAAGCGGGCTGATGGGCGGACTTATAGGTGCTTTGTTTAGCCGCTTCATCATCACGCCAAACAGTTGGGCCAATAGCGGCTCTGCGCAAGGCATGAACCTTATGTTGATGTTTTTCATTGCGATGATATTGGCAGCCACAGCTCTCGGGCATGTCATCGGCAAACGCATTGGCCGCATAAAAAAAGCCGAACGCGCGATTCTGCGCAAACGGCTGACCTTATTAGACGCGGGCGTCGTGATGAGACGCTGATGTCTGGGAGGTTTAAGCGGCGGCTAATTGCCGGGCTTCACGGAAGGACAGAAGCTGCCCTTTGGCTTCGTCCCACAAAGCAAGCCGCGTGCAGCGAAAGCTTTCGATCAGGCTAAGGCGGTTCATGGTTTTTAGCTCTGGGAAGGCTTTGAGCGTTTTTTGTAGATTATAAAACGGAACCCGCGCCGAGAGATGATGCACATGATGCACACCGATATTACCCGTAAACCACATTAAGGGCTGAGGGAGAACGTAATAAGAGCTGCCGTAAAGCGCAGCATGTTCGCGCGTCCATTCAGGTTTGCGCGACCAATGGGTTTCGTCAAATTGATGCTGAACATAAAACAGCCAAATACCAATCGACCCGCCAAGGCAAATAATCGGAATTTGCACCATCAAAAAGGCTTTCCAGCCTACAAGAGCAATGATCCCGCCGTAAACCGCAGCCATGCCAAGATTTGTTCCCATGGTGCTGACCCACGGCATTTTCCGTTTCCATTGCCCCATTGGCAGGCGTTGCTGCACCAGATAAAGATAAGCGGGGGCCAAAGCAAAAAGCAGAAACGGGTGACGATAAACGCGATATCTAAAGCGTTTCAACGGCGATAGAGCCTGATATTCTTCGACGGTCAGCGTCATAATATCGCCGCCATTGCCGCGCTGTTCAAGATTACCTGAAAAAGAATGATGAAGCGCATGATCGCGCCGCCACATATCAAAAGGCGTAAAGGTCAAAACCCCCAAAACGCGCCCAATATTATCATTAAGTTTTTTGGTCGTTAAAAAAGAATTATGTCCGCAATCATGCTGAATGATAAATAGACGGACGATCAAAAGCGCCGCTACAGGTAGGCTCAGGAAGACCCAATATTGCCCCGACGCCACGCCCCAATAAAGCGCGGCGTTAATCATGGCAAAAAGCCCGAAGGTCAAAATTAATTCAAAAGCTGCACGGCCATTACTCGCTTTGCGGTAAGGCGCTAATCTTTCAAACCACTTACGAGCTGTCAGTTTTACGGTTTCGCCGGAATTAACATCAGTCGTCATAGGAGTATATCCTGCAATATTACATCTTTATCTTTACAGCATTTAGACATCTGTAATCATAAAAAAAACACTAACGCGCAATGACTTTTTCGCGACAAACTGACAAAAAAAAGGCGCCGTCAAAGGCGCCTTCATCAGAACTTTGTAATTTACAGCCCACTTACTCCGGCACAGGAAAGCCGCGGTCGCGCATTAAGGCCCCGATTTTGGCATCCCGTCCACGAAAAGCGCGGTAAGCTTCTGCCGGATCGACGGAATTACGCGGCGCGAATAAATGCTCTACAAGTTTAGCTGCGACATCTTTATCATAAAAACCGCCCGGCGCTTCGGTGAAGGCTTCAGACGCATCAGACGTCAGCACATCCGCCCACATATAGCCGTAATAGCCTGCGCTATAGCCCTCGCCGGAGAAGATATGTCCGAAATGCGGACTGCGATGACGCATTACAATCGTATCCGGCATGTTGAGTTTCGCGAGGGTTTCGCGCTCGAATTTATCAGGGTCAATCGCATCCACATTTTCTGCGGTATGATAATACATATCCACCAATGCGGAGGCGAGATATTCCGTTGTTGCAAAGCCTTGATTAAACGTCGCTGCATTTTTGATTTTTTGGCGAAGCTCGCTCGGCATGGGCTCCCCCGTCTCCGCATGGCGCAGATATTTATCGACCACTGCATCGGTTGACAACCAGCGCTCTAAAAGCTGACTTTGAAACTCGGTATAATCTCTGACGCCGCCGTTAAGTGTCGGATAGGCAACATTTGACGATAGCGTATGAAGCCCATGGCCAAATTCATGGAAAAATGTTGTGGCATCACTCCAAGACACTAAGGTCGCCTCACCCGCAGCAGGCTTGATGAAGTTGGAATTATTTGCCGATAAAGGCCGCGTTTGACCGTCATAAGTCGTATGCGCGCGGTAGCTTGTCGCCCAAGCGCCAGAGCGTTTTCCGGGCCGCGCAAAGGGATCTAAATACCACAGCCCAACATGATCGCCGCTGGTTTTATCTGTTACCTCATAAACGCTGACGTCTTCATGGAAGACGGGAACTGATCCTTCGGGGACAGGCGTAAATTCGAAATTAAACAGCTCACCCGCAACGTAAAACATAGCTTCCGTGAGTTTTTCGAGCTGAAGATATTGTTTCACCTCGTCACTATCGAGGTCATATTTCGCTTTCCGGACTTTCTCTGCGTAAAACCGGTAATCCCACGGCGCGATTTTAATATCTGCCCCGTCGGCATCGGCAATCGCCTGCATGTCCGCGACTTCTTCGTCAACACGCGCAAGCGCGGCTGGCCATACGGCTTCCATTAGCTCCAAAGCCCGCTCCGGCGTTCGGGCCATACGGTTTTCAAGACGCCACTGCGCGTAATTATCATAGCCCAAAAGGCCGACGCGCTCATCACGCAGTTTGACTATCTCAGAAATCACCGCATTATTATCATGTTCATCGCCATTATCGCCGCGCGAATAATAGGTCTCCCAGACCGTTTTGCGAAGGTCTCGCTCTTGCGAATAGGTCAGAAAAGGCGACATAGAGCTGCGTGTATTTGTGATCGCATATTGCCCCGGCTTGCCGCGGTCTTCTGCCGCTTTGGCCATAGCTTTGATGAAGCTATCTGATAATCCCGTGAGCTGATCTTTACTTAAATAGGTGACATAGCCCTCTTCATCCGCGAGGACATTATTGCCAAATGTCGTGTGCAGCTCGGCGAGGCGTTTATTAATTGCGGCATAGCGGCTTTTATCTGCATCATTTAACGTCGCGCCATTACGGGCGAACCCGTCATAAGTAATTTGGATGAGGCGCTGTTGATCGGGACGCATATTTGCTTTTTGGGGGCTATCAAAAACCGCTTTGACGCGCTCAAACAGCTTGGTATTCTGCGTTATTTTAGAGCTGAAATCTGATAATTTAGGCGACATTTCGCGCTGAATTGCCCGAAACTCAGGTGATGATAAATTTGCACTCCAAATACGCCAATAGGTAAAAGCACGGCTCAGATCTTCGCCGGATTTTTCGAGCGCTAAGATCGTATTCCCAAATGTCGGCGCTGCGGGATTATTAGCAATCAGGTCAATTTCGGCCAAGTTTTTCGCCATGCCCCATTCAATCGCGGGCTTAACGTCATCCAGTGTCATCGCGTCAAAAGCGGGAGTGCCCCCATAAGGCCCTGTAAATTCAGCCAATAACGGATTGCTTGGTAGGGTTTCAAAGCCTTCAGGGACGGCTAATTCTACCGCTTGCCCTGCTTTTAAAGCCGCGTCGGCGGCCTTATCAACCGCCTTATCCGCCGCTGTTTCAGCGCCCGAACAGGCGATTAAAGCCAAAGCCGCCACGCCCGATAAAAGATAATGAGACACACGCATATATACTCCTTTTTCAACCCCGAATATTATCCCTCTTATATAGGCGGAAAACCAGCGGCGTCAAAGCCATAGATGGCGAAAGCCTGTTGACCCCTGCGCGCCAAAGCGTAAAAGACGCCTATATATTGCAAGAGGCTCGTCATGACAGATATTAACGCGGTAAAAGATAAATTCACGGCGCAGATCGCGGCGGCTGATGCCTTGCCCGCTCTGGACGATATTCGCGTCTCAGCTTTGGGCAAAAAAGGCGAGATATCTCTGATGATGCGCGGCCTTGGTAAAATGTCGCCCGATGAAAAGAAAGTCATGGGGCCAGCGTTAAATGGGCTTAAAACCGAGATTGCAGCGGTTATAGAGGCGCGTAAAACCGTGTTAGAAAACGCCGCGCTTGATGCCGCGCTAGCTAGCGAGACATTGGATATGTCGCTCCCTGTGGGACGCGCGGCCGGTACGCTTCACCCCGTCCAGCAAGTGATGGAAGAAATGGCGGTGATTTTCTCTGATATGGGCTTTGCTGTTGCCGAAGGGCCAGATATCGAGGATGACTTTCATAATTTCACCGCGCTTAATTTTCCCAAAGGCCACCCCGCGCGCGACATGCATGATACGTTTTTCATGACCGCGGCAGAGGGGGAAGAGAAAAAAGTCCTGCGGACGCATACTTCGCCTGTGCAAATTCGGACAATGATTAACCAAAAACCACCCATTCGCATTATTGCCCCGGGGCGCACATATCGCTGTGATAGTGACCAAACCCATACGCCGATGTTTCATCAAGTCGAAGGCCTCGTGATTGATAAAAATATTCATATGGGCCACTTAAAAGGCTGCCTGATGGATTTCGTCTCGGCCTTTTTTGAAACCGATGTCGATGTGCAGTTCCGCCCGCATCATTTTCCGTTCACAGAGCCTTCCGCCGAAATGGATGTCCGCTATGAACGCGACGGCGCAGCCATTAAAATTGGCTCGGGCGAAAAATGGATGGAAATTCTGGGTTGCGGCATGGTGCATCCCAATGTGCTGCGGAATTGCGGCATTGACCCCGACGAATTTCAAGGATTCGCCTTTGGCATGGGCGTAGACCGCCTCGCTATGCTGAAATACGGCATGCCCGATTTGCGCGACATGTTCGCCGGCGATACAAGATGGCTTTCGCATTACGGCTTTGATCCACTGCTACAGGCCAATTTGGCGAGTGGATTGTCGTGAGCTTGAAATCAATAAAAAAACAACAATTTGTTGTTAAATTAACTTTCCATAACGACATTTTGTCGTATATGTGGGGTATCCGCCCCTTGAGAGTATCTGGTTTCCAGACAAAGTCTGCGATCATGAAATCAGCCGAAATCAAGGGGCTTATTTATGCCTAAGATATCCATTCATATTGATGGCGGCTATTTTCTAAAAAGATTACCTGACGTAAGGCCTGATTTTGAAAAAACAGTTGATAACGCTGTAAAGGCTATTATTTGGACAATTAGCGGCCATTTGAAGAATATTAATAAAATTCATAATTTAAAAAATGAACGCGCGCTTTTATATCGTGTATTCTACTATGATGCGCGGCCATTTGAGGGGCAAACCCATAAACCTATTTCAAAAAAATTTATTGATTTCAATAAATCCGATGAAGCTATTTTTCGTCGAGGGTTGTTTGAGCGTTTAAGGAAAGAACCAAATGTTGCTCTGAGATTGGGAAAAGTTCATTTAGAAAGTAAATGGTCATTTACACAAAATGCCTCTGATGATCTTCGCAGGTTTAAGATAGACTTAAGCGAGATTGACGATAAGCACTTCAAATTTGGATTGAAGCAAAAGGGCGTCGATATGCGACTAGGCCTTGATATTGCGTCAGTCGTTTTAAAGAAACAAGCCAACATAATTGTACTATTAACTGGCGATAGTGATTTTGTGCCTGCATCAAAATTAGCCCGCAGAGAAGGCGCTCAAATTATATTAGACCCAATGCATCGTAATGTCAGTGATGATCTTTTTGAACATATTGATGGACTTCATAATGGTCTAGGAAAAGGAAGAAAAGGCCCAAGGATAACATAATGAAATTCACACTCTCATGGCTCAAAGAGCACCTTAAAACTGATGCGGATATTAACGTAGTTAGCGAGGCGATGACGCTAGCGGGCCTCGAAGTTGAGGAGGTTGAAAATCCGGCTGAATCTCTCGCTGCTTTCACGATCGCCCATGTCACCCATGCCGAGAAACATCCTGACGCTGATAAGCTCTCCGTTTGCACGGTCGAAACTCATGAAGGCACAAAACAGATCGTTTGCGGCGCGCCTAATGCGCGGGCCGGAATTGCGGTCGCTTATGCGGGGCTGGGCGCTTATATTCCGGGGCTGGATTTCAGCCTTGATAAAAAGCCGCGCAAAATTCGCGGCGTTGAAAGCTTTGGCATGATGTGCTCGACCAAAGAGCTGGAGATGGGTGAGGACCATGACGGGATTTTAGAATTAAACCCATCGGACTATCCTATCGGCATGCCGATTGCGGATGCGATGAAAATGAATGATCCTGTGATTGATTTCGAAGTGACGCCCAACCGCCCCGATTGGCTCGGCGTGAACGGAATTGCGCGCGATTTGGCCGCTTATGGTACAGGTGAATTAATAACCCCCGATGTTGCCCCAATCACGGGCAGCTTCCCTTGCCCGCAAACCATTGAGATTGACGCGCCGCAAGCTTGCCCCGTCTTTGCGGGCCGTGTCGTGCGCGGCGTAAAAAATGGCCCCTCGCCTGATTGGCTCCAAACGAAGCTAAAGGCGATTGGGCTGCGGCCTATTTCCGCCTTGGTCGATATTACGAATTATATGTCTTATGATCGGGCGCGGCCGCTCCATGTCTATGATATGGCCAAATTAAACGGCCCTATTCGCGCAAGATTTGGCCGCGGCGAAAGCTTCACCGCTCTGGATGATAAAGAATATGTCGCCGCAGATACAGATTGCGCGATTGCCGATGATAACGGCATACTGGGTCTTGGCGGCATTATGGGCGGCACCACATCGGGCTGCACAGAAGAGACAATAGATGTCTTTATTGAAAGCGCCTATTTCGACCCGCTGACCATACGCAGAACCGCCAAGCGGCTGGGCATTAATAGCGATGCAAAATACCGGTTTGAGCGCGGCGTTGATACGGGATTCGTTATCGGCGGTCTTGATATGGCAACGCAATTAATTCTGGATATTTGCGGGGGCGAAGCCAGCGAGATGGCCATAGCCGGAGAGGTTCCTGCGCCGCCGAAAGCCGTTGAATTTCAGCCCTCACTCAATGAACGCCTAACAGGGCTTTATTTATCTGATGAGGAGATGGAAAAAATCCTCACCGATCTTGGGTTTTCTATTCGCAAAGGCGCGGGCTGGACGGTGACTGTGCCGTCATGGCGGCGGGACGTTACCGAGGGCGCTGACCTCGTTGAAGACCTCGCGCGTATTCACGGATTTCACAATCTTGAAGCCCTCAGCCTGCCGCCGCTAACAAAACGGCGGGAGCCGACAGCGACGCTGACGCAAAACCGTAGCCGCCTTGCGCGGCGTGCCCTGGCGGGGCGCGGCCTTTCCGAAGCGATCACATGGTCATTTTGTCTGCAAGCTCACGCCAAAGTCTTTGGCGGCGGCATGGATCATATGCGCCTTGATAATCCAATTTCCAGCGATTTAGATACGATGCGCCCCTCCGCGCTTGTGCATTTATTGCTCGCGGGACAACGCAATGCCGATAAGGGCTACCCGGCTAGCGCAATGTTCGAGCTTGGCCCTATATATCGCGGCACAGCGATTAATGAGCAAGCCTTAACCCTCGCAGGGATGCGCCGTATGGACATTGAGCGCCACTGGAAAGGCCCGCGCGTTGTTGACGCGCTGACGGCCAAAGGTGACGCCCTTGCTGCGTTAGGCGCAATGGGCGCTAAGACCGATAATTTACAGCTATCAAAACCAACAGGGGATTATTGGCATCCGGGGCGGTCTGGCCGCCTTCAAATGGGGCCCAAAAACATCCTCGCTGATTTTGGCGAATTACACCCCCGCGCCTTAAAAGCGCTGGGTATTGAAGGCCGCGTTGTCGCCTTTGAACTCTGGCCGGAAAATCTACCCGCGCCGCGTAAGAAAATTGCCAGCAAATCCAAATCCGCCTTGCAGCTTTCAGAGCTTATGCCTGTCCATAAGGATTTCGCCTTTATTGTCAGCGAAGACACCGCCGCCGGCGATCTGATTAAAGCCGCGCGCGGAGCTGATAAAAACTTAATTACGGATGTAACTTTATTTGATGTTTACCGCGGCAAAGGCATTGAAGAGGGCTATAAATCTCTCGCGATTGATGTGACCTTAACGCCGAAAGATACCACGCTCACGGATAAGGATATTGAAGCCGTCATGGATAAAGTTATCGCGGGCGCGGCTAAGATTGGCGGCCTATTACGTGGCTGATCTCTGCCCGCTTTGCGAGAGCGGCACTGACCTATCAGAGATCACGCTGGAGGCGGCCCCAGCGGGTGAAACTGGGCGCGTAATGATCTGCACGTCCTGCCAATCTGAGATGCTGATAACCCCGCCTCGCAGCACATATTGGCGCATTTTAACAGCCGCCATGTGGCATGAAAATTCTGCTGTTAAAGTTATCGCCTACCGCTATTTAAAACAGCTCTCACAGCAGAGCTGGGCGCAAGAAGCTTTGGATATGTTTTATCTGGAGGATCATCTTAAAGACTGGGCCGAGGCGGGCTTATTACGCGCGCCCCAGACGCCGACGCGCGATAGCAATGGTGCGCTTTTATGCGCCGGTGATAATGTAACCTTAATTAAAGACCTGCCCGTTAAGGGCGCAGGCTTTACCGCTAAACGCGGCACGCGCGTCAGAGGCATAAGCTTAACTGATAATCCCGAGCATATCGAAGGCCGCGTTAACGGACAGCGCATCGTCCTCGTCGCGGCATTTTTGAAAAAAACCGCTTAACCGCCTGTAAAGCCGCGCAGGATATTCGCCGTATTATCGCCGATCTCTGGAACGCCGTAACCGCCTTCCATAATGAAAACACTCGGCAAACCAAGCGCCGCAATTGCGGCTCCCATGACCCGATAATCCGGCGTTTTAAGCGTGAATGTACTGATGGGATCGCGCTCGAATGTATCCACACCGAGCGAAACAACCAGCGCATCCGCGCCAAAGGATTGAACCCGCAGACACGCCGCCTTAAGCGCTTCGGCCCACAGCCCATATGATGTGCCGGGCGGCAAGGGATAATTCACATTATATCCCTCACCGGCGCCCTCGCCAATTTCGTCTTTATACCCCCAAAAATAGGGAAATTGATAATCGGGATCTCCGTGAATAGAGGCAAATAAGACATCATCCCGCCTATAGAAAATATCTTGCGTTCCATTGCCATGGTGAAAATCAACATCCAATATAGCAACGCGGCCCGCGCCTTTATCGAGCAAGGCCTGCGCTGCAATCGCCGCAAAATTTAGCACGCAATATCCCGCCATATAATCCGCCCCAGCATGATGGCCCGGCGGACGGGTCAGGGTAAAGCTCGCCTCACCCCTATCGCTCGTGTGATCTGCCGCAGATAAGGCGCAATCTGCAATCGCCTTCACAGCGGCCCATGTCGTTTGCGTTATCACTGTATCCGATGAGGTGCAGAAATATCCTGCCGCGCCGTCAATATCTTTTGGCGGCTCCGCGCGGCGGGGGCGATGCGGATAGCTCATGGGAAGAACATCACCTGCGTAACCTGCTGCGCTCCAGCGCTCATAGCCGGTTTGTAGAAATTCAATATAAGCCGCTGTGTGAACCCCCATCAGCCGCGCCAGATCATGCGGCTTCGGCGGGCTGAAGTCGGTCAATCCAGCACGTTTCATCCCGCCCATCAAAAGCTCCATTCGGTGCGGGCCTTCATGCGGGCTGACCATTTGGCCTCGATGTAGCTCTTGCGCAGGCGCGTGAAGATGATGGGCGTCTGAGTAAAATATTTTCATAATTTTACATGACATAGCGACCCTGACGGGGCAATTCACATTCAATATCCGCAGGTATTTTTTGCATTGCCAAAACGGACTATGCCGCTAGTTTAACGCTATGTCCTTTTATGTCATATCAGAGCTAACGCGAACAGCGGCCCGCCTAGCGGTGATCCTCTTTGCTATCGCCTTTATCTATGATGGATTACGCAATGGCAAACAGCTAACGCGGCGTTTATGGCAAAGTTTTGCCGCGATACAGATTATTTATTTCATCTTTCTGATCGCCTATCACCTTGTGATTTCAGAGCTTCCTCAATTTGATGCTTTAAACGGTTTGCTCTCTATTGGGACGCTTATGTTTTGTGTGATTTTATGGCATATTCGCCGTCAAGACGTCCAAATGGGCCGCGTATTTGCCCCGTCAATAACGGCTTATGGCTTGGCGTTCCTATTGGCCGCGCTACCCATTTCGCGCATTTTACCGCCCGAGACTGATGCGCCGATTTACCATGTCATGCTTTACGGGATGATCGCCGTTATTATAATCCGTCTTCTGCTCGATATAAAAGCCGGACTACGCCGCTGGGCGGCCTCAAAATAGATAAATAAAATTTTGAATTAATTAATTATCTTGCCGATAAATAATGCGGCCATCAACGATGGTCATGACGGCTTTTACCTTTGGAATATCTTGCGCCGGAAGGGTCATGATATCCGCATCAAAGACAGAGAAATCAGCACGTTTCCCGACCTGAATTGTGCCAAGCCTATCCTCTTGAAAGCTGGCATAGGCGGGCCAGAGCGTAAACATTTTGAGCGCGTCCATGCGGGAGACCGCTTCATCTGCGCCCCAATTTTCAGCGCTATAGCCGGACAGATCCATGCGCGCGATTGCGGCGTAAAATTCAATCATCGGATCCCCACGCTCGACCGGCGCATCCGAGCCGCCGGCAATAATCGCGCCGCTTTTAATCAAAGATTGCCACGCATAGCCGCCCTTAAGCCGCGCATTGCCCAGTCTATCGGGCGCGAAATGTAAATCACCAATTGCATGGCTAGGCTGCATAGAGGGGATAATCCCCATATCAGCAAAACGCGGGATATCTTCGGTATGAAGGATTTGCGCATGTTCAACCCGCCAGCGGCTTTGCGCGCTATCCGCGCCGAGAACATCTTCATACCAATCCAAAACAAGCTTATTCCCCCGATCGCCAATCGCATGGGTGTTAACCTGAACCCCTGCCGCCTTTGCGCGGCCCATGAGGTCATAGGCCTCATCTTTAGGGAGTAAAATAAGGCCCCGGCTATCGGGTTTATCGCTATAAGGCCCTGTTAAAGCCGCCCCGCGTGAGCCGAGCGCGCCGTCAACATAAAGCTTAATCGCCCGCGTCAAAACATGGCCATTATGATTTTCACGCGGCCCATTCGCAATAAGCGCATCCAGCCCTGATTTATCAAGCGAGTTATAAACCCGCAGCCGAATATCGCCCGCATCCGACATCTGCTCGATCATATCAAGATCAGCGGGGTTAACGCTCATATTATGAAGCCCTGTCCAGCCATAAGCCGTATAAACAGCGGAGGCGGCTTTATAGGCGCGGGTTTTTTCGGCGGCATTGGGCGCGTTTAACAACGCAAAAACGGGATTAGCCGCCGTGTCAATTAACATGCCCGTTGGTTGGCCTTGCGCGTCTTTTTCAATCCTGCCGCCATCGGGATCAGGTGTGTCAGCTGTAATCCCCGCAGCCCTTAGAGCCGCGCTATTCGCGACAACCGCATGGCCATCAGCGCGCTCAAAAATGACGGGATTATTCGGGGAGACGCTGTCCAGATCAGCTGCGTTCGGAAAGCGCTGCTCCGGCCAGCCGGTTTCAATCCAGCCGCGCCCATAAAGAGCTTGCCCGGCCGGCAGGTTTACAGCGGCAATGTCCAAGCGCTGCACGAGATCCGCAATAGATGACGTGCCTTCAAGATTAAGATTAAGCTCACGCTGGCCAAGGCCCAGAAGATGAGCATGGGCATCCGTAAAGCCGGGGTAAAGCGCAGCCCCGTTAAGGCTAAGCTGTTTTGCACCGTCGCCATATTCCGTTAAAAGATCGACCAAACTGCCAACAGCGACAATTTCGCCGTCATCAATAGCGATGGCTTCAGCCATAGGCGCGTCATCAAGGGCCGTATAAATAGGCCCGCCGAAAATAATCATATCCGCAGGGTCAGCGTTCACCGGCGCCTTATTGGGCTGGCAGGCCATGAGCATGCAGGCCGCTAAGACAGACAACATAAAACCCCGGGTCATAAACTCATCCTTCGGCGCGCATAAATTAACATGACCTCATTTTAACACGTTTGAAAAAGGCGTCCATGAGTTTCGCTGCCTCATCCGCCAAAAGCCCTGTGGTCACATCAATGCCCGCCTCTTGCAGCATTGCCGCGCCGCGCCAATGAACACGCGGGTCAGGATCAATCGCCGCAATCACGCAGCGCGAAATCTGCGCGTCAATCAAAGCTTGCGCGCAGGGGCCAGTTTGCCCGTAATGAGAGCAGGGCTCAAGCGTCACATAGGCGGTTGCGCCCTGCGCCGCCGCCCCCGCCTGCGTCAAGGCCTGCGTTTCGGCTTGAGGCCGACCGCCAAGCGCTGTGACAGCTTCGCCAATAATATGCCCGTCTTTAACCAGCACGCAGCCAACGGACGGATTTTCACCCGTCTGGCCATTATGGATTTTAGCAAGGCGCAAAGCGCCGCGCATATAATCCACATCAGATGTCATTTAAGCGGATTTAATCTCCGGCAAATCTTTCGCTCGCTTTTTATCCAGATAACGCGCTGAGGTCACATTCAGTGTTCCGTCCTCTAGCTCGATCAAGAGCGGATTGCCTGTTGGAAATTCAAAGCCCGGAATATCATTATCTGCAACATCGAATATCCGTTTCAGCAGACCGCGAAGACTATTTCCATGGGCAGAAATCACAATATTTGATCCCGCACGAATGAAAGGCATGATCTGGCTCTCAAAATAGGGCAGCACGCGATCTGTCGTGATCTTAAGGCTTTCACCCGTCGGTAATTCAGACGGGTCAATGCCCGCATATTTCGGATCATGGCTAGGATGAAATTCGCTATCCGTGTCTATTTGCGGCGGCGGTACGTCAAAACTACGGCGCCAGATATGGACTTGCTCATCGCCATGTTTATCGCGGGTTTCTTGCTTATTCAGTCCCGTTAATCCGCCGTAATGACGCTCATTTAAATGCCAGTCTTTGGTGACGGGAATACTCATTTGGTCGAGCGCTTCCAGCGTCAGCCAAAGCGTTTTAATGGCGCGCTTTTGATAGCTCGTAAAAGCAACATCAAATTGCACATCTTCTTTGGCCAAAAGCTTACCCGCTTTTTTGGCTTCGCGCGTGCCCTCGGCGGTCAAGCCAACATCAACCCAGCCCGTAAATCGGTTTTGAAGGTTCCATTCCGATTGCCCATGACGGACAAGAACAAGATAGCTCATAATAGGTTTCCTCTAATCATTTACGGGAGGTCTTAACGCCGCGGCGCCCCGCTGTCTATAATGCGCTGTCTATAATGAAGGCAAGACGGTATCTTTATCGCCGTCATCGGACAGCCCTTATTTTGCGCGCTCTGCTGAATACATAAAGCCAACTAGGCTCAAGGCCTATGATTATCAGGCTATGTGTTATCGGCCAGCCACTTCGGCAAATCATCAGTGATATAATCAATCCAATTCGCCCGCGTCGTTGTGCCGGCAGGGCGCGTAATTTCAGGCTCATGGCTCCAGTCAGCATCGGACGTGACGAGCACAGTTTTCATTCCCATCGCCTTTGGGACTTCAAGATTACGCAGGCTATCCTCAAACATGATCGCCGTCTGTGGGTCAATCGTAAAGTAATCACAGAATTTCACATAGGGGCTGCGGCGAGGTTTCGGAATATAATCGACATCATCAACGCCGAAACTCCCATCAAATAAATCCCATAGATTCAAATGAGAGGCGATATTTTTTGCATGGGCGCGGGAGCCATTGGTGAAAATAAATTTGCGGCCCGGCAAGCCCTCTATAGCGCGGCGTAAGGATGGATCCGGCTCAAGCGCGGATAAATCAACATCATGGACATAATCCAAAAATTCTGCGGGGTCTAAGCCATGCACAGCCATAAGGCCCGAAAGTGTTGTGCCATATTCGGCGAGATATTCTTTTTGCAATGCCCGCGCTTTTAGCGGCTGCAAAGCGAGATAGCGGCTGAGAAATGTCGTGATTTTTACGTCGATCTGACTGAAAAAGTTAACATCCGCGCGGTAAAGCGTATTATCGAGATCAAATATCCAGTTTTGGATATGGGTTAAATTTTCCATGGCAGACTCAATATTGATTGGATTTACATTTATCGGCTTTATCGGCGAAGTCCGCCGCTGGATGCGGGAATGAAATCCGTTTCCGCGAGTGTAATTTTATTGCCTTTTTCGATCGTTGGAATGGCCTTGAAATTTGCAGGAGCATAGCCTTTATCTGTGCAAAATTCACGCCCTATTGCCGAAAATCTCGCCTCCGCCACGCAAAAATTATTCACAGTTTCAAGCGGGTTTTCCAAAATAAAACTCTTATCATCGCCCGTGGTTTGATGGGCGTAAATATGCATTTCCGTTCCGGTTAAATCTTTAGACCATAGGCGCACGCAGCCATCTGGCTCTATGGGCCACCAGCCGCGCGATTGCCACGATCCATCCTCGCGGTAACCAATCGCTGTCCATGTTTTAAGCTGGGTTTTATTACATAATGTCAAGCCGACCAAATCTTGTTGAGAGAGCGCCGCATCTTCGAGAGCGTCCATCTGTTCAAAAAGAGCCAAATCACTCCCGATTTCATAATCTTTTAAAAACTGCTTCAGCGTATTACGAGTCCGCCGTCCATCAATCCCGTCAATACGCGAAATTTTATAGCCCGCATCTTTCATCAAGCGCTGCAAGCCGGCTGTTTTGGCTTTGGTCTTAAAATCATCTGGCTCGATTAATGTTGTCACGATTTCAGCGGGGTCAATGCGCAGAAACCGCCGCGTTTCCAGCCCTTGAAGCGCGCAAGACACGGTCATATCAATATCAAAATTCTCAGTCGGGTTGACGCAAATCGTCACTTGTCCTGCCCATTCCCGAATACCGCCATTATGCACAGGCGCGCTTTCAGCAAATAAAAACCGCGGCGTGTTCTTATCGGGCGTTTCATCAATACACTCAGACGGCCTCAGCTTTTGCCACCCTGACACACGGCCTTGACCGGCGCGTGTTTGCCCATGCGCTAAACGCAGAATAAAGGAGGTTTCATTGCAGATAGTCCACGCTGGAACAGCGCTCTCAGCGGCAGGCTCACTCACGCTTTCGGCGGGGCTCTCATCGGTATTTTGCGCCGCTGCAAAGGCGGATAGGGTCAAGCCCATACACGTAAAACCATAGATAAGAAGGCGCCGCATTATAAAATACATTACGCCGGCGTATCCGTAATCAATGTCCCTGCCCCTTGATCCGTAAAGAGTTCAACAAGAAGACCATGTGCGCGGCGGCCATCTAAAATAACGACAGCCGTGACGCCCTCCTCAATCGCGGCAATCGCGGTCCCGAGTTTGGGGATCATGCCGCCTTGAGCCGTGCCGTCTGCAATTAACCCCTTGGCATCCGTAAGCGATAAATTCGTCAGCAAATTCTTATCTTTATCCATCACCCCTTCAATATCGGTCAGCAGCATTAAACGCACAGCCCCAAGAGCCCCAGCAATGACGCCCGCCGCCGTATCCGCATTGATATTATAAGAGCCGCCGTCATCGCCGCCGCTGATCGGTGAAATAACAGGAATAAACGCACCGCCGTCCGCCGCTGTTACCGCCTCAATCAGTGCCGTATTCACGGCAACAGGCTCCCCCGTAAAGCCCAAATCTTCGCGGACAGCTTTGGCGGTGATAATCGCGGCATCTTTGCCCGATAAGCCAACGCCCTGCCCGCCCGCTTGATTAATGGCTTGAACAATAGATTTATTAATAAGGCCAGAGAGCACCATTTCGGCCACTTCAACGGTTTCCAAATCCGACACCCGCAAGCCATCAACGAATTTCGTCTCAATATTCAGCCGTGCCAACATAGAGCCAATTTGCGGCCCGCCCCCGTGGACAACAACAGGCCGCAAGCCAAATTGGCGCAGAAGCACAATATCACGGGCAAATTGCCGCGTTAGCTCCGCATCCCCCATGGCATGACCCCCAAATTTAACAACGATAGTTTCACCCGCATAATGCTGAATAAACGGCAGAGCTTCGGATAAGGTCTGGGCACTTGTCCATCCTGTCTCATTGGCGCGGCGCTTCAACATATTTATCCTCGTGTTAACTCGGCTCTTGAATTTTAACTTAGTTTGGGGCTAGCGCGTTTCGGCCAGCGTGGCAATCTCGGCCCGAAGCTCATCCAGCCCATTTTTCTTGGCAGATGACGTGCAGATCAATTCGGGGAAGGCCGCAGGGCGTTTTTTAACCCGCCGCAATGTCTTTTTCATGACTTTTTCAAGCTCACCTTTTTTCAGCTTATCAACTTTGGTGAGAATCAGTTGGTAGGTCACTGCCGCTTCATCCAGCATGTCCATAATATCGATATCGCTATCTTTCAGGCCGTGGCGACTATCAATCAGCACAAAAACGCGGCGCAAGGGCGCGCGCCCGCGTAGGAAAGCCCGCGTCAGCTCCGTCCAATTTGCAATATCTGTTTTTGAAGCTTTGGCATAGCCATAACCCGGCAAATCGACCACGCGGATGCGCTCATCAACATTAAAATAATTCAGCTCTCTTGTCCGCCCCGGTGTATTGGACGCCCGCGCTAAACCTTTGCGGCCCGTCAAGGCATTAATCAGTGATGACTTCCCGACATTTGAGCGGCCCGCAAAGCAAACTTCTGGCATATCCGGCGGCGGCAAGGCGTTAAGTTTAACCACGCTCAGCATGAAGGTAACATCGCGGGCAAATAAAAGCCGCCCGTCTTCGATTTGCGCCGCGCTATAAGCCGGCGCAGCCGCGTTATCATCGTCGTCTGAAATTTCTGCGGGTCTGTCTATATCCGTCATAAGCTGAGCGCGTCAGTGTTAAATTTACACCACGTCCTCTGGTTCAGGCTTGCCTGTAATCTTGCGGAAAAATTTATCAATCGGCGTATCAACTTTAAACTTCCGCGTAATGATATATTGCTGCGTGAAGGACAGAATATTATTCCACACCCAGTAAACTAAAAGGCCCGTCGCAAAAGGCGCGAGGATAAACATAAAGAACCACGGCATATATTTAAATATCTTAGCCTGCATCGCCATTGGATCCGGCGCGCCGTCAGTAGAAGGCGCCGCAGGAGCGCCACCGCCCGGAATTGGCGAGAGTGTTTGCATCATCGCCATTGTAATACCGTAAAGCAGCGCAAGTGGGCCGATTGCGAGGAAAGATAACCCGAAAGGTTCTGCCCCCCATGGCAAAGCGCCAAAGCCGTTCAAAATAGATAGAGGGTCAGGGGCCGACAAATCTTTAATCCACCCAAAGAACGGCGCATGACGCATATCAACATTAATAAAGACTGACTTATACAGGGCAAAGAAAATGAAGATGGTCGGAATAATCGGTAGGCAGCCCGCCATTGGATTCACGCCTTCTTTTTTGTAAAGCCCCATCATTTCTTGCTGTAATTTCACGCGGTCATCTTTGTAAAGCGCTTGAATTTTCTTAAGCTTCGGCTGGACTTTTTTCATCTTCGCTTGCGAGGCATATTGTTTGTTAAACAATGGGAACATGAAAATTTTCAAAATCGTGGTGAGCGCCAGAATCCCGAGACCAAAATTGCCGATCATCGTCCCAAGCTTTGAGAGCGCCCATGTCATAGGGCGCGTCAAGATGCGCAATGCCCCCCAATCAATGGCGCGTTCCATTTCGGAAATGCCAATATCATTTTGGTAAGACAAAAGCACGTCGCGGTCTTTCGCGCCTGTAAAAATATAGCCAACAGATTCGATGGTCGATCCCGCTGTTAATGTTGTCGGCACGGTCTGAAAATTTGTTTCATAAACTTCCCGTTCATTGATGATTTTGTAATCAAACCCAGCCTCTATTTGCGTCGCCTGAGGCGGGATATTGGCTTGAAGCCAATATTTATCGGTTAGTCCCGCCCAACCACTTTCACCGCCGAATTGAGCGGTTCTCTTTTTAGACAGTTTTTTATATTTCATCTTCTCAAGCTTACCATCCACAATGGCAACAGGGCCTTCTTGTAGAATAAAGAAATTTGTAAGATCATCTGGCAAACCATGTTGGCGTGACGCGCCTTTGCGCGACAGGTTAATTTCTCCGCCTGATGTATTTGTCACGCGGTCCGTCAGCGTAATAAGATAGCGGTCATCAATCGTGACAACGCGCTCGACGGTGAAGCCTTGCCCTTGATGCTGCATTTTTATGGGCGTATCGGGCGTCAGCTTTTGACCTGATGTAACAATCCAATTCGCGTCTGAACCGGAACCGCCATCTGCCGATACCCAATTATCAAAAATATAAGCCGCTTTATCTGCGTCTTCGGGCGTCAGCAGAACAACATTCCCGCTATCGGCGTCCAATGTGGCTTTGTAGTTTTTCAGCTCAATATCATCAAACCGTGTGCCTTTTACGCGGAAGGAGCCTTTCAGCGACGGCGTATCAATTTCAATGCGGGCAATGCCATTATCGGCCAAGGCTTCTTCGCGGGTAATAATCGGCGCAACGGCGGGCGTGTCAGCCTTAGGCGCTAGCGCTTCGGCCCGCGCTTGCTCAAGCGCAATATTCGCCTGCGCGGCTTTCTGAGTTGGCGCGAGATAAAAATACCAATAGCCGAGCAGGATCAGACCGGACAGGACCATCGCCGTAAGAAAATTCTTTTGTTCATCCATGGAGAAAAACTCGCCTCTTTAACTGACCGTCTATTGAGCAGGATATATAGCGATCATATCGTGAATGATAAGACCTAATATCAGGCGCATAACTATTCTTTCGGCGCGAGCTTTAACAAGGCGCGGCGGGCATCGTCAAGAAGCTGCGTAAACTCTCGGCGCGTTGTGCCTTGCCGCGCGATAAAAACATAGTCAAAACCTGCGACTCCAAGCTCGGGCAGGATCATGCGGGCAATTTCGCGCAAACGGCGCTTGGCCCGATTTCGTGCCACTGCATTGCCGATTTTCTTTGTGGCTGTGAACCCCACGCGGATATCATTATGATTTATATTCGCACGGGCCTGCACAACAAGGCCGCCAAAGGCGCGATATGCGCCCTCGCGAACAAATAAAAACTCGGCGCGGCGTGTGAGCCGACCGAGTCGCTTATCTTTATTTATCACGGCAGTTGCCGTAAAATCGCGTTTAAGCGGACAGGACTTTACGGCCTTTAGCACGGCGACGTGCCAAAACCTGACGACCTGATTTTGTGGCCATACGAGAGCGAAAACCGTGACGGCGCTTGCGAACGAGTTCGGATGGCTGAAATGTACGTTTCATAATAGGCTCCAAGACCGCGCGATGACGGTAAATTCCACTAAGGCGCGGCTCTTACGGCGGCAAAAGGCACAAGTCAAGCGATTCTCATGTCTTTTCACAAAATCTGTCTGAATTTTCGTCATCAACGCCGTTTATAAAGCCTGTCTTTATTATAGCGGCATTATAACGGCGCAAGCCCGTCTTTAATATCCGGACTTAAAATAGCCAGTGATCGCGAAATCATCACGAAATCGTAAGAAATTGCGACAAAAAACGCGCTTCGTTCTCGACCTTTTGTGAACAGGGGTGAAAAGCTTTTTCAATGCGGGGGTGCTAATAAGCTAGCAACACATGTCCCTAACCGTTGGCGGGACAGCTTTAAAGAGGAAACCAAATGACACGCAATTTACGAAAATTATTAACAGGGTCAATGCTAGCAGCCGGCCTTGTCGCCATGGGAACTATAGGTACAGTTTCAACACTGACAGCCGCTCCGGCCGCTGCGGTCGAAGATAGCGCGCTTGTCGGCCGCTGGGACGCAGCCCTACAAGGTTATGTCAAAGCCAATGACGCTCAAGGTGTTGCCCGCTTTGATTACGCCGGCCTTACAGCCAATACAAATGACCGTAAGCTTTTAAAAGATTACATTGCTTATCTCGAAACAAAAAATCCAGACGTAATGAGCGAAAATGAAGCGCTCGCCTATTGGGCCAATCTTTATAACGCCGTCACAGTTGACGTTATTATCAATAATTATCCAGTGAGTTCTATCCGTAAAATTCGCTCTGGCTTTTCAATAGGCCCATGGAAAGAAAACCGCGTCACGGTCAACGGTACAGAGATGAGCCTTGACGATATCGAACATGGTACAATGCGGAAAAAATACCCCTCCCCGCTTATTCATTATATGGTGAATTGCGCCTCTGTTGGATGTCCGAACCTGAAAGACGGCTTATGGCATGCCGACACATTAGAGGCTGACCGCAAAGCGGCGGCAGAAACCTTTGTCAATTCAGAACGTGGTGTACGGATCACAAAAAAAGGGTTACAGGTCTCCTCCATCTATAAATGGTTCCAAAGCGACTTTGGTGGCAGTAAAGACGGTGTTGTCCAACATATTCGTCAATATGCCGGCCCCGAACTCGCAGCAGCCATTGACGGCGGCGCAAAAATAAGAGGATTTGAATATGACTGGGATCTTAACGAGTAGACCCCGCTCCTTTCAATAAAAAAGAGATTTATCATGACTGACATTTCAAATGACACGGCCAAAAAGCCATCAACATTAAAAAAATTCTTACCGCTTATCGTAATCGCGCTCGGGTTTGGTGTTGCCTATTTTATGGGCTGGACAAAATATCTGAACCCGCAGCTTCTTGTCGAAAATGCGGATTATTTACAAAATTTAGTAAGTAATAATTTTCTTCTCGTCCTCATCGGTTTCATCGCCCTATACGCTATACTGACCGTCTTTATGCTTCCGGCCAGTATCTTAACAGTCGCGAGCGGGTTTTTATTTGGCATCTATGTCGGCGCGCCTGCCGTTATTATCGGCGCAACGATTGGCGCCTGTGCGCTATTCCTTGCGGCCAAGACATCTTTGCAAGATACGTTAAAAGGTGTTGCCGGCCCTTTCGTCGCGAAAATGGAAAAAGAATATAATGAAAGTCCCTTTTCATATTTGTTCACTTTGCGCCTAATTCCCGTTTTCCCCTTTGCTGTCGCCAATATTGCGCCGGCGCTATTAGGGGCTAAATTCCGCGACTATTTGATTACCACAGCCTTTGGAATCATGCCCGGAACCATTGCTTATTCTTTGATTGGTGATGGATTAAGAAAAACACTTCAAGACGCAGGAGCCAATTCAAAAGACGTTAATGTCGCAGACCTGATGGGGGCAACCTTCGTCAATATGTTACCCGCCTTTGGGATGCTCGTAGCTGTCGCTCTTATTCCGATTGCTTATAAAAAATTCATCAAGAAAACACCTCAGGTGCAGAGCGCTTTAGACGCTTAAATAGATTTGTGAAAGGCCGGTTATCGCGGGCCTTTCACCTTCAAGATTAAAGGGGGTGGCCGCAATGTGACGGCCCTTACGCCCCGACATGAAAAATGAAAGAGAGGGCTCTCATGGCCAAGACACAATATGATGTAGATTTATGCGTAATCGGCGCAGGTTCAGGTGGATTATCACTCGCATGGGTGGCCGCTAATCTCGACCTTAACGTTGTTCTGTTTGAAGCAGATAAAATGGGCGGTGATTGTCTTAATCACGGCTGCGTCCCGTCCAAAGCCATTATTGCAGCGGGTAAACATGCCCAAGCTTTCCGTACTGGCGCAAAATTTGGCATTAAAGTCGCCGAGCCTGAAATCGACTTTGAAATGGTAAAATCCCATATCGCCGGCGTTATTAAAACCATTGAACCCGTGGATAGTGTCGAGCGCTATGAAAGTTTTGGCACGCAAGTCATCACAGAACGCGCCCGCTTTAAGGATGCGAATACGGTTGAATCCGACACAACAGAAGTCCGCGCAAAGCGTTTTGTTATCGCAACAGGCTCCCGCGCTGCCGCGCCGCCAATTCCGGGACTGGACACAGTTGATTACCTGACCAATGAGACAATTTTCTCGGTCAATAAATTACCGAAACATCTTCTCGTTATTGGCTCTGGCCCGATTGGTCTTGAGCTTGGCCAAGCGTTCCGCCGCTTTGGCTCCGATGTTACGATCTTTGATATGGCAACGCCTTTGGGCCGTAGCGAACCCGAACATGCCGAGATTTTAGTCAAATCGCTTGAGAGCGAAGGCGTGACCTTCCGCGCTCCGTCAAGCATTAAAGAAATCAAATCGACCAAGACAAGCGTAACGATTGTCCTTGAAGGCGGCGAAGAAGTTAAAGGCTCCCACCTTTTAGTCGCTGCTGGACGCCGCCCTGTTATGGACGGGCTTAACCTTGACGCGGCCGGCATTGAACATGGCCGCGGCGGCATTAAAACTGATGACTACCTTAAAACGACCAATAAGAAAGTTTGGGCGATTGGTGATGTTTCCGGTAAAGGCGGCCTGACACATGCGGCCAACTTCCACGCCGGTCAAATCTCTAAAAACTTCTACTTCACCCCTCCGGGTATGAATGTAAAAGGCACAACAGACCGCATGCCCGCCGTCATTTACGCTGAGCCTGAACTGGCCAGTATTGGCATGACAGAAGCGCAAGCCCGCGAGGCTGGCACGTTTGACCGCGCTGTACATTGGGAGATGGAAGAAAATGACCGCTCCATCGCGGAACTCACAACCGACGGTGCCGTAAAAATTATCTGCGGCAAGAAAGGTAAAATCCTCGGCGCGTCTATTGTTGGCCCCCATGCGGGAGAAATGATCCATATGGTTTCTGTCGCTATGGCCAATAAAGTCAAAATCAGCGGCTTGTCGCAGATTATCTCGCCCTATCCAACACGCTCCGAAGCGGTCAAACGCGCCGCAAGTTCATATTACACGGAAATGCTCTTTGGAGAGGGCAGTAAGTTCAAAAAACTCGCCCGACTTTGGACTCGCTTCCATTAGGATAAATGTCTAAAGAGCCGCTATGTTAGGCCCTTTGAGTCATCGTCGGCTATCCGGCAAGCTTCTTCTCATGACGATTGGTTTCGTCATGTTGGCGGAGCTTGTCATTTTTGTCCCATCCGCTGCACTTCACCGCGAAAATTGGCTAGAAGAGCGAGTAAATCAGGTCGATATTCTTAATTTAGCCCTTATCGGCGTAGATAATTTTCAAGCCAGCGAAGTCCTGACGACACGCTTCATGCAAGACACCGACATTATCATGGCGTCGGAACGTCATGACGGAATGAGCCAAGTTTTGCTGGGTAACCCGCCGACAGATGACGGCCCGCTTGAGCTTATTGATATAGCGGAAACAGATAATTTTCCAAAATTCAGAGATTTTTTCAAAACCTTCTTTGGGCCAGATGATGGCTATTACCGCGTGGTGGGCAAGGCCAGTCTTCCCGTAGACGGTAATATTGAAGTTATTATCCCGCGCAGTAATCTTAAAATGGCGCTCCGCGATTATTTCAAGAATATTTTCTTCCTATCCCTTGCCATCGCTATCATAACAGGCAGCCTGATTTATTTGACAATGTCATATATGATTATACGCCCCGTACAGACCTTAGCGAAAAACGTGACGCAGTTCCAAAATGATCCGGAAAAATCTATTCCTGATAGAAAGCCGTCTCAACGCAGGGATGAAATTGGGGATCTGGAACGCGCTTTTTCTGATATGAAACAAAGTCTACGCGGATCCTTAAAACAAAAACAACGCCTCGCAACGCTGGGGCTTGCTGTGGCTAAAATTAATCATGATCTGCGTAATGTTTTAACCTCGGCTATGCTAGTTTCGGATCGCCTGACGACCGTTGAAGACCCTAAAATCGCGCGAATGGGCGACCGCTTAACACGCGCGATTGATCGCGGCGTTAAACTGACGCGCGATGTGCTTAATTTTTCTAATCCCGAGCAAGTGCCCGCTAAACGCGAGGCAATGCGGATTTCATTTTTGCTCGGTGAAGTGGCGGGTGATGTGCTGCCTAATTTTGGCACAGGCCCGCGTAAAATCAGCTTCATGAATGATGTCGCCAGTGACCTGCAAGTCGAAATAGACAGCGATCATACTTACCGAATTTTCCATAATCTTATGCGTAATGCGGCGCAGGCTATGGCCGCGCTAACGGATGATAATGCCGAACGGCTTCTACGGGTTTATGTCGATATTGCTGAGGATTATGTTGAAATTCATGTTGCAGATACGGCAGGGGGACTACCTGATAAGGCTAAGGAAAATTTATTTCGCGCCTTTGCATCCGGCGGTGGCCGCGGCAGTACGGGCCTGGGCTTAACCATCGCCAAAGAACTGGCGCAGGAACAAGGCGGCGATTTGCGGCTAGAGCGGACAAGCCCAAGCGGAACCGTCTTCACCGTGACGTTACGCCGTCATAAAGATAGCGATAAAAAAGGCGAGGCATAATCCGCAGCCCGGCGCTACGCAGCGCCTCAGCGCCTCAGCGCCTCAAACTAAGAAGAAACGGCCTCTTTCGCGTCGATAATTTTGAAAAAATCTTTTGGCCGCGCCGCTACCATCCATCCCGTAGAAATGACGCGGTTGGCGTCTTGACTATCATCGGAATGAGCTCGAATTTCACTCGTCCAATCCCCCTCAATATGCCCCCCGTGAACAAAACGAAGCGATAATCGTCCATCGCGCGAATGTCCCGCCGTTTCGCAAGAGGTCTTATAAGCAAAGACGATATCAATAGATTTTTTAAGATCGTCATAGCGGCAGGCGCGGCTCGTGGCCTGACCACGGCTCATTTCAGAGCCAGGAACTTCCAGCCCCTTACGGCTCGGATAAGTCTCAACTTTATAGGCTAAAGCCCCATCATCCGCGATAAAAAAATCCATCACCGCGAAATTGGCATCTTTAAAAGAGGAGTTAGCATAGGGCACAGTGGAGTAATACCATCTGCCTAAAAGCTTGCGGTAGCGCCATTTTGCAAGGCCGCTTTGAAACACCCGAAAAACACCGAAAAGCCCCGCTGAGGTTAAAATTGCCGCGACCGCCTTTACCATCGCAGGCATGGTTTCAATCCAAGGGCCAAAAAATATCGCGCCAATCGCAGCTGTCAGCGACATGATAGAGGCCGCAAGGCTGTTTATGTTCTTATTCGTCATGATGAGCGCTCCCGCTTCATTTATGCGGAGGGATAATTATAAGGTCAAGCCCCCAAGATTCAGAGCGATAGGCTTGTCCTCACGGCAGGAATAGCCTATGCGAAAGACCGTTTCATTTTTAAGGATCATCGCCATGCCGGCCAATGTTGAATTATCTTACCGTCCGAATAGTTTCGCGGAAGGTGAACATGAGAAATTGTCGCAAGATTTAGCGGCTGTCAAAGATGGACGCGCAAGACTTTTGCTCGCACGCTGCCAATTAAACGAGACCTCTCAAGACACATTGGATGTTATGTTGTCATCCGTGCTGCTGACGAATTATTTGCTCATGGGCAGTAGCTCCGGACGGGTTGTCAAATTGATCGACATTGTCGGCGCGGGAGAGCGGTTTAATGATATTCAATCCTATGCCACGACAAATTATCTTCGCGCCCTCCTGACAGGGGGCTATGCGGCCTTTAACCATGTCAATACATGGTGCGAAACTTTGGGCCTTGAGGGCCACAATAATATCACCGGCATGACCCGCTTTGCCGATGTCGAGAATTTTCTGAAGACCTGTTCAAGTCAGGTGCTATCCTCCAAAGACCTTGAAGTCGCAGAAGCCAGTATTGCTATTGGCCATGTCTTTGATGCCGATGAACGCTTTAAACCTTTTGATTTACAGCAAAGTTCATCTTTGCGCAGCACGCTGCAATGCGGAGAGCTATCTGTGCCGGTATATTTCGATCAAGTGTCAGATTTTGACCGCGTTATCATCCGCACAACAAAAGACCGAAATGTTGTCCAGCTTGATATGAACTTTACCGATATTGATGCCTTTCGCAGCTCCTTCACCCCCGCATCAAAACATCTTTATGATCTTAATTTCATGCGCCAATATCCGGCGATGGATGCACAAAAACCTTTTCTAAGCTAGGCTCTGATGAAGCTTGTCATTATCGGATTTGGATTGCTGGGCTCATCCATAGCCCGCGCGGCAAAACGAAGGGATCGCTCTGTCCATATCACAGCGATTGATCCATCTGAAAGCGTTTTGAAAACAGCTATAGATTTAAAGCTGGCCGATGATGTCGCCGCCGATATAGACGCGATCACGCCGGATAGTGACTGGATTATTCTAGCCGCGCCCGTCGCCGTCAACCTCGGCGTGCTGGGCCGCGTTATAGCCCTCGCGGGGCCACAAACGCGCCTCACTGATGTTGGCTCCACGAAAGCGCGTTTAACCGCGCTACTAGAGCGCGAGCACCCTGAGTTTGACCGCTTCATCCCCGCACATCCCATGGCAGGCCGTGAAGTCTCGGGGCCTGAACATGGGCTTGAAACGCTATTGGACGACAAGCTGGTTATCCTGACGCCGCCCGACGCCGCAGGAGCGCGCCATATAGAGGCCGCGTCGGATTTTTACGCAAGCCTCGGCGCACGGCTTCTCGTTATGGACAACGCGGAGGAACATGACCGCCTTATGGGATATGCCTCTCACCTGCCGCATCTTTTAGCCTTTGCCTTTGTCAATCTGGCTGCGCGCGGAAATAACGGCGCAGTGGATTATCAGGATTTAACCGGCGGCGGCTATCGTGATTTCACCCGTATTGCCGCCTCTGATCCCATTATGTGGCATGACATTTTGATGGAAAATAAACATAATATACTCACGCAATTAAATAGCCTTGAAACACTTCTCGCGGATTACCGCACAGCGATTGAGAGCGATAATTCAAAGGCGCTCACAGCGCTAATGACAGAAGCTCGTGATGAGCGTTTACGGCTACAGCCCCATCTAAGAGGACAGAAAACATGAGCTTTGGAGCACAGATAATTGGGTATTTCGGCGTTCCCGGATCTTACACGCATCAAGCCGCAGAAGAGTTATATCCCGATGCCAAACTCATTGGCTATAACAGTATTTTCGATGTTGTTCGCAATATTGAACTGGGTGAAGTTTTAGCAGGCGTCGTGCCGGTTGAAAACTCCACAGCCGGCCGCGTCGCAGAGCTTTACCAATTACTTGATATTATAGATTTATCAATCACCGCCGAGCATTTCGTCGAAATACAACATTGCCTCGCGGCCCCCGCACCCAGCAGCGATGCACCAGCAAAACTTGACCATAAAGAGCTGGGCCATGCAGACCTCGGCCATATTGAGCAGGTGCTAAGCCATAAGCAAGCGATCATGCAGTGCCGCGACTGGCTCGGCAGTCATCTTTCCCATGCCGACGTCATAGAAGCGGCCAATACAGCCGATGCCGCGGAGCGTGTATCGGCCGAAGGCAATCCGCGCAAAGCTGCGATTTGCTCGGTGCGGGCGGCCGAAATTTACGGCCTGTCTGTTTTGCACAGCCATATCCAAGACTTCGACAAAAACGTGACCCGCTTTCACGTTTTACAAAAACAGGCCGCCAAGCCAGAGACGATTGACGAGAAGGCCATCACCACCGTCATTTTCCAAGTGCATCATAATCCCGGATCGCTCCTTAAGGCCCTTGGCGCTGTTGCTAATCACAAAGTGAACATCATAAAATTGGAAACCTATATGGTCTCGGGTATGCGCGCCGCGCCGACCTTTTATGTTGATATTGCGACCAACCGCTTCTCTGACGCCGGCGAAAACGTGCTATCTGATCTTGTCGATGCCACATCTTTTTTGAAAGTCATTGGCTGTTATAGCGCCAGCGAGCAGCGCGGTGATATCACAGGCTTCTTGCCCGTATAATAAAGGTTTAGCTATGACCCAGCACCGCCGCATATGCCTTATCACAGGGGCCTCCGCTGGTATCGGCGCGGCCATCGCCCGCGAATATGCCGCTCGCGGCTGGGACCTCGCCTTAACAGCGCGGCGTGAGGCTCCCATGATCGAGCTCGCGACAGAACTTAAAAATAGATTTGGGACAACAAGCCATATTTTCGCGCTAGATCTGGCGGACGCCAATGCCACGCAAGATTTGATGCAGCGTCTTGAAAAAAAAGCGCTGACGATCGACGGCCTGGTCAATAATGCCGGCTTTGGCCATCCGGGGAATTATCTGGATAGCGCGTGGGAAGATCATGAACGCTCTTTGCAAGTTATGCTCCGCGCCCCTTGCGAATTGGCACATGCTTTATCTATTGGCATGGCAAGCCGCGGCTTCGGCCGGATCATTAATGTCGCTAGCCTTGCCGGGCATGTCCCCGGCAGTAAAGGCCACACGACCTATGCGGCCATTAAAAGCTTTCTTATTAAATTCTCCCAAAGCCTAAACGCGGAACTTAAAGCTGACGGCGTTCATGTTAGCGCGCTCTGCCCCGGTTTCACCTATTCCGAATTTCACGATGTCAACGGCACCCGCGAGGCCACAAGCCGCCTGCCTGATTATATGTGGATGTCCGCCGAAGAGGTCGCAGAAAACGGCGTAGATGCCTGCGAAGCCAATAGAGCCGTACATATTACGGGGCGGATTAATAAAGCCATTGCCATTTTAGCGCGGCTTCTGCCCGAATCTCTCGCCGAGAAAATCATGGCCGCAAATTCTAACCGCATCCGACAAGGTCATTAGACACATGCCAGATCAGTCATCCTTGCTCCCTGCCGATCCCCGTCTTTATGTCGCGCTTGACCTGCCCTCGATTGAGGATGCCAGAGATATGGTGACCGCTCTAGGCGAGAGTGTTGCCGCATATAAAATCGGACTCCAACTCTTGCCCCTTGGCGGCGCGGAGTTTGGCCGTGAACTGGCCGCGCAAGGTAAACATGTCTTTCTCGATTTTAAGCTCCATGATATTGATGCCACAGTCGAAAAAGCAGCCCGTTCGATTGCACATATCGGCGCAAACCTGCTGACCGTTCATGCGCGTCCTGATGTTATGCGCGCCGCCGCCAAAGGTCGAGGCGAAAGCAATTTGAAAATCCTTGGCGTCACGGTTTTAACATCACTCGACCAAGCGGCGCTTAATGATATTGGCTATGATATGAGCCCCGAAGCCCTTGTTATGCGCCGCGTTAAACAAGCCTTAGATGCCGGAATTGACGGCGTGGTTGCCAGCGCCAAAGAAGCCGCGAAAATTCGAACGGCTGTGCCGGATGATTTCATTGTCCTCACCCCCGGCATTCGCATGGCCGGAGATGATATCGGCGACCAGAAACGTATTGCGACCCCCGCTAAGGCCCTTAAAGACGGGGCATCCCATATTGTTGTCGGCCGCCCGATCACCCAATCCCCTGATCCCGAGGCCGCAGCCCAGCGCGTTTTAGCAAATATTGCGCAAGGCAGTTAAGCGCTGCTCTAAGCTAAATATTAGCGCAAAAAATCACGATAAAACCTAATTTTTGATCCTATGCGGGCGTATATTTGTTTTGCTATATCACAAAATTTGACTCTGAGTTCAAATTTATATAGAGACTAATTATTCATAGATCATAAGAGAGCCTTATGCCCGTTTTACCGACGACAGTTAATCCTGATAGCGTGGCCTTTCTTGATAACCGCGCCTATATGCAAAGCCTTGTGGATGATCTACGCGAGAAAGTTGGTATTATTGCGCAGGGCGGTTCAGAGCGCGCGAGAGAGAAACATTTATCCCGCGGCAAGCTCCTCCCCCGTGAGCGTATAGAGCGCCTGCTCGATCCCGGAACGCCGTTTTTAGAGCTGTCACAATTTGCCGCCTATGAGCTTTATCCCGAAACCGTTCCGGCCGCTGGATTAATTACCGGTATTGGCCGCGTTGCGGGGCGGGAGGTCATGATTATTTGTAATGACCCCACGGTAAAGGGCGGGAGCTATTTCCCGATGACAACCAAAAAACAAGCGCGCGCACAAGATATTGCCGCCGCCAACCGCCTGCCCTGTCTTTATCTTGTTGATAGCGGCGGCGCGAACCTGCCCCGCCAAGCCGAGGTCTTTCCTGACCGCGATCACTTCGGACGCTGTTTTTATAATCAGGCTAATATGAGCGCGGCGGGGATTGCCCAAATCGCTGTCGTTATGGGAAGCTGCACGGCAGGCGGCGCTTATGTCCCCGCTATGGCAGACGAGTCGATTATTGTGCAAGATCAAGGTACAATCTTCCTCGCGGGGCCCCCGCTGGTCAAAGCCGCGACAGGCGAAGATATTGACGCGGAGAGCCTTGGCGGCGGGATGCTCCATGCGAAAACCTCCGGCGTGGTTGACCATCTCGCGCAGAACGACCCGCACGCCCTGCAAATCGCGCGCGATGCCGTGGAAAGCCTCGGAACAACAGAGCCAAGCTATGCGCCCGAAGGGGTCGACGCCCCACTTTACGACGAAGACGAGTTGTTGGGGATTATCCCAACAGATGCCCGCCAAGCCGTTGATGTCCGCGAGATCATTGCACGCCTTGTTGACGGCTCTCGGTTTCATGAATTTAAAAAGCTTTACGGCGAAACACTCGTCTGCGGATTTGCCAAAATCCACGGCTATAAGGTCGGGATTATCGGTAATAACGGCGTATTATTCTCGCAAAGCGCTTTGAAGGGCGCGCATTTTATCGAACTCTGTAGCCAGCGTCATATCCCGCTTGTCTTTTTGCAAAATATCACGGGTTTCATGGTCGGTTCCAAAGCCGAAGCCGGCGGCATTGCCAAAGACGGCGCGAAAATGGTCCATGCTGTATCCTGTACGAAAGTGCCAAAATTCACCGTCATTATCGGCGGCTCTTACGGGGCTGGTAATTACGGCATGTGCGGACGGGCTTATGATCCGCGCCTGCTCTTTATGTGGCCCAATGCCCGCATTTCCGTCATGGGCGGCGAGCAAGCGGCCAGTGTTTTAGCGACCGTCACGCGCGGCTCGGAGGGCTGGAGCGAGGAGGAGCTTGAGGCTTTTAAAGCCCCAATCCGCGAGAAATATGAACGCGAAGGCCACCCCTATTATTCCAGCGCAAGACTATGGGATGACGGAATTATCGCCCCAACGGATACGCGCCGCGTGCTGGGATTAGGGCTCGCCATGGCGGCAAATGGCCCGCAAGAGGAGTCGCGCTTTGGCGTGTTCAGAATGTAATGATAAAACCTCACGCGCCAATCAAAAAAATCCTCATTGCTAATCGCGGCGAAATTGCCTGCCGCGTGATTAAAACGGCCCGTAAGATGGGCATAGCCACTGTCGCGGTTTATTCCGATGCTGACCGCAAAGCCCTGCATGTCCGCATGGCAGATGAGGCCGTGCATATTGGCCCCTCGCCTGCGGTTGAAAGCTATCTTGTCATTGATAAAATCATCACGGCCGCAATTAATAGCGGCGCTGATGCTATTCACCCCGGCTATGGATTTCTGTCGGAAAATCCCGATTTTGTGCGCGCTTGCCATAAAGCCGGCATTATTTTTATCGGCCCTTCCCCTGAATCTATGGAGGCCATGGGGCTTAAAGACGCCGCGAAAAAAATAATGGACGCGGCCAATGTACCGACAACCCCCGGCTATCACGGCGAAGATCAAAGCCCGAAAAACTTGCAAAGCCAAGCCCGTATGATTGGCTATCCCGTGCTTATCAAAGCCGTTGCGGGCGGCGGCGGTAAAGGCATGCGCAAGGTCGAGACCGAGGCCGATTTCGGCGCCGCCCTCGCGAGTTGTCAGCGCGAAGCCAAATCGAGCTTTGGCAATGATAATGTCCTGATTGAAAAATATATCACCTCGCCGCGCCATATCGAAGTGCAGGTCTTTGGCGATCACCACGGCCATGTCGTGCATATGTTTGAGCGCGATTGCTCCGTCCAGCGCCGCCATCAAAAAGTCATCGAAGAAGCGCCGGCCCCCGGCATGACGGATGATGTCCGTAAAGCCATGACGGACGCGGCAATCAACGCGGCCAAAGCCGTGAATTATGTCGGCGCAGGCACGGTCGAATTTATCGTCGACGGCTCCGGCAAGCTCCGCAGTGATGGGTTTTGGTTTATGGAAATGAACACCCGCCTACAAGTTGAACATCCCGTTACAGAAATGATTACAGGGCTTGATCTGGTCGAGCTGCAAATCCGCATCGCCCAAGGCGAAAAACTCCCCGCTCAAAAAGATATCAAAATCAACGGCCATGCGGTTGAAGCGCGGCTCTATGCCGAAGACCCTGCGAATGACTTTCTGCCGAGCATTGGAACTATAG
>CAZEOD010000015.1:0-12310 GCA_964513675.1 uncultured Caulobacterales bacterium | reverse complement strand
ACTATAGAACATATAGAAACAGGCTCAGAGACCGGTAAAACGGGCAGCTATAGAGTTGATGCGGGCGTTGAGAGCGGTGACCGCGTCACTATTTTTTACGACCCCATGATCGCCAAAGCCATTTGCCATAGCGACAACCGTGAAGACAGCCTTCAGGGGTTACGGCGTTTAATAGATGACGTAAAGGCGGTAGGAGTAAAAACCAACGCTGCATTTCTTGATCGGTGCCTCGCTAATAATGACTTTAAAACAGGTAAAATCAGCACGCATTTTATAGCCCAAAACTTTCACAACATCATACCGCCTACGCTTGAGGATAATATAAATATGTTTGCCCTTGCGGCCTTAACTGAGCATTTTAAACCTTCACATTCACATCTGAGCCCTTTCAAAGAAAAAACAGGGTTTCGCGTGAATTTACCGCGCCGAAATATTTACAGATATGCGCATAATGAAGACATTATAACGGCCGAATTGCTGAGCCAAAATGGCGCGCAATATAGCGTTAAAATCAATGATGAAAGGCGCGTTTCAGTTTGCCTGCGTGAACATAGCACATCACAGCCCAATGAAGATGTTACTTTAGATTATAAAGCGTGGTCGAGGAAAATATTTCCGGATAAAATTAGGTTTTATCGTAATGCACAGATCATTGAGATTTCAAAAATAAGCTTTGACACTCTCAACACGGCGTCATCTGCCAACACCCTCACCGCGCTCATGCCCGGCAAGATTATTGCGATTAACGCCGTAGCGGGCGATGCGGTTAAGGCAGGTGATACGCTAATCATTATGGAAGCGATGAAAATGGAGATGGCGCTAGACGCCCCGCGCGATGGTGTCATTGCGAAGATTAACGCCGCTGTTGATGCCCTCGTGGCAGATGGCGATATTTTATTGGCGCTTGAGACAGATAGCGGAACCGTATCTTAACCGGTAAATCCCGCTTTAAAACAATGCCCCACTGCGGCCTTAAAAATAGCGCTCAAAATATCAGAAGATTATAACGGGCCCCGCTCCTACACGGGGCGCATGGCAGTATGCGAGGCCCTTGAAGTTAGTAAACTAACCCCCAAGCATTTCTCTAGCGCCGTGAAGATGAACCTATCCTAAACAGTTTTTGAAACCGCCTTTAAACCGGATTTTTCTGCATCAAAATGACTATTTTGGCCACGCGCTGACCTTGTCATTGATCTCTGGCCGCGCGCGTTCTTGCGGCGGTGCGCTCGGGGTTCCGATATAGACAAGCCCCGCAATTTTTTCAGCCCCCGTCAACCCCATCGCCGCCGTAACGCCCGAATCATAAGCATACCATTCTGTTAGCCACTGCGCGCCGTAGCCAAGGCTTTGAGCCCCAAGCAGCAAATTATAACAGACCGCCCCCGCGCTTAAGACTTGCTCCCATTCGGGTGTACCGCGCGGGCACTCCACCGGCGCGCTAATCACAGCGATTACAAGCGGGGCGCGCATAAATCGTTCAGCTTCAAAATCGGCGCGGTCTTCCGGCGCGTCAGGATGAGCGGCTTCAAACGCGCGGCGAATATGCTGACCAAAGCTCGTCCGCGCACCGCCTTGAAAGGTGATGAATCGCCACGGCGCAAGCTTACGGTGATCGGGTACACGAGCCGCTATCTTGAGTATCCGCGCCAGTTCATCAGCGCTCGGCCCCGGAGCCTGCATGAGTTTCGCCAAATTTGAGCGCCGCGTTTCAAGAAAAGCCGTTAACTGTGGCTGCGCCGACGGACGCGGCAAAATATCACCCGATTTTAACATAGTCGTCTCCCAATGAATCGTCTAAGGAGCTATGACTTAAAGATAAGATGGAGACAAGACATGTCCAATTTTGATAGCCGCCTCGATGAGCTTGGCCTGACGCTTCCCGACGCTGCGGCACCTGTCGCAAATTACGTTGGATATGTGCAAAGCGGAAACCTCATTTTCATCTCCGGCCAAGTCTCTAAAATTGGCGATAATAAAATTGGCGGACGTCTTGGCGAAGATCTGACTGTTGAGCGCGGCCAAGAGGCTGCTCGGCTCTCAGCCTTGAACCTTATAGCGCAAATGAAAGCCGCTTGCGGCGGTGATCTATCGCGCGTCAAACGTATTGTTAAGCTCGGCGGTTTTGTTCAAGCCCTGCCCGGCGCAACCGAGGCCGATATTCCGAAAGTCATTAATGGCTGTTCAGATATTATGGTTGCCGTTTTTGGTGATAAAGGCCGCCATGCCCGCTTTGCTGTCAGCGCCCCCAGCCTACCGCTTGATGTCGCCGTCGAGATTGACGCGATTGTCGAAATCGACCCCGCTTAAGCCCCTTAATGGATGAGCCGCAATATCGCGCGAGCTTACTCGGCCGCATCTCGGAGGTCTCCGAGGCGGCATGGGATGCGCTTTTACCAAAAGGTCGACATCCATTTTTGAAATGGGCGTTTTTAAACGCCTTAGAAGAAAGCGGCTCTGCCTGTTCAGAAACGGGCTGGCAGCCGCTTCACCTTTGGCTCGAAGATGACGCTGGCCACGTCATAGGGGCCGCGCCGCTTTACGGTAAATCCCACAGCCAAGGTGAATATGTCTTCGATCACGGCTGGGCCGATGCGCTGCACCGCGCCGGACTTGATTATTACCCAAAATTACAATGTGCTATTCCTTTTACGCCCGCGACCAGCCCGCGCCTTTTGGCCGGCACGCCCGCGCATAAAGAACTGCTGGCCAGTGCCATGCAGCAAATCTGCCGCCAACAAAATTTCTCCAGCATTCACGCGACCTTTTTACAAGCGGATGACCGCGACGCCTTTGAGAAAAATAGGTATCTACTGCGCCGTGATCGCCAATTTCATTTCATCAATCGCGGCTATCAAAGCTTTGATGACTTTCTGGCCAGCCTGACATCTCGCAAGCGTAAGAATATCCGCAAAGAACGCAGGGCCGCGCAAGAGGGCCTTGTGATAAAGCGCTTAACGGGGGATGATTTAAAACCAGAGCATTGGGATATTTTCTATGACTGCTATCTTGATACAGGGCAGCGAAAATGGGGCCGCCCCTATCTGACCCGCGCGTTTTTCGACCATATTCACAGCGTAATGCGTGACGATATTTTACTTGTTATGGCATGGGATGACGGCACGCCGATTGCTAGCGCGCTTAACTTTATTGGCTCTGATGCCCTGTATGGGCGGAATTGGGGCTGCCTGTCCCATAAGCCTTTTCTACATTTTGAGCTCTGTTACTACCAAGCGATTGAAGCGGGCATAGAGCGCGGCCTCCCCACGGTCGAAGCCGGTGCACAAGGCGAGCATAAGCTTGCGCGCGGTTATGAACCTGTGATTACAACCTCCGCCCATTATATGGCGCATGCCGGCCTTCATGCCGCGATTGAAGATTACTTGACACATGAGCGCCTTGCCGTCGATCATGACGTGAAAATATTAGACACACATACACCGTTTAAAACCCGATAAAGAGCAAAAGAGACATCCATGAGCCTACACGGACCTTACGATACAGATAATATTTTTGCCAAAATTTTACGCGGCAAAATGCCTTGCGTGAAAATCTATGAAGACAATAATGTCATCAGTTTCATGGATGTTTTCCCGCAATCCAAAGGCCATTGCCTTGTGCTTCCCAAAGCCAGCTCACGCAACCTTCTGGAGCTTGCACCCAAAGACATTGGCCGGCTTTTTGGCACAGTACAGCGCCTGACCATCGCTGTTGAAAAGGCGCTAAAACCAGACGGCATTATTGTCACGCAATTTAACGGCGCCCCCGCAGGACAAACTGTGTTTCATACCCATGTGCATATTATTCCGCGCTATGACAACACGCCGATGGCCCCGCACAACGGCGAGGATATGGCCGATATGAAAGCGCTAGAAAAACTCGCCTCTAAAATCCGAGCAAAACTTTAATATCAAGCGGCGCAATACCGTCTTATGAAGTGGACTTTTGCGCCCGCAATTTCGCAAGATAATCTAAATGGGCAGCAATGGCTTTTTCGCGCCCGCGCGAAACAGGGCGGTAGAATTGCGGGCGCGGCTCTATTTCATCGGGGAAATAATTTTGCCCCGAAAACCCTTCCGGCGTATCAGGATCGTAAATATAGCCTTGGCCATAGCCTTGCGTTTTCATCAATTTTGTCGGCGCATTTCGAATATGAAGAGGCGGGCCTAATTTTGCGCTCTCTTTAGCGGCGCGCATAGCGGCTTTGGCGGCCATATAAGCGGCGTTAGATTTGGGCGCACAGGCCAGATGGGTCACAACTTGCGCCAAAGCTAACTCACCTTCGGGAGCCCCCAATAAGCGAAACGCCTCAACACCGGCCAAAGCAGCCGGTAAAGCCGACGGATCAGCCAAACCGATATCTTCACTCGCCATACGCACAAGGCGGCGGCCAATATAAAGCGGGTCTTCGCCGCCATTCATCATGCGTGAAAACCAGTAAAGCGATGCGTCCGGATCAGACCCGCGAATAGATTTATGCAAAGCAGAAATAAGGTTATAATGCTGCTCGCCGTCCTTATCGTAAACGGGGGCGCGTTTTTGCAAAATCTGCGCCGTCATCTCGGCATCGAGATCAACGGCGTCTTTTGCAACAGCGCCAAAAATAATCTCGCAAAGGTTCAAGCCATATCGGCCGTCCCCTCCGGCAAAATTAATCAGAGTCTCCCGCGCCGTTTCCGTTAAGGGCAAGCGCCGACCACACTCGCTTTCAGCGCGCGTTAAAAGCTGCTGCAATGCAATATTATCAAGCGGGTTTAAAACGAAAACTTGCGCCCGAGATAATAAAGCGCCGTTAAGCTCAAAGGATGGGTTTTCTGTTGTCGCTCCGACTAATGTAATCACGCCTTCTTCGACATAAGGCAGAAATGCATCTTGTTGAGATTTATTAAAACGGTGAATTTCATCCACGAAAAGGAGCGTTCCTTGCCCCATATGGCGGCGCGATTTGGCGGCCTCGAAAACTTTACGCAGATCGGATACCCCAGAGAACACCGCCGATATTTGAACAAAGTCCAAATCACTATGCTGCGCCAAAAGCCGCGCTATCGTTGTTTTACCAACCCCCGGCGGCCCCCATAATATAAGCGAGGTTAAATGCCCGCCGGAGACCATTCGCCCTAAAGGCGCACTATCAGCTAATAAATGATCCTGCCCCACAACATCGGATAAGCTTTGCGGGCGCAGCCGATCAGCGAGAGGTCTGGGGGCATTATCAGACAGGCCGGAGGCTTGGAATAAATCGCTCATATATAAAGTTTAAGCCCGCGAGGCAGGCGAAGCAAGACAGGAAAACGGCTCTGATGCGTTTTCCATTTTAGGCTGATCTTCATAATATTTACAGCGACTAAGCCTAGCCCAAATAGGTCAGATGGTTTAAGCTCAATTTATGCGTTTTATTAAAATCAATTTCCCGGCCGATAAAACAGATGCCGTGACACATATCATTGAGGCCGCAGAGCCAATAGATTGGTCACTGGATAGCGGCTATGGTCATTATGAAAAAGCGATAGAAATTCTGATCGAGAAAGGACAAGGCCAACCGCTGCTGGACGCGCTGCAAAGCTTGTTTTCAGATGATAAAGATTGGCGCGTTGTTGTTATGCCCGTCGAAGCTACACTTCCCCGCAATGACCCGCCCAAAGACGACCCCGCAAAACCGGACGCCGCCAAAGCTAAATCTAAAACAACGACATTGCGCGAAGAACTTTACCAGAAAGTCTCCCGCGATAGCTTATTGAATTGGGATTTTATTATCCTAACGATTTTATCATCTATTGTCGCTGCGATTGGCCTGAATGAAGACAGCGTAGCGATTGTTATTGCCGCTATGGTGATTGCCCCGCTATTAGGGCCTATCTTGGCCTTTGCGCTCGCCACAGCCCTTGGGGATTTATCCCTCATGAAACAGGCGACGAAAACCGCTATGGCTGGATTAGCCATCGGTTTTTCATTTGCTCTCGGCCTGACGACATTCTTACCCGTCAATATAGACAGCCTTGAGCTTGTATCGCGCACAATTATCGGGCCAGAGATTATTGCTCTTGCGCTCGCGTCTGGCGCGGCGGCGGCACTCTCGATGTCAACGGGTATATCCTCCGCTTTAGTCGGCGTTATGGTGGCCGTCGCGCTCTTGCCGCCCTCTGTTGCCTCGGCTTTATTCTTAGGGGCTGGAGAACCAGAAAAGGCCGCCGGCGCCGCATTGCTGCTGGGCCTGAATGTCGTTTGCGCGGTTTTATCGGCGCAATTCGTCTTTGTCTGGAAAGGAATACGCCCGCGCAGATGGCTAACCCAGCGCAAAGCCAGCCGGGCCGTAATCGTTAATGCAATAGTCTGGGCGGCTTTACTGATTGCGCTCGCGGCCTTATCGGTCAAGCTTTCAATTTGGGTCTAAGCTTGTCGCTTTGTCTTTAAGCCTTGGGTTCCGCCCGCCATTCACCTGATTTTCCGCCCGATTTTTCGGCGAGCCTTATATTCGAGATCACCATAGATTTTTCAGCCGCTTTCAGCATGTCATAAATCGTCAGGCACGCTATGCTAACCGCTGTTAGGGCTTCCATTTCAACGCCCGTTGGGCCTGTTGTTTTCGCCTCGGCCGTCACGCGCAATACCGGCAGAGTATGATATGGCGTAATGTTCACGTGCAATTTTGACAGCGGCAAAGGATGACAAAGCGGAATTAAATCGCTGGTTTTCTTACCGCCCATAATGCCTGCAAGTTCAGAAATTGATATCACCGAGCCTTTTTTTACGGCCCCCGCCTGCACTAAGTCTAGGGTTGAAACGGACATAATAACACAGCCCTGGGCGACAGCGCGGCGCGCCGTATTGGTTTTGGCGGACACATCAACCATGGAGGCACGGCCATCAGCGTCAATATGAGTTAATTTAGATGCGCTCATTTTAACGCTCCGATAGCCGCGGCATAAGCTCGACCATATTACAGGGTTTGTGGCGGCTATCGAGCTGTGCTGAAATCACTTTATCCCAGCCATCTTTCACGGCTCCATTTGATCCCGGCAAGCAAAATATAAATGTGTTTTTCGCCAGCCCCGCACAGGCGCGCGATTGCAAGGTTGAAAGCCCGATTGTCTCAAAACTCACCATGTGGAAAATAACGGAAAACCCGTCGATAGTTTTTTCAAAAAGCGGCGTCACCGCTTCAACCGTAATATCACGCCCTGTCAGGCCCGTGCCGCCAGTTGTAATCACCGCGTCAATTTCAGGATCATTAATCCAAAGGGAGACCTGCGCCGCAACATCTGCTTTGTGATCTTTTACAATAATACGGCCCGCCAAATCATGGCCGGCCTTTGCAATCCGTCCCGCGAGCAAATCACCCGATGTATCTGTCTCTGGCGTTCGCGTATCTGACACCGTTAAGACGGCAATGCGGATAGGCGTAAAGTCACATGTTTCATCAATTCCGGCCATTAATCGCTCCATCTTTTTAGATCTGCTTTATCGCCCGCGCGAGGTTCAATCCAGCGCGCCGCTCCGCCGCGCTTTTCTTGCTTCCAAAACGGCGCGTCGGATTTTAAATAATCCATAATATAATCGACAGCCTCAAAGGCTGCACGGCGATGAAGGCTAGCGGCGGCGACAAAAACAATGACCTCGCCCGGCGTCATCGCCCCCACGCGGTGAATAATTTTATAATTCAAAAGCGGCCAACGCTGCATAGCTTGATCGCCAATACGGGCCACTTCGGCTTCGGTAAAACCCGGGTAATGCGAGAGCGTAAGAACATCAGCCTCGCCGCGAACACTGCCTGTAAAACTGACCACAGCCCCCGCCCCATTATTCAAAACTCGAAAACGGGCAAGTTCGGCCTCTGGGTCAAATATAATATCCGTTATCGTGATATGATCTGCGCTCACAGACATTTGGCCTAGCCCCCGCTTAGAGGCGACATAAAGGCGATTTCATCTGTATTTGCAATCGGCACAATATCGCGCGTCATACGTTGATTAACGGCGAGACGATTGCCTGTTTGCGCAAGCGCCATTTTCAAAACGGGATATGTTTCAGAGAGCCATTTTATCAGATCAGCGCTTGTTTTAACATCGTTCGGTAATGTAACATCAAGCGGGCCAGAGAGATCGCTTAACCGCCCGAAAAATAAAATCACCGCCATATCCCGCCTCTCTGTTTGCTGCCATAATATCTCGCTCTCTCCTAAGCGCTTTTCACGCCGCTGTCACCTGCCGCTTGGGTAAAATCCTATATGGTCAGCGCGTAAAATGGCTGTATAGGTGGGGTATGATATCTGTTGAAACAGCACTCAGCCATATTGATAACGCGGCAAGGGATTTGCGCAAAAGGCAGCGCATTATGGCGCGCCCATTAAAAAAATCGGTGCGGCATGAGTTGGCGCATGATGTGAAAGCCAAGCTCACCCATCCGCCCGCCGATATGTCGGCTATGGACGGATATGCCGTTAAACTTGCAGATATTCAGGCCGTGCCATGCCCCTTAAAACTTATAGGTGAAGCCCGCGCAGGCCAGCCCTTTTCAAAAGCCCTTGGCGCAGGTGAAGCCGTCCGCATCTTTACAGGCGGCGTTATACCCCGCGGGGCCGATAGCGTTATTATTCAGGAAAATACGCAAATATCAGGCGATATCGTCACGATTATGGAAACGCAAGACAGCCCTCGGCATATTCGGCGCGCGGGGCTAGATTTTAACGTAGGTGAGGTTCTAATCAGCGCAGGCACACGGATAAGCCCCCGCCATGTCGCCGTCGCTGCCGCCGGAAATATTGCGCAAATGGATGTTCTACAACCGTTGAAAATCGCGCTTTTATCAAATGGAGATGAATTAAAACCTGTCGGCCATGATCTAAAAAGCGGGCAAATAATTAATTCCAACGGCCCCGCCTTGACGGCCCTATTAGAAAGCTGGGGCGCGCAAGTTATCGATCTTGGTATAGCCGCAGATAATAAAGATGACTTCACCGCCCGTATCAAACAGGCCGAAAGCTCATCTATAGATGCAGATATCATCGTCCCGATTGGCGGCGCCTCTGTTGGCGATCATGACCTCGCAAAACCATCTTTCACCGCGCAAGGCTATGACATAGTTTTTTCCAAAGTCGCTGTCCGCCCTGGCAAGCCCGTCTGGCTCGCACAGAAACAGGGCCGTGTTGTTTTGGGGCTCCCCGGCAATCCCGCATCGGCGCTCGTTTGCGCCCATATTTTTCTACGCCCGCTATTAGGACAGCCCCTTGGTTTTGTAACAGCCAGACTAAGCCGCGACATGGCAAAAAATGGGCCCCGCGAGAGCTATATGCGCGGTCATGCGCAAATAAATAGCAGCGGGCAAATGAGCGTCCATGCGTTCCCGCGCCAAGATAGCGGTCTGATTACGCCGTTTGCCCGCGCCAATGTTTTACTCCGTCTACCGCCCCATAGTGGGCCATGGGCTGCGGGGGATCATATAGATATTTTACCGCTAACGCCGCTAATAGCGCCGCTGATGACGCCGCCGTGAAATTAGGCCTGCTCGTCATTTTATTTTGGGTGACCGCAGGGCTTTACGCCAGTATCGGCTTTGGCGGCGGCTCGACTTATACGGCGCTTTTAGTCTTATTTGAGACGGATTACCGCTTGATCCCGCTTATCGCTTTGAGCTGTAATATCCTTGTCGTGAGCGGAAATACATGGCGGTACCACCGCGCGCGGCTGATACCTTGGGCGCGAATATGGCCTTTGCTTCTTATCTCCATGCCTGCCGCGTGGCTTGGCGGGCGTATGGTCATATCAGAGACTTTATTTTTAGGCTTACTTTGGGCGGCTTTACTCCTTGCCGGCGGTAAGCTTTGGCTCGATAGCCGCGCGGACAGGCGCGAGACATCTCACCGTAAGCTATCTACTCCCTTTACCATAGTCATCGGGGCGTTTATCGGATTTTACGCTGGGCTTGTTGGAATTGGCGGCGGAATTTTTCTCGCGCCGATTTTACATATGCTGCACTGGGCAAAGGCTAAAGTTATCGCTGCAAGCTGTAGTGTCTTTATTTTATTTAATTCGGCCGCAGGCTTAATGGGGCAATATAATAAATGGCATGATACAAATGTTATGAATGAGATGAGCGCCTATTGGCCGCTCATCCCTGCCATATTGATTGGCGGATTTATTGGCAATCATCTCGGCGTTTATCGTTTGGCTGATATTTGGCTGAAACGGGCGACAGCGATCTTAATTATCTTTGTCGCTTTGCGCTTAATGGTCAAATGGATTGGGCTCATAACCTAACCGCCCGTTGAAGACATATGCCGCGAGACAGCGGGGCCAGACCGGCTGTCTGAGATTTCAAAATCATGTTTCTCTGGCTTTTTCCGCATGGCTTGATCGAGGGCCGCATCTAAATCACGCTCAGGCTCCCCCCCGCGCAATGCCGCGCGAAGGTCAACGAAGTCATCCTGCCCCAAACACATATAAATTCGGCCCGTACATGTTACCCGCACGCGGTTACATCCGGCGCAAAAATTATTAGTAAGCGGCGTTATAAACCCAAGCCGCCCGCCCGTCTCCGCCACATCAACATATCGCGATGGCCCGCCCGTCCGGTGCGCGCTTTCACTTAAGCTATAAGCTGCATCCAGCCTTTCGCGTATCGCTGTGAGCGGTAAATATTGATCGCGCCGGTCTTCATCAATTTCGCCCATTGGCATGACTTCAATTAAGGTCATGTCAAAGCCTTGGCCATGTGCCCATTCCATCATAGCCGGAATTTCGGCCTCGTTAATGTCTTTCAGCGCGACCACATTAATCTTAACTTTAAGCCCAACAGCCTTTGCTGCTTCAAGGCCTGCGAGCACCTGATGAAGGGCATCGCGGCGCGTGAGTTTTGCAAATAAATCCTTATTCAGCGTATCAAGTGAGACATTAATCCGCTTAACACCTGCCGCCTTAAGCGGCGCCGCAAAACGCGCGAGCTGCGTACCATTTGTTGTCAGAGTTAAGTCTTGCAGAGCGCCTGTTTTTAAATGCCGTGAAAGCGCTTTAATTAATTGCATGAAATCACGGCGGACGAGAGGCTCCCCTCCTGTGAGGCGAATTTTGCGAATACCGCGCGCGATAAATCCTGCGCAAAGCTGGTCAAGCTCTTCGAAACTTAAGAGGTCTTTTTTCGGTAAGAATGTCATGTTTTCGGCCATGCAATATGTGCAGCGCAAATCACACCGATCTGTTAAAGACAAACGAAGATAATTAATTTCTCGGCCAAAACTATCTATTAATTTACGACTCATAATGCCCGTTTTTCTCTGAAGATTGACGGCCCCAAACATCAATAATTTCGGCCATAATCGAGACCGCCAAAACTGAGGCATCGCGAGACGCAGGAATAAGGCCTATTGGCGCGTGGATTTTAGCAATCTCTCGCGCGGACACCCCCATATCCGTTAATCGCTCACAGCGCTTAACATGAGCCGCACGGCTACCCATCGCGCCGATATAAAAAGCGGGGCCAGCCAGAGCTTGTTTCAATAATGGCCCGTCCCAATCATGATCGTGGAAAAGGATAACAAAGGCTGTAAATGGATCATCTTTTATCCCCATTTCTATGGCCTCTGCTGTCTTTAGTTTTTGATAGGGCAGATGGTTCTGCCGCGCATAATCAAGGCAAAGCGGGTCAGCCGACTCGAGGGTAATATCGCAGTGTGCCGCACGGGCCATATCGGCCAAAGCCAGTACTTCCATCCCTTGCCCCGCAATTCGCAAACGCAGCGTTGGACGAAGCGGAGCCTGAAAGGCATGGCCCGCCCATCGCGCAGGCTGTAAATCACCGGATAACGACATATCTCCATTGCGGCTGATGTGGAGCGTAGATGGACTGCGCCGCTCTAGCGCATCAATCGCCGCCTGAACCGAGCGCATATTTGGGCGCGGCACAATCATAATCTCTATGCCGCCGCCGCAAGGCAGACGAATATCTTTAAACGGCGAGTTCGCGCCGTAGCGTATATGCCGTATGTCCCCGTCCACTATGGCTTTCTGTGCTTGTAGTGCTAAATCGGCATCAACGCAGCCATTGGACATATAGCCTCCCATCTCGCCGCTTTCACTGACCGCCATCATCGCCCCCGGCGCACGGACGCTGCCGCCTTCCGTTCCTGTCACAATACACAGGGCAACACCTTGGCCATTTGTCTGACAACCGCGAATATAGCCCAGCACTTCAAGCGGATGGATATAGCGGTTAATTGTCTTATGCGCTGTCACGTTATTCTGTGTCACATTATTCGGTATCACTGGAGCTGTCATTAGGGCGCAAGTGCTGCCGCGCATCATCGGCTGTGTCAATATCAAGA
>CAZEOD010000014.1:14091-57336 GCA_964513675.1 uncultured Caulobacterales bacterium | reverse complement strand
TTCGAGAACGTCTCAGGCTCAAATGTTGGTGATGATAGCCTGACGGGTAATTCACTATCTAATGTCCTTAACGGCAATGGCGGAAATGATACGCTAACTGGCGGAGCGGGTGCAGACACATTTGCGGTCAACCAACTCTCTGGTAATGATGTCATTACCGACTTCGAAAATGATGTTGATGTTATTAATGTTGAAGACTTCGGCCCTGACTTTGATCTTGATGCGGCTATTGCAGCCGCAGTTCAAGACGGTGATAACACTGTCATCACGTTAGACGATGAAACAACATTGACGCTGCAAGACTTCATTGTTGATGATCTTGATGCGGCTGACTTTGCCGTGGCTCCATCCATGATGATGATGAGCACATCAGAGTCGACAACAAGCTCATCTGTTCTACAGAGCCTAAGTGTTGATGAAGATAGTTTTGCCGTCGCTTTCTCAGAGCAAGAAGATAGCGGTCAATTTGCTGTCAATGGTTCGGATTCATTCGAAGAGTTTGATGCGTCAAACGGCCCAGTTGCCCTCGACGTTCCAGATATGTTCGACATTGCATAGTTAAGCCTAAACTTTACCATACTCTTCAATGCCTTAGCGGCTTTGAGGAGTGTATAAAGTCAATCAGCTTCGCCTTATGGGCGGGGCTTTTTTTCTTAATGAAAAATAAATGAACCTTTTTCCTCCCCCGACGACTTATTAATGTAACGCCTTTTTTGGCGGAACTAAAAGAGATGGTCATGGCGAATAAACAACATAAACAACATAAACAACGTAACGATTCCAAGGATAAGCCCTTGGGTATGACAGCATGGTTTATTGCTATGCACCGGGAGTTACCGGGATATATGTACCCAATATTAGGGTTTTCACTCGTGAGTAATGTCCTTCTATTGGTCTCACCGCTTTATATGTTGCAGGTCTATGACCGCATTTTGACATCGGGATCCATGGATACATTAATCTGGATTACGGTTATTTCTGTCTTCCTATTAGGTATTTACGCGGCGGCCGAGGCCGGACGTCGCCGCATTTGCGGGATTGCGGCTGAACATTTAGACGAAGTTATTTCTGAGCGTGTGTTCACACAATTTGATGAGGCACATGATGCTGGCGCTCGCTTGCCGAATGACTTGCGCGTTTTATCTCGTATTCGCGGGTTTTTTCAAAACCAAACCGTGTTGCCATTCTTTGACCTTCCATTTGCGCCGTTCTTCCTTCTTGTTATGTTTTTAATTCACCCGATTATTGGCACGCTTGGTTTGATCGGGGGACTTATTCTTCTCGGCGTTGCCATCTCCGCGGAAATGACAAATCGTAAAACAAATGATGATGCGAGTTCCCATAGCTCTCAAGCCTTCTCACTTGCGACAGGTGTTTCACGTCAACGCTCTGCGATTGTCTCCATGGGATTAACGCGCGGCGCACTTAGCAAATGGCGCGCGGCTAAAGCGCAGGCCCGAGAGCTAAATATGAAAGCGGGTGCGCGTGAGGGCGGCTTTGCGTCTGTGACGCGCGCGGGCCGCCAAATGCTACAAGTTCTTATTCTTGGCGCTGGCGGCGCATTAGCGATTACGCAGCAAATTAGCCCCGGCGCAATTGTAGCAGGCTCTATTATCCTATCACGCGCTCTGGGCCCGATTGACCAGATCGTCGGGAGTTGGCGCGGGATTGCCAGTGCACGCGGTGCGTGGAAACAACTGTCAGGCGCCATCATGCAAGACGAGACTAAAGCCCCCTTTACGCCCCTGCCGCGCCCCAAAGCGCATCTCGCCTTATCGCGGCTATGCGTGAATGTACCGGGCCGTAAAGAGCCGCTTATTCGTCCCTTTGGTTTTGAAGCGCATGGCGGTCAGATGATTGCTGTGCTGGGCGGTAACGGCTCTGGTAAAACAAGTCTTTTGCAGACATTGGCGGGGGCATATACCCCCCATTCAGGCGCGGTTATGTTGGGCGGGCGGGAGCTTCACCGCTGGGCGGCTGAAGATCGCGGTCAATATGTTGGTTATGTACCGCAGATGATCGAGCTGCTTCCCGGAACTGTGGCTGAAAACATCGCGCGTATGACACAAGCCTCACCGGAAGCCATTATAGAGGCGGCCACGCTCGCAGGGGCGCATGATATGATTTTAGGCTTGCCGCAAGGCTATGAAACAGAAGTGGGCGTTCCCGGCATGGGCGGGCTATCCGCAGGGCAACGCCAATTAGTTGGCCTTGCGCGGGCCATTTTTGGAAACCCTGTGCTGATAATTTTAGATGAGCCAACAGCAAACTTAGACCCTGCGGCGGCGGCCCATACGATCAATCAGTTGAAAGCTATTGCCGAGGCCGGCGCTATTGTGATTGCCGCAACACATGATGTGAAACTTATTCAGTCCACCTCTAGCGTTATGGTTGTCCGCGAAGGCGGCGTACTTGCAGCGGATACAAGCCGTTATCTTGAAGCGATTAAACCCAAAGCCGAAAATACGGCAACCCGACTTCAAGCTGTAGGAGCAAATTCATGACTTATTTCTCCCCTAAAAAAGACGGTATTGTTTCAAAAATGGCCGTGATTTGCTTGATCGGTTTTGGCGGATTTGTGGCTTGGGCGGGCGTAGCACCGCTTGAAGAAGGCGTTGCCGCTTCTGGACAAATCGTTGTCGAAGATAACCGCCAAGTTGTGCAGCATTTAGAAGGCGGTATTGTCGCCGAAATTAAAGTTCGAGATGGGCAAATGGTGAAGGCTGGCGATACGCTTATGGTACTGCAAGAGACGGCCTCTTTATCGAACCGCGATCAAATCGTACAGGAATACGGCGCACTTGCGGCCTCTGTAGCGCGGTTAAAGGCACTGCAAAATAATGAGGCGCGTCCCAATTTTTCTGCCCTCGATGATCTTGACCTTGGCGTCACAGAGCGCGCAGATATTGAACGCAGAGAGCTGGGCTTATTTCGGCAGCAACGCTCGGCCCTGACAGCCGATATCGCTGTTTTAAGCGCGCGGATCAAAGCCTCCGAAGGCGTCCAAGCCGCGCGTACGGGACAAATTGAGATTGCGCGCAAGGCTTTGGCATCTGCCACATCTGAGCTTGATGTTGTGTCGTCAATGTTTGCGCAGCAATTAGCGCGGCGGGATCAGGTGACATCATCAGAACGCCTCGTCGCAACGCTTGAGGGCGATATTGCCCGGCTTGAAAGCGAACGAGCTGACCAAGCGGCTAATGTTCTCGACCTTGAGGCACAAATCGCACAATCGCGTGCTCGGACTGGACAGACAAATGCAACGGAGCTTCTTCGGGCCTCTGGTGAGCTTTTGACGGCGGAAGAGCGCCTGAATGCAGCGCAAGATATATTAAATAGATCGGTTATTATTGCGCCTGTTGACGGTGAAGTGCTGAACTTATCATTCTCTACTATTGGCGGCGTTGTTCGCTCTGGCGAGACGATCATGGAAATTGTTCCGCAAATTGCGACCGTCACGGCCTCTGTTCAAATTACGCCCGCTGACCGCGCGGCAATTAATGAAGGGCAAATTGTTAGAACGCAGTTTTCATCTTATCGCGGATGGCAAGCGCCGCGCCTTGCGGGTGAAATCATTGGCGTCAGTGCTGATTTAAAAACTGACCCTGCGACATCTGCGGTTTATTATGAAGCGCGCGTGCGTGTTCCTGCCTCCGAAATGGATAAAACGACAAATGTTGAAATCCGTCCCGGTATGCCTGTTGATGTGTTTATCTTCTCGGGACGAAGCCGGACTTTATTTGATTATCTTATTGAGCCTCTCGGGGATTCACTCTTTAAAGGTCTGCGAACCACATAAGTGAGCCAATTATGCCTCGATATATTATACCCGCAAGCTTGGCGCTTTTACTGAGCGTCAGTGCCTTCACGGCGAGCGCACAAGATAACGGTGAGTTTTCTGTGCCGCCAAGCTTACAGCAATGCCTCGCATTTGATGAGGCTTTGTCGCTATCGGCGTCGCGGGATCCCAATGTGTTAATCGCTAAGGCAAGCGAGCAAGAAGCGGACGCGGCTATTACTGATGCCCGCGCCTTATACCGCCCGCAAGTTTCAGCCTTTGGCCGGACGGGCGCAGGCGATACGGGCGCGGTTGATATTGGCGTATCCAATCAAATCGGCCTGAGAGCGTCGCAGCGCGTCATTGATTTTGGAGACGCCAAATTTGCTCGCCGTGCCGCCAAGTCTAACTATGCGGCAAGCCTGAAAGATACGCAATTTGCTAAGGGGCAAGCGGCCCTTGAAACGGGGTTGGCCTGGCTTGAAATGCGCGAAGCTCAGGAGCAGCTTAAATTAACCGAAGCGCGGCAAGCTTATTTTCAGCAACAAGTTGACGCCGTAACACGGGCCTTGGCGCGCGGCGGCGCAACCCGGACAGAGCGCGCCTCTGTTGCCTCGCAGTTGGCTGATGCCGAGAGCTTTATTCTTGAATTAGAGTTTCGCAAAGACCAATCACAGACGCAGCTCTTAATTGATACAGGGCAGCGCGGCGCGCCCTGCTCTAGCGATGAAAGCTTAGAGCGCCGCTCTCTCCCCCTTGAAGCTGTGGCGATAGCGCGGGATATGGCACTCTCGTCTAATCCTGAAATAGAAGCTCTGCGAAACCGTTCAGACGCGCTTGAAGCTGAACAGCAACGTCAAAAACGAGCGCGCCTGCCGATTATTGATGTCGTTGCAACGGGGTCTTATGCATCTTTCAGCGCCTTTGAAGACTTTCGTTTCCAAGAACGTATTGGCGTCGATGTGTCTGTTCCGATTTACGCGGGTAATACGCTTAAGGCTGGCAATCAACGGGCTGGGGCGCGCCTCTCTATAGCACGCGGGCAAGCTTTGGATGCTGAGCGCCGTTTAAAAGAAAATACAGAGATTACAGTGCGGCGCATTAAGTCACTCGAAAAGCAGCTTCGCGCCCGTCTTGAAGTCGAAAAACAGACGCGGCTGCAATTTGAAGCCGCTGAAATTGAGCAAGCCGCAGGAACGCGAACCTTGCGGGAGCTTATAGATATCCGCCTTGAGTTTGAGCAAGCTGGCCTTGAGGTTATTCGCACGCGCTATGATAGTTTGCGCCAACGTCTACAGCTTTTAGCGTTAACCGCGCAGCTTCCGATTTAATCGGTTGCTTGTATTGATAGCGGGATGACCGTTAAAAGAATGGCCCGAAACAACCTTTAAGATGACTTCGGGCCGTAGCACTAAAAGACCTCAAAAGTTTTCTTCGTATCAATTTTTTCCCATCGGCCATTAATATAATGAATACCGCAGTCCGTTTTATCGAAATTGCGCCACCGGCCGGCCCGCGGGTCTTCACCGCTATTAACGCGCGATGTGCAAGGTTGGCAGCCAATTGAAAGAAACCCGAGTGAAAGCATAGGGTGCGGCGGCAAATCATGTTTGCGCATATATACACTGATATCTTTCGCAGACCAATAAGCGAGCGGATTAATCTTAATCATTTTTCGACCAACCTCATAAATTGGCATCTTACCGCGCTCAGGCGTTTGGTATCGCTTACGGCCCGTAATACGAGCTTTATACTGTGATAAAGCCGTGGCCAAAGGATCAACTTTGCGTAAGGTGCAACATAGATCAGGGTTGTTTTTGTACAGCATGCCATCTGCGTCACGCTTGGAAATGACAGATTGGTCAGGCGTAATATTTTCCAAATTTTTAAGACCTAAGTCCTCAATGAGCATATCTCTATAGTGAAGCGTTTCGCGGAAATGTTTCTGAGTATCAAGAAAAACCACCTTAATATCGGGGTTAACTTGGGCGGCTAAATGCAGCAGCACAGCCGAGTCAGCCCCCATAGAGGACGCCAAGACAAGCTCATTGCCGAACTCTTCTATGGCACGGCGGATCGTCATTTCAGCCGATAAGCCAAAATAAGGGTCTGTCTCGCGCTCAGTCCGCATTGACGTCCCGCGCGCATCAAAGACACTCATTTCAGGGCCGTTCCGCATGGCATAACCGCGTTGATAGGTTAGGCGAAACCTATCCATGGCCTCAAACCAATCACTCTCCGATTGGCGATTATAGGTGGCTTCATCGACTTTTACACCGTCAAATCCACATTGTAGCGCATAGACATATTGGTCAGGAATAAGCGGGCCATCTGCAATTAATAAGCCCTTATAGCCGTATTTTTTACGAAGCTCGCGCGCGATTGAAAACCCGCGCCCATCTGTAAAGCTCGGAAAGTCAATCGACAAAATTTTTATATTATTCAGCCGTAATGCAATCTTGGTGAGGTCAACATCATTTGCAACCCGCAAACGCTCTCCGCGATTAGAGGCTAGAAACTCTTCCAAGTTTGGCAAGTCTTCATAATCAGACGCACTCTCTGCATGCCCGTCCTTAATAAGGATATTGTTATGCGGCTCCATAAAGCACCTCCTTGAACTTAGGTAGTCCAAGGCGGCGATAGCTGTCAATAAACCGCTCGCCATCTTCTTTATGGTCAAGATAAAAATCAACCATGCGTTCAATGCCGTCAACCAATTCGTCTTGGGAGAAACCCGGCCCTGTAATATCGCCAACAGCGGCTGTTTCAGATGAATCGCCCCCTAGCTTAACTTGGTAAAATTCTACACCGGCTTTTTCTAATCCAAGAATACCAATATGGCCGACATGGTGATGACCACAGGCATTAATACAGCCGGAAATTTTAATCTGCATTTCGCCAATCGCTTTTTCGCGGCCCTTACCGCTAAAGCGTTCGGCAATAGCTTGGCTTAGAGGAATAGAGCGGGCCGTCGCCAGCGCGCAATAATCCATGCCCGGACAGCAGATAATATCAGATATAAGCCCGATATTGTCAGCATGGAGTTTTTCAGCCTTAAGAGCTGTATAAAGCGCATGAAGATCGTCTTTCTTTACATGCGGCAGAACAATGTTTTGCGCATGTGTCGTGCGGATTTCGCCAAAACTATATTGATCCGCTAAATCTGAAACAGCCCGCATTTGACCGGAGGTAATATCACCCGGTGCCTTATCAAGCGGTTTCAGCGAAATATTTACAATCGCATATCCAGAGGCTTTATGCGTTGTCAGATTTGTTTGCGCCCAATCAGCAAAGTCAGTATCCGTAATCAGCTTTTTATTATAAGCATCTGATTCAGATGGCAAATCTTCAAAATCAGGGCCGGAGAAATAAGATGTAATACGGTCAATCTCGGCCTGTGAAACCGCGATGTCGGAGGGCGTTAACGTCTCATATTCCGCTTCAACTTTCTCGCGGAACTCATCAATGCCTGTTTCCGTCACAAGAATTTTTATACGGGCTTTATATTTATTATCACGCCGACCATAACGGTTATAAACCCGCATCACGGATTCAAGATATGGCAAAAGCTCTTCTCGCGGTAGGAACGGGTGAAGCGTTTGACCAATAATCGGGGTACGGCCAAGACCGCCGCCAACAAGGATATGAAATCCTGTTACGCCGGCATCATTTTTCTTAATCTCAATACCAATATCATGAGCACGAATGACGGCGCGGTCATTTGGAGACGCTACAACCGCGATCTTGAATTTACGCGGCAAGAAAGCAAATTCAGGGTGCATGGTCGACCATTGCCGCAAGAGCTCAGCCGTTGGACGTGGATCTTCGACCTCATCCGCCGCTGCGCCCGCAAAAGGATCAGAGGTCACATTACGAATACAGTTCCCAGAGGTTTGAAAGCAATGCATTTGCACATCAGCAAGGTCTTGCAAAATATCAGGAACATCCGTCAACTCAGGCCAGTTAAACTGCATGTTTTGACGTGTTGTGATATGGCCATAACCACGGTCATATTTATCTGCAATCATCGCCAGTTGGCGAAATTGTTCACTATTCAGCGTTCCGTAAGGAACCGCAACGCGCAGCATATAGGCGTGAAGCTGTAGATAAAGACCATTTTGCAAGCGGAGCGGGCGAAATTGATCTTCTGTCAAAGCGCCTTTTAGACGGCGTTCGACCTGTCCGCGAAATTGTTTAACGCGGCTTTGGACGACCTCATGGTCGAATTCATCATAGCGGTACATGGCTAGCTCTTATTTATTTTTCTGAATTTTTGTTCGGGATCATAGCTCGGGCCGGAGACACGAAATTTTTCGCGGTAACGCTTGGGATCGCCCGTTTCAGGGTCAACATCAATAAAATAGACACCGACGACGATGTTCTCATTTTCTTGCTGCTCACCAAAGGCCCGCATTTTTTCAATCACATCTACATCTTCTGTGAGGAGTGCGTCTTTAAACTCAAGCGACCATTCAAAGTCTTTTGACATCCACACAACAAACCCCTCGCGGAGCTCATTTGCGGTTAGAGCCTGCGGGCCCTTTCCTTTATGTTTGGCGCTCATTGGGCCGCCTCCTTAATGATATCCATGCCATCGGATTGAACAGTTTTGACTGCATAGCCAATAAGTAAAACGGCGGGGCCTTTAACCGGCGCTGTTTTAACGGTTTGGCCCAGTTGATCCAGTGTCGTCTCAATAATAACTTCTTCAGGGCGAGACGCATTTTCTACGATCGTCACAGGCATATTCGCGGGCGCGCCGCTATCGAGTAAACGCGACTGTATTAAGGGCGATGCGCCGACGCCCATATAAACGGCAAAGCGGTCATCATTACGCGCCATAGCCGCCCAATCATGTTCCGCATAGCCCTTGGAATCATGCCCTGTAATGATTGAAAAAGCTTTATTTTTTCCGCGGGCCGTTAAAGATACACCGATATTTGCCGCCGCCGCCGCCGCCGCCGTAATGCCCGGAATAATCTCAAACCCAATATGATGCGATTTTAGCGTATCTGTTTCTTCATCGGCGCGGCCAAAAATAAGCGGATCACCGCTTTTAAGGCGGACAATAAATTTACCTAAGGCCGCCTGCTCTATCAGGATTTCATTAATCCGCTCTTGCGGGACACATTTCCCGCCGGGCTCTTTACCAACATAAATATATTCAGCTTCACGTCGGCCCAAATCTAAAACCTCTTTGGAGACAAGGCGGTCATAAACAATGACATCTGCGGCGTGGAGCCGTTGCCGCGCAGCAAAGGTTAGCAGGTCAGGATTGCCGGGCCCCGCGCCAACAAGGGCGACAAACCCTTTGCGCTTATCATCATAACCGGAGAGTTTTTCAGTTACGCGGCTTTCAATTTCATCCGGGCTTAAGCGGATTTGATGGGTTAAGTCGCGGCCCGATAAAATATTAGCCCAAAACCGTTGCCGGTCAGCTAAATCCGGCATAACCGTCTTAACGTAAGCCCTTAGTTTATTGATTTTAATTGCTAAACTGCCAAGTGATGCCGGTAATCGGCTCTCAAGATCAGCTTTAATGGCGCGCGCAAGGCCGGGGGATGTGCCTTCACTACCAATTGAAATCGCAACAGGTGCACGATCAACAAGGGCCGGCGTTATAAAGTCACAGGCTTCTTTCTGGTCGGCCGCATTGACAAAAAGTCCTTTTTTATTGGCTTGCTGTGCTATTTTAGCATTAAGCGCATCATCTTCAGTTGCGGCATATAGGAGGCGGATATTTTTAAAATCACGCCGCCTATAGTTTCGAGCCAGCCATTCAATCCGGCCGCCCTCCGCCCAATGGGTGATTTGCTCGGATGCTTCGGGGGCAATCACACGAATATGCGCCTGTGTTTTTATTAATGTACGCAGCTTGGCCTCTGCCGCCGCTCCGCCGCCGATGACAAGTAATGTCTGGCCTTTCATGTCGATATGTATCGGCAAATAACGCATGATGTGCTGTCTTAAATCTCGTGAGTCGCAAGGGCTTGCCCTCTGTTGCTGTTCTATATATAGAACGATTGATCTCTATACTAGTCCTATACAGAGCTTTTAAAGTAAAAAAGATGTGAGATATGGCACGACAAAAAAGAACGCACTGCCCTGAAACCGATGCTTTAGGGGCAAAACTGGGCAAAACTATTTTACGTCTGCGTAAAGCAGACCGCCTATCCTTGGGTGATTTGTCGGGTATATCCGGCGTGGCAAAATCTATGATTTCTCAGATTGAGAAAAACGAGACCAATCCAACGCTCGCGACATTATCAAGATTATCACAGGCGCTTGGCACGAGCGTCGAAGCCGTTTTAGGGGCTAATGACGATCATACGGCCCTTGTTGAGCACAGCCTAACACAGGACACGCCACGCCTTAAAAGTGAAGACGGGCTATGCCAGCTTCGCATTATTGGCTGGGCGGATAGTGTGCAATGGGTACAATGGTATGATTTTATTGCGGAGCCTAATGGCGTTTTAGAAAGCTCTCCCCACCCCGCAGGCTCCATAGAAAACCTATCTGTTTTATCAGGCGAGCTTGAAGTTTCCGTGGAAAATGAGAGTTGGCGTGTTAAAGCCGGCGAAACCTTGCGCTATCAAGCAGATCGTGAGCACGCTATTCGTAATATCGGCACGGTCACAGCCCATGCGACAATGGTTAACATATTAGCCGGCTCTATTCGCCCTCAAACCTAATATTTGCTTGATTACCGCGTGATTTTGCGCAAAACCCTCGCAGTAATTTTAAAGGCGAAGTTAACAGCATATGCGCTATTATTCACATCTCGATAAAAACGTCACAGCCGAATTTAGTGACGCGCTCCTCGCGAGCCTTGCGCCGGGCGGCGGGCTTTGGATGCCCGAAAGCCTGCCTCACTTCTCGCGCGATGATCTTGCGCGGCTTGGCGCCATGTCATTCGCAGATTGCGCGGCTGAATTAGCCGTTCATTTCACGGATGATCGCTTTACGAAAGACGATTTGACGGCGATTTGCCGCGATGCTTATGATTTTGATTTACCGCTTAAATCACTCGACGGCTATGTGCTCCACCCGGCCATGACAGAACCGCGCGATGAGTTTATGCTCGAGCTTTTTCACGGCCCGACACTGGCATTTAAAGATTTTGCCGCGCGCTTTATGGGCCGCGCTGCCAGCCACATCATGAAAAAAACAGGAGAGCGGCGGACAATATTAGTCGCAACATCCGGCGATACAGGCGGCGCTATTGGCGATAGCTTCCTAGATCAAGACGGGATTGATGTTTTTATCCTCTTCCCAAAAGGCGGCGTAAGTTCGGTACAGCAACAACAACTCACAACCATTGGCGGCGGGAAGGCCAATGTTCACGCCATTGAAGTCGACGGCAGTTTTGATGACTGCCAGCAGCTTGTAAAAGATGCGTTCTCAGATCAAAAACTATCGCAAAAACATCAACTTATGTCCGCCAATTCAATTAATGTTGGCCGCGTTATCCCGCAAAGTTTTTATTATCTCTGGACGAGTTTGCAGCTAAAGGCGGCTTATTTTAACAAGAAAATTGTCTATTCAATCCCGTCAGGCAATCTTGGAAATCTTACGGGCGGATTAATTGCGCGCCAAATGGGTGCTCCCATTGACCGATTTGTGATCGGCAATAATGTCAATAATCCCTTTGTTGATTATCTGGCGACCAAAGAATATACGCCGCGCGCCTCCGTACCGACTCTCTCTAACGCTATGGATATTGGCCGTCCTAATAATTTCCCGCGTATTCTCACGCTTCACGGAAGTGATTATGAGGCTATACAGAACGTCTGCTGGGGCGCGTCTTTTTCTGATGCCGACACAGAACGTCATTTACGCAAAGTCTACACGGAAACAGGCTATGTGATGTGCCCACATACGGCGGTTGGGCATTTGGCGATGAAAAGTTTCGCGGATGGCATTGACGAAAATTTTGTCAAAGTCACGGTTGCCACGGCTCACCCGGCCAAATTTAATGGTAGCGTGGAGCGTATTTTACGCGAGAAAATGACAATGCCGCCAAGCTTGGCAGAGGTCATGACGCGCACGCCCAATGTTAAAGTTATGACGCCGACACTAGACGCCCTTGCAGCTATCTTGGACGCGGACACCGCATGAACCTCTCCCGGCAAGAGGCGGCAGACCGGTATAAAGCGGGTAATTTGAAAATTGCCCTTCTTGGCATGTCTAATATTGGCAAAAGCCATTTTGCCAAACGTTTGCACAAAAAATTCGGCTTTAGCTGTACTGAAGTAGATGCCGTAATCCAATCGCATTTGGGCAAAGATAACATGAATGACCATGCGGCATGGCTCGGACAGCCATATAGCCAAGGTTACGCCGAACGCGAAAGTGAAGCTATTGACCTCGAAACACGGGCAACATCAGCGGCTATCGACCTCTGCTTAGCCAATGGCAACGCCGTTTTAGATGCGCCCGGCAGCGTCATTTATGTTGATGAGCCTGTTATAGAGCGCTTAAAATCTAACTTCTGGCTCATCTATTTAGAAGCCTCACACCGCGATATAAGGCGGCTTAAACAGCTTTACTATACTAGCCCTAAGCCGTTGATTTGGAATGATAGTTACAATGCAAGCCTCGCGAAAACTCCTGACGCAGCTGTTATGGCGTCTTATGAAGGCTTGCTCGCCAAACGCGCAGACCGTTATTCCAAGTTGGCCAATATAACCTTACCGGCGCAGCAGCTGTTCACCAACAAGATTGACCTTGCTGAAAAGCTTGGGCTCAGCGCTTAAATCCAGCCCCCTAAAAGCCGCTCCTGCGCGATCGCAGCCAAGGCATCTAAATGCGCTGGATCGTCATTTAAACAAGGGATGGCAGTGAAGTTTTTACCGCCATGCTCATGGAAGATCTCTTCCCCTTCCTCAGCAATTTCCTCGAGCGTTTCAAGGCAATCAGCGGAGAATCCCGGCATGACAACAGCGAGGTTTTTTATGCCCTCCGCCGGCATCGCTTCAATCGTCTTATCCGTATAAGGTTGCAGCCATTCTTCGGGGCCGAAACGGGATTGGAAAGTCAAACGCAGCTGCGCCTCATCCATTTTTAGATAGTCACGCAGCAACCGCGTTGTATCATAACATTCATCTTCATAGGGATCGCCGTTCGTTATATAACGTTTGGGAACACCGTGATAGCTCGCCATAATCGTATCCGGCGTCCAGCCAAGCCCGTCTATATGCGATGTAATACTATCGCCAAGGGCCGCAATAAACTTCGGGTGATCGTAATAATTTCTCAAAAACCTTATGTCCGGAACGTCTTTCATTTTTTTAACCGCTTTACCAACCGCGTCAAAAATCGACGCTACTGTTGCGCCGGCATATTGTGGATAGGCGGGCAGCACGGCAATGCGGCGACATCCTTGATCCATTAGTTTTGTCATCGCCGATTCGATGGACGGGTTTCCGTAGCGCATGGCAACATCAACATGGACATCATCCCCAAGGCGCTCTTGCAGCCCTGCGGCCTGCCGCCGTGTAATCCGAATTAATGGCGCCTCACCGCCAGAGATACCGTCCGGTTGATCCCATATAGAAGCATAGGCTTTTGCCACCTTTGGCGGGCGTGTTCGCAGCACAATACCGTGAAGCACCGGACACCATATCCAGCGGTTAATATCAATGACGCGGTAGTCATGCAAAAACTCAAAAAGATATTTACGAACATCTGACGCAGTGGGCGAATCAGGCGACCCTAAATTAACAAGTAACAAACCCGTTTTATGCTTCATTTTTACATCCTTTTTATCGAAAACGCGGTAGATTACGCTCCGAGCTTTCACAAACCTTGACCTCTGGTGCTCTTTGGTTACGAATGTAGATGTCTATGCAGATTTATAGTGCAAGGGAACAATATTATGCGCAAATTTTTTCTTACCGCGAGTAGCGCGTCTATCCTTATGCTTGCCGCCTGTCAGGCGGATGATGATAGCGCTGAAACCCTTACCAATATAGCGAGCGCGCCCGCCGCGGCGCAAACGGTAAAGCCCGCCCCAGAGACGCCCAAAGCGCCTACGGTTCAAGGGGCGAAAGAATTTATTACGCAGGCCGAAGCCGATATTCTTAAGCTGAGTGAATATGCCAATCGCGTTTATTGGGTAAATGCAAATTTCATAACGGATGATACAAATTGGCTCGCTCAAAAAATTGGGGCTGAAACCGCCAAACAATCCACACGACTTGCGAATGAAGCCAAGCGCTTTAGCGGCCTTGACCTGCCTGCGGATATGGCACGTAAAATGGATAAGCTTAAACGCGGAAGCAACTTCCCGGCCCCTGAAAAAAAAGGCGCGCCTGAGGAGCTATCCAAAATAATGACGACCTTGGACACGGCCTATAGTACGGGTAAGTTCAAGCATAAGGGTAAAGATTTATCCCTCTATGAAGCGACAGATATCATCGCGTCATCGCGCGATCCGGAAGAGCTTTCGGCGGTTTGGCAGGGTTGGCGTGAAATCTCGCCTAAAATGCGTAATGATTATGGACGCATGGTTGAAATCATTAATGAAGGATCATCCGAACTTGGCTTTGCTGATGCGGGCGCATTATGGCGGGCGGGCTATGATATGCCAGCCGATGACTTCGTAAAAGAAGCCGACCGTCTTTGGGGGCAAGTCAAACCGCTTTATGACGAGCTTCATTGTCATGTTCGCGCGAAGCTTAATGATGAATATGGCGACGATGTTGTGCCGTTGGATCAGCCAATCCGCGCAGATCTTTTAGGAAATATGTGGGGGCAACAATGGGGCAATATTTATGATCTTGTTGCACCTGAAAATGCTGAAGCCGGCGTTGATGTAACCAAGCTATTAGAAGATAAGGGCATCACAGCCGTCAGAATGGTTGAGGGCGGCGAGCAATTTTTCATCTCCATGGGGTTTGAAGACCTGCCGGAGACATTCTGGAAACGCTCGCTCATTACAAAACCTGCTGATCGTGAAGTGACCTGTCATGCCTCGGCGTGGGATATTGATAATGAAGATGATATTCGCATTAAAATGTGCACAAAAGTCACAGGCGAAGACTTCCAGACGGTTCACCATGAGTTGGGTCATAACTTCTATCAGCGCGCCTATAAAAACCAATCTATCATTTATCGCGACGGCGCGAATGACGGGTTCCACGAAGCGATAGGTGATATGATTGGCCTCTCAATCACGCCGGATTATCTTGTTAAAATCGGCCTTTTGGATGAAGCTGATAAGCCGTCTGCCAATGCAGATCTCTCGCTTTTAATGCGCAGTGCATTAGATAAAATCGCCTTTCTGCCTTTTGGTTTGATGGTCGATCAATGGCGCTGGAAAGTTTTCAACGGCGAATATGGCCCAAATGAGTATAATCAAGGATGGTGGGAGCTTCGTAATAAATATCAGGGGCTTCGGGCGCCAGTTGATCGCAGCGAAGCCAATTTTGATCCGGGTGCCAAATATCATATTCCGGGAAACACGCCTTATATGCGCTATTTCCTTGCACATATTTTGCAATTCCAATTCCATAAAGCTGCGTGTGAAATGTCTGGCTATGAAGGCTCGCTGCATAATTGCTCAATCTATGGGAATAAAGACGTTGGACGGCGCTTTAATGCGATGATGGAGCTTGGATCTTCCAAACCATGGCCGGATGCGCTTGAGGCCTTCACGGGAACACGGGATATGGACGGCAGAGCGATTATTGAATATTATGCGCCGCTTATTGAATATCTTAAAGCGCAAAACAAAGACCGAACATGCGGATGGTGATAACCGCCTTATATATTATCAAATAATCGTGAAAACGCCTTTTCGTTAAGACCTCGGAAAGGCTTTTCTATGATTAATGAGATATGGATGATGTTGCTCTGAATGATTCTGATTTTCAATCGAAGTTTCAAATACTTATCGTTACCGATGATTTGGAAGCGGCTAAAACGCTGATACCTGCTTGCAGCCGGAAGGGGCAAGATCTGACGTTTTGCGCCTATAACGGCAAAAAACTTCGCGGCGCTATCACCCAAACGCCAGATGCTATTTTAATGCTTCTGACTGATTATATTGAACATGCTCCCCAAATTAAACAGGCGCTATCGGGTCACTTTAAAGGCCGCACCCTGCCCTATATCGGAGCCTTATTTCGGCAAGGCCGATTTGATGTTGATGATATCTTCGATAGTATCATTTATGCGCCCGCTCATCCGTCGCAAATATCACAGCGCGTTGAAGCCGTTCTGCGCCTACAGCGTATGGAGCGTGAAATCATTCACAGGGTTGAAACCTATAAAGAAGATTTTGGTGTGGAGTGTGATTTTTCGCTTGATGCCATAAACCGGCCTTTCAACATTCTCTTTGTCGGCAAAGCGACGCCAGCTTTTATGTCGATCTTAAATGCATTGCAGGAACATAATGTCAGCGTCACGGGCGCTTTCTCATCCTATAGCGCCTTTAATTATCTTCATGAGCATGAATTTGACGCCGTCGTTATGAATGCAATTGAAGACAGCGCCCCCTCAATTCTTGTTACGGAAACCATGCGGCGCAATTCCCGGCTCTATGATATTCCCGTTATTTTCCTAACGACTGAAGACCCTGATGATGTCGAAACGATTTATGCCAAAGGCGTACATGACATCATTCAAGACATTGCCGACCTTCCCGAAATAAGAGGCCGGATTCTTGAAGCCGCCAATTTTCACCGCCTCCACGCGCATATGAAAAAATCACTAAAAGATTTACGTTTTGATGAGTGTACAGATCTTGCATCGCGCTTATTCAATAAAGAGTTTTTAATCTGCCACCTCACCCGCGTTGTGAACTATTGCCAAACGCATAATTATAATTTGTCGCTCATTGCCCTTAAAGTTCAGGCCAATGCCCTTATTGCTATCGAGCCAGACCGAATTGCACAGGCCGAAAATCAGATTGGCGGCATGATTAGAACCCTATTGCGGCAACAAGATATTTCAGCGCGCATTTCGGAAGACACCTTTATTCTGGCTTTCCCTGAACAAAGCCTTGATCGTCTCGATCCGATTTTAGAGCGTATTACCGGCATTGTTGATTGCGCTGCATTTGATGCAGGTTATCAAGAACAGAGTAGCGGCACCCCCTTCACTATGACGATTGACGCGGTTAAAGTTGGCCGCATGGCGCATGAAACTGCGCATCAAGTTTTGACTAATGCCATATCCGAATTGACGGACAAACATGTGCCCTTAAGCCTGACGGGCTAATTATTCGGGATGACTAATCAAAGCTTTGACGGCGCGGTCTACGCCGCGCAATCGGCTTTTCGGTGTTTCATAATTGCCTTTAACAAGTATCGTTTGGTCTGGCCGTAATCGCCAGCCTTGATTATTTGTGATAGCAACCATGATGGCAGAGCCGTCTTTTACGTCCTTATGCCGTATCGTCAAAACAAGCCCTTTTGCGCCGGCGTCAACTTTTTCAACATGAGCCTTGCGGCATAAGCGCTTGATTTTCATGACTTTCAATAAGCTATCAACCTCTTCCGGCAGCGCTCCAAATCTGTCAATTAGCTCTGCGGCAAGTGCATCGCCTTCGGTATCATCAGACACATCCGATATTCGGCGATAGGTCGCAAGGCGTAAGTTAAGGTCTTCAATATAGCTCTCTGGTATCAAGATTGGCACCCCAACATTGACCTGCGGAGACCAACTTTGATCAAGCAGGCTTTCCTCACCTCGAAGCTCCGCAACGGCTTCTTCGAGTAAATGCTGGTAAAGCTCTACGCCGAGTTCTTTAATATGACCGGATTGCTCCTCGCCTAGCGGATTACCGCCGCCGCGCATATCCAAATCATGACTAGCCAGCGTAAAGCCTGCGCCAAGGCTATCGAGTGATTGTAAAACCTTCAATCTTTGCCGTGCGCTTGGGGTTGCGATATTCGCTTCCGGCATGGTCATATAGGCATAAGCGCGCGTTTTAGAGCGTCCAACACGCCCTCTCATTTGATAGAGCTGCGCAAGGCCAAACCGATCTGCCCTGTAAATAATCATCGTATTGGCACGCGGAATATCAATGCCGCTTTCAATAATTGATGTCGCGAGTAGCACATCATATGTGCCTTCATAAAAGGCCGTCATAATATCTTCGAGATCAGTCGGCGGCATTTGGCCATGTGCTGTGATGAATTTAACTTCGGGAACATGATTGCGAAGAAAGTCCTCAAGCCGGCTTAAATCGGAAATGCGCGGCGCAATAAAAAAGCTTTGTCCACCGCGATATTTCTCGCGAAGTAGCGCCTTTCGTAATGTCACCATATCAAAGCCGGACACATAGGTTCGAACCGCCAAGCGGTCAACCGGCGGCGTGGCAATAAGACTTAGATCACGTATGCCCGTGAGCGCCATTTGTAGCGTCCTCGGGATTGGCGTCGCCGTTAAGGTCATGACATGCACATCGGCGCGGAAGGATTTAAGGCGCTCTTTATGTTTCACGCCAAAGCGCTGCTCTTCATCGACAATGACCATACCAAGATTATCAAATTTTACGGCTTGCGCGAGTAAGGCATGAGTGCCGATGACAATATCACATTGCCCATCTTGTAAGGCTTGGAGTGTGTCGCGTTTTTGTTTCGCCGTTACAAGCCGAGAGAGCTGACGCACATTTACGGGCCAGCCTTTAAACCGCGCGGTAAACGTATTGAAATGCTGCCGTGATAACAATGTTGTCGGGGCAATAACAGCGACTTGACGTCCGCTCATGGCCGTAACAAAGGCCCCGCGTAATGCGACCTCCGTTTTGCCAAAGCCAACATCTCCGCAAATCAGACGATCCATCGGCGTGCCTTTTTCAAGATCTGCCGTTACATCTGAAATTGCGGCTAATTGGTCATCTGTTTCTGTATAAGGAAAGCGCGTACAAAACTCTGCAAAATCATGCGTATCTGTTTGAATAGGCTCTGTTTTGCGCATCGCGCGTTTGGCAGCGATCTTGATAAGCTCACCCGCCATATCACGCAGCTTCTTCTGCGCTTTGGCTTTACGGGATTGCCACGCAACGCCGCCTAAGCGGTCTAAAACAGGGTTATCCCCCGCCGCGCCATACATTGACAAAAGCTCGATATTCTCAACGGGTAAATAAAGCCGCGCCCCGCCTGCATATTCAAGCTCAAGACAATCATGCGGCGCACCTGAAACGTCCAATGTTTTAAGGCCAAGATAACGACCCAACCCGTGATCTATATGTATAATCAGATCATTTGGTTTCAGGGCATTGGCTTCAGAAATAAAGTTTTTCGCTTTACGGCGGCGCGCCCTATTCACAAGGCGGTCGCCTAAAATGTCTTGCTCGGATAAAACAATTAAATCACCAAAGGAAAAACCTTGCTCTACGGGCAGGATTGTTCGCTTGGCTTGTCCGGGTTTCAGCGCCGCAAAATCGCGCCCTGTGATCTGCCCTGTAATCAAGTCATGATCGGCTAAGACCCCGCCGAGGCGCTCTGATGAGCCGTCCGTCCATGATGCCAAGAGGAGCGTTTTTCCCGCCTTCATTTCGGATTTAATATAATCCGCTGCGGCGTCAAAAACATTAAGCGCCTCTGTTTGACGTTCGATCAAAAAATTTCGCCCAAGCCGCCCGCCAAAATCGACACGGTCTTCAGATGTTTCCACGCGGAAGGGCGAGTTGAAGCGGCAGCGATAATCGCTTGTTTTTACGCTCATTTCATCAGGTGATATATAAAGGCTATTCATCGGCACAGGGCGAAACACCCCTGCTGTTTTCGCGGGGTCGCCCGATCCTGTTTCTGTCTGCTCAAGATGTTGTTGCCGTGCATCATAATAATCAAGCACCAGATCATGGCGCTCTTGATGCGCCGCTTCTAGCTGCCCGTCATGCAGGATGAGGCTATTATCGGGAATATAATCAAAGAGGGTTTCTAGCGCAGGGTAAAAAAGCGGTAGAAAGCTTTCAATCCCTTGGGGGCGAATACCCTCTTTAATTTGCGCATAAACAGGGTCTTGGCCAATACCGCCGCCAAAGGTTTCAATATAGGCTTTGCGAAAATGCGTCGTTTGCTGTGCCCGCATTAGCACTTCACTCACGGGGGATAAAACAAGGCGCGGGAGTTTCTCGACGGAGCGCTGCGTTTCGACGTTAAAGCGGCGCAAGGTTTCAATTTCATCGCCAAAGAAATCAATACGCACAGGCCGAGCATTTCCGGGCGGGAATAAATCAATTAATCCCCCTCGCACAGCATAATCGCCAGGGTCCATCACAGAGGCCGTGCGCGAAAAGCCGTTGTCGGTCAGGTAAGACAGCAGCAATTCTCGGTCGACTGACTTTCCGGGGCGAAGCACAAATCCAGCTTTTGAGATGACATTGCGCGGGGCGACTTTCTGCGAAATCGCGGCAATGGTCGTGACAATAATTACCGGCGTTTCAGCTTTCCAATGGCTAAGCGCAAATAATCCGCGCGCACGTTTGGCCGCTAAAGACTTAGCCGGAGAGATTCGGTCATATGGCAGGACATCCCATGCCGGAATCATCAATGTTTTAAGGTCAGAGTGAAAATATTTACAGGCGGTTTGGAAGGCTGCGGCGCGGCTATCATCGCGCGCAATAAATAAAACCGTAGAGCCTGTGCCGGCTTTTATATTCCGTTTAAGCGCCCGCCCGCACAGATAAGCGTCCAGCCCTTCGGGCATACCGCCAGCGTGAAGCCTCGGCTCGAGGCCTGCATATCTGTCCATTTGCAACATAATAAATTAAGAAATCGGTTTGTAACTGCGAAGTTTTTCAAGGAGCGGCGTGTCGTAATTAGCCGGAACCGGCAGTTTCTTTGTGATCCAGTCATAAATATCATGATCTTTTGCCCCTAAAAGGTCTTCAAACATGATAATTTCAGCCTCGGACAACTCATCAATATGCGCTTTGGCAAAGCCGCCGAGAATCAAATCTGCTTCTTTGAACCCACGGTAATTCGCGCGGTAAACCAGCCGTTTTTTTCGTATCTCGTCCATGAAACACCCTTTCTCGGCGTGGTTTAAAAGAATAGCACTGAGCTGTCACTATCCCAGTGCTTTTATTACGGATAAAATCTGACTATGGTTCATCTATGAGACCTGATCGTTTATTCCCGCTATTTGCCGATGTGAGCGCCTTAAAAGGCGTTGGCCCGCGCGTGAAAGAGGCTTTGGGCCGCGCCTTTGGTCTGCGGGTAAAGGATGTGTTATTAACCCCTCCCGCGAGCGTTGTTGACCGCAGCTACCGCCCGCCCCTCTCCGGTGCAAAAGCGGATGAGATCGGTACATTTAAAGTCACAATCGCGAGCCATATGCCGCCGAGCAGCCGTGCGCGGCCATACCGTATTCGCGCCTTTGATGATACGGGTGATATTATATTGGTATTCTTTAAGGCCCGCGCGGATTATCTCCGCCGCCTTCTTCCTGAAGGCGGACAGCGTATCATTTCGGGCCGAACCGAAGCCTTTAATGCGCAGCTTCAAATGACTCATCCTGACCTTGTGCTGACATTGCAACAAGCTGAAACCATGCAGCTCTATGAACCGCAATATGGCCTGACGCAGGGGCTTTCCCAAAAAGTTGCGCAAAAGATTATGAAACAGGCGCTGTTACATGAAGAGCAACGCTTGCGCGAATTTGGGCCTACGCCCGAATGGCTCTCGGAAAGCTTTCTCTCAAAGCATCAATGGCCAAGTTATGATAAAGCTCTAAAGCTTTTGCATGAACCGGAACATCCAACAGATCCGTTGATCGGTGCGCCCGCCCGCACCCGTCTGGCCTATGATGAAATTTTTGCCAAACAGCTTGCGATTGCTTTGGTGCGAAAACGCAATAAGCGCCAGAGAGGCCACGCCCATAAGGCAAGCGGGCATTATGTCAAAGACGTTTTAGACGCCGCCCCCTTCCCGCCAACAGGCGCGCAGTCCCGTTCCTTTGATGAAATAAAAGCCGACCTTGAAGATAGCTCTTTAATGACGCGGCTTTTGCAAGGCGATGTCGGCGCGGGGAAAACATTTGTCGCGGCCCTGACCGCCGCACATGTTTGCGAAGCGGGGGCGCAGGTGGCGATTATGGCCCCCACCGAAGTCCTTGTACGGCAACACCTCATTAGTCTACGCCAATTCTTAGATCCAGCGGGCCTCACCGTTGAAGCGATGACAGGACGCGACAAAGGCCAAGGCCGTAAGGCGCTAAATACAGGCCTTCGTGAGGGCTATATTGACGTTATTGTCGGCACTCATGCGCTTTTCCAAGACAGTACAGAATTTAAAAGTCTTGGCCTAGTTATTATTGACGAGCAGCACCGCTTTGGCGTTCATGACCGCCTTAAGCTTACCCATAAAGGCGAGCAGCCGGACTTACTTGTTATGACGGCAACGCCAATACCGCGCACCCTTGCCCTCACGGCATATGGCGATTTAGACATTTCAATTTTGGACGAAAAACCTGCGGGACGCCGCCCGATTGATACGCGGATTATTGCCATGCAAAAACACGATCAAGTCTTGGCCGGCATTAAACGTGCAATTGACCGCGGTGAACAAGTTTACTGGGTCTGCCCGCTTGTTGAAGATAGTGACATCATGGAGCTGACATCGGTTGAAGACCGTTTTCGCGAGCTTTCCGCTCATTTCGGCGATCAAGTCGCTGTCATACATGGACGTATGAAAGCGCAAGAAAAAGAAGATGTGGCCGCCGCGTTCAAGGCCGGCGTGTTTAAAATCCTTGTGGCGACAACTGTTATTGAAGTCGGGGTGGATGCGCCCAATGCGACGATCATTATTATTGAACATGCCGAGCGATTTGGCCTCGCTCAGCTCCATCAACTTAGGGGCCGCGTTGGCCGATCGGATAAGCAATCCACCTGCTTACTTTTATATAAAGGCCCGCTGGGAACAGCCGGAAAAGCAAGGCTTGAAATCATGCGGCAATCAGAGGATGGGTTTCTTATTGCTGAAAAAGATTGGGAGCTTCGCGGATCAGGCGATCTTCTGGGCGCGCGTCAAAGTGGTCTGCCGAAATTTACACTCGCTGACCTTGATAAGCACAAATCTCTGTTGGAAACAGCGATTAAAGATGCCCGCATGTTGGTGGACCAAGACCCCGCTTTGCAAACAGCGCGCGGAGACGCCGCGAGAGTTCTGCTCTACCTCTTCGATCAGGATTTCGGTGTGGAGCTTTTAAAGGCCGGCTAATTTGTTTTCTTTGATTTAAACAAACGGCGCGGTTTTTTACGCTCTTCAACGGGATCAACGCCCTCATTATTTGATGCCACCATTCCTCCTGATATAATCAATTTCACACCTTCTTCGGGCGTCATATCAAGGATTTTAAGGTCACTCCGTTTTGAAAACAGCAAGAAGCCCGATGTCGGATTAGGCGTTGTTGGGACGAACACGCAGACATGCCCCGGCTCAAGATGCGATTTCGGAGCGCCTTTTAAATCTGATGTAATAAAGCCAACAGCCCATAATCCGGGGCGCGGATATTCTAAGAGGCAAACCTCTTTAAACGCAGTGTCTTTTTGCGCCGCGACAACATTGACGATTTGTTTCAAGGCCCCGTAAATATTGGACACAATCGGCAAACGCGCGACAATCCGTTCCCCATAACCGATCACAGATCGCCCGATGAAATTAGACGCTAATGTGCCCAATAGCCACAACCCCACAAGGCCCATTAAAAGGCCAATCCCCGGAATAGCAAAGCCAATATAGTTTTTTGGATTCCAGATTGGCGGAAGATATCGCAGTACAAAGCCATCAACACCTGTCACGACCCAGCTAATAAAGGTTATCGTTGCCGCAACGGGCAAGACAACAATAATACCTGTAATGATACCATTTCGGATACTCCGAAACAGGCTCTTTTTCTCGTCAGGTTTTACCTTACTCATCTTGACCCCCTCATGACGGGTTGCATTACAATGAACTCATTTGACACATTACCGCAAACAGATAAGGGTAATAGCTCTTTAATCAACTCTGAAATCAACTAATAAATAAATATGACGATTTTAAGCCAGATTCGACGTTATAAATGGGTGGTTTGGGGCTTTGCCGCCCTGTGCACAATTCTGGCTGCCTTATTCTATATCTACCGCGATGATATTTTCCAGTCCATGCAAGACCCGGGACAGCCTTTTCAAACGTATGAAAAGCCTGCGGCTCCGAATTATGCTGAAGCCGAGACGTGGATGGCGCTGCCTGACCTTAATCAGGACCCTTTTTTGCACCCAACATTAGCGGATGTTTTCGTCATTGTTCCGACTGTTTATAAAGGCGGAGAGCATTGGAACCTACCCGTTGATGATACGCGCCGCATAGAGAAGCTCAGCCGGATTACGCGGCCAAATTATGTTGACCCCTTTATGGATGTCGGACGGCTTTATGCGCCCTATTACCGCCAAGCGTCACTTTATACATTTATGACAACCCGCGAAGATGCACGGCGCGCGCAAGACCTTGCCTATGAGGATGTGAAAAAAGCCTTTGAAGTCCTCCTAAAAAACAACCCGCCCGAACGCCCGATTGTGATTGCAGGCTATAATCAGGGTGCGCTTCACGCCGCGCGATTACTGGCTGATTATTTCCAAGGCCCCTTAAAAGAAAAACTCGGCGCGGCCTATATTATTGGCCACCCCGTACCGTTGGATTTATTTGAGACTGAGTTGGCGCAAACCCCGCCATGCGAAACGGCGGCAGATACAGGCTGCATTGTCGGCTTTGGCGCATTTTTTCCAAATGATGAAAAGATTGCAGAGCGGTTTTCCGAGCGCTTACTCGTTCGCAGCCAAGCGGGCTATAAAGCTTCATCTGGCAGAGATTTATTATGTACCAACCCTCTGCTGTGGAACCGTTCGGAAGATTATGCCCCGAGCCGCCTTCATAAAGGCGGCGTCGCGGCACAGGGGCTTGAGCCGGAAACACGTCCTGCCCCCGTATCAAAGCTTATAGGGGCGCAATGTCAGGGCGGTCTATTATTAGTTGATAAGCCCAAAAACAGCCTCTTTCACAGGCCATTTAAATTTGGCAGTAAATTCAGAACCTTGCCATCAAATTTATTCTATGAAGATTTACGTTTAAATGCACTCGCACGGGTCAATGCGCTCATCGACTCAGGCCGCTTGCCGAAGCGCGTAGAAAAACTCGACGATTTTGAGGTGATTGAGTTAATTGAAAGTCCTGTAACGCCCATTAAACTCGGCGATTAATCCTATGCCGCCCCGCTAATAATTTTCCTTATGGCTGACAGCTGGATTAAAAGCGGCTTGGCCGCCGTTATTGGCAGGCAGCTCGGCGCATCGCATAGCGCCGCATCGGGGTTCGTATGAAATTCAAGAAAAACACCATCCGCGCCCGCAGCCACGGCCGCCTTCGCAATAATAGCCACACCGTCTCGCCGCCCGCCTGTTGACGCGCCGCCGGTACGGGGGTCGGCCCCCGGAAGCTGAACCGCATGGGTCGCATCTATTGTTACTGGCGCCCCCAATTTTTGCATTTCTGGAATCGCCAGCGGATCAACAATCAAATTATTATAGCCAAAACTTGTGCCGCGCTCACATAAAATAACCAGCTCTCGTGATGTGACCTCATGAATTTTATCAATAATATTCTTGCAATCCCATGGCGCTAAAAACTGACCTTTTTTAACTTGAATAAGGCTGCCGGCTTTATCCGCAGCTTTTGCGGCGGCAACAACGAGGTCGGTTTGGCGGCAGAGAAAGGCGGGAATTTGAACAATATCCGCAATAGCAGCAACGGCCTCCGCTTGTTGCGGCGTATGAATATCGGTGCAAATCGGAACATCAAGCTCCGCTTTAATCTCGGCCAATAGCGCCAAACCAGCCTCAAGGCCAGGCCCGCGGAAAGACTGAATGGATGAACGGTTCGCTTTATCAAAGCTCGCTTTAAACATATATGGCAAACCAAGCTGTGCGCAAATATCTTTCAGCGCGCGCCCGATATTCAGCGCCTCCTCGCGGCTTTCCAAGACATTACAACCAGCAATGACAGCCAAAGGCATGTTGCTGCCGATTGACCAGTTAAAGGTGGAGAGTGCAAGATTGGGCATAGGGATAAACTTCTTTATTTCGCGCCTTCATATCGAAGTTAAGCCGTCTTGCAAAGGTACAAACCAAGCCCCCGATGATAACACAGTTTATTCACAAAATATTGCAGTGAAAGAAGGCTTGAATGTCAAAGCCGCACGATTATAGTCCGCATTAATATATAAGATTTACCGGACCCTGAACTATGGCATCTGCATCTGTACTTGACCTTATTGGAAACACGCCGCTCTTGCGATTAAATGAAGCCTCAAAGCTTACGGGCTGCGAGATTTACGGCAAAGCGGAGTTTCTAAATCCGGGTCAATCCGTCAAAGACCGCGCGGCATTAAGCATTATCCGCGCCGCAGAAGCGGATGGAAGCTTAAAACCCGGCGGCCTTGTTGTCGAAGGTACAGCGGGAAATACGGGAATCGGCCTCGCTATGGTGTGCTCGGCACTTGGTTACCGCTGCAAAATTGTCATGCCGCGCACGCAAAGCCAAGAGAAGAAAGACGCCGTTCGTCTTTTAGGGGCCGAGTTAGTTGAAGTTGACGCCGTGCCTTATGCCAACCCCAATAATTATGTGCATGTGTCAGAACGTATTGCCCAAGAGCTAAACGCGAATGAGCCGAATGGCGCTGTTTGGGCAAATCAATTTGATAACACTGCGAATCGTCAGGCTCATATTGATACAACCGGCCCTGAAATATTTGAGCAAACAGACGGTAAAGTGGACGGGTTTATCTGCGCCATTGGCTCTGGCGGCACGCTTGGCGGCGTTTCTCTCGCGCTTAAAGCTCGCAATCCTCATATTAAAATCGGTGTAGCAGACCCTTATGGCTCCAAGATGTTTTCTTATTACAAAGACGGCGTTTTAGAATCTGAAGGCGGCTCCATAACAGAAGGTATTGGCCAAGGCCGAATAACGGCAAACCTACAAGACGTTATTGTCGATAAAGCTTACCGTATTCATGATAAAGAAGCCTTGGAAGTCATCTTCTCTCTTAATCAACTCGAAGGCATCTGCCTTGGCGGATCATCAGGGATTAATATTGCAGGCGCCATTCATCTCGCGCGTGATCTTGGGCCGGGCCATAAGATTGTGACGATTTTATGCGATTACGGGCAGCGCTATCAATCCAAAGTCTATAACCCTGATTTTCTTCGCTCGAAAGATCTGCCGGTTCCGGCATGGCTGGATTAGTCGATATAAAATGGCTTGCGGCGCATTTAGGCGCTCCGAATATAAGGCCAATAGACGGCACTTGGGTTATGCCCGGCGGCGAGAACGCCCTGCCAACAGGATTTATTCCGGGGGCTGTGTCATTTGATCTTGATAAGGTCGCCTCGCCCCACCCCACCCTTAAACATATGCTGCCTAGCGCGGAAATTTTCGCGAAAGCCGTATCAGATATGGGCTTATCGCCATCAGATCATATTATTTGTTATGATCGCCACGGCATGTTTTCCGCGCCGCGCCTATGGTGGACATTTCGTATGTTTGGGCATGATAATATATCCATTTTGGACGGCGGACTTCCGGCGTGGATAAAATCAGGCGGCGTCCTTCAAGATAAAGAAACAATGTATAAAACAACGGCTTACACCGTAAAACATGCGCATAGCAATGTAATCTCCTTCGAGGAATTTTGCGCAAATTCAGACGCGCAAATAATTGATGCACGGCCAACAGGACGGTTTAACGGAACCTCGCCGGAACCACGCGCAGGTCTACGCAGCGGGCATGTGCCCAATAGCTTTTCTCTGCCTTTTGGGCAGATGCGCACCCCGGACGGCAGGTTTAAGGATTTACATTCTGTTGCGTCATTAATCCATGCAGCAGCTATTGATTTGGACAAACCGATTATTACAACATGTGGTTCGGGAATAACGGCTGCGGGATTGGCTTTCCTAATGGAGGCCTGCGGTGCAAAAAATATAAGCGTCTATGATGGAAGCTGGGCCGAATATGGGGCGTCAAATGCGCCCGTTACAACACAGAGTTCAAAATGAGTGATAATAAATCTATCAAACTGGCAACAAAATTTGCCCATATTAGCCGCCCAAAAGCGGGGCTCGGCACGCCTGTTAATGCCGGCATAGACCGCGCATCAACGCTGCTTTTTGAACGCGCTGAAGATTTATACCGCAGCGATATTCGCGGCTATGGCCGCCACGGCAGTGCGCTTCATGACAATCTCGAATCTGCATTTTGCGAGCTTGAAAACGGCGCGGGCGCGAGCTTAACCTCTTCCGGATTATCCGCCTGCACCTTGGCCATCTTGAGCCTTGTGAAAGCCGGCGATCATATTCTTTTGACCGATTCTGCTTATGGCCCTGTCCGTAGTTTTTGCTTGAACTACCTTAAATCCCTTGGCGTAGAAACTGAGATTTATAGCCCCCATATCGGCGCAGATATCGCAGGGCTAATCCGCGATAATACGGCTTTGATTTGGCTGGAAAGCCCCGGATCTTTAACGTTTGAAATTCAAGACCTCCCCGCGATCGCACAGGCGGCGCAGCTGCGCGGGGTTATTACCGTGGTTGATAATACATGGTCGGCGGGTCTGACGCTAAACCCGCTTAAACTCGGGATTGATGTAAGCGTCCATGCCGCAACAAAATATTTCGGCGGACATAGTGACCTTCTCGCCGGCGTTATCATTAGCCGAACTGAAAAGCTTGCTCATAAAATTGCGCAAACACGGAAATATTTAGGGCACTCCCTCTGTGCGGATGACGCTTATCAAGTCCTACGCGGGTTTCGCAGTCTTGTTCCGCGCTTTCGCCATGCCGAAGATACAGCCCATAAGCTTGCACAATGGCTAGAGGCGCGCGAGGATATTGAAACCGTTTTGCACCCTGCTCTGCCTAGTCATCCCGATCATGACATTTGGGCCCGAGATTTTACAGGCGGGGCCTGTATTTTCAGCTTCCCCCTTAAAGATAAATCCGAAGCGCAAGCGGTTGAATTTATCAATCATTTGGATGTTTTTGGCATTGGCTATTCTTATGGCGGATTTGAGAGCCTCGCTATTCATTGCGGCCCGCAATTACGGCGCAGTAACAGCGCGCTTGGGTTTAAAGGCCCGCTCATTCGCCTCGCCTGCGGAATGGAAGCGGCGCAAGATCTTCAAAATGATATAGAAAAGGCTCTCAATGCCCTTATTTAAACTAAAACGCTTTTGGGCGATTGTCATTGTTTTGGTCTGTTACGCCGCGTTATCATCTTGTAGCTCAACCAGCATCATTTTAAAAACTGCGCCTAATCGTCCTGCGGACAAAACCGCTCTTCCCGAAATATCTGCAGCAAACCTAGCTGAATGGGAAGAGCAAAAACCAAATATAATCAGCGCTTTACAACGTGATATTTACGGCAGTTTCCCGGCGCCGGCCGAGATTATATCTCTTGAGAAAACTCCGCTTAATAGCAATGTTTATGAAGGGCAAGGCCGCGCAGAAAATTGGCGGCTTAGGCTCGAAATTACGCGCGAAGACGGTATAATCTCGCAAGGCGAATTTAACATGGCGGTTTTACTGCCAAAATCTGATGGCCCCGTCCCCATCATATCTATGCAGACGTTTTGCCCGACCCATGCCACCTTGCCCGGATTGGATATTTCGGCCAATGGCGGGACTATGTGCGAAGGTGAAGGCTTTGGCGCGCGGCTCATGCTTTATGTTTTTGGCCGTTATATCGCCAGCCCGCCGATCGAGGATATTCTGGCGCACGGTTACGGCATTGCAGCGATGTACCCATCGGAGATTATTCCTGATAACCGCATAGCGGGACGCGCGGCCATGACGGCTTTATTCGGCCCATCAGCTTTGGGCGCGCAGCATAATGCCTCTGTTATTGGCGGATGGGCCTATATATGGGCGGCGGCAGCAAAAGCTCTGGCTCAAGACGCCGGCATTGACGGCGCGTGCATTGCAACATTTGGACATTCGCGTTACGGAAAATCCGCATTATTAACAGCCGCATGGAGCGATGATATCGCCGCCGTGATTAGCCATCAATCCGGCACAGGCGGCGCGTCGCTTAACCGCGGTAAAAAAGGCGAAAGCGTCACGCAAATCATGGAGTCTTACCCGCATTGGTTTGCCCCTGCCTATGCGAAATATGACGGCGAAACTGCCTTGGAGGTAGAGCAGCACCATCTGCTGGGCTTGATTGCGCCGACGCCTGTTTTACTCGGAAATGCGAGGCGTGATGTGTGGTCTGACCCTGAGGGCGGGTTTTTAGCCGCGCAAGGCGCTGACCGCGTGTATGAGCTTTACGGGAAAGAAGGGCTAACGGTGACGCGGCTTAATGAGTTTGATCCGCAGGCCGAGCTATCCTATTGGATTCGCGGCGGCACACATGGCATCGTCAAAGAAGACTGGCCCGCCTTCCTTGATTTCCTAGATGCACATTTTCAGTAAAAACATTCAGTTGCATCACACCTTAAGAAGTTTGGCAGACCCTACAGGACTTGAACCTGTAACCCCCTGCTTAGAAGGCAGGTGCTCTATCCAGTTGAGCTAAGGGTCCCCAAATTGAGCGCTAATGCGTCCAAGGATGTTTACGGTCATACGAAAAATTTTCTGAATATGAACGCGGAATTGGTTTTGCCGCAGGCCGATTAATCACCCTATGCGGAATATTATGTGCTTTCGCATAAGCTATTGCATCTCCGGCTGTATCAAAGGTTAATTTGACTTGCGCCAATGTATTTGACGACCGGTAAGTCCCAGTCAGCGGATCAATTTCACGCGCTTTGGACTTTTGAAATTCCAAAACCCATTTACCATCACCACGGCCCGATTGCATGGCACATTGTGCGGGCTGAAAAATACGAGCAAACATAGCAAAACCTCTTCGTCACTTCACATAGTGTCCGAGGCAAATTCTGTAAACAAAAAACTACGCGGCGGACTTATTCTTTGCGGGCATTAAGCAAGCGTTGCATGATATTTGTGTTGGATTCGGGGCTTCGGGCTGTTCCGGGTTGCTGCGCGTGATTAGGGCTTTGTAACGCACGGCGTAGATTGGCTTGCGTCCCAACATTTGCTAAAGGATTCGCATGTTGGTCAGCGGCGCGGCGCGGCGTTTCTGCACGGCGCGGCGTCTCCGCTCGGCGGGTCTGCATTTGGCGGCGATCATTCATGTGGGGGGCAACAGCGCTCAAAGGACGCGGCCCCTCCCCGCTAACATCATGTTTTGGCGCTCTGTGACGCCAATTATCAAAAACCTTAGCCATGAAGGCTTGTGAGACTTCGGCTTTATTCCACTGGTCAGAAAATTTCGCGCTAGAGCTATGCGGGCGAAGATGGCTCGGCAAGTGATTAAGGACAACTCTCATTGGCAAATTCACACTCTCGCCAAAAACAATCGTCTCCGCTGTCCCCAAAGAGGGCAAGAAGTTTAAAAGCTCAACCGCACCGTCAGGAACAGCCGCGCGGACAAAATGCTGATCTCGCTCATTACTTAGCCGCATTGAAAATACGGTTGAGCATTGCGAGAGTGTTGAGGGCTCAAGCTCACTTGGCCGCTGCGAAATAATTCCCAAAGAGACGCCATATTTTCGCCCCTCCTTCGCAATCGTCGAAATTGCGCGGCGCGTTGACGCAAAACCCAATGATTTATCCGCAGGGATATATCTATGCGCTTCTTCGCAGAGAAGTAAAATCGGAATTTGGCGCTGACTCCATAGAGCCAGTTCAAAGGCAAGGCGGCTAACAACCGAAACAACAATATTTAATGCATTTGACGGAATACCTGATAAGTCCAGAATAGAGATTGGTTTGCCCGCGACAGGAATACGGAAGATCGAACCTAATACATTCTCAATCGCGTCTGGGCGCGCTTGATTGCGGAAAACGAACTGATAACGCGGGTCAGATAAAAAGGTCTCAATACGGCGCTTTAGGCGGATATAGGGCGCAAGATTATTTGAATTTTCAAGCTTTCCCATTTCATTATCAAGGACTTTTATTAAATCCCGCACGCGGTAAGGGGTTGGACTATCAAGGGATATATTTGACGAGCCGCGTAATAACTCCGCTTCAACGTCTTTGATTTTAAGCGGCCCCTTACGCGCCTCATTTTGTTCCTTTTTAATGCTGATATCGTAAAAGCGCTTTGCCTTTAACACGACATCATTGAGGATTTCTTCTTCCTCGCGGGCTTGATCCGGAATTTGACTCGCTAAAAGCTCAACCGTCTCTTCAAAGTTAAACAGCCATATCGGCAAATTTAACGTATCATATCGTGTAACATGCGCTTTATCGCCAAAACTTTTCGAATATTCATTATGGGGATCAAATAAGACAACATGGGCCATCGGGTTAGCGTCTAAAACGGCCTGGGCGACCAGAGCCACCGTGCAAGACTTACCACTCCCCGTTGATCCTAAAATGGCAAAATGTTTTGATAATAAGTCATTAACGCGAACTTGCGCTCTTAGGCTCGTATCTTGCTGTAAACGGCCAATATCAATCGCGACCTCATCATCGCCGGCTTCAAAAATAAGGGTGAGTTCACTTGGCGTAATTTGCTGTACAGCGGAATTAAGGACAGGGAATGTTTTCACCCCGCGAAAAAACTTTGTCTCTCGCGTTGTGTGATTCGTGAATAGCTCCCCCATAATACGGAGCGTCGCCACGCAGCCATCACTCATACCTTCATCATCAACAGATTCGACCGAAAGAGATGTAACCATGGCGACGACAAGCGATTCATGTGTGACAATTTTCAAAATCGTCCCGATTTGAGCCATTTTAAGCTGGTTATTTCGAATTAAATTCTTGCTAACGCTAATGGTGACTTTGGAGGCTTCGACGGAAACAACGCGGCCAATTTCAATTGGTCTTTGCTGTTGTCTGATAGCAGATGCTGCAGTTGACGGCTGATGCCCCATAAAATCCTCCCAATACAGGCATGACATTACAGGCGAGGTCTTATGAAACCCTTACTATTTCAGGCGCTTACATCAATAATACAGGGGCAAAGCCGATTTATGGCTCTGAATTACAGGCAAAATGCCGATAATAAAGAAAAAATGGTCGGGGAGACATGATTCGAACATGCGACCCTCTGTTCCCAAAACAGATGCGCTACCAGGCTGCGCTACTCCCCGACTAATGGAGCCGTCTTTTAACCGCTTCACTTCAAAGCGCAAGACATGAATTGAAAAAAAATCAGTCCTTTTGTAACTTTATTCGCCTGAAAAAAAGCTGTGCGAGACGACATGGCCCGGCTCAAGGCCCAATTCAGCCGCGCGGCCACCGGCAAGTTCAAGCACAGCCGCGACAACAGCTTCAGATGATGCGCTACGTAAAGTTTGTGGACGAGCTGAATGTTCAATTTTAACAATTTCCCCATTTTCGCGAATAAAGATAATATCCAGCGAAATTTCAGTGTTTTTCATCCAGATCGTTGCCACCTTTGGCGCGGAAAATTCAAACAACATGCCCTTATCATCACCAAGCTCTTGACGGAACATAAGCCCCCGCGATTGCTTGGCGTCTGTATCCGCGATTTCAACATCGAAATTATGCACAACATCACCGCTAGTGATGGCAAGCGCTTCGGGCGCGCCAAAATCAATCTCTGGCACCGGGTTATCCTGAGCGGCGGCTGAAAGCGGCCATGTTAAAGCGATCAAAGACAGATATAATTTTTTCATAAAACGTCCCTAGCGTTAAAAGCTATTTCTTCCAAATCGTTTATACGGTAATATATAAAATATATATATTGAAATTATGCAATTTATAAGCCCTGCTTATTCGTGTTTATTTTTATTACACATCAACCAATACAAAGATGATTATGCTAACACTTTATGACTTTGCTCCCGCCCCTAGCCCGCGCCGCACACGTATTTTTCTAGCCGAAAAAGGCATTGATTACGCGGCCGTACAAATAGACCTTCGCGCCGGTGAGCAAATGAGCGATAGTTTTACTGCGGTTAATCCGCGCCGTACCGTCCCCGCCCTTAAGCTTGAGACGGGGCAAGTTCTGACTGAAAATCTTGCGATTGCTGATTATGTTAATAATCTGACATCCGAACCGCCCTTAATTGGTCATGACGCCGCCTCGCGGGCGGATGTTTTGCAGTGGAATAGCCGTATCGAGATGGAAGGCTTAATGGCTGTGGCTGAAATGCTGCGTAATACATCGAAAGCTATGGTTGATCGCGGCTTGCCGGGGCCGCTTAATCTTCCGCAAATTCCGGCCCTCGCCGAACGTGGGCGTTTGCGCCTCGCTGATTTTTATGCGCGCATGAATGAGCATCTTGAAGACCGCGAATTTATATCAGGCGGTCATTATTCTTTGGCCGATATCACCCTGCTCGTTACCGTTGATTTTTCAAGCTGGGTGAAGGCGGCCCCTGATAGTCGTCTTACCCATCTTCACCGCTGGCATTCTATGGCCAGTGCGCGCCCCGCCTCCGCAGCGTGAGGCCGCTACCGAAAGCGCTCCTCTTTGATCTCGGCGGAGTTATTGTACCTTGGGTCGGCCTTATAGAAATCTCGCGTTTAACGGGGCAAAGCGAAGCAGATGTCTCGGCCATTATGGCCAAAACGCCCTGTTTCAACGCCTATGAAATCGGAGCCTGCTCAACGGATGACTTTCTTGCCGCAGCCTATAACGTCTTTGACCTCAATCTTAATAAAGACCAATTCGCACAGCTTTGGAACCAATGGGTAAAATCGCCCTATGACGGAACCCGCAGCGCGCTTTTAAAGCTTGGCCATAGATTTCAAATTGCCTGCCTGTCCAATACGAATGAATCCCATTGGAGCCACCTCAGCGCCGCTCATAATATAATAGATGTCTTTAAAGGCGGCGCTTATGCTTCGCATATAATTAAAGCGGCAAAACCGCAGGCCGCAGCTTGGAACATAACGCTCGAAGATATGGGCCTAAACCCCAAAGATATATGGTTTTTTGACGATACAATGGCCAATATAGACGCGGCGCGAAAGCTCGGAATTGAGAGCTTTCACGTTGATCGAGATGTGGGCGTTCTACCGCTATTGCGCGAATTGGGTCTTTTAAAAAACGATTAAACGCGGCGCAAAATGATTATATTATTTCGGCGATAAGCGGACAATTTTACTCTCAAGCGCAGCATAAATCGCACCATCCGGCCCCGTTGTTACATCGCGGACGCGGCCTTCATTTTCAAGAATAATGCTCTCCCCGCCGTAGCTATTTCCGCTAACATCTATTAAACGGATTTGCTTATATCTCAGCGCGCCTGCCAAGAGCCGGCCTTTCCATTCGGGGAATAGATCGCCTGTATAAACATCAAGACCGCAAACCGCGATAGACGGCGTCCACTGGCTAATCGGTTGCTCCATACCCTCTTTTTCGGTGAACGGTGTTAAGACAGTTCCGTTATAATTGCGGCCATAAGAAATTACGGGCCAGCCATAATTCTTTCCCAAAGAGATAATATTTAGCTCGTCACCGCCTTTAGGCCCATGCTCGGTTTCCCACAACACACCTGTCTCGGGATGAACAATAAGACCTTGCGGATTACGATTGCCATAGGTGAAAATGCCTTCATAAGCGCCCGCCTCACCGACAAGCGGATTATCAGCCGGAATAGAGCCGTCACGGTTAAGTCTGTATATTTTACCGGCCGGCAAGGTCACATCCTGCGCCATGTCTTTCATACCGCGGTCACCAATCGAGAAGAATAAATGACCCTCATTATCAAATGTAATCCGAGAGCCAAAATGACGCCCGCCTTTAACGTAATCTTCGTCGCGCGCTTGAAATAAAACTTCCTGTGATGTGTAAGCACCGTCAATAATCTTACCGCGAACAATCATCGTCATAGCCATTGACGGGTCGCTATCAAGCGGATCCGATAGTGACATATACACCCAGCCATTTTCTGCGTAATCAGGATCAAAGGCAACATCCAAAAGACCGCCTTGCCCGCTAGAATTAACAGTCGGTATGGCTGAAATTTCAGTCCGTTTATCCCCGCTGATATGGAGTAATTGTCCTGCTTTTTGCGTCACAAGCCAATCTGTTGTTCCGGGTATAAAGGCGATGCCCCAAGGCGCTTCAAGACCCGTAATGAAATCTTCGACTTTTACGCCGCTTGTTTCGTTCGGAACATCATCAACCGCCGTTGCCGCTTTGCTTAGTTTTGAACCATTTCGGATATAGGCTAAAAGGTCTTGTTTTTGCTGCGCGTCTAATCCATCGCCAAAGGCGGGCATACCGGCCTCTTCGATGCCATTTGTAATATTAGCGAGAATTTTCTCATCCGTCGCGCCATATTGAAAATTATTATCTGCAAGGCTAGGCGCGCTCGCGCCGCCCAAGCCTACGCCGTGGCACCCTGCGCATAAATCCGAATAAAGACTAAGGCCGCGCTCAATCGCGGGGTCAGCCTTAGCCGCTGTGCAGGCTGTGATGATAAGAGCAGTCGATAAGCAAAGAATATATTTCATGATAAACGCCTCTAAAAAGCAGTCTTGCGGGCAGATTGGCCATTAAGTTGACAGACATAACGATCAACGGCATTAGGTCAATATGAGAGCTATAATAAATTATATAGCAAAAGACCATGTCAGACAACTTTTGCAGCCATCAAATCTTTGGCGCAAGGAACTGTGCATAAACCGCATAGGGCATATCGCGAAAATGAACATTAAACGGAAAAAGCTATCCGCCTTAAAAATAGCCATAATAGGATAAATCATGCGCCAAATATTCTTAATTTTGACGTCCGTGTCGCTTCTTGCCTGCTCCGCACAAGCCCAAAATGCGAATTATGGGCCGCCGTCCGAAGTCCAAGATATCTATAATATTGCGATAGAACCATCTGCTGCGCGTATTCAGTCTGATATTCAGACATTGGTTGATTTTGGAACGCGCCACACATTATCGGAAACAGAAAGCGAGAGCCGCGGTATTGGCGCGGCCCGCCGCTGGATATTTGCTGAGTTTGAGAAAATATCAGCCGATTGCGGCGGCTGTCTTGAGGTGATTTACGTCTCTGACACCATCTCTGGCGAGCGCCGTATTCCTAATCCTACAGATGTCGTCAGCGTCCTTGCAATCCAGCGCGGGGAGATAGACCCGAACCGCTATGTCATGATGTCCGGTGATATTGACAGCCGCGTGACCGACCCCCTTAACGGTACATCGGATAGCCCCGGCGCAAATGATAATGCCTCCGGTATGGCCGGCGTTATCGAAGCTGCACGTGTTTTATCCAAGCGCAAATATGCGGGCTCGATTATTTATGCGGGTTTGTCAGGCGAGGAACAGGGCTTATTTGGCGGAGAAATTGTGGCCAAACACGCCCAGAATGAAGGGTGGAACATTAAAGGCGTTCTCAATAATGATATGATCTCAAATATTTCAGGTATTGACGGCGTGATTGATAATTCGATTGTCCGGGTTTTCTCTGAAGGCACCCGCGCAAATGAAACCGAAGCCGAGGCGCGCCAGCGCCGTTTCACGGGCGGGGAAGTTGATAGTCCCTCGCGCAATCTGGCACGTTATATTAAATCTCAATCCGATCAATATTTAACAAACCTAGACGTAATGATGGTTTACCGCCTTGACCGCTTTGGCCGCGGCGGACATCACCGCCCTTTTAACCAAGTCGGGATCCCGGGTATTCGCATTATGGAAACCCATGAGCATTATGACCGCCAACATCAAGATTTACGCACAGAAAATGGCCGCGCATATGGTGATACTATGGCGGGGGTAGATGCAGATTATGCCGCTAAGTTGACGGCGCTAAATGCCATTACAATGGCCGGCATGGCCGGCGCACCGCCCTTCCCGCGAAATGTTGAAGCGTCCGGCGCAGTGCAGCCCTCTGCCAAACTCACATGGGAAACACCGGATAATGGCAGCAACCTCGCAGGCTACCGTGTGCATTGGCGCTTAACGACCGAAGCGGAATGGACACATTCGCGCTTTATTGGCAAAGTTAATGAATGGGAATTTACTAATCTTGTTATTGATAATTATTTCTTTGGCGTATCTGCTGTTGCCAAGGACGGCAGCGAAACACCTGTCGTCTTTCCGGGGCCAGCCGGACGGTTCTAAGGCGTTTATGTCATCAGCATCAAAGTTATCACGCATCAAAGGATTGGCGCTGTCATAAGCTTATCAAACATGCATATCTTTATGTGTTTTTCATTTTGATAAATAGAGCATAAGCCCTTAAGACTAATGCGAAGCTAAGCGCGATCTGCGGCGACTATTCACAAGACCATGAGGGATATATGCTACTGCCCCAAAGAGATAAAGACGGACAGGCAATCGCCCCGCCCATTGGCCTAGCTCTTGGCGGCGGCGTCGCCCGCGGTTGGGCGCATATTGGCGCGATACGCGCGCTCATAGAGGCCGGCATACGCCCCGATATTATTGCAGGCACCTCGATCGGAGCCCTTGTCGGCGGGGTGTTTTTAGCGGGTAAATTAGATATTTTAGAAGATTGGGCGCGGGCACTTAATCGCCGCCGCATGATGAGCTATATGGATGTCCGCTGGGGCGGCGCCGGATTTATGCGCGGGGAGCGACTTGCACGGGTCTTACGGCATTATCTTGGCGACACACGGATTGAAGATCTCGACCGTAAATATGCGGCTGTCGCCTGTGACCTTAGAACCGGCTATGAAGTCTGGCTTCAAAACGGGCCGATTGTTCCGGCCGTGCGCGCGTCTTACGCTCTGCCCGGCGCGTTTGAGCCGATAAAAATTGATGGCCGCTATATGATTGACGGCGCGCTCGTGAACCCTGTTCCTGTCTCGGCCTGCCGCGCTATGGGTGCACATATCGTTATTGCCGTTAGCCTTAACGGTGATGCCTTTGGCCCGATTGGTAGCTCTCATGAATTTGATCTTGATGAACAAGATAATGACAGCATTGACCCCTTTTCACTCGCCTCGCAATCACTCAATAAACTACGCCCCGATAGATTGCTTCTTAAAAGCATGTTGGGGTCTGGGGGCACCGGAAAAGGCCCCAAACTTGGCGGCGTTATGATGGGCACACTCAACATCGTCATGGATAGAATTTCACGCTCAAGATTAGCGGGTGATCCGCCAGATGTGTTCATTGCGCCGCGCATTGGCCATATTGGCATGCTCGAATTTACCAAGGCTGATGAGTTGATTGAGCGCGGCTACCGCGCGATGCAGCATGAAGTTCCCCTTATCCATTCTGTCATAGAAACGCTGACACATCTTCCCGGGGGAACGCCGTCTGCTAAAGCCTGATATTTTCGCCTCAAGAGTGTGCAGGCTATATAAAAGCCTTAGCCCTGATTAGATTCGCAATTATGGGCTTGGAGAACAGATCATATATTGCAAATGATAACGGTGAAGCCGAAAAGCTTGGCCGTGATGACCGCATGGGCTTTAACGATTTTCTTAAAACGTCACATAATCATATAGAGCGGCAAAGACCTAAAGACACGGCTAGGCCGCCACACCATAGCTCTCGCCGCCGCCAAACACCCCCGCCAAATGTCCCGCCGTCAGCGCGCCCTTGGGCTATGATCGGAGCGTTGACTTTATTGGCCGTCAGCCTCCTAACGGCTTACTTATCTTTGACAAGTTCCGTCGCCGCTAGCCGCCTGTTAGGGTTTACGGCGCTTATAATTATGGCTCTCATCGGGGCAGCTTTATCTGAGCGCAAAGGGGCTTATAGGCTACAGGCTCTCTGTATATTAACGGCGCTCTTGGTCTGTTTTGGCCTGACAATCACGCTTGCGCAAAATTTTGGCCTTGATGTTTTTAACCCGTCCAATGCAAGTTTCTGGATATCAACATCCCTCATCGCCCTTATCTCCGCGTGGAGTTTACGCAGCCGCCTCGCCTTAATCATCTCTATCGCCCTGACAGTATTTTGGGCTTATGCAGTTTACACAGGCAGCGTCAGATTTGGGCCGAGCCTTTGGGGCCTGCTGATTATTACGGGATTGCAGATCATCACGGCGCAAACCTTAAATGACGGATTTAGCCGCCGATTATCACAACTCGTCATATATGGATGGGGCCTCAGCGCGCTTGTTATGGCTGCCATGAGCGGCCTGACCTCTCCGCCCTTTATCATAAGCGCTCTGACGGTTTTAACGGGTTTGCTATATATCTCCTCAACGCATCCTTTTCATATTTGGGCTCAAGACAACAGCCGCGGCATAGCGCTGTTTAGCTGGTTTGCTTTGATGTCATGCACATTGGCTGCGGTTGGGCTTTGGCTTATGCCGCCGTCGGCCTTAGGCATAAGCGAGACAAGCGCATCCCCCCTAATGAGTTTTATTTGGCAGCTTGGCCTGATTGCAGGCAGTCTTATGTTATTTGCAACGGCTCTCTTTCGGCGAACACGCCTGTCTCACAGTCTTTCGCGCCGCCTTATTGGCGCGCTATTGATTTCAAGCTTGGCCGCAAGTCATTATTTTCTTGCCCAAGCCGCCATAACGAATACCAATAATATTGGCGCTATTTATATGATTCTAGCTATGGTTTTACTTGGCGGATTATCGGTTATGACGGCTAATAAATTCGCCTCGGCCATTCGATATGGACATACAGGATGTATTATATTGAGCTTCATCCTTATTCTTGCGCTAATTGGAAGTTTCGTTCTTATTTCCGATGACAATTCAGAGTTATTATTCATTTCGGGCATTTCGGCTTTAGTGACAATTTTCGGCCTATCTGTGAGCCATAAACGCAGAGCCGAATTTCAGCAACGCACTGATGTTTACCGCCCGATGAAGGCTTCAAAACAGCAACAGCCTCATGCCAATGATGCGCCTTACTCGCCGCGCCCGCAGGCCCTATAATGCTGCGTTATGGCCTCGCAATCCTCGCCCTTATAGGTTTTCCTCTCGCGATGTTATGTTTGCAATATCTGCCGCTTGAGACAGATAACGTCTTGGCCACGCCAATAACGGATTACCGCCTAGAAGGCAGGGTTCTAACCTATGAAACACCGCTGAATAATATCGACCAAACAGATCTTGTATCGCCTATTAAGGCGCAGCTGACCAAAGTAAATATATATCTCACGCCGGGGCCCGAGCAAACGGCCTATCCTTATTTGGTCACGCGGCAAGGCACTCTACCCTCAAATAGCCCGCAAGATGGTAGTTTTTATATATCCGGCGATGTTATTGAAATTCGCGGAACCGAATATAAAATTCGCTATAACACTGAAATTCTGAGCTTACCCGACACTATGGCGGTAAAGCTCTCTGCCGCGCCGCCGGAGAGCTTAAGAGCAATATGGCATATACGCGCCAATGGGCCTGCGCGGCTGGCCGGAGTAGATATTAACGGTGACTTTATACCGTATCAGTTTAGTTTGAAATCAGCACTTTTGGGCCTGACCCAGTAAAGCGCAAATATAGCGCCGACAGCAAAGCCGCCGAGATGGGCGGCCCACGCGATGTTAAAACCAAATGACGGGCCGGCAAAAGCAAAAATGAAATTAATCACGCACCACCCAAGGCCAAATTTTAACAATCTATCTCGCCCGCCAATCGCATAGGCCATGGTTGCAAATAATGCAGAGCCTCCGCCCGATGCCCCCAAAGCAACGGCAAATTGCCCGCTGAGTGACCACCACGCCCATTGGAATAATCCGCCGCCAATAATGCCCGCGTAAAATATTAAGTAAAACTTTTGAACAGGCGAAAAAATTTGCGGGCGTATGGTCACATTGGCCCTTAATCCTGTCAGCGTTACAATACCAAAGGCGACAATCATAAAGCCGTTCATCAGCAAATGACTAAAATCAGCATGTAATAGCCCATGCCCAAGCAGGGATATAAGCTTTTGCGGAACTGAGATCGCGTCCACATTTATGGGCGCTAAAATAAGCCACGGCTGTAACGGAGCAAAAAGGGACTGCGGCATTAAAACCCGAAGAATATGGGCTGCAATGAGCCCGCCCATAATAATAAGCGGCGCTTTTTCGCGAATATTGAGCATGGGTTCATCGGTCATGACTTTTAAATAAGCCCTCTTGCCTTATCATGAAAGAGCGAAACGGTAAAAACACAGCAATAGCCGTGATTTACCTGTTTTGCTTCACGTCAAACCTCGTTACGGTGGAGTATGACAGCTTATGTAGACGAATTATGGTATGTGCTGGTGGATAACCAGAGCTATGGCCCTTACGGCAGCGCATATATGGTCAATTTTGTCGGCGAAGGCCGCGTCATTGAAAGCTCATTAATCTCCAAACATCCGCAAAATGGGTTTTTACCCGCCGTGCAATTCCCTAATTTTCAGCATTGGGTGCAAGCAGCTATGCAGGCGCAAGCCCCTCAAACTCAGCCCGCGCCGATAACAGCCGCGCCGCAGGCCGAGCCTTATTCGCCAAGCGCCGGTTACCGCGCGCCGAAGCCAGATAGCCCGCAGGAAAATTTATTCCTCGTGATGGCTGAAATTAATCCGCAGACAGGCATGCGTTTCTTGCGCAGCCTTCAAAGCTTTGGGCATGTGCAGCGTATTGGCGATACGGTTTGGCTCTTAAAGGGTACGCATGAGCTGCAAGAGATAAACGCAGCTTTGTCTAAGACGCTTGCTAAACGCGACCGCCTTTTCATTCATGATTGTTTTGCCAATCAACAGGCGTGGGAGAATATTGGAGCCGATTTGGACGACCGTATTCGCCAAATTTGGCAAGATTTAAAGCGCTAGATCGCTTTCAGCTCAGCTTTAAAGCGGGCTGCATTTTTAACATAAATAGCTGCACTCATGCGGAGCATCGCGATTTGCTCATCACTTAGCGTGCGGATGACCCGGCCCGGCGCGCCAACAACCATTGAATTATCTGGAATCTCTTTGCCCTCGGTAATCAGAGCATGGGCGCCAATAATACAGTTTTTGCCAATCTTGGCATTATTCAAAATCGTCGCGCCAATCCCGATCAGTGTATTATCCCCAATCGTGCAGCCATGGAGCATAACGCGGTGGCCGATCGTCACGCCCTCGCCAATCATTAGCGGCACACCGGGGTCCGTATGTAGAACCGCGTTATCTTGAACATTAGAGGATTTGCCGACATGGATCAGATCATTATCACCGCGAAGTACAGCGCCGAACCAGACAGAGGCGCCGTCCTCAAGCCTGACGTTACCCATAACATCCGCCGTAGGCGCAACATAAGCCGCCGCATGAATTTGCGGCGCTGTGTCACCAATCGCGTAAACAGTCATGGATTAAAGATCGTCTAAATCTTGCTGGAGGATACTAATATTCAAATCATATGAAATATCATCCTTATCTTCATCATCAATATACATAAGGCCGAGAATTTCATCATTCAGATAGACTTCAACACTATCTTGAACCTTACGCGGCTTAATCGTGATCGCCTCAGTGGCAAAGCGTTTACATAGATAATTTCTAACATTGACAATTTGCTGGGGGGTCATGACTTATAATC
>CAZEOD010000014.1:0-14081 GCA_964513675.1 uncultured Caulobacterales bacterium | reverse complement strand
CCGGCAGGGTTTCCGCAGCACGGCCCGCCAATCGGTTTCGCCGGAACGCCGGCCACAGTACATTTTTCGGGAACGGCTTTCAGCACCACTGATCCCGCAGCAATTTTAGCGCCGTCGCCAATTTTAATATTCCCCAAGATGCTCGCGCCCGCTCCAATCAAGACTTGATTGCCAATTTTGGGGTGACGATCTTCACTCGACTTCCCTGTCCCGCCTAGCGTAACGCCTTGAAGGATAGAGCAATCATTTCCAATAATTGCCGTCTCGCCAACGACAAATCCTGTCGCGTGATCGAGCATAATGCCGTGACCAATTTTGGCTGCGGGGTTAATGTCGACACCGAAAAGTTCGGTTGAACGGTTTTGCAAATAAAATGCCATCAAGCGGCGATCCGCTTTATATAGGGAATGAGCAAAACGATGGGTTTGAATAGCCAAAAATCCTTTGAAATATAGAAACGCCTGTAAAAAAGACTGGCACGCCGGATCACGCTCACACGTGGCTCTGAGGTCCTTTTCGGCATTTCTGACAATTTCGAGGTCTAGTTGCGCGACATCATCAAGGACTTTTCGCAGCTTAAGCGGTGATAAATCATTGGTGCTGAGCTTTGTCGCTAAATGGTTCACAAGCCCATGCGCAAACGAATCTTGATCTAATATCGCGGCGTAAAGTAAAGATGATAAAGCCGGCTCACGTGTAGAAAATTGTGCCGCTTCTTGACGAAGACGATCCCAAATATCGTCACTCGCACTCTGGTCTGTTGCAAGATTAATATGTGCCATTACAAGCCCACTCCTTTATTCTGAGCCTTAGATAGGGGCTTCGCCGTCATAATAAAAGGCTTAATTGCGCAAGACCAGTCACAGTCTTGTTAAAAACATTACAATTACTTTTAAGGTAGCTAGCCGCGGCCTCTATAGGAGGCGACGCCTTGTTCCGGTATCCAAACCTGTTTCGGCGCGGTTCCATATTGATAAAACACATCAATCGGAATCCCGCCGCGCGGATACCAATAGCCGCCAATACGCAGCCATTTCGGAGCAATTTCTTTGACAATGCGCTGCGCAATACCCGTCGTGCAGGCTTCATGAAAATCACCATGATTACGAAAGCTTCCGAGGAAAAGCTTGTAAGCCTTTGATTCGACTATCCATTCATCCGGAATATAGTCTAGCACAAGATGCGCAAAATCGGGTTGGCCCGTTACGGGACAAATAGACGTAAATTCCGGCGCAACCAAGCGGATCATATAATCTTCATCACAGGGGTTTTTGACGCGCTCTAGCACCGCCTCATCAGGCGAGGGCGGAAGGCCGCCCTGCGCACCAAGTTGATCTAGCTTGTCATATCGCGTTTCAGTCATAGCATCCTCTTTAGGCAAAGCGCATAACGCTTTATCTACGAGCCTGCAAGCTGGATTATGCGGTTGCGGCAACCTTTGCGGCAACCTTACTGCGGCGGCGAATCTTCAGAGCGCGGCTCAACCAACGCCCGCCGTAACCTTCAACCACGCGCCATGTAATGTGAGACACCAAGATAACAAACAAAAGATATATAACAATGTAAACATCGCCGCCTATTCCCCCCACCTCTGTGTAAGATTTGACATAAGCCGAGAAAAACCGCTTAGCTAAAATATCGAATAAGACGGCAATTAAAGCATGGGTCATATAGACGGAATAAGAAATTTTTGCGAGGTAGCTAAATAGCTTATTTGACATAAATTTTGATATTAGCCCCCCGTCATAAGCAAATATAAAGACAAATAACAAGGCAACAGGCCCAATAAAAAATTGAGATTTACCTAAAAAAACAAGCGTAAAACTTAAATATAAACATAGGGCAAACACTTCGAGTAATGTCCAAACAAACGGCGTAATCCGCTCCCTTAGATGCTCATTACGCATATACATCCACGCGCCGATAACGCCTGTTAGAAACCCTGCCAAACAGCGCCAAAACCCATAATCATAAGTGATGTTCATATTATTTGCTACACGTGACAAGCCGTAATAAATGACGCCAACAAAAGCCGCGAGTACAGCCATTTGCCACGCTTTATTAGGCTTAAAGAACAAAATAATTGCCGCAAAAATAAAATATACATAAAATTCTGCACTAATCGTCCAGCTCGGCCAATTAAAGGTAAGGCTGTCATGTATGCCTAAGGAATGTAGGAGAAATATATGCGATAAAATGGCCGCCCAGCTATCATCCGCGCCTTCGACAAAGGGCATCTTGTCGCCTGGATCAAGGTATATAAAGCCTGAATTATAGCCCCAGAGACGAAACAGATTAAATAAGACAAATCCGAAGAGCATAAATAAATGAATCGGATAAAGCCGCGCAAACCTACGCTTTACAAAATCAGCGACATCGGCTCCCGAGTGCAAATTATGTCCATAGAGCCGGTAGAGTAAAAACCCTGAAAAGACGAAAAAGAGGTCAATCAAGACAAAGCCTTCACTAATGAAAGTGCCGTAGTTCATATATGAAAACCAATGCGTATGGTGGATGGCAACAAAAAGCGCCAATAGCCCTCTAAAGCCGTCAAGGGACGCAAAAAAAGGCCGCGGCGAAACCGCTCTATTCTGAGTTGAAATCGTTTTAGTCACACTGCATCCCTTTAACTTAAGGTTTAGCAGTAACTCAAAAAGTTCAAAAAATGATTAAGCTCTTAAATATAACGCTCCGCCCAAGCCGTAAGCACGTGGGCTACATATTCGGCGTCTTTGGAATTACGCAGCAATAAATGATCGGCCCCATCCAGCGAGACAAAGCTTTTGGGATGATGGGCTTTCATATAAATATGGGCGGCATTATCAATACTTACGACTCTATCCTGCGGGGAATGAAAGATCATTAAAGCCACATCAAGGTTTTGAATTTCTCTGGCAATGTCCTGATTGCCAATATCATCTAAAAATTGCTCTTTAATCACAAAGGGACGCCCCGCCAATAAAACCTTGGCTTCACCTTCTTCGTGAATTTCTTCAAGTTTATCACCAAATTGATGGACAATATGTGTGGTATCGCAAGGGGAGCCAATCGTTGCAACGGCTTTTACACTCGGGATTTCATCCGCAACTTTAAGCGCCGCTGTGCCGCCAAAACTATGCCCGATTAAGACGCAGGGGGCCGTATAATTCTCGGCCAAGAACCGTCCCGCCGCGCGAATATCATCGCAATTAGAGGTAAAGTTCGTATTAGAAAAATCTCCGCCCGATTGCCCTAACCCTGTAAAATCAAAACGGAGCATGCCGTAGCCATCTTCCACCAAGGCCTTTGAAATCGTCCGGATCGGCTTAAGGTCTTTCCCAATAGAAAATCCATGAGCAAACAGCACCCAAGAGCGCACTTTACCACTATCAGGATAATCTATCTTCGCAGATAATATATCTCCAAAGGCACCTTTAAACTCTACTTTTTCACTTGGCATAACCTGTTCCTATAAAAAAGACTGCCACGCTATGTGGCAGTCTTTGCAAAGATTTAAAAGTCAAGATGACGTGAGAACAGCTTGAAAACAGCCGCCCTATGACATCGCACGTCCGGCGAATTTAGCGCCTTGCAAGCCGCCATTATCAAATTCTTCTTGTCCATGCGCATCCATAATCGCGTCAATATTCGCCGCAACATTATCAGCGGTAATATCGCCGCTGCCAAATGACACGCCGGGCGTTTCATAGATTTTCGCCGCTGCAAAGCCCCGCGCCCCTGCGGCTAATACAAGCCGAGACGGCGCATTATCGTTACACAAAAAGACAAGGCCTTCTGAGACATATTCAGTCTTGAAAAGGGCTTCGGATTCCGGCGGAAACAAATCAGACGTCATGCGCGTCCACGCAACTGGCGCGAGGCAATTTGTATGGATGCCTTTGCGGACACCTTCCAAATGAAGGGTATTCATCAAGCCAACAAGCGCCATTTTTGCTGCGCCGTAATTCGCCTGTCCAAAATTACCATAAAGACCAGAGGACGAGCTTGTCATAACAATCCGGCCATACTCACGCTCACGCATATGTCCCCAGACGGCTTTGGTGCAATTCACAGAGCCCATAAGGTGGACATCCATCACCATTTGGAAATCATCAAGCTCCATTTTAGCAAAAGATTTATCGCGTAAAATACCCGCATTATTGACAAGAATATCAACTTTACCAAAAGCATCAATCGCCTGCGTGACCATGTCGGCAACCTGTTCGCGGTTTGTGACATTGGCGCCATTCGCAATGGCTTCGCCGCCAAGGGCTTTAATTTCGTCGACAACTTTTTGCGCTGCGCTGACAGACCCGCCCTCGCCTCTGACACTGCCGCCCAGATCATTTACGACAATTTTTACGCCGCGTTTAGCAAGCGCTAAAGCATGGGTACGGCCAAGACCGCCGCCTGCGCCTGTTACAATCGCGACCCTGTTATCAAATTTAATCTCTGACATTATATTCTTCCAATTTTTATTTAAGCGACTTCAAAAAGTCCTGCCGCGCCCATACCGCCGCCAACACACATGGTGCTGACAACATATTTCGCGCCGCGGCGTTTGCCTTCAATAAGGGCATGCGCCAACATACGCGCGCCGCTCATCCCATAAGGATGCCCAACAGAAATCGCGCCGCCATTAACATTCATACGCTCATTTGGAATACCAAGTTTATCGCGGCAATATAAAACCTGCACAGCAAAAGCTTCGTTAAGCTCCCAGAGGTCAATATCATCCATCTTAAGACCATTGGCTTTCAAAAGCTTCGGAATTGCGTAAACGGGGCCAATGCCCATTTCTTCAGGCTCTAACCCCGCGACGGCCATTCCGCGGTAAATGCCCAGCGGGCTCAGGCCGCGCCGCTCAGCCTCTTTACGCTCCATAAGCACAGAGACAGACGCCCCGTCCGAGAGCTGCGAGGCATTACCTGCGGTAATAAAGGCGTCAGGCCCACGAACAGCTTTAAGGCCCGATAACCCGTCAAGCGTTGTGCCGGGGCGATTGCCTTCATCTTTTTCCAGAACCGTATCCGTTTTTGAAATCTCGCCTGTTTCCTTATTCTTGACCATCATCGTTGACGGAAGCGCAATAATTTCATCATTGAACGCGCCCGCTTGCTGCGCCGCATGTGTGCGCTGCTGAGACTGTAGGGCATAAGCGTCCTGCGCCTCACGCGAGATGCCGTAGCGTTTGGCAACAATTTCGGCCGTGTCAATCATTTGAATATAGGCCTGCGGATGTTTAGCAATAACATTGGGGTCAGGCGCAATCCGCATATCATGTGTTTGAACCATAGAGATGCTCTCAACGCCGCCGCCAATGGCAATTTGATGGCCGTCACATATGATCTGTTTCGCGGCGATACCAATGGCCATCATGCCAGATGAGCATTGACGGTCTAAAGACTGCGCCGCAACGGTGACGGGCAAATTTGAGGCTAGAACAGCATTTCGGCCAATCGTGACCTGAACGCCTTGCTGCATCGCGCAGCCCATAATCACGTCATCAACCTCCCCGCCGTCGATTCCGGCGCGCTTTACCGCCTCATCAATACAATGCGCAGCGAGCGTAGGTGACGGCGTTGCATTAAAAGCGCCGCGATAAGCGCGCCCAATAGGGGTTCTGGCAGTTGATACAATAACGGCTTCGCGCATGGCGGCCTCCTCTTTATATGAAACTTAGTGCATAAATAAGGAAATTACCGCGATTATAAAGCTAAATTTTCGTGATATGACGGTGAGGTCATGAACACTGCCTATTCAAAATGTAATTGGAAGGCCTCCAAGAAGCGGTCAAGATCGTGATCTTCAAGGCGGTTTATCCCCGCTGCCGCTGCCCGTCCGCCGCCTGTTTCAAACTGCAAGCAAAGCCTGTCCGCGCCTTTACGCCGTGATAGCGGCGCCCGCACAGAGACAGTATAGCTAGCCCCATTTCGGGTCAGCACAGCATGGGCGCGGTCTGGAAAAGCCTGCGCAAGCTGGTTCCCATAAACGCCAGATACACGCCGAGAACTGGCCGCGTCTGGAAGAAGCAGCGCCTTTACGGCGGCTGTCTCCAATAGCGGCTTAGCCGATTTTGCAACGGTAAAGTCAGACTCATATCCTGCATCAAGCATAGCATACACATCCGTTTTTGCGCTCAGGAACTCTTCGGGCGTTTTATAAGGAAGGCACGCCCGATACAGCGCAGCAGGGTGGATATGAAGATCCTCTAATGATGCGCCGTAACCGTTATAATTCAATAAGATGCCCAGACGCTCTAAAGCAGATAGGTCATAATTTTGCCCGCTCGAAATGCGGCCTGCGAGGGCTGGGAAATTATCCCCATAAGCCCCGACAGCGGCCCAGCCTAAAAAGGCCCCGCGCAAGAGGCTGTTAATAATCACCGCCGTGCACATCTCGGGCGCTAGATTAATATGCGCCTCAAGATTGCTATGGCTCAGCGGTGTCTCGCCCGCATTATGATGGTCGGCATAAAAGACAGACGCGCCATTGTCTAAAAGACGTTGCAGGTCAGCCGCATTATTACGCATCGACACATCCAGCACAGTGACCCGATCGCCCGCCCCCGCTTCAACGCGGGCTAAAAGCGCAATATCGCGCTTTCGGCCCGTTACAAGCTGCACATCGGGGCGCGGATCATTCAGCCGAAGCTGTAAAAGGGAGCAAATCCCATCTGCATCGCCGTTAAAGACATCAAAATCAGCCATAAAGGCAGTGTACCTATTCGGCGTCTCTATGCAAATATCCTCGCTCTTGAAGATATTGAACAACGCGCTCAGCCGCCTGCTCGGCTGTAATTTCAGTTGTTTTAAGGTCAATATCAGGCGTTTCAGGGTCTTGATATTCAGAATCAATTCCCGTGAAATTCTTCAGCTCACCACGCCGTGCCTTGGCATAAAGTCCTTTAACATCGCGGTCTTCACAGACTTCTAAAGGCGTGTTGACGAAAATCTCGACAAAATTACCCTCACCGACGAGGTCACGAATAGCCTGGCGTTCTTGACGATATGGCGAAATAAATGCGGCGAGTGTAATCAGTCCAGCATCGACCATAAGCGAAGAGACATCGCCAATGCGGCGCATATTTTCGATTCTGTCCGCTTTCGTGAATCCAAGATCACGATTTAGGCCATGGCGCATATTATCACCATCTAAGACATAAGTATGCCGGCCTAAATCAAGCAAACGCTTCTCAACAAGGCTTGATATTGTGGATTTTCCTGAACCCGATAACCCTGTAAACCATAATAAAACAGGTTTTTGATTTTTAATCTCAGCGCGGGCTTCGCGGTCAACCGTCATATTTTGCCACGTCACATTACCGGAGCGGCGCAAGGCAAAATCAACCATGCCGAGTCCGACAGTCGCATTGGTCTGACGATCAATAAGGATGAAATTACCTGTATTACGATTATCATTATAACTATCAAAAGCGACAGGCGCGCCTAAAGAGAGGTTACAAACACCAATCTCATTTAGCTCCAAAGTTTTGGCTGAACTTTGCGAGAGATCATTGACATCAATCTGATGTTTTAAAGCTGTAATACTCGCAGGAACGCTTTTATTTCCTGTTTTCAAAATATATTGACGCCCAGGATATAGCTCTTTTTCGCTCATCCATAAGATATGAGCTTGGAGTTGGTCAGCATGTTCGCTTTCCTGTCCCGAGTGGCAAATCACATCGCCGCGCGAAATGTCAATCTCGTCTTCAAGGGTCAATGTAATCGCCATATCTTCACGGGCCGCATCAAGCTCCCCGCTATAGGTCACGATTGACTTAACTTTAGAGCTTTTGCCCGACGGAATAACGGTGACAGGATCGCCGACTTTAACAACACCCGCCGCAATCGTACCGGAAAAACCGCGAAAATCGAGATTAGGCCGATTCACCCATTGCACAGGCAGACGGAAAGGCGATTCAAGCGTATGATTATCAACATCAACCTCTTCGAGATATTGCAATAAAGACGGGCCTTTATACCAGCTCGAGCGATCAGATTTCGTTGTGACATTATCCCCATCCAGCGCAGACATTGGAATACACATGATTTCTTTGAAATTGAGGTCTTTAGCGAAATCACGGAAATCAACTTCAATATTATTGAAGACTTCTTGGGAGAAATCATTGAGATCCATTTTATTGACGGCAACAACGACATGTTTAATGCCAAGAAGCGAGGCAATAAAGGCATGACGGCGCGTTTGCACCTGCACGCCGTAGCGCGAGTCAATTAAAAGAATTGCAACATCCGCCGTTGACGCGCCTGTTGCCATATTGCGTGTATATTGCTCATGGCCCGGCGTATCAGCAACGATAAATTTACGCTTATCCGTAGAGAAGAAACGATAGGCGACATCAATCGTAATGCCCTGCTCTCGCTCCGCAGCCAAACCATCAACAAGGAGCGCCAAATCCATGCCGCCGTCTTGCGTGCCAGATTTTTTACTATCTTTTTCGATAGAGGCGAGCTGATCTTCATAAATCAGTTTTGAATCATACAACAAGCGCCCAATCAGTGTTGACTTCCCATCATCAACAGAGCCGCAGGTGATAAACCGCAAGAAAGACTTATTTTCCTGCGCCGTTAAATAACCGAGAATATCGGTTGCAATAAGATCATCAAGGTGGGCCATTAGAAATACCCCTCTTCTTTTTTCTGTTCCATGGAAGCCCCAGCATCCGAATCGATAACGCGGCCTTGACGCTCTGATGTCGTCGCTAATAACATTTCCTGAATAACCTCTGGCAGCGTATCCGCATCGCTTTCAACGGCGCCCGTTAGCGGGTAACAACCTAATGTCCGGAAACGAACGTTTTTCATCATCGGCACTTCACCCTCTTTAAGCGGCATGCGCTCATCATCAACCATGATTAAAACACCGTCGCGCTCTACAACAGGACGCTGTGCAGAGAGGTAAAGCTCTGGAATTTGAATTTTTTCGCGGTAGATATATTGCCAAATATCCAGCTCCGTCCAATTTGATAAAGGAAAGACCCGCATGCTCTCGCCCTTGTGGACGCGCGTGTTGTAAACATTCCAAATCTCTGGACGTTGGTTTTTTGGATCCCAGCGGTGCTGCTCTGTACGGAAAGAGAAAATGCGTTCTTTCGCGCGTGACTTTTCTTCATCACGGCGCGCGCCGCCAAAGGCCGCGTCAAACTTATATTTATCCAAAGCCTGTTTCAGCCCTTGAGTTTTCATAATATCTGTATGGACAGCCGAGCCATGTGTGAACGGGCCAACGCCGTCCTTCACACCCTCTTCATTAATATGGACGATCAAATCCATGCCAACTTCTTTGGCGCGGCGGTCACGAAATTCGATCATTTCGCCGAATTTCCACGTTGTATCAACATGCATCAAAGGGAAAGGTGGACGGGAGGGGAAAAACGCTTTCTCTGCAAGATGTAACATCACAGAGCTATCTTTACCCACAGAGTAAAGCATCACGGGGTTTTCGCACTGCGCCGCAACTTCACGCATAATATGAATACTTTCCGCTTCGAGGCGGTCAAGATGGCTCATATCAAGTGTATCAAGGCCTGCATCACCTGCTTCCAAAGCATCGAGCTTGGCCACGGCCGTTTCGAGCGTTTTAAGCGTACATTGCCCGCCGTCTTTCAGACGCGACAAGCCCTTGCCATCATTTAGCAATTTACGCGATAGAGTAGAGAGACTCTGTCCCGTTTTCTCCGCGTATTTTTCAGCGCGTAAAATAAATTCAGATATAAGACTCATGGGCAAGCTCCCACTTTAATTAAGGTTCCATGTGCAAATACTGTATTTTTCACAAAAATAAACCCCCTTTTCTGAAAAAAGGAGGTTTTAACTGTATTTTTAAGGGATATATCCCACGATTTGCCGTAATTTTATTCGGCTGTTGCGGAAATCCACTTTTTCATCGCGTATAAAACACCAAAACAAACGATCAAGACGGCGGGGAACATCATTAATTGCCCCAGCGTCGCTTGGCCTGCAATCAAATCCGCAGCTTTATCATTTGCGCCCTGCGCCACGGCCTCTGCTTTATTCGCGTCAATCCAGCCGCCAATAATAGGCTGCCAAAGCGACAGGCCAAAGAGGCCCGCTCCGCCAACAAGTGACATACCCAAGGCCCCCGTGCGGGGTATATACTCACCCACAACACCGACCATGGTTGGCCAAAAATAACAAACGCCCAATGCAAAGACAATCGTAGCGACATAGACCATACCGCCCGTCGTGGTGCTGAGGAGGAAAATGCCCAATGTTGTAATGACCGCTGACATCAGCAAAACGCCCAGCGGATTAAGCGCATGAATAACAGGGCCAGCAAAATAACGCCCAACGGCCATTAATCCCGTCGCGAGCGCAAGGATAATCATAGGGGATGCGCCCGACTCGCCCAAAATACTGCCAACCCATTGCTGAGTCCCTAATTCTGATGTGGCCGTAATCGTCATTAAAACCATCATCACAGATAACAGCGCGCCGTCCCGTGTTGTCCCGCCAAGGCGCTTAACCAGAAGAAATGACACAGCAAGTATCAAGGCCAGCGGAATAAATATTCCTCCCGGCAACGCTCCCGTTAGAGCATTTGGCGTGCCAATCAAAATCATGAGGCCAATAATCGCAATTAAAATCGCCAGATCACTGACTTGCCCGTTATAGCTATCCGCAGACTTCGGGAATTTTGTCGTAAAGATCATATAGCCATAGATGAAGGTCGGAATAATCATGATGGCAATTTGCATTTGCCAGCCCATATTCATATCGGTCATGACTTTAGAAACTAAAGCGCCAATCACAATGCCGCCGGGAAACCAGACATGAAAGCGGTTGAGCCATTTTGTTTTCTGATCCTCATACATTTGCGCAATCATAGGATTACAGGCCGCTTCAACCGCGCCGTTAGCAAAGCCAATAAAAAAGGTCGACACAAGAAGCCCAACAAAACCGCCTGCTATAATCGTCAGTCCCAACCCTAGCAAATGCCCGATAAAGGCAAGGATCATAATTAAGCGCGGCCCAAGCTTATTATAAAGATAGCCCAAAAGCACCATGGCAACGGGAAAGCCCAAAAAGGCCATTGAATTAACCCAGCCAAGCTGCGCGCCGCTAAGGCTAAATTCAGTGCTAAGTTCACCTAATATGCCGGCCCGAATTGCGAAGGTCATGGCTGTCACGACAAGTGAAATACAGCTTAAAAGAAACAGCCTATTGGGCCGAATGGAATCGCCTAGCGCCTCCGTTGATAACGTTGTCATTTTTAATCCCCGCAATTTTTGCTTATTGTTATAAAAATACTAATGAATGATGCTACTCTTGTCTTTATGTGAAAAGCGAGTCAATGACCCGCCCATAAAAAATGCTCTAAATAACGATACGGACAAGAATATGAGCCCCAAACAGGTAAATCCACTTATCAGCCCCGATGAGGCTGTCGAGGCGTTAATTACGCTCTACGCTGCACAAATCGAGGTTGTGAAAAACCGGTTTGACCGTTTTGCAGCGGGTAAACTCGGCGCTAATGATGAAACCCATGGTTATTACCCTGAATTACGGGTCGAAATTCCCGCTCATGAAGCCGTAATGACGAGCAATCTCGCTTTGGGCCGCGTTGCGACAGAACATGTGTTTACAACAACCGTTACAAATCCTGCTTTATTTCGTGATTATTTTATCAAGCAGCTTTCAAAGATTTGCAAGACATTCAGCGCTAAAATTTATGTTAAATTATCAGACAAACCTATTCCGCTATCGTTTGCCCTGGAGCGCGCGAGCGCGAATCTGTCGTTTGACGATAAAACAAAGCTAGAAACGCATTTCTTCACGCCAAGCCTTGTGACAACAAATGATGCGATTGTTGATGGCAAAGAAATTTTAAACCGCGGCGCTGCTATGCCGCTATCGCTTTTTACCGCTGAACGTACAGATTATTCCCTGCACCGGATACGGCATTATTCGGCAACCGCGCCGGAACATTTCCAGCCCTTTATCCTGTTCACGAATTATCAGCGTTATGTTGATGAATTTGTCGAGCATAGCCTTAAAGAGGTCCATGAAGGCCGCGCAGACTGCCTTGTCGAACCCGGCAACCGGATAACGCGCAAAGACGGCGTGCCCTCTGGCCCCTTGCCCGTAAAAATGCCGCAAATGCCCGCCTATCACCTTGTACGAGAAGGGCAGCAAGGCATTACACTTGTTAATATCGGTGTCGGGCCGTCAAATGCGAAAACAATAACCGATCATTTAGCCGTCCTGCGTCCGCATGTCTGGTTGATGATTGGGCATTGCGGCGCGCTTCGCCGCACGCAGCGGCTCGGGGATTATGTTCTCGCCCACGCCTATCTGCGTGATGACCATGTGCTCGATCATGTATTGCCCAGCAACATACCGCTTCCGACCATTGCCGAAGTTCAAGTCGCCCTGACCTCTGCCGTACAAGAAGAGACAGGCCTTAATGGTACGGATATTAAAAAACACCTCCGGACAGGTACGGTTGTCACAACCGATGACCGAAATTGGGAGCTTATGTTTGAGGAAAAAGCCGTGCAGCTCAATCAATCTCGGGCCATTGCGATTGATATGGAATCCGCCACAGTCGCGGCAAATGGCTATAGATATCGCGTGCCTTACGGGACATTGCTTTGTGCCTCTGATAGACCTCTGCACGGGGAGATAAAACTTCCCGGCATGGCCGATAAATTTTACCAAGAACGGGTCGGGCAGCATTTGCAAATCGGCATTAAGGCGCTTGAGCGGCTCCGCGAAGAAGCGGCAGCTGGGACATTGCACTCCCGTAAACTACGCAGTTTCGATGAGCCCTTATTTCGGTAAAAGGCCACCCAGCACTAGAACAAAGCAAAAACATTGATTGACGCCGATATTAGAACATGTCATGAACACTTATGCCAAAACCAAGTTCTACATTTGTTTGCCAATCTTGCGGAAGCGTTCACTCAAAATGGGCGGGGCGCTGCGATGGCTGTGGATCGTGGAACACATTAGTCGAGGAAATTGTCAAAGCCGCCAGCCCCGCCTCCCCGAAACGGCGCGGGGGCCGCGCGATGGAATTTGTCGCCCTTGATAGCGATATAGAAGACATGCCGCGCCGCGTAACTGGCATGGCTGAATTTGACCGCGTCACTGGCGGCGGGCTTGTCGCCGGATCAGCGCTGTTAGTCGGCGGAGATCCGGGCATTGGGAAATCGACTTTGCTACTACAAATCACAGGGAAACTCGCAAAGATGGGGATTAAGACAGCCTATATTTCCGGTGAGGAAAGCACAGGCCAAGTACAGCGTCGCGCGGTTCGCTTGGGCCTCTCCGATCAACCGATTGCCCTTGCCAGTGAAACCTCCCTTGGTACCATCATTGACGGCCTTATCGCGACAAAACCTGATGTCATTATTATTGACTCCATTCAAACGCTATGGACAGATCAACTCGGCGCAGCGCCGGGAACGGTCGCGCAGGTTCGGGCCTGCGCGCAGGAACTCACCCGATATGCTAAAAATCGCGGGGCCTGTATTATCCTTGTGGGCCATGTCACAAAAGACGGCCAAATAGCCGGCCCGCGGGTTGTTGAACATATGGTCGATGCCGTATTATATTTTGAAGGTGATCGGCAGCAGCAATTTCGTATTCTGCGGGCGCATAAAAACCGCTTTGGCCCAACCGATGAAATTGGCGTGTTTGAAATGGGGGAAAAGGGATTAGCCGAAGTCCCGAACCCCTCGGCCCTTTTCCTAGATGGGCGCGGAGAAGCGGCGAGCGGGGCCTCCGTTTTTGCAGGGCTTGAAGGCACGCGCCCTGTTCTAACGGAAATACAAGCCCTCGTTGCCCCTGCCGCTTTTGGTACGCCGCGCCGCGCCGTTGTCGGATGGGATAATTCACGCCTCGCCATGGTTCTGGCCGTTCTTGAAGCCCGCTGCGGCGTCAGTTTCGCTGGAAAAGACGTCTATCTTAATGTTGCGGGCGGGCTGCGTATTAATGAACCCGCCGCTGACCTCGCCGTGGCCGCCGCTATTGCCTCCTCGGCTTTTGATATTGCCCTTCCCGCAGATTGTGTTGTGTTCGGCGAAATCAGCCTCTCTGGCGATGTTCGTCCGGTTG
>CAZEOD010000013.1:23862-61942 GCA_964513675.1 uncultured Caulobacterales bacterium | reverse complement strand
GCGTGTTTAGGTTTGTAGCCTAACGTGGGTTCGAATCCCATCCTCACCTCCAGTTGCTTGCTTATATTCATATTATGCCCTTGTTTTATGCAGGTCTGAAAATCAAACGAAATTAATAGGTCCTGAGTTTAGATGAACACAGCTTTGTATAAATTTACAATCCTGATTGTAACGCTAGCTATATCAGCTCTGTGTTTTCTATATTTTGCCGAACACGTAAAAGGGTGGGTGAACCTAACTTGGCCCATAGCTTCAGCCATTCAACTATCAATTCTCCTGATAACCGTAGGCTCTGTTTTCGTAATGAAGAATAGACTTAAAAACGATCTGTAACTTAGGCTTAATGAGTTATCACTGAATTAATTATTACTGATGGGGCGGTTTACATAGATGGCCGCGTTATCAATTCAGGTAATGTGTATTGATTAATAGATCCGCTGATTTTTGCATCTTTTCCAAGCGCTCGGCGAAGCCCGGATGGGCGGCGAGATCTCTCAGATGTGGATCTCTTAGACTTCCAATAAAGTGAAAACCGCGCTCTATCGCAATGTCCAGAACCTCTAGGGCTTTATCGGGATTATCTTGCAGGAGATATAGGCCGATGAGATTCGTATAATCGCGCCGTAACCTAAAATCTTCGACATCTTTATTGTCCATATATTTCGTAAAAAGCCGGAGGAAGGGCTCATATTTTTCTGACTTTATCTTTTTCAAAACATAGGTATCTCTCATAAGAGTATGCACACGGCAGGCATTCACTTTCGGATCAAAACCTGGCTCGCCAAGCTGTCTAAAAGTACTATTCACAGAATAGTTTTCCGGAAAATACGTCATGTCCACAATCATACGGGCTCTGATGCTTGTATAAAACCTCTCATAGACCGCGGCTTCTTTAAGGGCTGTATCCTTATCCCCTGAGAGCGCATAGGTGTGGGCTTTTATGGGCTCGAAACGTATGTGCGGTAATAGGCGTTCTGGATGATCTAAATCAGAAAATAAATAACTTAGACTATAACTCTCGCGTTGCGTAATAATCCCTTGATCTAAGAGGCGCTTGGTGAAGCAAGTCCAAAGAGCTTTTTTGCTGAGTAGGATTGACGGGCCCAGCTGGGGTGGTAGTCTCATCAGCACGACTAACCTCACCAATAAACTTATAGCCGAGATTGGGATAAGTCTTGATCCACCGCTGGGCTTTTCCGTTATCCTCTATGGCAGCTCGGGCGGATTTATGCGATTACCAATGACGTTATTGGAAACGGGACGCCCCTCCCAAACGGCCTCGATAATGTCATCATGTGAGACGATTTCCCCGTGGCGCGTAATCAGAAGGTCTAATATGCCATATATTTGAGGTTCGAGCTCTAAAGACTTATCCTTATGTAAGATTTCCTTCTTCTGCTTATCGAGTATATAGTCTCCAAATAATAATCTGCTCATCTCATGTCCCCTAATAGCGATGAGTTTGACTACCGGAATAGATAAAAAATCGCCTTTATGTATATAATGTATCATCCCTGCAAAAAGATGTCCAATTTGTGATAAAGCTATGTGCCAAGGGCGGCGTAAAAACCGAGCAGATGGCGGTGGAAAATTAGGTGCATTGGCCGATTTTTTAAGCTAGGTTTTTCAACATAATAAAAAGGGCTGATAGGGGTTTGTGGTGGAGAAAAATATTTTAGACGTCAAAGCGCTTTCAAAGCGGGGACTTCGCCGTACGCGGCGGCATTTATTTGGTGCCTTTTTAGATGCCTGTCGGAGCCAAGGCGCGGCCACTCCTATTTTGACGGATGGGGATGAGCGTGTTTTGACATATGGCGATCTTCGGCGTGCGGCCTTTGCGTTGTCCTCGCCGATTAAAGCCGCCGCATCTAAGCACGAAAACATCGGTATTTTATTGCCAACGGGCGCAGGAGCTGTGATTGCGATGCTGTCTATTCATGCGGCGGGGCGCGTTCCGGCAATGCTTAATTTTACAGCGGGCGTTAAAAATTTAAAAGCCGCCATCGCCACGGCGCAAATCTCACATATTGTGACCGCGCATAAATTCATCGAAATCGGGGGGCTCGAAGATTTAATTCAAGACTTATCGGGCGCGGCCGAGTTTTTATATCTTGAAGATATGAAAGAGGCGCTGGATACGAAAGCCAAGCTCCGCGCGATAATTGGCCCCGCCTTTCCCAAGCTCTTCACTCCTCAGCCCTCGCCCGATGATACGGGCATTATTTTATTTACATCTGGGACAGAAGGTCTGGCGAAAGGGGTGGTGCTTAGCCATGCGAATATCCTCGCCAATATCGAGCAAATCGAAGAACATGTGGAATTGCTACCAACCGATATATTTTTCAATCCGTTGCCAACCTTTCATTGTTACGGCCTGACCGCAGGGACGTTATGGCCGTTATTTAGCGGCTATCCTGTTGTGCTACACCCGTCGCCGCTGCAAACGAAAACGGTGGCCAAGCGCATTTTGAAAACGCGCTCGACCGTCTTATTCGCCACTGATACTTTTTTGCAGCAATATATGCGCGCGAGCGGTGATGGCGGGCTGAGCAGTTTGCGGATTGCCGTTTGCGGGGCAGAGCGCGTGCGCGATGAGACCCGCAAAACAGCCGATGAGCGCTTTGCCTTTGAGGTGCTGGAAGGCTACGGCGTAACAGAATGTGCGCCGGTTTTAGCAGCCAACCAGCCGGGGGACATCCGCGCCGGAACCATCGGTAAAATGCTCCCCGGTATTGAGATTAAACTTAAGCCCGTTGAAGGCCTTGAAAATGCGGGCGCGCTTTGGGTGCGCGGGCCCAATGTAATGTCAGGCTATATTTCGCCGGATAATCCGGGGCAGATCATACCGCTCGAAGGCGGTTGGCATGATACGGGCGATGTCGTGTCGGTCGATGATGACGGCTATTTCGTTATTCGCGGGCGGATTAAGCGCTTTGCCAAAATTGGCGGGGAAATGGTGTCCCTAACAGTGGTCGAGAATTGTGCAGCGGCGGTTTGGCCGGATTATATGCACGCATCCGCAATTACGCCGGATCCGAAAAAAGGCGAGCAGATTATTTTGGTAACGGATCATCAAGAGGCTAAACGCCAAGATTTACTCACATGGGCGCAAAGCCACGGCGTGCCAGAAATTTCTGTGCCGAAGAAAATTATCACCGTCGATAGTCTGCCCGTACTCGGCACGGGTAAATTGGATTATGTTGCGATTACGAAGATCGCCCAAAAGGCTTTGCAGGGCTAATTACCAGGGCTAATCATTAGGGCGTGTTAACTGCGAGGAACCGAGTTAGAAATTAAATTTAGCGGCAAAGCGGAGGTGTCCTTGCTTTGGCGCAAGACAATACGTGATTGCACGTCTGAAATCAGATCAATCCCCAGCAGAACTTCGCGCAAGAAATCATCATATGCATGCATATCTTTGGTGACAACACGGAGCATGAAATCAACCGCACCGGTCACAACAGCGCATTGCACAACTTCGGGCATTTGGTTGACGGATTTTTCGAATTTTTCCATATTGACGCGGTTGGGGAGCGCTAATTTCACCGCAACAAAAACCTCGAAATCAAGGCCAAGCTTCTCGCGGTCTAAAATTGTGACGCGGTGTTTGATGATCCCAATTTCTTCCATGCGCTTGATGCGCCGCCAACAGGGGGAAGAGGATAAACCGACTTTATCAGCAATATCAGCAACTGATAAGGCTGCATTATCTTGTATTAAATGCAAGATTTTCGCATCAATACCATCAATTTGCTCGGGCATATTATACCTATTTTATATTGATTTACGTAAATTTATCCCACGTGTATGCGCTTTAAATAGACTTTGCAACAATTTTTGCGGATCATGAGCTGTAATCCTAATTATCGGCGGCCCACAGGCGAGAGCCGTAAGTTTTGCTGGTCTAGGCGGCGGATAACTTTGGCGTTTCTAAATGCCATGATTTAAAATTATTATCTAATTTTTTTGAAATATTGGGTATAAAATACCTATAAATATGCGATTATTTCCAATAAAATTAATGAAATATTCTGAATTATTGATAAATTGTACCTTCTATCCATGATATGGCCTCTCAAATTTTTCAAATTAGGTGCATTATGACGAAACGTTCTAATTCTTCGCGGCTGCATATTCCAGAGCCGCCGTTCAGGCCGGGCGATACACCGGATTACTCGCATATTGCGATTCCAGCGAAACATACCTTGCCAAGGCCCGATATATTATGCGCTGGCCACGAGACCGCGCAACATGCGCTTGGCCTCATTCGCGTGCTTCGGTTTAATGGTGAGGCTGTTGGGGACTGGAACCCCAATTTATCGGCTGAGCTTATGCTAAAAGCGCTTAAAGATATGATGATGACCCGCGCCATGGACGCCCGTATGTTCACCATGCAGCGCCAAGGCAAAATGTCATTTTACATGAAATCAACAGGCGAAGAAGCCATGTCAATCGGCCATGCTATGGCGCTGCGTCATGATGATATGATTTTTCCAACCTATCGCCAGCAGGGCATTTTAATTTCGCGCGGTGCGTCGATTAAAGACATGATGTGCCAATGTTTATCCAATGCAGGTGACCCTCTTGATGGGAAATCTATTCCGGTGCTTTATTCTTTCAAAAAACACGGCTTTTTTTCCATTTCGGGTAATCTCGGCACGCAGCTCATTCAAGGTGTAGGCTGGGCGATGGCCAATGCTTACCGGGATGAAGACGGTATTGCCTCGGTCATCACGGGTGAAGGCGCTACGGCGGAAGGGGACTTTCATTATGCGCTTAACTTTGCCTCTACTTATCAGGCGCCCTGTATTATTAATGTCGTGAATAACCAATGGGCTATTTCAAGCTTCCAAGGCATTGCTATGGGGGAGGGCGAGAGCTTTGCTGCGCGCGGAACTGGCTATGGCCTTGCAACCTTGCGCGTTGACGGCAATGATGTACTCGCCGTTTATGCCGCCACAGCTTGGGCGGCAGAGCGCGCGCGGCGCGGCGGCGGCGCGACGCTGATCGAGCATTTTACCTACCGCAAAGAGGGCCATTCAACATCGGATGACCCGAGTAAATATCGCCCCGAAGATGAACCGGATGTCTGGCCTTTTGGGGATCCCATTGATCGTCTTAAAACGCATCTCATCCATCTGGGGGAGTGGGATGAAGAACGCCACAGTCATCAAGAGGCCGCCTGCAAACAAGAGATTCGCGATATTTATAAACAGGCCGAAGCTATGGGCACATTATCCGGCGCGACTAATCTGAATGATTTTACGATGTTCGAGCAAGTTTATGAAGCGCCGCCAACGCATCTGAAAAACCAAATGAATATGTTCAAAGAGGAGCAAGACTAATGCCTCAAATGAATATGATAGAGGCCATCCGCGATGCGCTGGATGTGAAAATGACCCAAGATAAAGATGTCTTGGTTTTCGGTGAAGATGTCGGTTATTTCGGCGGCGTTTTTCGCTGCACCGCGGGGCTGCAAGAAAAGCATGGCCTGCACCGCTGTTTTGATACGCCCATTTCCGAGGGCGGCATTGTCGGCATTGCGGTCGGGATGGCGGCCAATGGTTTGCGGCCAGTCGCAGAGATCCAATTTGCCGATTATATTTATCCCGGTTATGACCAAATCGCCTCCGAAGCGGCGCGGCTGCGTTACCGCTCCAATGGCGATTTTACAGCTCCGCTTACAATCCGAACCCCTGTTGGCGGCGGCATTTACGGCGGAACAACCCATAGCCAAAGTCCGGAGTCATTATTCACGCATATCGCGGGCCTTAAGACCGTTATTCCGTCCAGCCCCTATGATGCGAAGGGCCTGCTTATTCAAGCGATTGAAGATAATGACCCTGTCTTATTCCTTGAACCCAAACGGCTCTATAATGGCCCCTTTGATGGCGATCCGCATAAACCGTCTGTCAGTTGGGCGCAGCATGAGCTTGGCGAGGTTCCGGCTGGCCATTACGCTATTCCCTTTGAAAAAGCCCGTAAAGTCAGCCGCGGCGATGAGCTTACTATTTTGTCCTACGGAACAATGGTGTGGGTGGCCGAAGCCGCTGCGAAGCTCATGAATGTTCAAGCCGATATCTTGGATTTACGCTCACTCATGCCGCTCGATATTGAAGCGATTGCCGAATCCGTTCAGCGGACAGGCCGCTGCCTGATCCTCCATGAAGCCACGCGGACATCCGGCTTTGGCGCAGAACTTTCGGCGCAAGTTGCAGAGCGCTGTTTCTATTCGCTTGAGGCTCCGATTGTTCGGGTTACGGGTTGGGACACACCCTATCCACATGCCCAAGAATGGGCATATTTTCCCGGACAAAAACGGGTATGCGGCGGTATTCGTAAAGTCATGGAGAGCCAATAATGGGTGTTTATAAATTCAAACTTCCCGATATTGGCGAAGGTGTCGTTGAGGCTGAAATTACCGCTTGGCATGTCAAAATAGGTGACCGCGTAGAAGAAGAGGCGCCCATCGCGGATGCGATGACCGATAAAGCCACAATCGAGCTGACCGCGCCTGTCGACGGTATCATCACGGGCCTTGCCTGTGAAGCCGGCGAAATCCTCGCCGTTGGAGCTGATCTGGTTATTTTTGAAACCCATGATGAGTCTGAAAAAGATGGCGGTGAAAAAGATGGCGCTGAAAAAGAGCGCGGTGGAAAAGAGGGCGCGGAAACGGGCACTGAGACTCTGGCCGAGCCGTTCACAAAGGATATGCCGCCATCTGGAGGGGGTAAAGCTTTTACGCCTACACCCATAACTAAACCGGCTGGCAAAACGGCGTCTTCGGCAAAAGCTGAAAATACGGCGGCTATTCTCGCCTCTCCCGCTGTGCGGAAACGCGCTAAAGATTCAGGTCTTGATTTATCAAAAATAACGGCTAGCGGCGCAGAGGGGCAAATTATTCATGCTGATCTGGACGCCCTTGAAACACGGCTTGCGCCTGCCGAGGGGGAGAGCCGGATTAAGGTGATTGGTCTTCGCCGCGTGATTGCCACGCGCATGGCCGAGGCAAAACGTCATATTCCGCATTTTACCTATGTTGATGAAATTGACGTTACGGCTTTGGAGGCTTTGCGAAAACGGGCGAATGGCAACCGCAGGGATAGCCAAACGAAGCTGACGGTCTTGCCCTTTATCATCCGCGCCCTTGCAAGCGTGCTACGGGATTGGCCGCAATTTAATGCCAAATATATGGACGAAGAGGGCTATGTGAGCCGCTTTTCTGATCTGAATCTTGGCATCGCGGTTCAGACTGATAACGGGCTTGTTGTGCCTGTTTTAAAGCGGGCCCAGACCTTGAATATTTGGGACATGGCGGCCGAGATCGCCCGTCTTTCACAGGGCGTTAGAACAAATCGGATATCTAAAGATGATTTAACCGGCGCGACGACCACGCTGACCTCGCTCGGCCCGCTTGGCGGTCTTGTGACAACGCCTGTGATTAACCGTCCTGAAGTTGCTATTTTTGGCCCGAATAAAATTCGCCCGAAACTGGTTTTAGACAATGGCAATGTCAAAGAGCGCCGCGTCATGAATTTCTCTGTCTCTTGCGATCACCGCGTGATTGACGGCTATGACGCCGCCAAAATGATGCAGGATTTGAAAGCCTTGATTGAAGACCCCGTCTTTATGTTTATGGATTGAACGCCGCGCTCAATTCTTAGTCTGTGATTTCCGTAAAACTAGGGCTTGGCAAGCGCCCCTGTTTCGCTTATATCGCCCGCTCGCACGCCGTAATGCCTGCGAGACTATAAATTGGATGGTGGGGTAGCTCAGCTGGTTAGAGCGCAGGACTCATAATCCTGAGGTCGTGAGTTCAAGTCTCACTCTCACTACCAATTTTAATTTCATGCCACGATAGCTTGATAATATATAATGCGCTTTGCGGCGGGAAATATTTTACGCGTTCAGCCATTTAAGGTTTGAAAGCGGATATCCCAGATACCATTTTGACCGTTCCAAGATCATGCGTGTTTTGACAATTTTAACGCCTAGATTTTTGCGGCCACTAATGTCATCAATCAAGCTGTTTAAGACTCGTATATTCGAGCAGCAAGTCAGGGAAATATAATCGACATCCCCTGTCACCCGCAGACAATCCATAAATTCGGGAATGTCTTCTATGACCGCTTCAAAGGCCTGCCTGTGTTGTGGGCTATTATTTTCAAGCGTAAACTCGACATAGGCCAGAATATGCTCAACCATGCGGTCTAAGTCTAAATCAGTATGGAAACTTTTGAAATATCCGGCTTCTTTTAAAGCTTTCATGCGCTGAAAACAGGCACTTGGGGATAAGCCAACACGATCTGCCAAATCTTGATTGGAAATATCAGACTGCAAATGTGTGATTGACAATATCTTTTTATTTATATCATCAAGTTTAATATTTTTATTTTTCATAGACATAATAACAAGTAAATCTTCTTTCTAGCTCAACTGCAAGAACGAAATTCTAACGCAAATAATAGGGTGCATTCAGTAACATATTTGCCCCAAGATAGCCTAAAAATATACAGAGGAGATCACATGGAAGACAGCAGCGAATTTGCCGCCGTGCCCATCCGCGATGACCAGATTGTTGCCTGGCCGCGTGTTGCCGCTATTTCAGCTATGGTTGGGTTTTCATTACCGACCTTTCTGACCGGGCTAGAGGTCTTTGCAGGGCTGCCGCCTATCCAAGCCCTATGGGCGCTGTTTTGGGGATCTTTAATTGTTGTTCTTGTGGGCGCGGTCATGGGGTTTATTGGCACGGCTGACCGTATGAGTTCTTATCTTTTAGTGAGGGTGACATTTGGCGATAAAGGCGCGGCCCTTGTTAATATCGCCTTTGCGATCTCGCTCATGGGGTGGTTTGGGCTGAATATAAATTTATTCATGGATAGCGTCGGCCGCCTTGCCCAAGATTTATGGGGCCTGAATATACCCAAGGTTTTATTAGCTATAATAGCCAGCACATGTATGACGCTGACAACGCTTATTGGGTTTAAGGCTATTAATTGGCTGTCTACATTATTGATCCCCATATTGGTTCTCGTAACGGTTTTATTTGCCAAATCAGCTTTTTCCTCACAATCTATAGCCGGTTTCATGGCCATGGATACGCCGGCCAGAGCGGTTGGTGATAACGCAATGAGCCTCGGTGATGGTATATCTTGGGTGGTCGGCGGCGTTATTATCGGGGCCATCATTTTGCCAGATATTACCCGTTTTATACGGCAAAAATCGGGCGCTATTTATACGGCAATTTGTAACTATTTAATTGTGAATATGTTGGTGATGGCAGCGGCCGGATTGGTCGGCGCAAGTTCAGGCGTTTTTACAGAATATTTTGACACAGCGGGCGTAACGCGGACGGATGTTATTTTAAAGCTCATGCTCGATGTGAATCTTGGCATAGGTGCTTTTGTTATTATTATCGCTGGCAGTTGGGTTTTAAACTCTCTGAACCTATATAGTACGGTTCTGAGTGCTAAAGCCACCTTCCCAAAACTTGATACAAAATGGTTGACGATTACCTTGGGCGCGGTTGGCGTCATTGCGGCATTATTAAATATACTCGGCGCGTTTGAAGTTTTCCTTTGGTATTTATCAATTATATTCATTCCCGTGGCCGGCGTTCTTATCGTTGACCGTCTGTTCCTGCGGCCATCTATTTATAATCTTGAAACGCTGAAAGATAATAATCATTTAAATGTCACGGCTTTCGCGGCTTGGGCCATTGGCGCTATCTTCGCTATCTTGGCGGATCAGGGCGTCATACCCACGTTAACAAAAATTGGCGCGATGGACGCGCTGGTGTTAAGCGCCTTCATTTACGTCGTTTTATCTAAAGTTTTCTCGCAAAGAAGGTCTGTATAATGCGGATTGGTATTGATGTCGGCGGTACACATACGGATGCCGTTATTTTAGACGGTGATAAGGTCATATCGGCCGTTAAGGCGCTCACCTCTGCGGATGTGGTGAGCGGGATAACGGATGCCCTTGATACCCTCATAAAAGACGGCGGCGTTCATCACACGGCGATTAAAACCGTGATGATAGGAACGACGCAATTTACCAATGCTATTGTTCAGCGAAAACAGCTGTCCGAGCTTGCTGTTGTGCGTGTTTCTCTACCCTCAGGACAGGGCATGCCGCCCATGGTTGATTGGCCCGATGATATTCGAAACGCTATGGGCGAGCATGTTTATCAACTCCACGGGGGCTATCTTTATGACGGATTTCCTGTGGCTGATATTCGGCAGGCAGAGGTTGACGCCTTGATTAAAGATTTAATTCGAAAAAAAATAAAAAATGTCGCAATTGCGTCTGTCTTTTCACCGATGAACGCGGACCCTGAAAAAATTATTGGCGCAAAAATTAAATCGGCCATTCCAGATGCGCGCATTACCTTATCTTATAATTTCGGGCGTTTAGGGCTGATGGAGCGTGAAAATGCGGCGATTATGAACACAACGCTTTTGCCCTTTGCTGATAAAGTTGTCACCTCGTTTTTGGAGGCCTTAAAGCGCCGCGGCCTTAATTGTCCTGCCTTTATTAGTCAAAATGACGGTACGTTGATGAGCGCAGATTTTGTCCGCGCTTATCCGGCTTTAACATTTGCATCCGGGCCAACAAATTCATTGCGCGGGGCTTATAAATTGACAGGCCTTAAAGATGCGATTGTTGTCGATATTGGCGGCACAACATCAGATATTGGCGTTTTACAAGCTGGGTTCCCACGTCAATCAAACACAGTCATAGATATTGGCGGCGTTCGCACTAATTTTAGAATGCCGGATATCATGGCCGTCGGCCTCGGCGGCGGCAGCCGCGTTTTAGACGCAGGTGAAACGATAGGCCCCGTGTCTGTTGGCCATAAATTAGTAACAGAAGGCCTTGTCTTTGGCGGCAGCACATTAACAGCTACCGATATTTTAGTGGCGGCGGGACATGTAAAAATAGGCAACCCTGAAAAGGTCAAACATATCCCAAAAGAGACGATCAAAACGGCGACAGACACCTTACATAATATGCTTAACCGTAATATTGAAATGATGAAGCCGGGGGGTCATGACATGCCTGTTATTTTGGTCGGCGGCGGCTCTATTTTAGTCAGCGAGGGCCTTAAAGCCGCGTCAAAACTTTATCGTCCCGAAAATGCCGGCGTTGCAAATGCGATCGGCGCAGCGATTGCGCAAATCGGCGCCGAGTCCGAACGCATGTTATCCTATCGCCAGACACCGAGAGATGACGCAATAAAAGCTGTCACCCAAGCGGCCAAAGACCGCGCCATTAAGGCCGGAGCCGAGGCCTCAACACTTAAAGCGGTTGATGTCGAAGAAATTGCGATTCCCTATATGGATGACGGCGCGACGCGCTTGCGCGTGAAAGTTATCGGAGAGTTGTCCCTTGGAGCCATGTCATGAAGACGATTGGGTTAGAGCATCTTGATGATTTGGCTTTGGGCTCTGTTTTTCTCGCAACGGGCGGCGGCGGAGATCCCTATGCCGCTAAACTTATTGCGCAAGAAGCGATTAAAAAATACGGGCCTGTCACCGTTATTAAGCCAGAAGATTTAGCCGATGACGCTTTTGTCGGAACGATTGGCAGTGTTGGCGCGCCGACGGTCAGCCTCGAACTTTTATCATCTCTCGATAGCGCGGCGCGCACTTTAGACGCATTTGAGAAATATATTGGCCGGTCAATTGACGCGGTGGCATCATTTGAAATTGGCGGGGAAAACTCTTTTATCCCTTTGGTCGCAGCGGCAGGGAAGTCTATTCCCGTGATTGATGGAGACGGCATGGGCCGCGCTTTGCCCGAGGCCCAGATGATGTCTTATGCGATTGCGGGCGTTAAACCAACGCCGGCCCTCGCTTATGATTATGCCGGGAATACGGCTATATTCGACGTGGCTACCACTGATGTATATGAGCGCCATATCAGAAGTTATTCCATGGCGGCAGGCGGGATGATTACAGCCGCCGAACACCCCATGAGCGGGGCCGAACTCAAAGGCTCTGTTATTCCCGGAACGCTTAGTTTTTCCATAAAATTGGGGCACATCTTGCGGGAAAATAGAGGGCAAGCCGATAAGCTGTTAAAGCCGTTACAAGATGTTTTTGCGGGGTCTATTTATGGGGAGTGCCGCTTGATTTTCACAGGCAAAGTCATTGATAAATCCACACGTATTATTGGTGGTTATGACGTCGGCGAGGCGATTATCGAAGCGTTTGATGGGGCGGGAGAAAAATTAACCGTTAATATTAAGAACGAGTATTTACTGGCCATTCGGGGCCGTAAACTCGCCGCTAGCGTGCCTGACCTTATAACTATTGTCGATTATGAAACCGGCACGCCGATCAATGCTGAGCGCCTGCGCTATGGGCAGCGTGTATCTGTTTTCGCAACCGGCTGCCCTAAGTTTTATAGATCTGAGGCGGCCCTAAAAGTAGTGGCTCCGCGGTGTTTCGGATTTGATATAGATTATATACCGCTTGAAGATCTTTAAGGCGCGAGATCACCTAAGGCCGTTTTCAAGCCGTGTAAGGCAGAGCCATATTTTTTCCATCTCCCAATAGAGCCTGAATATAGCGGTTGGCGCACTTGTACGGAACTGGCGGTGGAGACGGGGGCTGTATTTTCGTGAAAGCGCAGACAGGCCTCCTCCCACGTCAGGCCGCAAAATTCTAAGAGCCGCCGCGTTTGGTTTTCTTGATCGAAAACAATATCTTCATAATGTATTTCCATAAAACGGTCTTGCGGAAGCCTGCGCCGCCAGACGGACATTAAGTCGTCAAATTTGCGGTAAAACCACGCTGTATCTTCCAAATCAAATGTATAATTGTAATAGGAATATTGCGTGGAAAATAGCTGCCGAAAATTTGATAGGCAGCTATCCATAGCGCCGCGCCGCAGGGCAATGATGCGCGCATGGGGTAAGGCGCGGTGAATAAGCCCCGCATAGAAAAAATTAAGCGGCATTTTATCGACCATATGTTTTGAGCCTTTAGCCCGATCTTGTGTATTCGTGATGTAATCTTGCCCAACTGTTGATAGATCAAGATGCGCCGCTTGCCGCAATGTGGCTTCATCCATGACAAGATTAGACGCTGTGCCCGCTTTTTCTTTAACAAGCTCGGCAAACATATTCAGCTCTCCCGCTGATATAACCTGCGAATGGGATGATAATATGCGGTCAACCAGCGTGGTTCCGGTTCGCGGCAAGCCAATGATAAATATAGGCGACGCGGCGCAAGGCTTTTGGGCTGGCCGCGGGGTTATCTCGCTTGTGGACGTGCTCGTGGATGTGCTCGTGGTCGTGCTCGTGGATTTGGCCGCCGCGAATATGGCGGCTCCGCTTTCACGCTCATATCGTAACTGAGCGCGTTTGTCGGCCTTGCCGCGTAATAACCATGTTAAGCTCTCTTCATGGCGGCCTAAATCTTCGAGTGTCTTCGCGATCGCATGACCAAGTTGAAGCCGGCCTTCCGCATCATTTTCTGCCTGCTCGAAAAGCGCTGTAAGGGTCTCAAGATGATTGCTCTGCAAAGTTTGGGGGGCCAAAGACACCAAAGATGACCATGCCCGATAGAATTTAGGGTCTAAAGCGAGCGTGTTGTCATAAGCTATTTTGGCCTTATCAAACGCGCCCATAAACTGCGCGGATGCGGCGAGGTTATAATGATAATTGGCTAAATTTGGCTTTAGCGATACGGCTTTTTCAAACAAAGGAACCGCTAATTCATGATAGCCTGCTCGGCTATATATGACGCCTAAGGTATCGAGCGAAAAGACATCTTTCGGAGCTAATGCAGCGGCTTTGTCCGCGCTGGCCTTGGCCGCATTTTGGCGTCCTAATGTCGATAATATTTTGGCGTGGTGAACATGATAGTCAATGACGCTTGGGTCATAGCCAATAGCCGTTGAAAATAGATCCAGCGCTTTTGCGTAATTATCATGCTCAGAGGCTATGACGCCCAATAAAAAATAAGGCAGAGAGTCCTTTACATCCGCTTTTATCGCCTTAATAGCCGCTTCATGCACCGTTTTATAAGCTTTTTTCCGCAAAAGGGTTAAGCCCATAGAGAGCGTGATTGGCTGCATGTTTTATCTTTATCTCGTCTTAATTTTCGGCAAAATTTCAGCTCTTGAAATCAAATTTTGTGCATATGGGCATATCAGCAAAAATTTTGATTGATTCCATTCTCTTTCAATAGCTAATTTTGTTGATAGTCTTGTAAGACTATCAGTAGCAACCGGCTTATGCTTTTGCAATATGCCGTTATCAAGGGTCATAAAAGGGAAACGTCATGACGCGCCACTCACACTTTAAAAGTCATTTAAAATTAGGCGCAAGCCTTTTAGCGTTGCCTATGGGCTTCACGTCATATTCAACAGCCGCCCATGCGCAAATTGAGGATGAGATCATTGTCACGGCAACGCGCCGAGCCGAGTCTATTCAAGATGTGCCGCTGAACATTGCGGCTATTGGCGCGAAACAAATTGAGGAACAAGGCTTTGGCGACCTCTCAGAGCTAGGGGCTTTTGTCCCGGGGCTGAATATTGCTGACCAAGGCGGGCGGGATGGGAACCGTATTGTTGTCAGAGGTCTAAACGCCGAGCCTGTTCAAAATAATTTTGGCCAAGAAGACGGCGGCGGGACGGTTGCGACATATATCGGTCAAATCCCATTATTTGTAGATTTAAGATTAAATGACCTCGAACGTGTTGAGGTTTTACTCGGGCCGCAAGGCACACTTTACGGCGCGGGAACATTAGGCGGAGCGATTCGTTATATTCCGAATAAACCTGATTTTTCTGAGCAATTATTTGAAGTCAGATCAGATGTTTACATATATAGCGAAGGGGACGGCATCAGCAGCGATGTAGGGTTTACGTTTAACCTTCCTGTGAGTGATAATTTTGCCATTCGCGGATCACTTGATAATCTGAGCGATCAAGGATTTATTGATAATCCGTTCATTGTTCAGCAGCCCGGGGTCTCCAATCCTGACCCTGACTTTAATGATCCGGCAGCCTTGGCGGCCAATTTTAGGCCTTTGGAAGATGCCAATACAGAAGATATATTTTCAGGCCGTATAGCGGCGCGCTGGCAGCCGACAGATAGCATAGACGCGACTCTATCTTATTCGTTTCAAGAAGGTCAATATGGCGGCCGCAATACCTCATCCTTCCGAACGAATACCATTCCGTCCGAAGAATTTGAATTTGGAACGCGGGTTCCTGAACCGAATGAGCGCAATACTGATTTAATTGCGCTTGAAGTCGTGGCGGATTTAGGCTTTGCCGAGCTGACATCTGCAACAGGCTATGCAACTGTTGAGGAAAACGGTCAGCGCGATCAAACGGATCTTTTGATCTCGCTAGAATATTCTTATGAAACCTTTCCGACCTTCACAGCCTTTACGTTTGAAGACGAAGAAACTGAAATTTTTAACCAAGAGCTTCGTTTGGTCTCCAAAGGTGATAGCCCGCTGAGCTGGATTATTGGCGGGTTTTATAACCAAAATAGCTATAATGCGCTTTCATCGGAATTTACCCCTGGTTTTGGTGCATTTAATGCCGATTTCGGTTTCCGCCAAGATTTGAATGATCTCGAATTTTTTGAAGCGGACAGAACAAGATTGGAAGAACGCGCTTTATTTGGCGAGATCGGCTATGATCTAACAGAGGCTTGGAATATAACGGGCGGTATTCGGTTCTATGACTTTGACCTTGAAACAGCCAATCAAACAGAATTTCCATTTTTCACCACGCCGGATAGCTTCACGCCTTTCCCGCTTTCAGATATTAAAAATCAATTAACGCTTGCCGATAATGATTCCGGATCGGGGACATTATTCAAATTAAATACCTCCTATAAATTTGGCGGCGGAAACACTGTCTATGCCACCTTCAGCCAAGGCTTTAGAGTTGGCCTAACAAATGGCGGCGACACCTGTACCGATAATGCCTTTATGGATGAAAATCAGGGCTTATGCCTCTTTTTACCCGGTCAGCAATTTAGTGAAAACCCCAATGATATCGTATTGTTAGATGAAACAGGCGCGGGGGCTGATACCACGAATAATTTCGAGATCGGCGCGAAAACAACGTGGCTTGACGGGGCGATCAGGCTAAACGGCGCGGCTTATTTTATCGACTGGACAGACCCGCAAGTTAACACTGTTTCTATTAATGCAGGCACGTCCATCACCGTGAATGCCGAATCTGCCCGCGCGATTGGCTTTGAGCTTGACGGCAGTTGGCGCGTGACAGAGCAGTTTAATCTACGCGGTAATTTCAGCTTTACAGACGCGCAGTTAACGGCTGATGTTCCGGGGCTTATCCAAACCATTACCCCGCCCGGTTTTGGAACTGAGGTTGAAGCCGGTCAGGACGGGGATCGTTTGCCAGGCTCGCCGCGGACACAATTTTCTATTTTTGGTGATTACGACTACCCGCTAAGTAATGGTCATAATATATTGCTCAATGCAGGATATTCGTGGCAAGGGGATGTCCTATCTTTCACAGGCGGGCGGGCTGGTAGCTTTACGCTGCCAAGCTTTGGCCGCGCCAATATTGCGATTGGCTACCAAACTGATAATTGGACGCTGACAGCCTATGTTGATAATTTGTTTAATGATTTTTCTGAAACCAGCGCGTCAAATACACCGCTGAATAATCAAACAATTTTAGGCGCAAATGTCCGGCGTTTTAGAACCAATGTCTTGCCGCCGCGCTCGGTTGGTGCACGGTTTAAAATCCGGTTCCGGTAAAGACGTCGATAACAGAGTCAAAAGCGGAGTTTCGGCTCCGCTTTTTTTATGCCTTATATCAAGGCTAAGATAGCTGATTGTAATATTTATAAAGCGCAGTCTGGTCTTGTGATTTAGAGCGCCGTTAATAATCCGCCTTTTATGCCGTCAATGACGAATTGCACGGCTAATGTGGCCAGCAAAACGCCAAGAACGCGGGTGAGAACTTCGGTGAAGCTTTCGCCCATGAGTTTCATCAGCGGGCCTGCGATCAGAAATGATAAAAAGGTCACAAGCAATGTGACGCCGAGGGCGGCGAGGATAGCAAATTCTTCGGCTTGGCTGTTGGCCTCTGACATAAAAATCAATAGGGAGCCCATCGTGCCGGGGCCAGCAATCATGGGGATGCCCATGGGGAAGACGGAAATATCTTCGGGGGCTTCGGCGTCTTCTAGGGCGTCCTCGGCGCGATCCTTGCGCTTTTCTGTGCGCTTTTCAAACACCATATTCAAGCCGATAATAAAGAGCATAATGCCGCCGGCAATGCGCAGAGCATCAAGACTAATGCCCAGCTTGCCGAAAAGAAACTCGCCAACATAAGCGAAGCCAAAAAGGATGATCGCCGCAATCATTACGCTTTTGACGGCCATTGTGTTTTGATGTTTGCGCGATGTGCCTTTGGTCAATGTTGCAAAAATCGGCGCGCATCCGGGAGGGTCGATAATCACAAACAAGACGGTTAGGGCCGATATGAAAAGCTCAATATCCATAATCTCCTCCTTTTTTCCGCCCATTATATCTGTCTGTAGTGAAGAGCAAGACACTTTTTATACGCAGGGACTTGTAATTTATTAAACTGATATCATATTGATATCATAATATTGGAAATAATAAGGGAGAGTTTTATGAGTGAAATCAGAGAAAGACAGGTCAAATCAATAAGCGGTATTCCGTTTTTACTGTTCATGTTTGTTCTTTTGGCGGCCTGTATATATTTTATTGGGCATCAGCTCGGAACGGCGCCGAGTAAAGGCGAGAGAGTGGGCTGGGTCTTGACGGGGTTTGTCGGCTTTGCTGTCTGGATGACATTTTTAGGCGGGCTTTATAAGGTCGAGCCTAACCAATCCGCCGTGCTTAGCCTGTTTGGTAAATATGTCGGCACGGTGAGAGAGCCGGGTTTGCGGCTGAATAATCCGTTTTATACCAAGAAGAAAGTCAGCCTGCGCGTGAGAAATTTTGAAAGCGGGAAGCTTAAGGTCAATGAACTCGAAGGCTCGCCGATTGAAATTGCTGCGATTGTTGTGTGGGAAGTCAATGATAGCGCCGAAGCTGTGTTTAATGTCGATAGCTATGAGAGTTTTGTGCAAATCCAAAGCGAGGCGGCGATCCGCGCGATGGCGACAAGCTATCCTTATGACCAGAATAATGAGGGCGAGATTTCACTTCGCTCGCATCCGGTTGAGATTTCAGAGCGTCTACGCAATGAAATCCAAGACCGCCTGACACAGGCAGGTATTCACGTCATCGAAGCGCGAATCTCGCATTTGGCTTACTCGCCGGAAATTGCAGGCGCGATGCTCCAGCGGCAACAAGCGGGCGCAATTATCGCGGCGCGTAAAAAGATTGTCGAAGGCGCCGTTGGCATGGTCGAAGACGCCATAGAAGGCTTGTCAGCGAAAAACATCATAGAGCTGGATGAAGAGCGTAAAGCGACAATGGTGTCTAACTTGCTGGTGGTCTTATGTTCCGACAAAGCAACCCAGCCTGTTGTCAATACGGGATCTCTTTATTAGGGACTGATGGTGCCTGCAAAAAAGTCATACCCCCTTCGGATCAATGAAGATGTGCTGAGCGCGATGAAGCGCTGGTCCGATGATGAGCTTCGCAGCGTTAATGCGCAGATCGAATATGTTCTGCGCAAAGCGCTGCGGGAGCAAGGGCGGCTGAAAGAAACAAAAGCCGATGTGGTTATCACGAAACCACAGAGACGAAAAAAGGAGACATAAAATGAGATGGGAATATAAAACTGTTATTATAAAATATGGCATGTTCAGTGCAGCCGAAAAACAAGCTAAAGAGATTGATGAACAGCTAAATCAAGAGGGCATGCTGGGCTGGGAACTGGTCACCTATGTCATGATTGGAAGTTCATACCGCGCGATTTTTAAGCGGCAAAAATAAGAGGTAATAAGTTACCCGTGATATTCGAATCATGCGGCAGGTAGCTAAAAGGCTGTGAGCGGCTTAGCCTAGATTATCAGGAACAGATTTACCGCGCGTAATCCGCCAGATGCGCCGTAAGTTTCTTCGGGCGAAATGAAATGGCGAGCTGGCAATTTTAATCATGCGCCGGATACGCCGCCACCGCTTACGGGCGATGGGTTCATATTCGGGCGTAAGATAGTCAAAGAATTTTTGCGTGACCGCGTCCCAGCTAAAGTTTTTAGCATGTAAAGCCGCTGCGTCTCGGCTGCAATCAAGCGCCCCGATACAGGCGGTTTTTAAGTCCGCGTCCAAGACGCCGCCGCCGCTGCCGGGGACAATATCAATCGGGCCTGTGACGGGATAGGCGGCAACGGGCGTTCCCGTCGCCATAGCTTCGATGATAACAAGGCCAAATGTGTCGGTTTTACTCGGAAAGACAAAGACATCAGCATCGGCGAAATGCCGCGCCAGATCTTCGCCAAATTTTGAGCCGAGGAAATGCGCATCAGGATATTTTTTCTTTAGCGCTTCTTCTTGGGGGCCATGGCCAATAACGACCTTAGAGCCGGGCAGGTCAAGCTCGAGAAAGGCTTCGATATTTTTTTCAACCGCAATCCGTCCGACATTAATGAAAATAGGCCGTGTCAGGCCGGCATATACATCCTCGGGGCTATTTTTACGGGCGGGGTTAAAGGTGACTAAATCGACGCCGCGCGCCCAAGGCGCAAGATTTTTAAACCCTTTATCATCTAAAAACTCGACCATAGACGGGGTGGTGACCATGACCCTCCCGCCGCTATTATGGAAATCGCGCACAAATTTATAGGGCCAAGCGAGCGGTATAAAGGGAAAGCGCGCTTTGATATATTCGGGAAATTTCGTGTGATAGCTTGTCGTAAAGGCGACGCCCCATTTCAGGCAAACGGCGCGGGCGGCTTGTCCAAGCGGGCCTTCAGTCGCAATATGTATGGCTTCCGGCGCAAAGCGAACAATACGCCGTTCAACGTCAGGGCGGGCAAAAGGAGCGAGGCGAATATCAGGATAGGTTGGCAGGGGCATCGTCCAATAGCCATCAGACGGGGCGATAACTTCGACGATATGCCCCATAGCGCGCAAGCTTTCGACGGTTTTGGACAATGTCCGCACAACGCCGTTCATTTGCGGTTCCCATGCATCTGTTACGAGGAGAATTTTCATTCAAGCCTACCCTGCTGCTCGGCGATTAACTTTGCCCCTCCCTATGCCATGAATGTGACGTTTTGGCGACTCTGGATCGAAATTAAGGGTCGAATCAAGCGGAGCCATAAGCTTAGCCATTTTTACGATTTACCCACAGCTTATACAGCCGCGTTGAGATTTACCCCCAGTTAACTGCTAGGCGCGCAGGTCTTCACGCTTTGTTCTTTCAGAGTTCTGCGCTATCAAAAGACAAGGTCTTAAATCGTTTCGGAGGCGTAAATATAATTTCATGAGAGAGATCAAGAGCTTAAGGGTCTGTTAACAAAAAATTTCCTTTTTTGATACACAAGGTATTGACGAAAGAGAACAAATCAACACTATATATAGTGGTGAACATGTTGCTTCACTCTTTCTTTCGGTAAAAAATAGTCTCGAAATTCGATTTTTGGGTCAGGGATTTTTTGCCTTAAAAACAGGTCAGGCTAGGCTTGATACAAGACGACGTCAGAGTTTGTGTGAGGGCGCAGACTATAATGGGAGGGAATAGAATGATCGAGGATATAATGAGCCAATCTTTAGGTACGCAAGCATTTGATGATGCAAATTCAGACGCCTATGAAGCGGATGCCGCAGCGCCTCGTACAGGGCGGCCACAAGGCCCAGCTTTACGGGATGTGATTGCCGGTACTGTGCGCCAAAACCGCTCACGCGATGCGCTCTTGACTGATTTCGGTAAGAAGACGCTTGTTGACCGTTATTTACTGCCTGAAGAAACGTATCAAGATATGTTCGCCCGTGTCTCTGAAGCCTATGCCGATGATGCCGCTCATGCGCAGCGCCTTTATGATTATATGAGCCAGCTTTGGTTCATGCCGGCGACGCCTGTTTTGTCGAATGGCGGCGCGGAACGCGGCCTGCCGATTTCCTGCTTTTTGAACTCGGTTGATGACAGCCTTGATTCGATTGTTGATATTTGGAATGAAAATGTCTGGCTCGCGTCAAATGGCGGCGGCATTGGTACATATTGGGGTAATGTTCGCTCTATTGGTGAGAAAATCGGCAAGGCGGGTAAAACCTCCGGTATTATTCCGTTTATCCGCGTCATGGACAGCCTAACACTGGCGATTTCACAAGGGAGCTTACGCCGCGGGTCAGCCGCTGTTTATTTGGATGTTCACCATCCAGAAATTGAAGAGTTTCTTGAAATTCGTAAGCCAAGCGGCGATTTTAACCGCAAATCTCTTAATCTTCACCACGGGCTGAATATCACAGATGACTTTATGCTCGCCGTGCAGATGGGAGCCGATTATCCGTTGAAATCCCCGAAATCGGGCGAGATTATCAAAACGATTGACGCCCGTAAATTATGGCAGAAAATCCTCGAAATGCGCATCCAAACGGGTGAGCCTTATATGATTTTCTCTGACACGGTGAATAAAGCTTTGGCGCAACATCAAAAAGACCAAGGCCTTAAAGTCCGCCAGTCTAATTTATGTGCCGAAATTATGCTGCCAACGGGCGTTGATAAAAATGGCCGCCAACGCACGGCTGTCTGCTGTCTTTCATCTGTAAACGCTGAAAAATGGGACGAATGGAAAGACCATGAGGGCTTTATCGAAGATATCATGCGCTTCCTTGATAATGTCTTGCAAGATTTCATCGACCGCGCACCATCTGCAATGGATGATGCGAAATATTCTGCCCGCCGTGAGCGCTCAGTCGGATTGGGCTTGATGGGATTCCATTCTATGTTGCAGGCGCGGGGAATACCCTTTGAAAGCGCGATGGCGAAATCTTATAATAATAAGATGTTTAAACATATTCGCAGCGCAGCGAATGACGCTTCAAAAGCTCTTGCGGCTGAACGCGGGGCCTGTCCTGATGCCAAAGATGCCGGCGTTGAAGAGCGGTTTTCTCATAAAATGGCGGTGGCGCCAACGGCGTCAATTTCGATCATTTGCGGCGGAACATCTGCGGGGATTGAGCCTATACCGGCCAATATGTATACGCATAAAACATTATCGGGCTCTTTCACGGTGAAAAACGCTCATCTTGAGAATTTGCTGGAAGAAAAAGGCCTCAACACAGCGGGCGTCTGGGCGAATATTCTCGAACATGAAGGCTCTGTGCAGCATATGGACGAACTTGATGAGCATGAAAAAGCTGTTTTCCGTACGGCGTTTGAAATTGACCAACGATGGGTGATTGAACATGCCGCTGACCGGGCACCGCATATTTGCCAGGCGCAAAGCTTGAATCTGTTTATTCCAGGGGATGCCAATAAATGGGATCTTCACATGCTACATTGGCAAGCGTGGGAAAAAGGCGTGAAATCGCTTTATTATTGCCGCTCTAAATCTGTGCAGCGCGCGGGATTTGCCGGTTCGGATGGAAGCAAAACCGACATGGAGAAATCTATGGAAGCGGCCGCGCCCACAGATTATGACGAATGTTTGGCTTGCCAATAGGGGCAGAGTCAGCTTTAATCATCGAATAAAGGGGAGGAATCCTGCTTTGCAGGGATCTGGAGCCCGCTGGTTATACCCAGCGGGTTTTTTATGGCTAATATGCGGGTGATTTGTTTTTTTGACCCTTTTTTATGTCATAATGCGTAGGATTCGTGACGGATATCATAGAGATATCAGGAAAATTGTGGCTTTAAAGGCACATAATCGCCGTTAAACGGCGTCAAAAGATGACCATTTAGTAAATATTAATGTCAGCTCTGGTATTCATCTAAAAAAGGACATAATTTACCCCTAGGGTGAGTTTAGGCGTAAAAAAAGAGGATAAATGGGCAGATTAGGCTCATATAATGGGATAACCAGCTTAACGCAGCGCATATCAATGGCCGCGCTTGGTTTATCTATGTCTTTTTTAGCGGTGGTCTCTGCCGCTGCGCAATCTAAAGCGGCGGATGTTATGCCGAGAAGCTCTATTCCTTCGGCGCTAAAAATCGCGCCGACGGTGAAGCTTGATTTGGGCCGTTTCAACGAAGCGCCTTATTTGTCTTTCAGCCCCGCTCTCGATCAAGCCCTTTTGCCTTTGCCGCCGCAAATATTAGCGGGCGCGGATATCACACGTGATTTCATCGCGATTGATTGTATCGCAGGACAGACGCTTTGCGGGCCGCAATTTGAGACTGTGGGGCTTAATCTGTCTAAAGCGATTAATACGGATAAACCGGGCGGTATTGATTTACAGCTGATTCCACGCGCCTCCTTTAATTTTGGCGATGAACATTCAAGCGCTTTGGTTGGCGCGGTAGTTAAGATTGGCGAAGACCTAAGAGAAATTGACCAAAGTGATAATACGCGCTGGTATTTATTTGCTGGTGCGGACGCGGAAGCGCTGACCTATTCGTCGAATAATCCGTCGCGCCTGACGCGGGGCCAATTTAATCTTCAGGATAAAATTATTGTCGGTGATGCGCAGGCGGGTTTTGGATATAAAATCGGGGATGCCGATATTTCACTCGCCTATATTCGCCGCGACGTTAGCTCCTATGGGCGAGATTTAGGCGATACGGCCATTTCCTACACCGAAGATGCAGCCGCGCTATCGCTGACATGGCGGCGTTAAAGCGGGTTTTTGCCGCATATCGGCCGTCACATGGCGGCGTCATCATTTATCTCATCACAAAAACGTCTTTTGTATTTCGCCTCAGGGCTTGATATATAGGCGTGATTGTAAATGATAAAGGATATCACCATGATTGGATATACAACGCTGGGCGTCAGAGATTTAGAAAAAGCCAAGGCTTTTTATACAGAGCTTTTTGCCGATCAAGGCGCGAAAGTACAAGTCGATGTTGGCCGTTTGGCGATGATTGGTAAATCCATGAAAGAGCCGATGATTTCTGTTTGTGTCCCATATAACGAAGAAGACCCCCATCCTGGTAATGGCGTGATGGTTGCGTTTCCGGGCGGATCAAAAGAAGGCGCCGCTGCACTTTATCATAAAGCGCTTGAGCTTGGCGCAACATGTGACGGCGAACCTGGCCAGCGCGTTCCAGATATGTTTTACGGCGCTTATGTCAAAGACCCTGACGGCAATAAGCTCTGCTTTTTTGATTTCAGCTAAGCGCGATTAAAATGACGATAGTTAAGGCTCCCATGTGGGAGCTTTACCGCGAGTCGGCTGTGAGGCGCGGCCAGCCCGTCTATCCCCCCCCCCTTTCCATTCCCCGTCTATCCACAGGGAAATTTTGTCGCAAGCTTAGAAAAGACTTGAACCGAAGCGCAAACACTACATATTGTGTTTTCATAATTTGTTGACCATATATATGGTCTTTAGGCCCTGTAGAGCAACGCATGGCTATGTTACGGTATAGGCCGGCTGTAAGGAAAATCACATGGGCAAAGTTGAAACGATTATACCAAGCAAAAGCGGGCTGTTAATCCCATCCCATAGTTATAAGCCGTTTCGATATCCATGGGCCTATGAATTTTGGCGCAAGCAGCAACAGGTTCATTGGATGCCCGAAGAGGTGCCGCTCGGTGAAGATTTAAAAGATTGGGCGAATAACCTAACCGGCGCTGAAAAAAACCTACTGACGCAAATTTTCCGTTTCTTTACCCAATCCGATGTCGAGGTTGGCGGGAATTATATGGAAAATTACATGCCGCTGTTCAAGCCTGTTGAAGTGCGGATGATGCTGGCGTCTTTTTCGAATATGGAAACCATCCATATTGCCGCCTATGCGCTGCTATTAGAAACAATCGGCATGCCAGATAGCGAATTTTCGGCCTTCATGGAATATGAAGAAATGTCGGCCAAACATGATTATCTCGGCCAATTTGGCGTTGAGACAGATGAAGATATTCTAACATCTATGGCGGTATTTGGCGGCTTCACTGAAGGGCTACAGCTCTTTGCCAGCTTTGCGATGTTGATGAATTTCCCGCGCCTGAATAAAATGAAAGGCATGGGGCAAATCGTGTCTTGGTCTGTTCGCGATGAAAGCCTTCACTGCGAAGGCATGATTAAAATGTTCCATACATTCGCCGCAGAAACGGGTGCGCTGACGCAATCTGTCAAAGATAATATCATTGATTGCTGCAAAACTGTTGTGAAACTGGAAGATAAATTTATTGATCTCGCCTTTGAAATGGGCCCCGTCGAAGGCATGACTGCCGAAGATATTAAACAATATATTCGTTATATTGCGGATTGGCGTTTAGGGCAGTTAAAGCTACCAAAAATCTACGGCGTGAAAGAACATCCGATTCCGTGGCTCTCTGAAATTCTTAATGGCGTAGAACATGCGAATTTCTTTGAAGCGCGCGCAACAGAATATTCCAAAGGGGCCACGCATGGGGATTGGCACGGCGAGAATGGTGTGTGGTCGCAATTTGAAAATATGACCGCACGACGAAGCGAAAGCTTAACCGACTAACCTTTATAAATTTACGAAAAGGCGGGCATAATGTCCGCTTTTTTTATGAGGGCTTGCTTCGCCCTTAATCCCGAAATATCTTAATATTATGACCCGTATTTTACCCTTTGAGACTGTTTATAACTTTCGTGATTTTGGCAATTATCCCGGACATGATGGCCGCGTTGTGGCGCCCGGAAAATTATTCCGATCGGCCAATTTACACCATATGAGCGGCGATGATGTCTCGCGGTTTCAAAATCTTGGCATTAGGGCTGTGATTGATATGCGCTATTTGCCTGAGCGGCAAAAACAGCCCAATCGTCTTCCCGATGAACCGGCGGCTCTGACGTTATCTTATGCCGCAGAGGCGGAGAAAAAGACAATGAAAGTCGCGCCGCATGAAGCCTTTATGGAGCATGATTTACGCGGTGCAGATGATGCGCGCGGTTATATGATGAACTCCTATAAAGAGCGGCCTTTGGATAAGGGCTTTCAAAATTTGGCACGGCAAAGCCTACGGCATATGGCGGAAACCGGGGAAAATGTCCTAGTCCATTGCGCGGCAGGAAAAGACCGGACGGGGACGCTCGTGGCGATTATTCAGCATATGTTAGGGGTTCCCAAAGCGTTGATTTTTGAAGATTATATGCTGACCATGACGGCTGTGGATATGCAGCCCCTCTTAGAGATGGCCAGCGTTAAAATATCAAAGCAATATGGCCGGCCCTATAACCCTGATATGCTCGCGCCGCTCTTTGGCGTGACAGAAGATTATTTACAGCAAGCTTTTGAAACTATGGGGAATATTGACGGCTATGTTGAGGAGAAGCTTGGTATAACGGCAAAAGAAAAGGCCGCAATCGCGGCCCATTATTTCGCGGTTTAAATCCAGTTTTTAACTGTCCGGGAATTGACCTGTCGCGCTACAGCTAAACAGCCCTGTCTCGCTAGGTGTGCAATTAAGAATGGCCCGCTCTTGCCCAGATGTCGTTGTGATATTCAAAGCCGCACCTTGGTTCTCACGCGGATTTAGCGTTTTACGGTCAAGTAATGTCACATTTTGTATGTAACGGCTTGAAATGCTAGGTTCATATCGGTAGGCGACTTGCGCAACAATAAAGCCGTTCCCAGCTGTCAGCGATGATAATTGGCTTTGGAAATCTGTGACCGTTAAATCTTTCAAAATCCCACTGGCATTATTACCTTCATAAGCGGCTTGTCCCACAAGACGGCGCGTGTCGGCTGTGTCGCCCGTTTGCTCAATGCTATAGATATCTATGGCCAAATTCTCGATATTAAAATTAGGGTAATCTAAAACCGCAGTTGACGCCGTCATGATGCCAGCCAGATTAACCTCATTGAGTTCGTCTTCAAATGTTGGAAATGAGGCTGCAACTTCAGATGCATTATTAACCGTTCCGTTTACGGTAAAGGCGATCGATACCTCATAGAGACCAATATAGAGGAAGATCAAAATAGGGGCGACAAAGACAAATTCAATCGACGCTGACCCGTCTTTTTCCGCGCGGTAACGTTTAAGAAAATCACCTGCATGGTTTAGGAATTTACCCATCTTATTTTTCTGATTGATTATCATGTCGGTGTACCTGTTGCGCAATCAACATTGGGAAAGGGTTCCGTCCGCATGGCTTGGGTGACCGTAATAACGCGTTTGTTTTTAAGACCAAAATTCGCCAAACGTGTTAACTGCCCGGGCAAGATCAAATCATGTTGATAAACAGCCTTGACTAGAACAATTTCATTCCCAGTGATTCCCGTGTCTAATACATTCCCGCCCACGGCTTCTACAGTATCATCTGTTTCATTAACCGTGAAACTCGCAGCTTGGAATTGGCCTAAGACTGAGGCGTTAAATTGATTGGAATTAACACGGCTTATATTTAAGTTTAAATTATCAAAACAGCCTTTGGTATTAAAGGTTGTGCAAACGTCTGTTTTTATTCTGTCTATATCGCCGCATATCGCCTCAGAGGCGCCGACACGAATGTCGCGCGTGTTGGTGACAAGGCTATGATTAAGAGATGTCGTCGTAAAGAAAACAATGGCGAGTTCTAATATGCCAAATATCAAAACCATAAAGGGCAGGGCTAATATACTAAACTCAATAGCTGTCGCGCCGTCATTTTCATGACGAAACCGCGCAAATGCCGTCTCTAGTCTTTGCGATAACATATCCAATACCCACGTATAATTTAAGCTATTTTATAACGCTAAATCGTTAAATAATAACGCGGCTTTATGGTTAATAATCGCTTAATTTTTCGGCGAGGCTCTTATAAATATTCATTTTATTGGTTGGCCGGAACTATGGTGCCAAGGTTTGGCGATAAGCTCGGCGGTGAACTTGGGTTCGTAATCCCTAGCGCGAGCGTATTATTAATCGCTCCTCCTGCGCCTGCATTAGCGCCAATAAATTCCGGCGAATCGCCAAGGACAGGCGCTGCGGCGCAATAAGGCGTACAATTATATGTCTCGCGTTCTGCTCCGCCGTAAAAAACGCGGATGCCATTGCGCGGCAGGACATTATTGACTTGAATATTCGCATTAATAACTGTGTGGCCATTACCATCAAGAATAACAATATTGGTCTCGCCGTAACTCCGGCCAATGACAAAAATAGTATCGGCAGAATGGATCGACACATCCGCGATGTCAGGATTGCCGACTAACACAGCCGAGGCCGCAGAGGGCAGCCGCACGATCTCTGTTTTATTCAGTCCAACAGTATATGTTTCGCTAAGCGGCGCCGGGACATGTTGGCTGGCCCCGTGATATTGACCGCTTAAAACGTCAGCAGCAAGGGCAGAGGGCGCTATTGATAGGGCGCTGGCCAGAGCAAGGACTGAAACAACAGATTTTAACGGAGAAAGCGATGTTGTCTTGAGCATGATATGTCTCTTTAGTCTAAATATTTGCCGTAATTTGGCGATGTTGCGTTTAGGCTAGTGGATTATAGTGAATGAAGCGTTTACAATTAAAAAATATTTTTCTTGAAATATTTTCGATATAAATATTTAGGCTCGCCGATCAAAAGCGCCTTTTTGACACTATATATATGTAGGTAAGATTTTGACCTGAAAATTTCATCCTTTTTTTACCATAAGTTTTAAACGCTTAGTAATTCCGCCGCTCTATACACAACATCAACAGGGATTACCCTGAAACGGAACATTGGGTTCCAAATGAACTAAGCATACGTGGGAGTAAGTTATGCAAAATCTAGTAACACGCTTTATTGAAGACGAATCTGGTGCAACAGCTATTGAGTACGGTCTTATCGCCGCGCTTATCTCTGTCGCTCTTATTGCAGGTGCATCTGCACTTGGTAACGGCATCAACAACAAGTTTAGTGACGTATCAAACGCTCTAGGCGACGCTGAGCTTGCCGAAGGCTCTGAAGTTTAAGTCTAAATATTTCTAGCGCTTATGGCATGTCTATAGGCGCTAGTTGAATTTGAAACCGCCCTTTGGGGCGGTTTTTTTATGCAAAACTAATAAAATAAATTTTCTGCTGCAAGGAGCTGTTAACTCTAATCGTTTAAATCTTATGAGACTTTTTACTTCGGAGCGGTCTCATGTCCTTTGCTATCGTCTTTTTTGCGCTTTTCGCTATTTGCCAAATTATGGCAGCGGTGAATGATGCGCTATCCATGAAAATCCCGAATATAATCAGCCTCGTCCTTTTGGCGGGCTTTGTTTTGATTACGCCCTTTGCCTGGGTCGATTTTGCTACATTTGGTGAGCATATCTTAGTCGGGCTTGGTGTTTTCGCTGTTGCTTTTGGGATGTTCGCCGCGGGGTGGCTGGGCGGCGGAGATGCAAAACTTCTCGCTGCAACGGCCTTTTGGTGGCAAGCCGTTGATTTATTCCCTTATTTATTGGTCACGGCCATTGCCGGCGGGGCCTTAGCGCTCTTCTTGATTATCGGCCGCCGTTATATCCCTGTTGGCGCGCTAACATCGCCGTGGCTTTACCGCATGTTTAAAGATGAAACTAAAATGCCCTACGGCATCGCGCTCGCGATTGGCGCATTGGTTACCTTACCAAAAAGTCAAATCTATTTGAGCCTTCTTGGGGCGTAAGTCAGGCCGCCTCTATGCGGCGGTGATAAAAGTAAAAATTTTTCGAAGATGTTAACCTTTTAGGGTTAACTCTTATGAGAAAATTAACCATGACCCGTGATCTTGTTACGGGACTATATCGGTTTTAGGAGTTGTCATGGACGTTAGACGCATTGTAATTATAGCTGGCATGCTAGGGTTAGCAGCTATACTTTTTATATATGTGAGGCAGCTTGGCACACCTGCGCCAGTGGTTCAGACGGTTGCCGCGCCCGTTGTTGAACAAATTGAATATAAAGATGTCTTAGTTGCGAAACAAGATGTTGTCTTTGGCCGCCGTATAACGCCGCTTGATTTTGAGTGGATACAATGGCCGGCTGAATCTGTCTCAGACAGCTTCATCACCAGTGATCTACGCCCCGGCGCTATTGAAGAGCTCACCGGCACTGTCGCGCAAGCCCCGATTTTCATTGGTGAGCCTATTCAAACGCGCAAGTTAATCAGCACAGGCGACCGCAGTGTCATGTCGGCCTTGCTGGCTCCCGGTATGCGGGCGGTGACGACACGTATTTCTGTCGCCTCTGCGGCTGGCGGCTTTATTAAGCCGGGTGACCGCGTTGATATTATCCTGACACGGCAACTTCAAGATCTCGGCGGGGCGAATGGCCGCCGTCAAAATTACTCCGTTTCAGAAACGATTTTTGAAAATGTCCGCGTCATGGCGATTGACCAAGAATATCAGGTCGGCGCCGCAGGTCAGCCAAGTGTTTTAGGTTCAACAGCAACCTTTGAACTTGCGCAAGAAGATTCAGAATATTTACAAGAAGCTGTGTCACAGGGCGATATTACTCTGACACTTCGCAGCCTTCATAACTCCAGCGGAACCGTTATTCGGCGAGCTGAGGGGACGAAACGCGATAATACAAGCTCATCTACGATTGCTGTTTACCGCGCCGGGCAAGCACAGCAGGTCGGATTGAGAGGTCAGTAGACATGCAAAGATTTCATAAAACACTCAAAACTGGCCTTGCTTTGACGGTTTCAGGCTTGGTCAGCTTAGTTAGCGCCGAAGCCGGAACGCGCTCATATTCTGATGTGACGGCAACGCCTTACACCGCGTCAAAGACACAAATTACAGCGCCAGGGCAGGGCGCGGTCGAGCGCGATGTGACGATTCCGTTTAATAAATCGACATATGTTGATTTGCCCAATGATATTATGGATGTGATTGTTGCGAACCGCACGATTGCGGAGCCTTTACTTCATACCTCGCGCCGGATTGTGATGTTTGGACGGACACCCGGACAGACAAATGCACGGTTTATGGATCATGCCGGCAATGAAATGCTCTCATTAAATATCCGCGTTGAGCGAGATATTACGGGACTTAAGGCGCTATTAGCCGAACATGGCGGGTCTGATGAGGTCCAAGTTAAGGCCGTGAATAATAATCTTTTACTGACGGGGCGTGTGCCCAATGCGGTGAGTTCCGCGCGTATTGAACGCCTTGCATCTTTATGGCTCGATGAAGCGACGACAGGCGGCGTCGAAGGCGGCGTTGTAAACCTTATGAATATCACGGCCCGCGATCAGGTCATGTTGAAAGTCCGCATTGTTGAAATGCAGCGCTCTGTGACGAAACAGCTCGGAATTAACTTAGCCGTTGCCGGCCAGATCGGCGATGCAACTGTGTCCCTCATGAGCAATAATGGCCTCGCAACTGGGGCTGGATTTGACGGCGCATTTCAGTGGAATAATTCAGGCGGCGGAAGTCTTCAGCAGTTAACCACAGGACTGCAAGCTTTGGAACGTGTCGGGCTTGTCCGCACTGTAGCAGAGCCGACATTGACAACTGTATCGGGCGAATCCGCCAGTTTTCAATCAGGCGGGGAGTTTCCCATTCTCTCAAACGTCATACGTGATGATACGGGACAGTTGACGCGCGCCTTTGAGTTTAAGGAATTTGGCGTCTCAGTTGGCTTTACGCCTGTTGTATTGGACGAAGGCCGGATTTCTTTAAATCTTGAAACCGGTATTACAGAGCCCACGACGGACGGGTCTTTTGAAACCGGCGGTATTGGCGGTGATGTTCTGGGTCTGCGGACGCGGCGTGCCGCATCTGTGGTCGAAGTTCCGGCAGGATCAAGCATTGTGATTGCGGGTCTTATCCGCGAAGAGAGCCGGAGTTCAGCCGACGGAACCCCGGGCGTGAAAGATATTCCGGGCCTTGGGGCTTTATTCCGAAACCGCGATGAAGTTAATACGCAAACCGAGCTTGTGATTATTGCGACCCCTTATTTGGTCGACGGCACACATCCTGATAATTTACAAACGCCCGCTGACGGATTTGTTCCAGCCAGTGATGCAGAACAGATTTTCTTAGGCCGATTAAATAAAGCCAATAAACGCGGTAAAAACTCCAAAGATCTGACGCCAACACGTCCGGGTACATTTGGATATATGGTTGATTAAGCAAAGGTAGGAACATGACAAAAAAAACAAGACATATGCCGACCTTACTTAAAGCGCTTTGCGGCCTTTCAGTTTTGACATTAACGGCAGCCTGCTCGACATATACCCCGACGAACGGAACTGTGTTTGAGGAGAATAAATTCCAAATTTCTGAACATATTGAGCGCCTTGAGCTTTATCCGCAAGTCAACGGCTTGCAGCTTAACCCGCGCGATATGGAAGCCGTGAATCGTTTTCTGCGTGATTTTGGCAAAAATGGCGATGGTCAAATTTTCATGAATATACCATCTAATCAAATTAATGGCCTGGGCGCGCAACAGGCGCAAAGCGTTATCAAAACGGCTTTGGCGCAATCCGGGTTTGGCGGTGCAAATGTGCAAACTGGGCAATATCATGCCCCGCAAAATGCGCCGGCTCCTGTTGTTGTATCTTACCGTAAGTTCGCAACGCTCGTGCCGCGCTGTAACCTTAAGACGGATCTTCGCCTAACCGGTAATAATCAGTCATATGACGGGTTTGGGTGCTCACATTTCGCCAACCAAGCGGCGATGATTGGGGATCACCGGCAGTTATTAGAACCTTATGCGTTAACGCCGCCGGATCCAACACGCCGATCAGCTGTTTACCAATCATATACTGAGGGCGCAGACCCATCATCAGCGAACGGGTCGCGCCAAGCGACAACCTTTGGGAATTAGGGAAACGGGATAAAATTATGACAGTGACGAAACAATCACATATGCCGCCGTCCATGCCCGCAGGTTATGCTGCGCCGCGTCCAGCGCCGGCGCCGCGGCCTTTGCCGCAAGCCGTTCCGATGCCTGCTTCGCAGATGGCCTCGCCTGCGCCGCAGATGGCCCCGCCTGCGCCGCACATGGCTCCGCCCGCGCCGCAAATGGCCCCGCAAATGGCCCCTCATATGGTTCCGCCTACAATGCCTTATGCGGCGGCTCCGCCTGCGGCTCAGCCGGCTATGCCGCAGCCTGGATATTACCCGAATATGGCCCATAGAATGCCCGCTGCGGCGCCTATCGCGCAGGCGATGCCCGTGATGGAAGAGCGCCGAGAAGACGGCGATAAAATGCTACCAGCTATTTCGGTTCATGTTTTCTGCGAGCGCAAAGAAACAGGCTCCGTGATGACAACGGCGACACATGACTGGCGCATGTCACGAACAAATGTTGATATTTTCATGGGCGGATTAAACGCTGCGATTGATTATTATCACAATGAAAATACGCCGAATTTAATTATGATTGAAACGGGCATGACCGGCCAAGAGCTTTTTACACAGCTCGAACAACTGGCCTCTGTCTGTGATGAAGGCACGCGCGTTGTTGTTATCGGCGCGGCCAATGATATTCGGCTTTATCGGCAGTTAATGGAAAAAGGCGTGAGCGATTATCTCGTCCCGCCGTTCCATCCCATGACAATTATTCGCTCGATTAGTGATCTTTACTTATCCGAAGATGCCCCGTTTATGGGCCGATCTGTTGCGATTTACGGCGCTAAAGGCGGCGTTGGGTCGTCAACGATTTCGCATAACCTTGCGTGGATTCTCGCAGAACATATGGGCTATGAAACCGCCTTGATTGATCTGGATGAAACATGGGGAACAACCGGTATTGATTTTGCCTATGATACGGCGCAGGGGCTTGAAGAAGCTTTGTCGCAAGCTGACCGTCTTGACGAAGCCTTGCTTGATAAAATCATGGTGCGTCATACAAAAAAACTATCTATTCTTCCGACAGCGGCGTCATTAGGTAATGGCAAGGCGTTTGATAGCCCAGAGACGTTCGAAAAAGTCATTAATGGTGTGCGCGCTATTAGCCCCTTTAGCTTGTTTGATATGCCGCATGTTTGGGCAGATTGGTCGAGCGCGACTCTAACGGGCGCTGATGAGATTGTTATTGTTGCGACGCCCGATTTGGCCTGTCTTCGGAATGCGAAAAACCTTGTTGATTTCCTCAAAGCGAAACGTCCAAATGACCCTGATCCTCTTGTCGTTATTAATCAGGTCGGCCGGTCAAAGCATGAAATTCCTTTAAAAGACTTCAGCGCTGCGATTGGCATAGAGGTGGCCGTTTCCCTTGCGTTTGATCCCGATACATTCACGGAAGCGGCGAATGACGGCAAAATGCTGACCGAACTTAAAGCGGCCAGCGCCCATGTCGCAGGACTGAATTATCTTGCAACTCGAGTGCGAACAGGGAAGTTCCCGATTATGACGCCGAATAAAAAGGGCCGTAAATCGAAATCGCGTGAAAAAGGTAATGACCAAGGGTCAAGTGTAATCGGCTCTGTGCTGTCCAAATTGAAGAAGAAGTAATCGCTTATGTTCGGTAAACGCTCCTCATCAAATGCTATTCCTGCGGCGCCTGCGCCCGCGGCGCCCACGCCAAAAAGTGACGCGCCAAAACCACAGGCAAAAGCGGCCGCTCCGGCTGCGCCTGCACCAGACGCGCCGGGGAAACCGCGTGAGCGCTCAGAAGATTATTACGATACAAAATCAAGTATATTTAATGCTTTGTTTGAAACCATTGATGTCTCCGCTTTAGCGGGTATGCGGCCTGAAAAGGCGCGGGATGAAATCCGGCAAATTGTTGATGAAATTATTACCATCCGAAATGTACGCCTTTCTGTGGCGGAACAAAATCAGCTCATCACTGAAATTTGTGATGATATTCTGGGTTACGGCCCCTTAGAGCCGCTTTTGGCGCGCGATGACATTGCCGATATTATGGTTAACGGCGCAAAACATGTTTTCATTGAAACCAATGGTAAGATGGAAAAAACCAATATTCGGTTTCGCGATAATAACCAGTTGATGAATATTTGTCAGCGGATTGTCTCGCAAGTTGGCCGCCGTGTTGATGAAGCCAGCCCGATTTGTGATGCGCGTCTTTTAGATGGCTCGCGTGTTAACGTGATTGCACCGCCACTTTCGATTGATGGCCCGGCTTTGACGATTCGGAAATTTAAAAAAGATAAACTAACGCTCGATAATCTAGTCGACTTTAAATCTATTTCTCCGGCCGGCGCGAAAGTCTTGCAGATCATCGGTGCCTGCCAGTGTAATATTGTTATCTCTGGCGGTACGGGTTCGGGTAAGACGACCTTGCTGAACTGTTTAACCGGATTTATCCATCCTGATGAGCGGATTATTACCTGCGAAGATGCGGCGGAACTTCAACTCCAGCAGCCGCATGTTGTTCGCCTTGAAACACGCCCGCCTAATCTTGAAGGCAAGGGTAAGATCAATATGTCAGATCTTGTGAAAAACTGCCTGCGGATGCGTCCGGAACGTATCATCGTGGGTGAGGTTCGCGGCCCTGAAGCTTTCGATCTTCTGCAAGCTATGAACACGGGTCATGATGGCTCAATGGGAACGCTTCATGCTAACTCCCCGCGCGAAGCCTTATCTCGCCTTGAATCTATGATTACAATGGGCGGGTTCTCGCTTCCGGCTAAAACAATTCGCGAGATGATTGTTGGCTCTGTTGATATTGTTGTGCAGGCGACGCGGCTACGCGATGGCTCTCGCCGTATTACCCATATTACAGAGGTCATCGGTATGGAAGGGGATGTGATTGTCACGCAAGATCTTCTTTTATATGAAATGGACGGCGAAGATGCGAATGGCAAAATTATAGGCGAGCATAAATCGACGGGTATTGCTCGGCCAGCTTTTTGGGATCGGGCGCGCTATTTTAACCTAGAGCGCCAATTAGCCGAAGCCTTGGACGAGGCGGGCTAAGGGCTATGGATCAGAACACACTTTTGGCGATTATCGCGGCGGGCCTTGTTCTAGGCGTTGGCTTTATGCTGTTAACAGGCGGAAACTCGGCGGGCTCGAAGCGGGCGCAGGCTATTGGGTCTGGCAATAATAGCGGCAAGTCAGTCAAAGGCTCGCGATTGCTCAATAATCTTGTGAAAGCGGATACAGATAATAATTCGCGGCGTAAACAAGTCGAAGAGACTTTAAACCGCCTTGAAGATAAAAAGAAATCGGCCAAGAAAAGAAAAATGTCGATGGAAATGCGTTTAATTCAAGCGGATTGGTCGATTGATCCCAAAATGTTCACTTTGGTTAGCCTTGTTGTGGGCCTTGTTTTGGGCTTAGGTGTTTTTGTTTTTACGCGAAAACCTGAATTTGCTCTTGGGGCTGTTTTTATTGGCGGCTTTGGCTTGCCGCGCTGGGTGTTATCTATGGCGATTTCAAAACGTCAAAAAGCCTTTGTGACAAATTTTGCCGATGCCATGGATATTATTGTTCGCGGTATTCGGACAGGTTTGCCATTGGGCGATTGCCTAAAAATTATTGCCCATGAATCACCGGCTCCTGTTTCGACTGAATTTTTGCGTGTTGTTGAGGCCGAAAACTTAGGTGTGCCCGTGGATGTGTGTTTGGAACAAATGTCGGAGCGTATGCCGGTTTCAGAAGTCAATTTCTTTGCGACTGTTCTCAGTATTCAGCGCCAAACAGGCGGTAACCTCGGTGAGTCTTTGCAAAATCTATCAAATGTTTTGCGGGGACGTAAATTGCTCGCAGAAAAAATTAAAGCCTTATCTGCCGAAGCGCGGATGTCGGCTATTATTATTGGCGCCTTGCCGATTGCTGTTGGGGCACTTGTTACCGTAATGGCGCCAGATTACATGGCCGACCTTTACGAAACAACCACAGGACAGCGCAATATGATGATTGGCGCCGGCATGATGGTTTTAGGAACGTTCATGATGAAAAAAATGATCGCGTTCAAATATTAGGGTGTATCTATGAATCCTGAAAGTCTAGCTCTTTATCAATCTGCTATTTCTGCGGTGATTGCCCTGCTCGTCGTGGGGACGATTTATACATTAATTCAGCCTCTACTCGGGGGTGATAAGCTGAAAAAGCGCATGGCCTCTGTGGCCGACACGCGCGAGAGTTTGCGGAAAGCTCATATGGCGTGTTTGCAAGACCCGCAAAAGGGTTTGCGGCCGGAAACACGCGGCTTTGTACGGCAGCTTGTTGACCAATTAAGCCTTGAAAAGCTTTTGGCTGCGACCGATTTGAAAGATAAATTGGCACAAGCCGGATTGCGCGGAGAGCGGCCCGTTTATATCTTTTATTTTGCCCGTCTATTTTTACCGATTGCCTTAGGTATTTTCGGCATTGTCTTTTTTGTAATAATGAACGTCAAAGATTGGCAGTTAATGCAGCGCGTAGCGGCAACAATGGGCATGGTCACATTTGGATATTACTTGCCTGCGATTTGGGTCAAAAACATGGCCACCAAACGCGCGGCGGCTATTCTTCCTGTTTTTCCAGACGCGCTTGATTTGCTGTTGATCTGTGTTGAATCAGGTATGTCCATTGAACTCGCTTTTAATAAAGTCGCAGAAGAGATGGCTGAAAACTCTGTTGAACTCGCCGAAGAAATGTCGCTCACAACGGCGGAATTATCCTTTATGCAAAACCGCCGGCAGGCTTATGAAAACTTGGCGCGGCGAAATAATCACCCGGGTATTCGGGGCGTGGCAACTGCGCTTGTGCAATCTGAACGTTATGGTACGCCGCTTGGCTCGACCTTGCGGACAATGGCGAATGAAAACCGTCAAATGCGGGTTTTGGCCGCCGAGAAAAAAGCGGCCGCTCTTCCTGCGAAATTAACCGTGCCCATGATCCTGTTTTTCTTACCGGTCTTGTTTATCGTGATCTTAACGCCGGCAGGTATGCGCCTTGGTTCGGCCTTGACTTAAAATCTAAGGCGGGCGCTGGCTGTATGATATAAGGCGCCTGATTTCACATCATAGAAAAACCCGATCTTTAGTCATAAAGATCGGGTTTTTTATATTGTCAATAAGTTGCCGTTAGGCCCGTTCAATCCAGATTAAAATAGAACCGGCGAAGGTTAAGAGAATTAACCTCTGCGGCGCGGCGTCCGGCGCTGCTGCAGCTGAGCTGCGGGGGCCTGTCCATAATAAGGCGTTTGCGGTGCGCGGTAAGCTCCGCGAATTTGCGGGGCCTGCTGATTATA
>CAZEOD010000013.1:0-23762 GCA_964513675.1 uncultured Caulobacterales bacterium | reverse complement strand
GGCCTGCTGTCTTTGCGCGGGCCTATTTTGCGGCGGCATTGACCGTGATTGGCGCGGCGCTGTTTTAGGGCCGACATTTTTAGCAATGCGGGCCAGAACATCTTGTGATGTCGGCACGGCTTGCGGCCCGCTTGGCGCCGCGGGATTATGAGCTTGAGGCTTATAGCTTGTGCGGCTTTGTGCAGGCGGCTGCGCCGTATAAGCGCCGTATTGACGCGGCGCTTGTGAGCTTTGCAGCGGACGCGTTTGCGGCGATTGGCGCGCTGTCTCACTGCGGGGAAAAGTCTCACTGCGGGGCAATGTCTCACTGCGAGGGGCTGGCGAGCGATATTGCGGCGCTGCAACAGCAGACGGCGCTGCAACAGGCGGCGCTGCTTCGGCGACAAGCGTTTCGACAAGCTCTAAATTAGCGTAAATCCCGTCCGAGGCATCAGGATGTGCGGCGGCGCGGCTTAAATAGGTTTTGGCCGTATGCGGATCCCCAGACAAGGCGTGGTTTAATCCGAGATTCGCCATAACATTTGGATCATCGGGGGTGATTTGTAAGGCGCGCTGATAAAAAGGGCGGGCCTGTGTATATTTTTCCATTTGATCCAGCGCCACGCCTTTGAGCGACCAAAGCCGGCCATAAGCGGGCGTTGTTTTAAGGGCTTTATCAAGAATTTTTAAGGCGGGGCGGGCTTGCTGATCGGCTAAAAGCGAGGCGGCATATTCAGCGTTTAAATAGGGGTTTTTTGGATAAAGCGCGCGGGTTGTGCGCGTTACTTCAACCGCCCGTGCGGGATTACCCAGCTTTCTTAAAACGGTCGAAAATTTTATAGCTGCTTCTAGGTCGGATGGGTTTAAATTATACTCATGTGACCAAAAGGCCGCTTGGGCCAAAACCTCTTGCGTGCCAATATTATCTCTGATCTCTCGCGGGGCAGGTTGATAATTAGAGGCCGTTAGATTTTGCTTCGTTTCTGTTTCGCTTGGGGTTAATTCCGGCGCCGCCGCGATGCAGCCTGACAGCAGGAGCGAGGATGCGGTTAAGACCAAAGCTAATTTTTGATATGTCACGCGATAGACTCCTATTATATGATGTGCGTACGGGCCGAATCATATCGGCAGGCGCAGCTATTCGTTAATAATTGTAAATAGATAGAGTTAACGAGTTATTAGCCATTTCACCTTTTTGCAGATTACGGTAGAAAGATTTAAGGGTTTGCATCAATGCCAAAAGGATATTGCAATATGGCTATTTTTAAACGTAGTGACACGGCCGATATCAAAGATGGGCTTCCGATTTATATTTGCCGCCCAGACGGGTGGAACGATATTGCGGTTAAATTATCACCGATGCAGCGCAGTTTTGCGGCGGCTCGAAATTTCTCGGGTGAAGCTGGACAGCGCGTGCAGCTCCCCAGTGAAAGCGGCGAGATTGCCTGTGTTTTATTTGGCGTTGGCCCTGCGGATAAAGATGACATGGGCCCGATACGCGCGGGGCAACTCCCTGTTTTTTTACCCAAGGGGCTTTATTATTTTGCGCAGCTTCCATCTGATTGGTCTCCGCGATTAGCCGCAACAGCCTGGGGGATGGGCGCGTATAAATTTGACCGCTATCTGCCAGAGAAAGCAGAGTTCCCGACATTACTGCTAAGCTCAGATGCGAGCCCGCGCGAAACAGATGCCCTGATTGCGGGCATACATTTGGGCCGTGATTTGATTAATACACCCGCCGGCGATATGGGGCCGGTGGCCTTACATGAAGCGGCAAAATCGCTCGCGGCTGAATATGGCGCATCGGTTCGCGCGACCATTGGCGATGATCTTTTGGCGAAAAACTTGCCAATGATCCATGCCGTTGGCCGTGCGGCCCATGAAGCGCCGCGACTTGTCGAATTTGAATGGGGCAAGCCAGAGCATCCGCGCCTAGCGATTGTCGGTAAAGGAATTACATTTGATACGGGGGGGCTCAATATTAAAAGCGCGAGCGGGGCGCGCATCATGAAAAAAGATATGGGCGGGGCCGCTCACGCGCTGGCCTTGGCGAAAATGATTATGGCCAATAATCTGCCCGTGCGGCTCCATGTCTTGGTCGCGATTGCTGAAAATGCGATATCAGCGGGGGCTTATCGTCCGGGTGATATCTTATCCTCACGGGCGGGTTTAACTGTCGAGATTGACAATACAGATGCCGAGGGGCGGTTGGTTTTAGGTGATGCACTGACAAAAGCCTCTGAGGATAATCCTGATCTTATCATAGATTTTGCGACCTTAACCGGCGCGGCGCGTGTTGCGCTTGGCCCGCAGCTTCCGCCTTTCTTCTGTAACCGCAAAGCGCCTGTCCCTGATGTGCTCGCGCAAGCCGAGGCCGAATATGATCCGATGTGGCATATGCCGTTATGGCGGCCTTATTACGCGCTGCTTCATTCGCCTTTGGCTGATATGAAAAATGCGGGCGGAAGTTTTGCCGGCTCGGTCACGGCGGGGTTATTTTTGCAAAAATTCGTTGGGGATAAGCCTTGGATGCATTTTGATGTTTATGGCTGGTGGCCAAGCTCTGCGCCCGGACATCCCAAGGGCGGCGAGATTTTCGCACTTAGAGCGCTTTATTTTTGGTTAAAAGCCGGCGGATTAGACCGTGATGTCTCCGTTTAGAATCTGATCCGTTTTATGGTTAATAAAATATTAAAAAAATTTTGAGTCTTTTGAGAGGCTTAGCGTAACGCGCTCCATTTTGCCGCTTTGGGCGACTTGACCAAAGAATCCTGAATATGCGAGTCCTTGATTCGTCAAAGATTTAACGCGGGATAATGTCAAAATGAAGCCAATGCACGCCAGCTATAGCCGATCGGATGCTTTGCATCTCTGGCAGGCTGTGACTATGGCGATGGTACGCTCTGATGGCCCTGACTTTTCGGCGCGGCAAATGGCGATTTTAACCGCAGTTTATCTTGACGAGACGCCGCATACAGTCCGCTCCCTCGCCGAATCTTTATGTGTGACCAAGGCTGTGATTACACGTGCGCTAGATACATTGGGGCGTCACCGTATGATTAAGCGGTGCGCCGACCCGCGTGATAAGCGCTCAATAACTGTCGGCCGAACAGCCCTTGGCTCACGTTATTTAGCTGGGTTTGCAGATAATATTTGCTCGCATATTCCAGAGCCCAAACAAAACCGAAATCCGCGAAGCCCGCGTGTGGTTGTTCCGCTGTCATTGCCAAAATAATGATGCCGGTTTTACGCTGCGCGGCGGGCCGAACGCCGGTTTACTCTGCGCCTAAAAAATCAGCTCCATTAGAAACAGAATTAATTTACGGGCAATTATTTCAGCCCATGCGAAAAATAGGCAGATTTATTGAAGGGGAAACCCTTGGTTTTATCCGTCTGAAAAATGGGCCTGTCTCTAAGGGCTATGTCCGCGCGGTCGATTTAGCGCCTGTAACAATGGCGGCAGATTATAAAATCAGCGCCCTGCAAGCCTCTGTTTTCGCCCGTGAGGATATTAAATCACAAATCATGCGGCAGCTTCCATTTGGCGCGCGTATCGCTGTGATCTCTAAGAGGGGTGATTTTGTCAAAATTGGCCGGGGGCAATATTTGCACCGCCAGCATTGCGCCTTGATTGAAACTTATGAAGATGATTTTGTCGCAGCCGCTGAGCGGCATATGGGGCTGCCCTATATTTGGGGCGGCGTGAGCTCTGACGGGCTGGATTGCTCTGGGCTTGTCCAAAGCGCGCTTTGGGCCGCCGGTCAAAGCTGCCCGCGAAATTCAGGTGAGCAGCAAGCTATTTTGGGACGAAAGCTTGAAACGGGCGCGGCGTTGACGCGCGGAGATCTCGTCTTTTGGCCGGGACATGTCGGGATTATGCAGGACGCCGCACATATAATTCACGCGAATGCATTTCATATGTGCACAGCATCAGAGCCTTTAAATGAAGCGGCCCAGCGCATTGAAAAATCCGCAGGGCCGATAATCGCAATTAAACGTTTATAGTCAAATAAAAGCTAGTTCTCACTGCCGCCAGACGCTTGGTCTATGATCTCTTCGGCTTTTTCCATCACAGCGCCCTCTACGGCGTCGATAACGGTTTCAGTTTGTTCCATCACAGCGGCAACGGGGGCCGGTAGCGGACTTCCAGATTGCGCATTTAGATAAGCAATCACGGCAGCGCGGTCAGCCGGCTTTTTAAGGCCGATGAAATTCATATTCGTGCCTTTAAGATATTTACTCGGCTTGGCGAGAAATCCGTCTAGCGTTTCATAATCCCATACAAAGCCTGAGCTAGACATGGCGCCGGAATATCCAAAGCCGTCTTTCGCGCCGGCCGACGCGCCGACAATGCTCCACAGGTTCGGGCCTGTGCCATTAGCGCCGCCATCATTGGCATTATGACATGATGAGCATTTTTTGAAAACTTTAGCGCCTTTGGTAACATCCATGGCTGCAATCCAATCGGCTTGCGGGAAGGGAAGCGGCTTTTCAGCTTCGGCATTTCCGCCCGTTTCAGGGATAGCTAGCGCATAGGCTGGTTTTGCGGGGGCTTCAGCATGTATGACTAAATGAGATGCTTCTTTTAGAAGCATATAGCCCAAAGCTGTTGCGAGTACCGCAGCTGCAATTTTATTAAATCCGAGGTCACTCATGATAATGTCTCGTTTGTTCTAATCATCGTCGTAATTTCAACGCCCTTTTATAAGAGTCTACAGATTTTGCAAATGGTAAAACCACGCATCTTTTGCTAAAAACTTGCGGCGAAGCGCCGCAAAAGGCTAAGATCATGTTATAATGACGAAAACAGCCCCAATTTTGACAATTATTCCGGCCCGCATGGGGGCCTCGCGCTTTCCGGGAAAGCCGCTGGCCGATATGTTGGGGCTGCCGATGATTGTTCGGGTTTGGCAGCAGGCCGTGGCGGCCGATATCGGGCCTGTGCTCGTGGCTTGCGCGGAGCCAGAAATTGCGCAGGTCATAGATCAAGCGGGCGGTATTCCGATCTTAACCCATCCTGATTTACCCTCAGGCTCAGACCGTGTCCGGCAAGCGGCGGCGCTATTTGACCCTGATGAGGATTATAAAATCATCTTAAACCTACAAGGGGATATGCCCTTGATTGATCCGCAGGCCTTACGGGAAACGGTGCGTGTGTTAATAGCAAATCCGCAAGCCGATATAGCCACAGCCGTGACGCCAATTGATGATCCAGAGGAAATTGCCAATCCGAATATTGTCAAAGCGGTTTTGGATAAAACGGGCCGCGCGCTTTATTTCAGCCGGAGTCCCGTGCCTTACGGGGCGCATGCAGCCTATCACCATGTCGGGCTTTATGCCTATCGCCGCGAAGCTTTAACGCGGTTTTGTTCCTTGCCGCCCTCTGTTTTGGAGCAAACAGAACGGCTGGAGCAGCTTCGGGCGCTCGAAGACGGCATGCAGATTTATGCGGTAGAGCTTGAAACCGCGCCTATGGGGGTTGATGTACCGGCTGACCTTGTCGCTGCCAATGCAGTTTTGGCGGGGTAATATGTCCATCACGGCCATTTGAACCATCGTCACAGGACACGCCCCGAAATTAATCCTATATGGGGCGCAATAGATTAGGAAAAGGACGCTTTATGCGCTTTAAATCATTCATATTTGCTGGATTTACAGCCGTTACGGCGACAATCGCCAGTCCGGCTCCTGCGGCATTTGCAGCGGATAAAGCGCCTGTTTACACGTCATGGAAAAATAATATCGCGCTTGGCGGCTATGATGCGGTTAGCTTTTTTAAAAGTAAGCCGCTGGAAGGTCAGACGAATTTTTCCCTTTTGCACAAAGGCGCTGAATGGCGATTTTCCTCTGAGGCCAATCGTGATTTATTCAAAGCAAATCCTGATGCCTTTGAGCCGCAATATGGCGGCTATTGTGCATGGGCGATTGCGGGCGGGAAATTGGCAAAAGGCTCGCCAAAATACTGGCATATAGATGATGGCCGTCTTTATCTGAACTATAATGGCAAGATCAAAGACCGCTGGATTGATGATAAAGCTAGTTTTATCACAGCCGGTGATGAAAAATGGCCTAAAATATTGGTGGATTAAAAGACGGCCTTAGGCGGGCGCATTATTTTCTGGTATAGTGAGTTTTTACGGGCGGGGGTTCTATGTCCAAATTAGTTAAGTTTTTGCCGGTGGTTTTCGCCCTTTTTAGTAGCGCTATTTTTCTTGATTCCTTACGGTTTAAATTTACCAATCATCCGAATACGCAAGAGATATTCGGGCGGCTAAATGCGTGGGCGAGCAGCTTTGGCGCGCCGGGATTATTTGGCCAAACGGGTGTGTTTTCACAATATGTGATTGGCGGGGCTGAAGTGATTGCTTCGCTCTGTTTACTTCTTGGAATTTTACCGCGTTTTCACCGTCTTCAAGGCTTTGGCGCGCTCTTAGGCTTGGCGGTGATGACAGGCGCGATATCCTTTCACCTGTTGACGCCGCTGGGGATTGACCCCACGGGCGATGGGCCGGCTTTATTTATTATGGCGTGCCTTGTCTGGCTGTCCTGTGCCGCTCTTGTTTTTATGCGCCGAGATCAGATTAAATATGGCCTTAGCCAAATCGGCTCAGCCCTCTTCGGTAAGCCAAAACCGTAAGAGATGATGGGCAATCGTATAGCGCGGCGGGCGGGTAAAAGCGTCTGACTTTTTATCAAAAACTGCCCGCACTGTGTCTTTAGAAAACCACTGCGCTTCACGTAACTCTTCTTTATTTACCGTAATGTCTGTTGTCACAGCATGGGAGACAAAGCCCATCATCAACTGGCTCGGAAATGGCCAAGGCTGACTGAAAACATAGCGCGGGTCTTTGACTGTTATGCCGACTTCTTCTTCAACTTCGCGGATAACGGCTTCTTCGGGGGTTTCGCCCGGAGAGATAAATCCGGCGAGGGTCGAATAGGCGCCCTGCGGAAAATTATGTCCCGCGCCTAACAAACATTGATCGCCATTTAGGACAAGCATAATCACGACGGGATTAACGCGGGGGTAATGCTCGGTCTCGCAAGACGGGCATTTACGAATGAGCCCAGCAAGTTCAACACGGCTTTTGTTTCCGCATTTAGCGCAAAAACTATGATTAAAATGCCAATCTAAAAAAGAGCGCGCCCGCCCTAAAATAGCCAAATCGGCGGGGCGTAGCCGGGAGCCCACCATACGAAGCTCTTGAAAGTCGTCCTCTTTCATAGCAGAGCCGGTATCTGCAAGGTGAAAGGCAAAGAGCGGCACGCCGTTTTCAAGACCTAAAAATAAGGGCCCGGGGTCATAAATATTCTGCCCTATAAGGTCTTTCGGGTGAATTTTTATTGGCTTAAGATCTGGCGTTAAGGCGGGGCGTCCATTGTGGAATAACAGCGCTTTTGCTTTGGGGTTATCTAAATATTTTTGAACATCCTCTGCACTGCGGTTGAGTTCCATAAACTCAAGCTGCGGACTTGCGCCGGCATAGGGCATGGGGGCAGGAGCATATGTCATATAATATCAACCATAATAAAAGACGGGCGATATCGCCCGTCATTGCTATCAAAACTATAAGCTAAATTGGCCCGTTTAAAGGCTCGCCTTATGACTTCGGCTTAGGGCCGGGCCGTTTCGCGGCTGTGCCGTCTTTTTTAAGCCGCGCGCTTGATGATTTTACGCTTGATGATTTTACGCTTGATGGTTTTGCTGGCGGTTTTTTAGGGGCTGATTTTTTAGGTGTTATTTTCTTAGCAGGCGCTTTCTTAGTAGCTGCTTTTTTCGCCGTCACTTTCTTCGCAGGCTTGGGCGCGGGCGCCGTCTCAGGCTCTATCGTGATATCGTCACTCATGTCATCACTCATGTTATCACTGGCGACGTTACGCTTGACGCGGGCAGATGCTGCTTTTGTTTTTGTCTTGACGCTATCGCTGGCTTTACTGACGGCATCTGATGTTTTCTCGCTTAAATCATCGGCGGCATCTTTGGTTTTATCCAAAGCTGATTTTGTTTTCTCAGTTGCTGTTTTCGCCGCTTCACGGGCTTTGCTTGCGGCAGTTTCTGCGGCTTTGCGGGCTTCGTTTAAGAGGTCAACATCGGCGGTTTCACCTTTGCCGCCATCGGGCGATAAATTATCATTAATCCGAAATAATGCAATTACGGCTTCGCAAAGAAGGCGCAGCCCGACGATAGATAATAAGAGCAGGACAAAAAATCCGACAAAGCGCAAAAGGCCAGCGAGCGGGCCAAGCCAGATATTGTCAAAAACGGTTGCGCCAAACGTCAAGAAAATCGCAATTAACGACAGCCAGTAAAAGGCTTTAACCAATTTTTCCTTCATCAGTTTATCAAATGAAAGGAAGAAATTTAATATATTCGTCATGGCGTAGCTCCCGCAGTTATAGTCTATTTAATAGAGCGGCTCGAGGCTGGCAAGCCAGTTAATTGAATAGGGTTAAAGGCTTAAACCGCAGGGGTCTTAATTTGGCGCGCTTTGTGACGGCGCTGCGGCAGTTAAACGTGGTTGAGGCGATAAAATTGGCGCATTGGCCCGCAGACCATCCGTTTTGGCTTGCAGAGCTTTAAAGCTAGCAAATTGTGATTTTGCTAAAGGCTTGCCTGATAATTGCGACAGACGCCGCGGATTAATCGCTTTGCCATTATGATGGACTTCATAATGTAAATGCGGCCCCGTTGATCGCCCCGTCGTGCCGACATAGCCAATGACTTGGTCTTGTTTGACATAGGCTCCGGCTTTTACGCCGCGCGCAAATTTTGATAAATGGGCGTAAGCAGTTTTATATCCATCTGTATGGCGGATACGGATATAATTGCCAAAGCTGCCAAAGCGGTTGGCTCGCTCAACCGTGCCGGAACCCGCCGCGAGAATGGGCGTGCCGCGCGGGGCGGCGAAGTCGACGCCTTTATGCGTTCTAACATAGCCTAAAATCGGATGTTTGCGTTTGCCGAAACGGCCCGATAGCCGCGCGCCGTTCACAGGGGTCGCGCGTAATTTACGTTTTGCCGTTTTGCCGTCTTTATCGTAGAAATTCTCACGCCCTTTGGCGTCTTCATATAAATAATAGCTTGATGTTTTTCCGCGCGGGCTGAAACTTGTATAAAGCAAGTCACCTGCTTTTATAATGTCGCCGTGATGATTGCGGGCGACTTCGAAGAACATTTCAAAGTCATCACCAGGCTGAATATCGCGCTGAAAATCGACAGAATATTCATAGATATTGGCAAATTGCTGAATCACCTTATCCGGCGCGCCGAGGCGGCTCGCATCTAAATATAGGCTGTTTTCAATGGAGGCTTTGACGGTGACGCGGTCAAATTTAAACTCAGCCGTAATATCGCGGGCCGCATAATTGCCGCTCCTCTTACGCTCGACAAAAACAGTGCGCTCAATATTCGGCTTGTAAACAACATCTTTGATCTGCTCGCCGTCATAAATGAAGTTAAAGCTCTGCCCGACTTTGACATAGCGGGGGTCATAAACGGATGAGAAGCTTTCCGTGATTTTATAGGCTTCGCCCGGACTAACGCCATGTTGTTGCAAGAGCGGGCCGAGCGAATCGCCAGATTTAACGTCAATCCGGCGGGCCGTATAGCGCCTGTCGCTTCCGTCTTCCAAATAGGCATCATAACGGGTGAGGTCTATTTTCGGAGCTTCCAGCGCGGCCACTTTGGCAAGCTCGGCCTGCTGATGTGCGGCATCAGCGGCGCTATTGGGGTTGATTATAATGGCGAGCAGGGCTGCGCTGCAAATCACGCCAAGAAACCCAAAGCGGCGTGATTTTAAAACTTGTGTATTGGGCATGGCGATCAAGGCTTTTAACCGTAGGAGGACCGCTGATTTGGCTGTATCTATATGTGGGTTCATATCTGGTGTTTTGCCCATTATATCTGCAAACCTCTATGTGACAGCGTTATAGCTAACGCTTCGTTAAGATGACAAAAGATTGGCCAGTTCCCAGCCCTATGTTAAAGATAAAGCCCATGATTTCGAAACGTGCAAATTAAAATGTCGAAAACCGCGCCGAAATCGCAGTTTAACGCTGATTTTCCTGCGCCTGAGCCTGTCTCAACATGCCGCAAGGTTTTTTTGGCCTTAATATGGGGGTTGTGGGCGGTATTGCTCCTCGCGGGCGTGCTCCTAAGTTACGGCTGGACGCAGCGTTATCAATATCTTGAACAGGCCGCGCAATATATCTTGGCCGATAAGGGAATGTCTGCCGAGCTTGATATTATTGACATAAGCCCCACAGCCTTGCGCTTGCAAGATGTCACGCTTCGGGATGCAGAGACGCAGTCTGTTATTTTTACCGCCCAAAGCGTTCAGGCCCGTTATGAATGGCGGCAGGCGCTAAAGGGGAAAATTGATTATATAAAATTTACCAAAGCGAATATGACCTTAGAGCTAGATGCGGCGGGGCGCATCGTCAGCGGTTGGCAGCCGCCCATCCAAAGTGAAGATGGCGGCGCGCCGTCTTTTCCCAAAGATGGGCTACATATAGACGGCGGGCGCCTTCATCTTAAATCGCCTTACGGGCAGGCGAGGCCGCATATTGACGCGCAGGTTTTTAGCCTCGATAATTTTCAAGCCAAGCTCGATTTCCCGCCGACAGATATCTCCTATGATGAAATGCCAAGACAGCTATCTGGACAGTTATCAGGACAGCTATCTGGGCCTGTATCTTTATCGGCAAATTCCGGCACCTATAGGGCTAATTTTGCGCTCGATATTATGGATGTTAACACAGCGCAAGCGGCGTGGGGTGACGGCCGTATTCAAGGCGATATCACGGCCCAGAAGGCCGCCGATCACTGGCGCGCGCAGGGGCCGATTAGCCTTGATTTAGCCGGAGTTGATAGCCCCGCTATCGCTGTAGAGCGCCTTGAAATAACGGCGCAAAATGATCTAATGTTGCCGCTGCCGCTGCCGCTGCCGTATAAAGCGGCCCTCGCAGAGTTGAGCGGCCTTGACTATAAGGGCGATATTGATGTTACGGCGACGGCGTTATCTTTTAAAGATACGGCGCAGCGTGATGCGCTGGCCGCCCACCTCACCCTGTCAGATATATTGTCTAAATCGCCTATTTTACGTGAATTTTCCGCCCCGTTAAAACGGCAAGCCGCGCAAAGGCTGCGCAGGCAAGATATCAATGCGAGCTTATCGCTTGATCTGGACGGCGGAGCTTTAACGATCACAGACAGCGCACCGATAAAGCTTTTGAAAGATCAGCAAATATGGCAACTCTCCGCGCCGCAAGGCCGGCCGCTTTTATCGCTTACACCCATTAAAGACGCGCAAGATGCGCCCTATCAAGGAACGGCCCAGTTTAATTTTACAAAATCAGGGGCGCTGCCTTTATCTATATCAGATGGGCGCATGAGCTTCCGGCTAAAATCGCTCACGGCGCTGGACAGCCTCTCTGAATTTTCTGGCCGTATTCGCCTGCCCGCGCCGTTGCAGGGGGGCGGGGCGAAGCTCTCGGCGCGTGATACGGATGTCACCTTTAGGCGGGCGGGCGATCAAACGCGCGTGACCGCTGATACAGACGTCATAATTTCAGGAGACATCCCGGGCGGTTATGTTCGCGATGCGGCCGCGCGCGGCGTGCTGTCGATCACCACAAAAAATGATATCAGCCATATAAGCTTTACGCCCAAGGGAGGCGTTAAATTTGCGCGGATGGATTTAAGTTCGGGCTGGATTTTAGAGTCCGGTGATTTAACGCTCTCCAAACCTTTTGACATGACAGGGCCGGCGCAGCGGCGCGTGATTGACCTCGATGTCTCGGCGATGACGGCGCGGATATATGACGGCGCGGCGCGAGATTTTCAGCTTACGCTCAATAATGCAGCCGCTCAGGGCCTATTATCAAGCAGCGGCAAAGATGTCTCGCAGCGCTGGGAGATGACGCTCTCCGGCGCGCGGCTTCAATCTGAAAGCTACCCTCTTGCGCAAACGGATATCTTTAGCCCCCGCGCGCAAGTAACGGTTGATATGACAGACGGCTTAGCGCCAGAGTTTGACATCCGCAGCCCGCAAACACGGATAAGCTCAAGCCTTATATCTGCCGATCAAATAGCGGTGGCGGCAAAAGGCACATCTGATAATTTATCCGTGGATTATGATGCGGCGCGCTTTATCTTTGCCGATCCGGCCTTGCCTGAAATTCCGATGGCAGGCCAGACACGTCTTATCGCAGGGCGATGGAGCGGTGAGTCGATTGCACGCCTTCCCGAAGATCCCGATACGCCTATTGATGTCACATTTAGCTTTGAAAACGGCGTCGGGACTGCGGATATCAATATCGCGGCTTTGCAATTTACGCCCGGCAAACTCCAGCCGCAAAAACTTGTCTCTGCCCTGCGCGGTAAAATTGGTGATGTTGAGGGCGCCGTATCGACATCTATTCAGCTTGGATTCGGTGAGGGGAGGCCGCTCACATCATCAGGGCGCACGGTGATTGATAATCTGAATTTCGGGACTTTGCCGGGGCCGATTAAAGGCTTAAGCGCGGCGCTGGATTTTACCTCTATGTTTCCGCTTGAAACCTCGGGGCGGCAAATTGTACGCCTGCAATCTTTTGACCCCGGCTTTCCCCTGCAAAATGGGGAAATCGAATTTGAGCTTTTACAGGGCGCTATGAAAATTCACCGCGCGGAATGGCCAGCGGCCGGCGGGCGTATCTATATCGAGCCGCTGACATGGTCTTTCGCGGCGGAGGAAAACAAAGCCGTGCTTGTTTTGGATAATATTCCCATTCAAGATATGATAAAGCGCCAGCAAAGTGAAAAATTCGAAATAACCGGCGCTGTTTCGGGCCGCTTGCCAGTAAGTGTGTCGGGTGTGAATGTTGAGGTCGAGGGCGGTAAACTCAGCGTGCCGGGCGGCGGGGTTATTCGTCTTAAAACGGCCGCGACAGATATTGCAGGCGCGCAAAATATAGGCGTCGGCGGCGCGTTTGATGCGCTTAAAAACTTCCAATATAAATCACTGGAAGCGGATATAAACGGCCCGCTTGATGGCCTCGTGCGGCTACAGGCTATTTTTGCGGGCTTTAATGAAGATGTTTATAACGGGCAGCCCTTTGAATTTGATGTAGAATTAGAAGGCGAGCTGTTTAATTTAATCCGTGAGCTGAACCCTGAAACTCAAAGACGGCGCGCCGTCAGCGGGCAACTCAGCCGAACATCCTCGCCAGAGCCTTAATGGCGGCGATCTTAAAGATGGACGCAGGGAAGAAATCTATTTATAAAATCATAAAAGACGGGGCGAAACTGAATGGTGTATTCAGACCGTGTTAATTTGAGGCGATCTATGAATCAATCTATGAAATATTTCGTTCATATCGGTCTAATTGGCGGTTTTAGCGCGGCGGCGCTTGCTGGCTGCACGGTTACGCATAAAATTGAACCCTCCGCAGAGCCGATACGTATCGACTTAAATGTTAAAATCGATCAAGAAGTCCGTGTCCGTTTAGACCGCGAAGTTGAAGATTTGATCGCAGATAATCCTGACCTTTTCTAGGAGGCTGACATGACAATGATGACATATTTTAAACCCTTGATTTCAGGGCTGAAAACAGCCGCGGCGGCTTTTAGCGGCGTTATGCTCCTCAGCGGCGCAGCGATCACTGTAATGGCGGTCAACCCGCCTGCGGCCCATGCGCAAAGCGCGAAAGCGATTGTCGATAGCGCGCTAGCCGGCGGTGTGATCGGCGAAACGATATCGGGATATCTGGCCCCAGTCGGCGGCGCCGTGGTCAGTCAAGGCGTTCGCAATGCGATGAACGAGATTAATATTGGCCGAAAATCCGTTTATACGCGATTGGCGCGGGAGCAAAACCTCTCCGTTGAAGTCGTCGCTGCCTTAACGGGCGAAAAGCAAATTGCCAAAGCGCCTCGGGGTCATAAAATTCTTGACCGCTCTGGCGTTTGGAAGACAAAATAATCAAATAAGACGCGGCCTTTTATTTTTAGATTGAGGCCGCTTTCGTCTTCACCTAGACAAGCTAGATATTCACTTTGCGAGACGAATCATGAGCCAAACTCCTCCCCCTAAATTAACGCCGTCTGGCCTCTCATCTTTGATGTGCGCGCGAATTTGCCATGATCTGCTAAGTCCGGTTTCGGCCCTTGGCACAGCGATTGAAGTGCTGAATGATGAAGATAATCCTGAAATGCATGATGAGGCCATTGCGCTGATTAAGCGCTCGGCGGGCCAAACATCGGGCAAGCTACAATTTCTGCGCCTCGCGTTTGGGGCGGGCGGCTCTGCGAGCGGACGGCTTGGTATTGATTTTCTTAAAAAGCTCATTGACGGGCAATATGGCGGCGGAAAACATAGCTTTAACTGGACGGTTAAAACGGATGATATCGACAAGCTTCATGGCCGTATATTGCTGAACATGACAATGATTGCTGTGACCTCTATTCCCCGCGGCGGCGAGGTTGCGATTCAGGTTGAAGAAAAATCCGGCGCGACGATTTTGACACTCAATGCAACAGGGGTCAAAGCGCGCATCTCTGATATGGTCAAAACGACATTAGGCGGCCGTATGCCCGCCGACGGATTTGATGGCCGCTCTATTCAGCCGTTTTTTACGGCTATGCTTATTCGGGAAGCCAAAGCCAAGATTGAAAGCCTTTTAACCGGCGAAACAGCCAGTTATGTCGTGTTTATCCCCCCGCAGCCATAGCTAGATCATGAGTTTTGCCGCCCGAGCTCAGCCTGTGTCGGGCCTCTTTCCAAAGATGACTTGTTTTTCATCTGAAAAATGTAAATTAATTTCCTGATTTTTATTCCCTTTTAACGAATTTCGCGCAGTTTACCTTCAAATAATACGGGGTGTATTCGCAGTTTAGCCTGCGAGGATCTTATAGCGAGGGCGTAATGGGTGATAATTTAAAAGCGGCCTCTAGGTTTGTTAGCCAGTCTATAAGCTCGCTTGACCGTCTTGCGACAGCGCCGACTCTATCACAAGACCGGGTTTTAGATAATCTTGCTGATTTACAGCGCGGGGCGAAAGCCATGCGGGCGCGGGCGATTTACCGCGCGGCGCAAACGGCTGTCGACATGTTACACAAAGGTCTGCCCGAAGAGAAAGTTCAGTCAGAGCTGAGCGTTGTCCGGTCTTTGGTTGTTCAATATCAAAATGGCCTTCAAGAAATTTTAGGGCAGGAAACGCCTAAATCCTCAGGTCAGTATGTTGTTTCGCCCCCCGCGAAGGATGCGGTTATAGATTTTTCATCGCGCTATGAAACGGGACGACAGCCGGCTCCCGATGCGGCGGCCATGATGATCGGGCAGCAGGTAGATATGACCCAAGAGGTGGGCTTTGGCCAGCAGGCAGATATTGAACCAGAGGCGGGGCCAAATTTGCTGAATGATCTCATGATGCCTCTCGCCGCGCCTATTATGCCGGATATAGCGGCCGGCAGTGATCTTGCAGCCATGGTTGAGACTCACCCAAGTGATGACTTAAACGCCCAACTTATGCCGCTTGTTCAATTTGCGCCTGAGGCTGAGCAAAGAGATGCCCTGCGCCGTCTTTCGCGGCTTCACAGCGCGCTGTCCTTATCGGCAATACAGGCAGAGCCGAGCGAGATATCTACGGCGCATCTGCCGAAGCAAAGGGCTGAGCGGCCTAAAATGGTGGTATTTGAAACATTAATGCCAGAGCTGACAAATGTTGTCCTAACAACGGCGCGTCATCTGGGAAAAACGGTGAGTATTTCTTACGCGGCGACGGCAACTGAGCTTCAGTCTGAACGCGCGGAGGCCGTGCGGGCCGCCCTGAGTGATTTATGCGTGATACTTGTGACGCGCTCATTGGAAGACCCTGATATTCGCCGTGCGCGCGGTGAAAGCGGCGCGGGTCATATTTCGATTATGGCCTCTATAAAATCGGGCCATTTAGACTTAACGGTTGAGTCTACGGGCCGAAATATCACAACCTCTGATTTGGATATTGCGAGCTGGAATACACTGAAAAATATGGGCGCTGAGTTAAGCTTTAGCCGTGAAGATGGCCGTATGTGTTTAGCCGTCAGTGGCTTACGCGCAAAACCATTGGGCGCCCGTAAAAGCTTATCAAGCCCAGCCTTGGAACATGCCTCATGAGCCGAAGCTGCCTTATTGTTGATGACAGCCGTATGGTACGCCGCGTTGCGGGACGGATCATACGTGAGCTGGATTTTCAACCCGAAGAAGCAGAAAATGGCCAAGAAGCCATGGACCAGTGCCGGATGAAAATGCCAGATGCGATTTTACTAGACTGGAAAATGCCGGTGATGGATGGATTATCATTTGTCAAAAGGCTCCGTAAAGAGCCGGGCGGTGATAAGCCCGTCATTGTGTTTTGCACCGCCGAGCGCGATGTCCATAAAATCGCCGAAGCGCTTGATGCCGGCGCGGATGAATATGTGATGAAACCTTTTGATTCAGATATCATCCAAAGCAAGTTTTTCGAAGCTGGGTTGCTTGGATAATGAGCGCTGTACTGTCCATGCCAGATGGGTATTACGGCGCCCTTAAACGCTTAACGGCGGAAGTCGCCGGCGTTGTATTGGCTGATGATTATAAGTTCACGATTGAAACCCGCCTATCGGTTTTGGCCCGGACTGAAGGTTATGACAGCCTGATCGATATGGTGCAGTCGATGTTTAAATCTGGCGATTCGCGTCTGGCTATTAAAATGGTTGCGGCGATGTTAGTCCGCGATACGCATTTTTTCCGTGATAAGCCTAGCGTGCTAAATTTCTCTGATTTCATCTTACCGCGCCTCCACCGCATTTACGGATCGCGCGCGATTAAGGTTTTAGTTGTCGGCTGTAATAGCGGGCAAGAAGTATATTCGGCGGCGATTTTGGCTGATAAGCTGAAAACGCAAGGCCTCGAAAATTTAAAAGTAGAATTTACAGCGATTGACTACCCGTCCCATGCCTTAGAGCGGGCAAAATCAGGCCGCTTTACGCATTTTGATGTCCAGCGCGGTTTGGGCGTGCGCGATATGTTGTCCTATTTCACCAAAGTCGGAGAAGATTGGGTGATAACAGAGCGGCTTCGTAATCAAATCACATTTCGCGAGACACATTTATTACGGCTGCCAGATGATCTGGGACGCTATAATATTATTATTTGCCGCGATGTTTTATCTCGCTTTCAAGCCAAAGTCCGGATTGGATTTACGCGGAAAATTGCTAAACATATACAAGAGCGTGGTTATCTTTTAATCGGCAGCGGCGAAACTTTGCCGCGAACGGTACATCCGTGGATCGCATCCGGCGGGCCGAAGCATATTTACCAGCGCGCAAAAACAGAAGCTGAACTGCGCATAGAAGAAGAGGCCGCACGCGCCGCGCGTAAGCTTTTACATCCTGAACCCCAGCGGTTTTTAGAACATAAAGATAAAATCGCCGATGTTTCATCAAAGGATGAAGATTATCTCTTAACTTCGCGTAAGCGCGCATAATTTCATATCTTGGGCAAGCGCGCGTAATTTTACATCTCTGGCCCGCTGCGCTTAAGTCCATATCTTCAGAGTGATGATGACGCCTGTTTTAACATCGGCCGCGCCTGTTCACATGACGTATCAATATTCGCCCCTTTAAAAATATTCGCCATAAAAAAACCCGCCTTGAAGACGGGTTTGTTTTATCTTTAATATGGGGCGTTATTTAGGCGCTAAGGCGATCGCGCGATGGATCCCGTAGGACATAGCCGCGGCCCCAAACTGTTTCGATGAAATGCTCACCGCCAGTGGCCAAGGCCAATTTCTTGCGCAGCTTACAAATAAAGACATCGATAATTTTAAGTTCTGGCTCGTCAAGACCACCATAGAGATGGTTAAGGAACATTTCTTTAGTCAGCGTTGTCCCCTTGCGCAGAGATAAAAGCTCTAGCATTTGATATTCTTTACCGGTCAGGTGAACGCGGTGATCTCCGACTTCAACTGTTTTGGCATCAAGATTAACGCGAATATCGCCGGTTGAGATAACATTTTGTGAATGACCTTTTGAGCGGCGGACAACAGCGTGAATACGCGCAATCAACTCGTCTTTATGAAAAGGCTTGGTCATATAATCATCTGCGCCAGTTCCAAGGCCGCGCACTTTAGTCTCAATATCATTCGTACCAGAGAGAATAAAGATCGGCGTGTTGACTTTGGCGTTTCGAAGCGTTTTCAGCACTTCAAACCCCGGCATGTCCGGTAGATTGAGGTCAAGGAGGATTACATCGTAATCATAAAGCTTGCCGAGATCGACACCTTCTTCTCCAAGGTCCGTTGTATAGACATTAAACCCATCAGTTTTCAACATCAACTCGATGCCTTGTGCCGTTGCACTATCGTCTTCAATTAAAAGTACGCGCATATTTATGCCTCCCGCGGCGAATCATTACAGCCCTTGTCACCAGTTATGGTTAACGCAAGACTAGCCTTACGTGAATCCCGTAAACCAAAAGTTAACAGCCCTTAAACTTAATAAATTAAGTGTAATTTGTTTCGGTTCCGATCTTTTTTTCTTAAAATTTACCGAAATTAAAGTAAGTTCACGTAAAACAGCTTCATAATAAACCAAATGGCACCGGAAAACTGGGCCGCAAAAAAATTGGTGAAGGTGAGTGTTATATGAGAAAGTCTATGGACCGGAGCGTCCAGCAGACGCGATTTGCGATTGCGGAACTCCAAAAACGTATTGAAGTCTTAGAGGCGACTCGAGAAGACCTTGGGCGTCAAATCCGAAAACTAACAGATTCTGTTCCCGAAGATGAAGTGGCGGCAGATACGCATAAAGACGGATATGTGGCTTATGGCTCATATGCCCAGTCCGTGATTGTCCGTAAAGAAAATCTTCGCGGGTCTTTGGAAGATATTAATAGTCAATATTCTGATTTGGCAAAAGACCTACAAGTTGCGCTCGATGCCTTGGATAGTTTTGAGCGCGTTCGCGCCCGCCAACTGGCAGCAAAAGCTGAAAAGCGTCTCGCGCGCCGAGGCTAGCTAGCCCCAGCTATATATAGGGATGGGGGAGAGAAACCGGAGGGTGTTCCGGTTTCTTGCATTTTGGGGTGTATATAATTTTAACTAAGTTTATAAGATAGGGGCCGTCTGTTTGGCGGCCAAAAGCCGGCTTATATGACGCATCATAGGCGGCGTTATTATAGCGCTGTATCGCCAAGCTCGACCCAGAGAAATATATCGGCCATTCCCATATCATTGGCGGCGCGGCGCAGTGCATCCGTTTCAGTCTCTGCCATCATAGCGGCCTCAATATTATTGCGCTCTTGAATATGCGTCACGCCAAAGCCGACCGCCAAACAGGCCAGAAGGCTCGCCGCTATGCGCGTGATACCATGTCGTAATATAACTGGCCGTGACCTTGTAGGGGCGGTATGAGACTGTCCCGCTTGGGGGGGTATTTTTATCTCTTTTTGAGTTATGTCTTCTTGAATTATGTCTTGAGGCGTTACCCGTTGCGGGCTTGTCGCCGCCGCTTTTAAAATACGCAGGCTCAAAAGATCACTTGGCGGCGGGGCGTTATAGTGATTAAGGGCCGCATCCAACTTTGCTGCGTCATGAATATCTTGCGCAAAATCTATATTGTTTTTTACAAATTTTGCGAGGGCTTGATCGGGCCAAAGGCTGAAATCATGACCATAGGTCTCAAGGGCTTTGAGCGCATCTGATGTTGAAAATATTGACGTCATAGCGAGGTCTTCACATTCTGTTTAATTAAAAGAGGTTTTAAGGCTTGGCGTGCGCGGCGCAAGAGCGATTCAAAAGCCGCAGGTTTTATATCCATAATGAGCGCCGCATCTTTGAGGCTTTGTTGTTCATAGTAAAATAAAACTAAAGCTACTTTTTGGCGCTCGGGCAGTTGATTTAACGCGGCGTCTATTTGGCCATGTTGCTCCACATCAGCGAGCTTATCAAAGGCATTCGGCGCCGCATCCGTTATATCAGGCAATATGCCGGGCAAAGCCTCTTTGGATTTTCGCAAAATATCAAGGCATCTATGTGTGGTCATCCGATATAAGTAAGTTAGCGCAGTCGCGCGCCCAAATTCCCATTGCGGAGCCGTTTGCCAGAGGCTTAAAAACACGATTTGCGTCACGTCTTCGGCGCGCGCCGCATCGCCTAACATCCGAAAGGCGGCCGCGTGAATTTTCCGCATATGCCGATCCATAAGTTCGGATAAAGCCCCAGCGTCTTCTTGCCCCATACGCGTGATGAGGGCGCTATCGGGGTCAATCGGTTTATCGGCGATGCGGAGCTTATTCATTGTCATGAGTTGCCGTCGATAATGTCAAAGGGCCGTGCATGATATCGGCGGCTCTTTGATAAAATCTATTCGCGCTAAAATCAGCTAGCGCTGTTTTTTCTTAAAACGGCGAGCGCGCCGTTTAGCGCCTTCACCTTGGCTTAAAACACCGTCACCATTGGCGTCTAAAAAGACAAACATACGTTCCGCCGCGGCCATATGCTCCTCGCGGCTAACAAAACCGTCCTGATTGGCGTCCGGGCCTTTAAGGCCAGCTTCACGGCGGGATTTGCGTTTATCCTTTTTTGCGGCGCGTTTTGCTTTGCGCGCTTCTTTACGTAAAGCTTTATCGGCTTTATCAACAAGGCCGTCGCCATTTATATCGCGGCGTTGTTTGGATTTTTCGCGGCGAGCTTCGCGCACAGTGTCAAATTCCTCTTTTGAAATTTGGCCGTCACCATTCAGATCAGTTTTGGCAAAACGGCGGTCTTTGCGAGCGTCGCGATTGGCCTCGCGCTGGGCTTTGCGTTCATCATCGGACAAGAAATTATCTTGGTTGACGTCGCCGGCATCAAACCGTGCCGTTGCGCCGGCTAGAAATTCTGTTTTGGAAATTTCTTGATCGCCATTGCTGTCAAACCGCATTTTGCCAGTTTGATCGGCGAGCGCCGTGCCGGACATAAAAATAATCAGAGCGCTCGCGGCGGTCACTCGTTTCGCGGAAATATTAAAGCGTGACATATGTAATCCTTTTTACTGTCTTATATAAACACAAACGGGCGGGAATGAAAAATCCGTCGATTTTTAATTAAGTTTTTACGGTGAACACCCGAATTGCGGCATTATTAAACGTCAAAATATACGGCGCTATGGCACTTAACGCTAATCTTACAGCTTTGTGAAGTCTTGTGTGTCGCAATCATTGAGGCAGTCTATTAGGCAGAATGCATAAATTAATGTGTATGACAGGATAGGGTTATGACAAACATCAAGAGATTAACTGCTGCGGCATTTACCGTTAGCTTATTGAGTGCAGCGCCAGCATTTGCGGGCGGATCTGGCGGCGGCGGCGGCGGCGGCGCGGGGAGTTTTGGCGGGGCAAGTTCTCCGTCGCAGCAAGCTTATAACCCGGTTGTAGATTACCAAGCGGGGCTTAAATTCCTCCAATCAAGCAAGTTTAAAAAAGCAGACCGCGCCTTTGGTAAAGTTATCAAAGCAACACGCCGTAATGCCAATGCTAATTATTACATGGGCCTCGCGAAGGTTGGGCAAGAGAAGCATAAATCATCTATTCGATATTTCAAAGCCGCCGCGCGTTATAACAAAACACTATATGAAGCGCATGGCGGCCTTGGCGCCGCTTATGCCAAATCTAATAAGGCAGAAAAAGCAAAAGCTGTTTTGGCCACGCTAGACGGATTTGCAGCGGAGTGCGGAACATGTGCCCAAGCGCCCCGCATTAAAGCCGCGCAAAATAAAATCAACGCAGCTCTGAGCGGCGGCGTAGAAAAAACGGCTTATCTATCACCTCAAAATGCGGATAGCGTAGAAACACAATATTTTGCCTCTGTCAGCCTGATTAACCAAGGCCAATATCAGGCGGCCTTTGAAGATTTGTCACTGGCAGCCGCCGCAGCGGGGCCGCATCCTGACATCACAACCTATATGGGCTATACGCAGCGTAAGCTTGGCAATTATGATCTAGCGAAATCATATTACGCCATGGCTCTTGACGTTGCGCCCAATCATAAAGGCGCAAATGAATATCTCGGCGAGCTTTATGTTGAGACCGGCGAAATAGATAAAGCGAAAGCCCAATTAGCTAAGCTTGAAACGATTTGCTCTTTTGGCTGTATCGAAGAGAATGAGCTTCGCGGCTGGATTGTCAAAGCGCTTCCATAAGTCATCTTTCGGGGGGTATGATGATTAATTTAACATATCGGCGCCCATCACTTTTGATGGGCGCTTTATTTATCCTTTTTCTTACCCTTGGGCTTGCGGGCTGCCATGATGACGGCGCGCAATATAAAACGGGCGAGGCGCCAGATATCGCCCGCTGGGCTTTGCCCAATGCCGATTATGTGGCCTTATTATCGGATGAGCCGAATGAGTGCCTCAGCGCTACGCCAAGCCCCGAACAGGTTATGGGCCGCTTAGCCTTCCGCTCACCATTCTTACTCGGCGGACAAGCGGCGCGGCGCGGATTAACCTGCCAAGCCTGTCATGGGCAGGGCGATGTTAACGCAGACTTTTTCGTCGTTGGCCTGTCTGAATTACCCGGCACAGCGGATGTAACAAGTTTCCATTTCAGCGATGTTTTAGGCGATGAGAGCTTTAACCCCGTGCCGATTCCTTCTTTATCCGATGATATCGAAACCGTCGATTCCAGCCCCGACTCACCCGATCTTGAGGTCTTTGTCACGCGGCTTATCACCAAAGAATTTACAGGGCCGGAGCCGTCACCACAGGTCAAGGCCGCGCTTTTATCTTACTTGCGCGGATTAACGGCCCAACCCTGCGAAACGCCGCGGTTGAAAAATGCCGCCTTGCTCCATTATAAACTCCGCATCGTCACACAAAGCTTTACGGCTTTAACGGGGCCGAATATATCGCCCGAGATATTAAATTTCATGACCGCCGCCCTGCGGGTTGAACTCGGCCGTCTTCATGACCGCTTTCCGAATAATCCCAAACTCCAAGCGGAATTAACGGCGCTTAGCCGTATGTTGCGCGGCGATGACGCGCCGCCGGCGGTGACTGCAGCGGCCAAAAACTGGACCGGATTAAAGGCGCGTTTGGCCTCGGCTTATGATAAATCTCTGTTTAATCCCCTTATTATTCGCCGCTGGGAAGCCGCGCGCCGCGCCGTGCCCTAAGCCCCAATACGTCAGCGGGACTCAGGCTTTTTCGCCGATTATAGCCACGCTTAAAGTCATGGCAGAGGTAAGTCATTGGCGGGGGCACGACCACGGCTAAGCGCCGCCCACGCGAAAATTTACCGTTTCTGCCGAAACAATCTGGACATATCGCAGCCGACCCATTCACGATGGATACCAATGTGCTTTTGTTTTACGCAAATGGGTGCCAAACATCACTTTGACGCTCGGCTGTAAGCAAAGCTTACACAGCTGCGAGATTGGCTTTTTCAGAGGCCCCCGACAGTTATTAGGTCTAAACCATCATAGCTATTCACCTTACAGACCTCGCGGCCTATTAGAGGGCGTCCGGCAGGACGGATAAAGAGTCACTCCACCGCTATCTGCACCAATCACACCTTAAAACAAAGTCAACGATCACTTGCCTGTCCCAAAAGGTGATAAGCGTAATATAAGCGAATAGGGCAGGGCGTGGATAAGTTTCACAAGATGGCGTTAGAAACCGAGCTATGCCGAGAGTCTGATTTGAAGGGCGTTTGAGGTGCTGAAAGCGTGAAGAGGTGTTTTAGGAAGGAATATCCCCAAAGGAGACGTTAGCTCAGTGTCTAACTTTGCGCGATTTTAAGCCGCCC
>CAZEOD010000012.1:0-62040 GCA_964513675.1 uncultured Caulobacterales bacterium | reverse complement strand
CGCGATTATTCCTTTTGTAGCTGGTTTGCTACGATCTCCTCCATTTTAATTAAGCTATAATAGGTCGTATTATATTTGGCCTCTTCTTTCGCATAGACGGAGGCCATGCGCTCGCCCTCGCAGTTATGATATAGCAATGTGAAATCATGGCTTACATAGGGCAAAAGCAAGTCATCTTTTGATTCTTTAACGGCAAGGCAGAACGCCCCGCCCCAATTTCCATCATCCACTTTGGGATCAGCACCGCGCTTTAAAAGATAAGTCAGCATTTCAGGGCTCGCTTTATAATTGGCGGCATGAAGGACATTTCTATCGCCATTATCTTTAGTCTTTAAGTCCACACCGCTTTCAACGAATAGCCTGATGGCTTCGAAGTAAGCTCCTTGACCGCCTTGGAAGCTCTTTATGTCATTATTTTTAAAAAACTGATGGAGTGGAGACCGACCATAATTAGACGCCTGCATTGACGCACCAGCACTCATCATATGTTTCAAGCTACCCAACTCGCGAACCTTTGCTATGGGAGTGGCGCCGTATAAAGAGACAGCATTCACATTGGCGCCAGCATCTAAAAGGATTTTGACGGCGTCAGAGTTTGTCACCGTGTGTAACGGACTTAAGTTTTTACCAAAATAGGGGTCATCTTCATTTATATCTGAAAGCTCTGCTTTCATTTTGGGCGACACATTGGCTAATATTTTGCTGGCGGCCAAAAATTCATCTTTTTCAGTTTTTGTAAACATACCGCCGCTTTGCATGTTAACGTCATGGCCTTGCTGAATAAGCAAAGCGGTCAAATCGGCGTTTTCAGATAGATGCAAAAGCGTATAGCCATTTTGATTTATGCTGTTCAGTTCGACGCCTTTTCGGACATGCTCTGAGGCGGTATCCCAATTTCCTTGCGCGGCGGCCTCAAAGGCTCTTTTTGTATTTTGGGCTTCGCCGGCGCAGCTAACAAAGAATAATCCTAGCAATATAGCGCCGCTCGCGCTTTTAAGATTCAACCCCATTTCAGTCCCCTCAATTTTGCAAAATTCAAGCTAATTCAAAAAAAGCCATTATCAAATAAGAAAATTTTACGATGTTGGGAAGATGGGATCGCCCCTTAGACATGTTTCAATGAGACTTATCCCAATGGATCATATTCAAGGCTCAGGGCCTATTAATATCACCCCTGTTTTTTAAAGATAAAAAGATGAGATGAAAAATCGCCCTTATCCATAAAGCGTATTGTCTCGCTCACATGGCCCGTCGTCACATAAGGCAGAGCCAGACCGCTATTCATCAAGCCATCCCCCTTATAAGAGCTTCCGTCTTCGGACAAGAGATAGTCTGCCCCCGCATCAAGCCCTGTCATATAGGCTCTGCGGAACGGGAGGTTGGGAGCGGATAAAATATGAAAATAAAGCACATAAACCGTGTTGTTATCCGCCGAAGTCAACTGCCAACATATTTCATTGCCATTATTAATCAGGCGATCAAACCTACCTCCAATCATATCCTCGGCGGATCGGCGCGCCATTTCGGTATATTTAAACAGCTCGTCTCTATGAGCCGCAAGATCGGATTCGCTCAAAGACAGCCCGCGCGCGGCGCAGAAAAATCCAGCCAAGAACCGTGTTTGCAGAGACGTAACCCGTCCGTTTTGATGATTAGGCGACGGGCCAATATAAGCGGCCATTGTATCGGTTGGATAGAGATAAGACGCGCCGTTAATAATTTGAAGCCGGCCAATCGGATCACTCATATCGGAAATCCAGCCTTGCGGCATATAGCTGAGCATGCCGAGATCAAAGCGGTTCCCGCCGCTGGCACAATTTTCAAATAACACATCCGGATATTTTTCCGTCAAACGTTTCAGCAGCGCATAAACGCCGAGGATGTAGCGATGGGAAACTTCGCCTTGACGATTACGCGGCAAGCCGGCTGAGCCAACTTCGGTCATACAGCGGTTCATATCCCATTTAACATAATCAATATCGCCGCAAGATAAAATCGCGTCAATTTGATCGAAGATATAATCCACGACCTCGCTGCGTGATAAATCAAGCGTTAATTGATTGCGGCCCAAAGACGGCGTTCGGCCCGGAACATGTAATATCCAATCAGGGTGATCTCGGAATAGCTGGCTTTTAGGGTTGACCATTTCCGGCTCAAACCAAATACCGAATTTAAGGCCCTGCTCTTTGACCTTGGCCGCCAAAGACGGAATACCCGAGGCAAAGCGCTCTCGGTCGGCGCGCCAATCCCCGAGCGAGCTCGTATCATCACGGCGGCCCTCAAACCACCCATCATCAAGGACAAGCATGTCGACGCCGACTAATTTAGCTTGGTGGGCTAAATCCATGACTTTATTTTCGTCAATATCAAAATAGGCCGCTTCCCATGTATTTAAATAGGTCGGGCGCGGGGCGCGCGCAAAGCGCTCCGGCGTAACTTTTTCGCGGATAAAATTATGCCAAATATGGCTCATATCCCCAAGCCCGCGTGCGGTGAAGACATGTAAGGCTTCGGGCGTAGAAAAAGTCTTACCGGGCTTCAGCCGCCATTGGAAATTAAACGGGTTAATCCCCGCCAAAAGCCGCACATCTTCAAATTCACCCTTTTCCACACTGAAAGCAAAATTACCGCTGTAAAGCAAAGTTGAGGCATAGACATGCCCCAAATCTTCGGTCGTGCCTTTATGCATCACAGCCATAAAGGGATTATGCGCCGCGCTAGAGGTGCCGCGCGCTGAATTGATTACAAACCGGCCCTTTGGCACATCTATACGCTCTTCGTTAAACTCGCGCGCCCATGTCCCGTGAAGATGCAAGAGTTCATAATCGGCCGGCGGAAGGTCAATGGAGCTACTAAAAACATGTTGCAGCTCTAGCTCTTGCTCTCCGCGGTTTTTAAATTTCGCAGAGCGGGCCAAGACCCCATGCCCTTTATATATCGTATAATAAAGCTCAACATCTAAATGGTGGAGCGGGTCAGAAAGCGTAACAATCAGCGTTTCGCAGCCCCCGCCCCGCGCCGTCGGCAAGCGCTTAAGGCGCGGTTTTTCAGTCTTAATTTTGTGGCGCTTATAATGAAGAGAAAAGACCGTATTGCCATCATAATTTCGGCCATGAACGGCTGGAAACCGATAGTCAGATGTTCCAAAGCTTGGAAATTCCTGCGGCGTATCATTCAGGTTAAAATATTGCCCGCCTTGAAAAACAGACGCCGTTTCCCGCTGGGTTCGAAGATGATGTATCGGGGCGTCAAGCGGGTTTTTAAGCGGCGCCCCATAATAGACATGCTGTAAAATTCCCTCTGGCGTGACATGAAACACATAGGAAAAAAAATCATTCGACAAAGCAAATGTCTTGTCATCAGACACGCTAATCATACTCGCCATATCGTCACCAAACTTATGAATTTAAGGGGAATATTGCCCTGATATTTATCAAAAGCAAGCATAAGAAAGGCCGCTGTAAAAGCGGCCACTCATCTTGTTATTTGCCGATAGCTTAGAATTTACCGCGAACGCCGAATGTATAGCGCGCGCCCGTATCTTCAAGCTCCAAAAAGCGGTTTCTAAAGCGAGAGAAATCGCGGCGTGTTGCGCCCAGAACATTAACCCCTTCAACGAAGACTTGAAATTGATCGTTAATTTCATAGCCCGCAGAAAAGTCGATCTGGCCAAAGGCTTCACGCTGTTGCGGCTCACTAAAGAATGATTGCGCGAGGAAAACAAACTCATCGCGCCAATTCCACGCGACTCGCGCTTGCCACGGGCCTTTTTCATAAAAGCCATTAACATTAAGCGAGTGAGGCGACAGCCCATTAAAGTCAAGATTGGCCACAGGAGAATCAACACCGCGGTCAATATTACTATTCACATAGGTATAATTCGCGCCAAAGCCTAATCCATTATCCCAACCTTTTTGAAGCGCCACTTCAAGACCGGTGATATCGCCCGTTTCCCCGTTACGCTCGCGTGTGTCTTGGAACGTCACATCAACCGCCAAATCAGCTGCGCCGGGGTTAGCAACATTGCCCACCGGAATTATGACCTGCCCCGCAACGGGTAATGTCGCGATTTCAAGGAAATTACTAAAGCGCTTATGGAAAGCTGTGACGCCAAAGAACGTAATATCATCAACATACCATTCAAAGGCGGCATCAAAATTTGTCGATTCAAAGGCTTCAAGATTCGGATTACCACCGCCCGATGTTGGCGCGTTAGACCGGCCCCCGAAGAAATTATTAACTCCCAAAGACGTCAGTGTCGGCCGAGTCACAGTTTGCGAGACCGCAAAGCGCGCAACCGTCGAATCCGATGTCTCCAGCTTCAAATTAAAGGAGGGCAAGAAATTAGAATAACTATTTTCAACCGTAACATCCGTCGCGGCCCCAAAAACAGGAACGAGCTGCGTATCGCCGACAGATTCCCGAAATTGAGTCACAGGCACATCCTGACCCGATGATGTTGTCGATGTTTGCGCCCAGCGGAATCCGAGATTAGCCGACCACGGAATATCACCAAGATCACCTCCCCACGCTGTGTTGACAAATGCGGCGACTATTTCTTCGTCGACAGCAAAGCCGCCTGCCGGATTTTCCTCCGGTTCAAAAAACCCAAAGATAGAATTTGAAGCATTACGGCGCGCAATTAATTCAGCATCGCCAAGTGTTGACCGCCCTGTTCTGTTTGGATCAGAAATCGCAGCGTCGCTATTAAGCTGTGCAAAAGCATCTTCAAAACTCGACGCCAAAAACTGCGTTGGAATACGGTCACTGCCGTCAACCCCAGATAAGAAATCACCCAAATCAACGGGCGTTAAAATGCTATCATCGAAATCAACTGTGTAACCGCAAAAGGCGCAGAAAATACCCGCGCCTTGAGTCGGCGAGAAATTATCAAACAAAGTTTGCCCTTTCGCGCGATCAGAATAGGCACCGCCAAATGAAATTTCGCGCAAGATGCCTTGATCTATGCTCCAATCACCAGAGCCTTTAAGCTCAAAAATTTCATCTTCAACCTGCGTGCGGTTCACATTTACAAAGTGAAGACGCTGGATAGATGTATCTTGGGCGCCAACAATATTTTCAAGGGTTGAAATTTCAGCATTATCTGGCAAAGAAATCAGCGGTGACGCAGGCGCAAGCGCCCCCAGAACTACAAATGGGTTTGTCCCATCGCGCGTTGCACGTGAGAAAGACACATCAAGATTAAGCGTTAAATCCTCTCGGGCATCCCACCCCACATTACCGCCAAAGAGATAGCTTTCAGCTTCGCGGTTTGCCGATGTAATAACATTGTCATTTTGCGACAAACCAACTTGGCCCGCAATCTCGGGATTGGCATTTTGAAAATCAATCCCCGGACGGCTAAAGGAAGTGACTGTGCCATTACCGTCAATAATAGGATTAATAAAGGGAGGGCCAAAGAAGCCAGAAAATTGTGTATCAAAAGATGAAATGTCAAATTGTGACCATAACCCATCTAGGGTTACGCTCAGCCGATCACTTGGCTCGAATTGCACCGTCCCATTGAGCGTGAGGCGCTCGCGGTCTTGATTATCGCGGCTAATCACAACTTGTTGCTGAAGGCGCGCACCTTCGGGTAACTGGCCAAGATCCGCGGCCGTCAGGCCAGAGGCCGAGGACGGTGCGTTCACTGTTGTATCTCCGGTTCTAAGCGCGAAACCATTCGTAAAAACGCGGTCACGCTGCAATGCACGGTCAGAATAAGACACACCAAGCAACGCGCCAAACGTCCCATTTTCATTAGTCCAAGAGCCGACGGCTGTAAGGTCAGGGCTAATTTGGTCACTCAATGAATCGTAAATACCCGCCGCCGATACAGCTAAATGCTTACCAGGACGGTCAAGCGGGCGCGCTGTTACGATATTAACATTCGCGCCAATACCGCCTGATTGTAAATTAGGCGTTGCTGTCTTAAAGACTTCGGCGCGGCTGATGATATCTGATGAAATCGTATCAAATGAAAACTCACGGCCGGCATTATCCGTCGCCAAAGTTCGGCCATTAAGGGTCACAAGGTTAAACTGCGGCCCCAAACCCCGAACTGTAATAAATTGGCCTTCACCCCCATCACGATCAATCGCAACACCCGTAATCCGCTGTAGCGATTCTGCGATGTTATTATCAGGGAATTTACCAACATCTTCGGCTGTGATTGCATCAACGACCTGATCGCCGCCGCGCTTTACATCAAGAGATTGCTTCAAACTACTCCGGATGCCCGTTGCAATAACTTCGTCAATATCCCCTTGATCTTGCGCCCCCGCAGAGACTGCGCTCATCATAGCAACAGTACCCGCACTGCAAATTAGAAATTTAGCTCGTTTCATTTTCATAAACATTTCCCCTATTTATGTCGCTTAACGCTAAGACATAAGCCGTCGGGCTTTGTCATATTGTTTAGCATAACTAGGATTTATGGCGCTAAGGTCAAGTCAAAATATTCTTTTTCGAACATTTGTGTCTTATTTACATCACTTTTCCGAACATTACCTTCAAAACCGAAGACGCGGCGTTTAAGGGATGAGGTAGCTGGATGTGGCGCAGCCCCATGGCACGCCCAAGCCTTATTATAAGTTTACAACATAGCTGCGAGCGCGACATGCCCTCTCAACGAGAGGCCTTTAAAATTGACTAACTATACATGCTAGCAAGGCGGGCAATACAAGGGATTAAGAGCGCTCTGCCGCACTCTTATCGTGATATACACTCACGTCATGAGTTTCAAATAAGGTCTTGAAATGCGGCGTGATCGGCGCATCTGTGACAACAACGTCCACGGCCTCAACATGACCCATGCGGCAGAGGGCTTTTTTGCCAAATTTCGCGGCGTCCGCCACTAAAATGGTCTGATCCGCATTTTTCATTGTCGCTTGAGACAACCTAATTTCAACCTGCCCATAATCCCAAAGATGCCCGTCATCATCAATTGAGTTAACCCCGATAATTCCATAATTCATATGAAATTTATCTATAAACTCAATAGCTTGAGGGCCAATAATTCCACCATCAGCATTGCGGAGCTGCCCGCCTGCCAACATAATGTTAAAGCTCTCATTGCGGCGGAGCGTCTGCGCAACATTGATATTATTTGTCACAATGGTCAGGTTTTCATGGCCAAGCAATTCCCGCGCGACAGCTTCGATCGTTGTCCCTGTATTTAGAAATAAAGACGCATTATTCGGGATTTTTTTAGCAAGAATTTCGGCAATTTTCTTCTTGCCTTCCACATGGGTCACTAATCTATCCTCATAGGGCCGGTCGCCGCTATTGCGCGGATGTCCCGCCCCGCCGTGAAACCGCGTAATCAGACCTTTCGCGCTAAGCTCATTCAAATCACGCCGGATGGTTTGCGGCGTCACATTAAAATGTGACACCATGGCATCCGTCGCAACAAATCCGTCCTCGCGGAGCATTTTCAGGATTAAAGATTGACGTTTTGTTGGCACGAATGGTTTCATATATCCTCCGAAGGTGACAATATACTATAATAACCATTGACGAAATGGAATTTTTTATACTAATTCGAACATATAAATTCGCATGTGAAAATGATGTGTGAACCCCCTTGTAAGACCAAGGGTATGAGGAGACCTCTTTGTGAGTCACGGCATGAACTTTAAGACTAAACATCCAAAGGGCGTCATTTCACCCGCGAAAGCGGCGGCGATTATCCCTAATATTGGCGGCGCGAAAGATATTTATCGCCGTGATGTCCAAAAGTCTGATGGGCGCATGCTGCATCTCTATGGATATAATCCGCATAGTGAAGCGATTATTGATTTTGCGCCGACCCCCATTGCCAAAGGCGGCGAATTACGCTGGCATCCTTTGCGGCAAGAATGGAACATATATGCGCCGCACCGCCAAAACAGAACCTTCAAACCACTCACCGCAAATGATCCCCTCGCCCCGTCAAGCCGTGACGGTCATGAAACAGAAATTCCATTTACTGATTTCGAATTGGCCGTATTTGAAAATAAGTTCACCAGCCTTCACCGCGACGCCGCAGAGCCGCAGGCCGTTAAGACCCTGAAAATGGGCCGCGCCAATGGCCATTGCGATGTGATCGTTTACGGCCCCGAAGCCGATGGCAATCTTTACGCCATTGGACAAGAAAAACGCCGCCTCCTGCTGGCGGCATGGGTTGACCGCTACCAAAGCCTCTACGGCAAAGGGTTGAAATTCGTTCTGCCTTTTGAAAATAGAGGCGATGAAGTCGGCGTGACGTTACATCACCCGCATGGCCAAATTTACGCCTTTCCTTTCATTCCAGATGTGCAGAAGCGGGCCTTAAATGCCTTTCAAAATGGATATGACCTCCCCGCAGACATCGCGAGTTTTGCCCCTGATTTTACCATTACGCAGACTGATGATATGTCGGCCTTCTGCCCGCCCTATGCCCGCTTCCCCTATGAAGTTTGGATATCACCAACAGAATTTTCACCCGGCCCTTGGGCCTTTAACGAGACGCTAAGTGATAGTTTTGCTCATTTACTCGGTGAGGTGACACGAAAATATGATGAGTTTTTCCAGCGCCCTACGCCCTATATGCTAAATTTACACGCAGCGCCGGCGGGGCATGATGATTGTTTTCATTTTACCGCACAATTTTACCCACTCCTACGCGCGAAGGATAAAGTTAAATATCTGGCTTCGGTTGAGCAAGCGACAGGCACATTCACAGTTGACGTCATGCCGCACTCTGCCGCCCAAATATTACGGGCATTATGATATTACGGGCATAGCAATAAGATTAAGCGGCTTAACACCGCCCCAAAAGCGTTTGGCGCATAAGACGATAATATAAAACAAAGACGCCAATAATGGCCCATCGCCATATAATTATAAAAGAGGGAAAAGATGGAACTAGAATTGACACAGATCTTGGTCTTTTTAGGCCTGACAGCGCTTATTGGCCTTGTGACCTATTTATATTGCCGCGGCGCCCGCAGCCACGAAGATGGCGAGAAAGAATATTTTCTCGCAGGGGGCGGGTTGAAATGGTATTTCGTAGCCGGGTCCATTACGCTGACAAACCTCTCAACAGATCAACTTGTCGGCATGAACGGTAATCAAATGGCGCTGCTGGCATGGTGGGAACTCGCCGCCGTATTTGGCCTTATGATGCTGTGTTTTTTATTCATCCCTGTCTATTACAAATATAATTGCACGACGACGACAGAACTTCTGGAGCGGCGCTATAATAATAAACATATTCGCGCCTTGATTTCTGTTTTATTTTTACTGGGAAATATATTTATCTTCTTGCCCGCCATTCTTTACGGCGGTTCCCTCTTTATGCAGAGCATGTTTGGGATTGATCTTAATCTTTACATTCTGGCCGCTATTTTTGCCGCTGTCGGGTCGGCCTATGCTATTTTTGGCGGCCTGCGCGCTGTGGCCATATCCGATACATTCTCCGGCGTTCTTCTTTTAGGTCTGGCCATCACAATCACTGTTTTAGCGCTAAAGGAAATTGGATTTGATTTCAGCGACATTCCCAAAGAACGGCTAACGCTGATCGGGGCCGCCGATTCTGACATTCCGTTTAAAACGCTTTTCACGGGGATGATCTTTATTCAAATGTTTTACTGGTCGACGAATCAAACCATTACCCAACGCGCCATGGCCTCGCCGAGCGTGAAAGAAGCGCAAAAAGGTATTCTTGCGGCAGCGGCGATACGGCTGTTAATTGTTCCGCCGATTATCGTTATTCCCGGCATTGTTGCCTATAAGCTTTATGGGGATATTGGCGATGCGACCTATGGAAGAATCGTTGGCGATTTACTGCCAAGCATTTTATCCGGCGCTTTTGCCGCCGCCATTGCCGCCGCTGTTTTAACAACGTTTAATTCCATCTTAAACGCTTCGGCGGCGCTTTGGGTCTGTGATATTCATGAGCCCTATTTTAATAAAAACCCAAATGTGAAATCCTTATCATTATGGGTATCTTTAACGATGGTGGCCCTTGCCTTCATCATGATTCCGATTTTTAATAAACCAGGTCAAAGCATCATTAATACAGTGCAGCAGCTTTACGGCATGTTGTCCATGCCGATACTTGCCGCCTTTATGGTCGGGCTTTTATTTAAAAATGTGGACGCCAAAGCTGTGATTATTGCGGTTATTTTTGGCGTCGGCTTTTACTATGTGGCCCTGAACCCGCTTGTTGATGCGGCCAATTTTGCCGCGCAAGGCATCAAGCTTCATTATATTCACCTGATGGCGATTAATTTGTTTCTCATGGTCATGCTTGCGCTGGGCCTTAACCGCTTTGTCTTTGGCAATCGCGCGGTCTGGGATGCACATAATGTGTTTGCCCGCAGCCCGGCCGTTTAAACCTGCCTCTTATTACGCCCGTCCAAAAGCCTAGCGGAAAATTCGCTGGGCTTTTCTTTTACCTTAAAGTCACAGGACGACTGAACGGGCGACGAGGCGGGTGATTAGACCTTTTGGCTTATGAACTTTGGCTTGTGAACTTTGGCTTGTGAACTTTGGCTGGGGCTGCCCTGTAAAGAGATAGATAAAGAACCGCCGAATATCTGCGCCAATCCCGTAAAGAGCCGGCACAAAGAACAAAGTTACCAAAAGCGCAAAGAGAACCCCAAAGGCGAGGCTAATGGCAATCGGAATCAGCCATTGGGCCTGTAATGAGCGCTCGGTCATCAGGGGCAATAGCCCGATAAATGTTGTCAAAGAGGTTAGTAAGATAGGACGGAATCGCCGCGTACCCGCTTGAATTAAAGCCTTCGCCCCGTCCATACCTTGCGCCCGCAACCCTTGCACATAATCCAGCAGCACAAGATTATCATTCACCGCGACACCCGCCGCAGCAAACATGCCAAGGGTCGATAAGACCGACATATCAAAGCCCATCACCAAATGCCCCATAATCATCCCGCAATAACAAAATGGGATGGCGGCAAAGAGAATCAAGACAGGCTCGAAATAGGATTTAAACGAGACCGCAACAAGGAAGTAAGCCACGCCAATGGCAATCAAGACCAATGTAAATAATTCCTTTTGAAATTCGGCTTCCTCATCTGCACGGCCAATATTACCGCGCGTCACATTGGGATGGCGCGCATCAAAATCGACAAAGAATTTATCGTCAAGCTCCTCGCGAATTTCATCAACACGCTCGCTTTGTACTTCGGCGCTGACAATAACCGCGCGTTGACGCTCTCGCCTTGAAATACGGTTCGTCCCTCGCTCAAAGCGAAGACTCGCCACAGCTTCCAAGGGCAGCTCTCGGCCATCATTGGCGCGAATACGGATCGAGTTCAGGAAATCAAGCGAGCTACGATCATCTCGCGGGTAACGCACATACACACGGACATCTTCGCCGTCTCGCGGCAAACGCTGTACCTCTTCACCAAAGAAGCCCTGCCGGACTTGGCGTGCCACGTCCGCCGTTGTCACGCCAAGGCTCTCTGCACCGGCTTTAAGATCAAACTGAACTTCCTCAGACGCGCTTTCCATATCATTGACGACATTAAACACGCCGTCATAGCTGCGTAGCTGCATTATCAAATCATCGGCGGCCGCTTGCAGGTCTGAAAATTCGGCCGCATTCAGCACATATTGAATCGCGGGGCCATTATTTCCGGCGCGGTAATCAACGGAAATATTTTCAGCATCTGGTACCTCGCCCATAAGCTCCCGCAATCGCTTGGCTGTTTCACTCGCTGTTAGAAGACGCTCCTCCGGCGGCACAAGTTTCACAAGCGCCAAGACTTGGTTATCGCGAGAGCGGGTGTACCAGTTCTCAACAAGGCTTCCGTTCTTGGCTTTAATTTCGTCTTGAAGCTGATGTTCCGCTTTTTGAATTTGCGCCAAAACTTCGAGGCTTCGCGTATAAGGCGTACCTTCGGCTAGCTCAACGGAGATTGAAATTTGATCGGATTCACCTTCGGGGAAAAAGGTCGATTTCACGAGGCCATTGGATGTAATGCCAATGGTTAAAATCATAATCCCAATAAATATAGACGCCGTCAAATAACGCTGCCTCAGCGCGGCTATAATCAACGGCTTATATATATGCTCAGCAATATAAGTTAGGCTATTTGATATTTTTGCCTGAAACCGCATGATCTTGCTCTTAGGGTTCACCGGCTTTAAATGCGCCAAATGCGCAGGAAGAATCAAGAGGGACTCGATCAGGGAAAAAAACAATGCCAAGATCACAACAAGCGAGATTGAGCGTGTAAATTCGCTAGTGCCGCCAGATAAATACATCCAAGGCGCAAAGAAAATCATAGTTGTTAAAACCGCGAAAATCACCGGCTTACTAACCATATTCGTGCCGTTTATCGCGGCTTCAAGCCCCTGCTCGCCCTGCTCGGTTTTATAATGTATCGCCTCGCCAACGATAATCGCATCATCGACAATCACCCCGATCACAAGTAAAAAGGCAAAAGTCGAAATCATATTAAACGAGACGCCGACCAAGGGCAAAAGAGCCAAGCCGCCCGCAAAAGCCGTGGCAATCCCAATCGACACCCAAAGCGCGATTTTAGGCCGTAAGAACAACATTAAGGTCAAACAGACCAGAAGTAGTCCTGAGAAAAAGTTTTTCCCGATGGAGCGGATACGGCCCGTATAGGCTTCATTTGCGTCTTCCCAGATTGTAATAGAGATACCCTCCGGCAAATTATCTTTGGCATCATCCAGATAGCGCCTGACATTTTTGGACATTTTCACCACGTCCATATTTGGCCCGCTCATGATTTGAACCAATATCGTTCTATCACCGTTAACCGTGGCGAGCAGGTCCACCTGCTCAAAGCCGTCAATCACCTCCGCCACATCTTTCACGCGGATAGCAGAGCCGCTGATGTCTTGGCGTATAATAATGTTTTCAAAATCTTTTTGGCTGTCGGCTAAATTACGGGTGCGAAGCTGCATATTGCCTGTGGATGTCCGCACCCGCCCGGATGAGCTGTTCACCGAGGTCGCCCGCACAGCGCTCGTAACATCATTAAAGGTCAAGCCGTAACGCCGCAGCGCCGTTTCCGATATCTCGATAGAGACCTCTTCATTGCGCACGCCAAATAGCTCCACCGCAGGGATATAGCCCAATAAACCGATCTCACGGCGGGTTGTCTCCGCAAAGCGTTTTAACGCGCGCTCTGAAACCGTTTCATCGCCTGAAACGGCTAAACGGATCATCTCATTGCGGTTACGAAATAGGCTGATTTGGGGCTGTTCTGCGGCGGGCGGGAAGCTATTAATCGCATCAACCGCTTGTTTGACATCTGCGAGAAATTCCGCTTCGTCGACATTATTTTTTCCCATCACCGAGACCGTTCCGCCGCCCTCGCCGGCAAAGGCCCACATGCGGTCAACATTATCAAGGCTCGATAGCGCCTCTTCCATACGGACGATGAGTTGCTCCTCCACATCTTGCGGCGATGCCCCCGGCCATGACACGAAACTATTCGCGCCCGGAAACTCAACATAAGGATCAATTTCGCGCTCAATTTGAACAAAAGCAACGCAGCCCCCAAGAAGGCAGATAATCATAAGCAAATTCGCCGCGACCCGATTACCGGCCCACCATTTGATAATCGCCTTCATGGCTGACCTCCTGTGCTGCGCGGCGCTATGCGGTCTACCAGATCAATCTTCATGCCATTGGCAACCCCGCGAATAGGGGATGTTATGACAAGATCATCCGCAGATAAGCCGCCGCTTATCACGGCCTGCTCGCGGTCTGTCGAGATCACATCGACCGTTTGAATGGTGAGGGTTTCATCGGCATTCGCCAGATAGATTTTATCCGCCCCGCGCAACGCTGCGCGCGGCACAATAATCATATCTTTCAGAGTCTGCCCGTCTATTTTCGCATCAACAAATAGGCCCGGCGCGAGCGGTGTTTCAGCCTTGAAGGGGTCTTTGACTTCGGCGTAAACAAATAACACGCGGTTCTCGCCGTCAAAGCGGCTATCTGTGCGAATAATCTGAGCCGGCCACTGGCTATATTGGCCCCCGACATCAGCGGATAGCATGACCTTTACGCCGCCAGATTTTGGCGCTTCATAGCCCATTTTAAGCCCCGTTCGCCGAAGCTGCTCATGGGTTAGCGGCAAGCGAACATCCATAATATCAGCGGCATAAACTTCACCGAGCCGCGTTCCGGCGGTAATAAATTCACCGCCGTCGATAAGGCGGCGCGTGACCCGCCCCGTAAACGGCGCATAAAGCGCGGTGCGCGAGAGCTGTAATTGCGCTTCGGCCAAGCGGGCTTTTGACGCCTCCAAATTGGCGCGGGCTTCGGCCATTTGCGGCTTGCGCAATGTTAAGGCGCTTGGCGCGTCTTGGCGGCCAATATCCTCCCAATCACGGCGCGCGATTAAGCTTTCTGATTTTTCCCGCTCAAGCCCTGTTTCTGCCTGCGCAAGCTCTGCCCTCGCCTGTATCACGCGCAGCTCAAATTCGCGCGGGTCTATACGCACCAGAAGATCACCCTTTGCAAAGCGCCCGCCATCAATGAATTTTGGCGACATATAGCTAATGCGGCCATTGACCTGTGGAACAATGCCGATTTCAGTGCGCGGCTGAACATCGCCTTGCGTGCGAACATGCAGCGTTACATCTTGTCTATCGGCGCGGGCTGTTAAGACGGGAATCGCCTTGAGCTGCTCTTCTTTTTCTTCGGGTTCAGGCTTAAGGCTGCCCATCGCCATAGTCGCCGCCACCGCCGCAAGGATGACAATGACAGGCAAAATAAAGATTAACACGCGCCAAATCCATAGCCCTATACGCGCTTTACCGCCGCGCTTGGACTCCGCTACATCCATGTCATTATAGTCTTTTGATCTAAGCGCCTGCATAGTCTCCTCCACAAGGGGCGATGATATTATGAGACTCGCTTAACTCGTTTATTATCGTTTTTCAATAATTATTATTGCTTTTCGATATATTATTATCGTTTTTCATTGTGATATCACGTGACCTAGATAACAATTGGTACGTGACGGGTAGCGCGTTGAGCTGGATATCTTAAACCGCAATATTGTGCAGTATGAATCTCAGCGTCCTAATTTGGTGATTATGGCCTCACACCAAAGCGCCACATGGCCCAAAGATCTTGCGGTAAATATTGCTATATTTTTTTGAGAAGCGTAAAAATTTTTACTGCCAATGCACAAAAACCCGCCAAATTCATGCCAGATTAGCCATATTAATCATCACAGGCAGCCTTTAGGCGATTTATGGCTCGAAAACTTTGATAAATTTGCGCACGCTGATTACACAAACTTATGCATCATTATATTTCCCCGATGCTCCAACTTTTAGCCCAGACGATTAGGTCTGGGCTTTTTTTGTGCTTATATAAAATGACGCGGCCTAATAAGGCCGCAGCACGGGGCTAAAAGCCCGGAACGCCCTGACGGTTAACATTCTGGCCAAGGTTAATGATAAAGACAGGGCCAAAGCGCAAAGTCTGTTTCGCCGCTGCGGCTTGGATCGCATAGCCTGATTCAGAGGGCGCGTAATCACGCTGAGCGACCGCGGATACAAAGAAATGGCCCCATTCCGGCCCAAGCTGCTGCGGCTTCATCGCCAGTGCTGTGTAAGGCTCACTATTTAATTGCAACCCTGCATTCGCAATCACGCCCTCACCTTTCACGGTCTTCGCCCAATAAGACATAACGATTGTGTCGCCTTTTTTGATGGCGCCGCCAATCGGGCCTGACAAACCGCCATCCCATGGGTTTTTACCTTTGCGCGATACTTTGACTTCCATCGCCTGCCCATCAGGGACGCCGGCATCTTTCACGACTTTAGATTTCACGCTGCCATAGCTCATGAGTTGATCGGCAAAGGGCACCATTATCAAATCACCCTCACGGCCGATCTGGCGGCGCAACCCATTAAATGCGTCATCAATCGTTTGCCCCTCATAAGACGAACTCGTTGTTTTCGCGGCAACGACTTTGGGGGCGTTTTTATCAGGAGAGAGTCCAAGCGCGTCTAATTTATTGCGGTCCCACTGCTTTGTCTCTGAATCGTAAAACGGAAACGTCGCCGTGAAATTCCATACACACCAGCTAATGCCCGCCTTTTCAAAGGCTTTACGGGTTTCGCGCGTATAATCGACAACATCGCGGTAAGGCGCTTTTTCATAAGCGCCAACCTCGCCTAAAAATATTGGGATGCCCGTGTCGCGCTGAACTTTTCCGGCATATTCCGCCGCGGCTCTAAGCTGCGCTTTATCCGCTGAACTTCCCCATTTGACGGTTCCGCTATTTTTCAAATGCGTCCAACTCGCTTTTTGGTGCGTAAATTCAAACGGGTCGTAATAATGAAATGTGTAAACCTGATTAGGGTCAGAAATCGCAGGAATACTCGGCAGGGTTTTAAGGTTTGACCATTCATCACCGCCCATAATTAAAATGCGCGTTGGGTTCGTTTCGCGAATTTTCTTAAACCCAGCCGCTACAATGCTGCGCATAATATCGCCTTCAAACTTACCATTCGGCTCATTCACGACCTCAAAATACACAGTCTCTGGGAGGTCTTTATAGCGCAACGCAATTTGCGACCAAAGCGCCAGAAATTTAGTGTAATTTTCATCAGGGTTTTCATTTAACTCTTCAAAGTGATGGACATTTAAAATCACTTGCAAATTATTAGACAGCGCTTGGTCTATCACCTCAGAGACGCGGCGGAAGAACCGCTCATTAATTCTATAATCTGGCCCGCTGCCTGTATGCGCGCTCCAGCGCACCGGAATACGTACCGTATCAAAGCCCGCATCCGCGATCACTTTAAAGGCATTCCCGTCGATTTTATGTCCCCACTCGCCTTCTTTTGGGGCATCAAGCGCATTGCCCATATTCATACAGCGTTTCGTTTTAAATGTGTCCGCCTGAGCAGGTAAAGACACGCTCAAGAGCGCAGCAGAGGCAAGCAGAGTTGTGACAAAAAGTTTCATTTTAATCGGTCCCAAATATTATTTTTATTTATGCTTTATTATACTGACAACGATGTCAGGTTTTCAATATAAAATATCATATGCGATACAGTCAATACGCCAGATGAACGATATACCACCCCCCCTCTTCTGCGGTGTAAATCTAATATGGCGGTGACTATAGCCTTAAAACCCACCCAAGACCGCGTTAAATATGCGTCATCTTCATTTAGTGACTCGACGGCGCGGCGCGAAAGCGATTATACAATGCTCAAACAAATACGAGATTATTCTATGCGTCGTCATTTCACTCCCTTGCTTTTACTGACTGCATTTGCGCTGACAGGATGCGGCGTCACAGGCAATCTTAAAACACCGCCGCCGCTCTTTGGCGATAAGACGAAACTCCCGTCCGCAGAGACAGCGCAAGAGGATCGCGGTAGCGACGCGGAGCGCGAAGACGACGATCTTCTGGATATATTAGAAGAATTAAACGACTAAAATATGCGCCATTTTGCTTATAAAAACGGCGAACTTCACGCCGAAGATGTTTCTGTGCGCGATATCGCCGCCCAAGTTGGAACGCCCGCTTATATTTATTCAACGGCAACATTAGAACGGCATTTTCGCGTTTTCACGGACGCCTTTGCCGGCCGCAAAGCCTTGGTGGCCTATTCAGTTAAAGCCAATTCCAATCTCGGCGTTCTTGCGACACTGTCAAAAATGGGCGCCGGCGCAGATGTCGTCAGCGGCGGTGAACTCGCGCGCGCTTTGGCGGTTGGTATTCCCGGGGAGAAAATTGTTTTCTCAGGCGTTGGCAAAACATCCGGCGAAATGGATATGGCGCTTAAGGCGGGAATTAAGGTCTTTAACATAGAGAGCCTATCAGAGCTTTATGTACTGAATGACCGCGCGCGCCTCATGGGCGTCAAAGCGCCGATTGCCTTTCGCGTCAATCCCGATGTTAGCGCAGGCGGTCATGAGAAAATATCGACAGGTAAGGCTGAAAATAAATTCGGCATTGCGTGGTCAAGCGCCGAGCAGGCTTACGGCGAAGCGGCCAGCCTGCCCCATATTAAGATTGTCGGCGTTGATGTTCATATCGGCAGCCAGATCACAGAGCTTGCCCCTTTTGAAACGGCAATTAATAAAGTTGGCCAGCTGATTGCGCGGCTCCGCGCCCAAGGCCATATTATTCAAAGCTTTGATGTCGGCGGCGGACTTGGCATCCCTTATAATAGTGATAATGACGTCCCGCCCGGCCCAGATGCCTATGGACGGCTTGTCAAAAAACTCACGGCCGATATGGATATTGAGCTCATTTTTGAGCCCGGCCGCATGGTTGCCGGAAATGCCGGTATTCTGCTCAGCCGCGTTGTCTATGTCAAACAAGGCGAAGACCGCGAATTTGCTATACTTGACGCCGCAATGAATGATTTAATTCGCCCAGCGCTTTATGACGCCTATCATGAAATCGAGACGGTTAATCAGCCCGCATCGCCCGCGCGCCGGCCTTATGATATTGTTGGCCCCGTTTGCGAGACAGGCGATACTTTTGCAAAACAGCGCAATCTTCCGCCGTTAAAGCAAGATGACCTTGTCGTGTTTCACTCAGCCGGTGCTTACGGCGCGGTTTTATCAAGCCAATATAACACGCGCCCTTTAATTCCAGAGGTTATGGTCAAAGGCGATCAATATGAAATCATTCGGCAACGCCCGACGATCGAAGACATATTAAGCCTAGAAACCATACCGAGTTGGCTGCCCCGCAAGGTATAGACGTGTAAAATTATCACGTGTAAAATTATCGCGAGCTGTTCAATTTTTAATGCCGCTTTATAAGTTTTCACTCTAAGAAGGTTACATGAGCGACTCTCCTCAAGATGACTATGTTATAAAGCGCATAGCGACATTAACCCATATAGCGCGCGCCCAGTTAATCTGGGAGCGATTTGCGCCTGTTCTCGCTTTGGGACTGGCCTTTGCTATCGGGTTTCTCGCGCTAAGCTTTGCTGGCGTTTGGCAATATTTAGGCGATCCTTGGCGCCTGATAGCGCTGATTATTGCGCTCGGCTTTTTAATCCGTGCGGCTTGGCAGGCACAGAAACTTGAAATTCCCAGCGCAAATGAAGCTAAACGGCGGATAGAGCGCGATTCGGGCCTAACCCACCGCCCACTTGATGTTATCGCAGATCGGCCAGCACTGAACGGAGACTATAATCCGGCTTGGACGACTCATATCAATAAAGCCCGCAAAGATGCAGACCGCGCCGAGCGCCCGATTTGGCGCGCGGTTCTAACGCCGCGTGATCCTTATTATTTACGGTTTACACTGCCGCTCTTCCTTGCCGCCGCACTTATATATGGCCTTGGTGATAATCGTGAACGCCTGCGGCGAGCCGTCTCGCCCAGTTGGCAACATGGCATGTCCTATAAAAACGCGAGTTTTGAGGCGTGGATTGACCCGCCAGCTTATACAGGCCGTCCGCCGATTTATTTCAAATCAGAGCAATTCGTTGAAATCCCCGAAGGCTCGACACTTGTAACGCGGGTTAATGGGCTGAAAACCGTTCCGCGGCTTAAGCTCGCTTTAAAGGGGCGCACCCGATATGCTGCGCCGAATAAACTCGGCCCGCGCCTGTTTGAAACGCGCCATATCATAACCCAAAGCGGCGCGGCGCAATATCGTCTTGGCAGCATAAAACAAATATGGGGCCTGACAGTTATCCCCGATAGACCCCCCGTTATTTCAATTGATGAACCGCCAAGCGCAGATAAACGCGACCGCCTTGTTGTCACTTACTCTTTAAGTGATGATTACGGCATCGAAGATGTGCAGCTTGTCATGCAAAGACTCGATGGTCTGGACGGGACATCCCAAGTTAGCTTGCCTATTTCGCGCGGGCAAAGGACTGCCAATAAAGCAAAGCTAAGCCTTGATTTAACAAAACATATTTGGGCGGGCCGCAAGGTCTCGGGTTACCTTGAAGCGCGTGATGGGCATGGCCATATAGCACGCTCTGACTTGGCCTATTTCATCATTCCCGATAAAATCTTTGTCGAACCTTTAGCCAAAGCCATCCTTGAAAACCGGCAGCTTTTACTCACCGCTGTAGAGAAAGATTATCAAAACCCACAGCGCTTAACCCGTAAAGATGTCGAAAATTACCCCCTCTTCGATCAATATCAACCTCGATTACGCTTATCGCGCGCAGATCCCAATATACAGCGGGCTGCGGCGCTTTTGGATGTCATAACCGATAAGCCCGCCGGTTATTTCGAAGACCCGGCTTTGTTCATGGGGCTTAATTTTATTAAATCCCAAATTAAATATGCGGATGAAAAAGCGGATATTGCAGAGATTCCAGACGAGCTCTGGAAAGTGGCGCTGCGGGCTGAATTTGGAACGCTTGGATCGGCCCTCGAAGAAATGCGCGAAGCCGAACGCGCCTTACGTGAGGCCATTTCAAGACGCGCGCAACAACGCGAAGTTAATACATTATTTGACCGCTATAACGGGGCCGTTGATAATTATCTGGAAGAGCTTAGAAAGAAGGCGCTCGAAAACCCGCCGGATGATAAACCAAATGGCAGCGAAGGCGGCGGCCAAAGCACGGACCAAGACGAGATAAAAGAGCTTCTGAAAGCCATTGAAGAGGCCAATAAAATTGGCGATGTTGATGGGGCTCGCCGCGCTCTCGCCCGCTTAGCTGAGCTTTTAGAAAATCTTGAGATTAACTTACAACCCGGCGGCGGCGGCGGCGGCGGTGATCCGCAAGACGGCGAAATATCTGAAGAATTGCAAGAATCTCTCGAAGATCTTGCGGAGCTTCTGGGTGAACAACGTGAATTAAAATCTGAGACCGAACGGCGCGAGCGTGAAGCGCAACGGCAAGAACAAAACGGCGAGCAAGACGGTGAAGGCCAAGGTGAAGGTGAAGGCGAGACGGCGCAAAATGGCCAAGAGTCGCGCGGCGGAAAATCTGCGGGCGAGCTTCAAGGACGTCAACAAAACCTCGCTGATAGATTAGCGGAGCTTAGGCGGCAAATCGAAGGGTTAAGTGAGGAACGTCAGGGTCAAGAGCAGGGTCAGGGTCAAGAACAGGGCGAAGGCAAGGGTCAATCAGGCGAAAGCGGCGAAACCGGTAGCGGCGGCGGCGAGCCATCCGAAGAGGAAGACGGTAATGGCGGCGGCGGCAGCGAAAATGACGACAGTGTTGAAGATAATCTAGGCCTCGCCCTAGACGCTATGCGCGAGAGTAATGAAGCGCTTGATAATGAAGCCTTTCGCGAAAGCTTACGGCAAATGGAACAAGCGATTGCCGCTTTGCGCGACGCTGGTAATCGCCTTGCTGAAGAATCATCTGGGCGTGAGCCGGGAGAGGACGGCGAGGGGCAACAGGCTGAAAACGGTGAAAATGGCGACCCCTTTGGGCGCGAAGACGGCGTGAATGGCAGCGACCTTGATACAGATACGCAAGTAGATTTGGATAATAAGAACCGTCAAAAACGGGCGCGTGAGCTTTTAGAGGAGCTAAGAAACCGCGCCGCCGAAGAGGATCGCGACGCGATTGAAAAAGACTATCTCGACCGTCTGTTGAAACAGTTTTAAAGGGCGCGCCGCTTTATTACGGATTAGCCCCCGCCTCTTGGCCCGCTAATTTATAGGTTAAAGACGCGGCATCAACGGGCGGGTTTGGATATTCGGCGGCAAATTCAACCTTTTCGCGCGGGCCAATACTCCCCGGTGAGGGCTGAACAAACCAATGGGTGATTTCTTCGTCATTTCTGTTCAAAATAGACAGTTTAACTAAAGGAATAGTTTTTTCCTTTTTCGTTAGGTTTTGAACTGCTCCGTTGACAACAAGCCGCGGCTCTCCGTCGACCCGAATATATTCAGTCTTGGGCGTTTCCAAAATAAGCCCCGTTGCAGAGGCTTCGACTTTAAACGCATTATAAATTGACGCGGTCTGCGGGAATTTTTCAACAATCGGTTGGCGGAAAATAAAGGCTAATATCGCCGCCACAGCCAAGAGCCCTAATGTCGTCACCCAGATCATTGTCACGCCAAAAATACGTTGCTGGCGCCGTTTCTTATCAGCCTTATCGCGAATTTGGACATGGGCGCCTTGCTCGCCAATATCAGGGCCAAGGTCGCGGCGATCACCACTGCGCCGCCCTGTGACGCCCCCATCTTCAGACGCATCATCCCCGCGGCGGCCTTTTTTATCGGACGCCAATTCTGCGCGTGTTTGCTCTTCAAGCTCAACCATATCTGGTTCAGCGGCGACAAACCATGTGTTGGAACATTTCGAACAGCGGACAGTACGGCCATTTTCACTAATCGATTCGGGCTTTACCAAATAACGCGTGGAACATTCTGGGCAAGTGAGTATCATAAGGAATCCGATTCGTTTATATGTGCTAAAATGCAAAACCACACGAATAAATCTACCCCTGATCGTCAATCGATACAGGCCAGTACCGCCCCAAGTGCAGAAATACTGCAACTTGACCGTGTAAGCTTGCGTTATGGGCGTAATAATGAGATATTTTCCGACCTCAACTGGCGGCTACCGGCGGGGCGCCTATGTTTTCTAACAGGCCCATCGGGCATCGGAAAAACAAGCCTGCTCCGCCTTATTAGCCTTGATGTGACCCCTAGCCGTGGACATATTTACTTATTCGGGCAGGATATGACACAGGCCTCCCCGCTTCAGGCCCATGATTTACAGCGCCAAATTAGCCTGATTACGCAAGATTTCGACCTGATTGATGAATTGAACGTCTTTGAAAATATTGCCCTGCCCCTCCGCGTTACAGGCGCGCGGCGCGACAGCTATGCGGGGGACGTAGCGGATTTGATGAACTGGGTCGGCCTTGGCCCGCGCATGAGCGCCTATCCCGCGACATTATCAGCCGGTGAAAAACAGCGCACAGCCATTGCGCGCGCGATTATAACACGGCCAAAGCTGCTGCTCGCCGATGAGCCGACAGGCAATGTTGACCCTGATATGGCGCAGCGCCTTTTGCGGCTATTAGTCGAAATGAACCGCCTTGGCACAAGCGTCATTATTGCGACCCATAATCAGACTTTATTAAAGCAATATGACGCGGATGTTTATGCTATTCGGGACGGGAAAATCTTACAAACCCGCGAGCAAGGCGAATGAAATCACGGCTTGAAGACATCCTCGGCCTCCCGCCCATAGAGCCGCTTTTACCAAAGCGGGCTGAAACGGATCGTCCGCTTTTAATTGTACTCGCGATTATGGCGTTTTTAGCGACGCTGGCTTTACTCGCTGGACGGCAAGGCCTACGCCTTGGCACAGATTGGCAATCCGAACTCTACGGCACAGCGAGCTTGCAAGTCTTCGATGTCGCGCCGGAAAATCATGACATAATTATTCGGCGCGTAACAGAGCGGCTTGATAGCTTTACCCCGCCGCTCCAGATCACCTTATTAAGCCAAGCGGATATGACATCGCGGCTAGAGCCTTGGCTCGGCCCGAACGGCCAAACAGATGACTTGCCCTTTCCTTTATTTTTCAGCCTTGAAAGCGAACGAGATATTTTGCCTAATCAAATTGAAAATTGGTTGGCCCCCTTAGAGCTGAATCTCTTGATTGATAATCACGCCGTATGGCGCGGTGAGTTTGAATCTGTTGGCCGCGCGCTATACCGAACAGCACTGCTTGTTCTGCTGCTCGTTTTGGCCGCCAGCGCCGTCATCGCAGGCTTTGCAACGCAGTCCGTGATGAGCGCCTTTGCACCGACCTTGAAAATTATTTACAGGTCAGGCGCGTCACGCCCATATGTCGCGCAGCTATTCACAAAGCGCATATTTAAGCTGTCTCTACGCGGCGCAATCATCGGGGTGTTTGGCGGTGTTCTTGTTGCGCTCTTATGGAATGGGCTTATTTTGGGCACAGGGGATAGCCTGATGCAGCGGCTCTCCTTACGGGTCTCAGACCTTATTTGGATCGCGGGATTAATCATATTTTTCGTTAGCTGCTGCACCGCTGTGACAGGATTTATCGCATGGCGCGCCCCGTCTAAGAAACATAATATCCGATGAGCGCAGCGCCAATAAAAAGATCATTTTGGGCGGCGTTAGCGCGCTATGGACTTTTTGTTATGGGGCTAATAATTGCGGGGCTTGCAATCGGATTTATTGTTTTTGCCGTCACGATATCACGCCTAGACGTGCCGGAAGAAATTTCAGATGCAGACGGGATTGTTGTATGGACCGGCAAAGGCGGGGATCGGCTCCAAGCCGGCGTGCAGCTTCTTGCGGATAAAAAAGGCGAGAGGCTTTTGATATCGGGCACAAATGAAAATTTATCGCGGGAGACAATCTTGGCCGCCCTTGATTTACCCGCCTCCTTAGCGGCCTGCTGCGTTGATATGGACCAAGCAACGGATACGATTGATAATGCCCGCCAAACGGCAAATTGGGCGCGGGCCTTAAGCTATGACCATATTATCCTCGTTACCTCCGCTTATCATATGCCGCGCGCTGAAATTGAAATCGGAAACGCCGCGGGACGTGTCGGCATTACATCCTATCCTGTGCGCGAAGATAATGCCCCGCCGTGGTGGCGTGATCTCTCTCAAATCAAGCGTATGGGTCAAGAATATGGGAAATTAATTCTCAGCTTTATCCGCAATAATCATAAGCGCGGCACGCCGCCTATATCGTCTAATGCCCCGCCGGCACAGAGCAAAACCGCCGCCTAGTGCTTAATGCAGATTCGTTTTCTTGGCGCAGATTAGCCGTCTTGGCGCGAGAGCGGGGCGGGCAAAACGCCTATAACTGTGAGCCTATCGTCAAGGTCCTCCGCCTTATAAAACCCCTCAAGGCTCGCTAAAATATGTCCGCCTGTCTCGGCGCGAAGACGCGCGGCCGCGGGTAAATATTCTGGACTGTCCGTGGCTATTAACGTCATATCATCACCAGACGGGGCCAAGTCGCCCACAGCGACAGCCACGGCATCCGGCCAATCAAAAGCATCATAGCGCGGCAATCGCGCCATAATTTTAAGATCCGGCATCGCGCCCTGCGGCATCAAAGCACTCCACCACCGCGCGCCCGGCCCCGGCGCGGCCACAACCGCGACAGCATTTTCATCCCCATAAGCTGCCGCCAATGCCGCCATAGCCGACGGATGTTCGGTACAAGGTAAAGACGCCCCGAAACGGCTCCTAATTAAAGATAAGGCCTTATCGCCTCTATCCATTTTAAGCCCAATATGCACAGTTAAAGGCCCCTGAATCGACAGGCTCGCGCTCATAAGCTCGGCCCAAATCCGCGACACCAAAGCGGGCGAGCTGTGACGTGTTGCCTGCGCTAAATCGCGGACATGCGACTCCTCCCGCGATGGCCGCCAAATCGCGCCGCCGCGTTTGGCACGTTTGACGTAATTCGCCAGCTCAAGCCGCTCTGCGATTAATGACAAGAGCGCTTTATCAACGCGGTCAATATCTTTACGAACTTGGGTGATATCAAAGGGTTTGTTCTTATCCATGGCCGGCTTTATGAGGGTTTCGAGGCCCGCTGTCGAGACGTGTTTAGCCCTGTTTGCGCTGCATTTTTCACGGGCGGGCTTTGATTCATATCGGGGATGGCCGCGCCTTTGACAATCGGCGCTTTCACCCGCTCGGCTAAGCCGCGATCGCGTTCTGCATATAAACGTTTCACAGCTTCCACCATAACAATACCTGAAAATCGCGGCCAGAGCATCTCGCCTAATTTCTCTGCTGCAATGGCAAGGCGGGGGCGCGCGAAAACTTTCAGGGGCGGTGCATATAAAGCCCCCGCACTTAAAAACGGAACAAATCCGGCTTGCTCCAACGCCCGCCGTAGCTGCGCGCGGCTAAAGGGACGGCCCGCGCCAAAGGGGGTTGTATCGAACTGCGCCCATAATCCTCTGCGGTGAGCAGCAATAATGACGATGCGGCCTTCTGGCAATGTGACGCGCCATAGCTCGCGCAGCAAAGCGTTCACATCCACCGCTTCTTCTATGCCATGCGCCAAGATAACATTATCGAAACTCGCATCTTGAAAGGGCAAACGGTCATCATGGGTCAGCACCGATGTAATGCCTTTGTTTGAGCGCGTTACAACTGCGCCTTGCGCGGCCGGCATAGCGAAGATAGCCGATTTCGCGCTGGCCATATAACGATGCATAAAGGGCGGTGTATATCCCACGCCTAAAATATGCCGCCCACTGAGGTCCGGCCATAACCCGCCAAGCCGCCGCGCAACCATAATCTCTGATAGGCGGCCTAAACGGCTTGTATAAAATGTCTCTAGGTCAATGACGCTCTGGCGCATAACTTTCTTTTGGTATATTCTGTCCCTAAATACAAATTATAAAACCGACTCCATTAACGGGAGCCCTGCCCATGAGCCGCGCCATTATTCACATGTTTCCCTGCTTGTCAGATAATTACGGCTTCTTGCTTCATGACCCAAGCAGCGGACTAACCGCCGCTATTGATACGCCTGACGCCGAAGAGATTAAAGCGCAATGCAAAAGCCAAGGCTGGACGCTCACCCATATCTTAAACACCCATCACCATTGGGATCATACAGGCGGCAATCTGGAGCTGGCAAAGGTGTTTCCCGCGCTTGAAATTATAGGCCCCGCCCATGATGCGGCCCGCATCCCCGGTTTAACGCAGGGCATGCGCGAGGGTGAAACGCTTGAATTTGGCGCCCAAAAAATTGACGTTATCGAGACTCCGGGCCACACAATGGGGCATATTATCTATCACCTGCCCCACGCCCAGGTCGCCTTTGTGGGTGACACATTATTTAAAATGGGATGTGGGCGGTTATTTGAAGGCACGCCAGAGGAGATGTTTGCCAGCCTTGCAAAAATTGCAGCGCTCCCTGATGAAACCCTACTTTATTGCGCCCATGAATATACGCTTTCAAATGGCCGTTTTGCGCTGACCATTGAGCCTGATAATCAAGCCTTGATAGATGAGATAGCGCGCGCCAAAAATCTGCGTGAAAAAGGACTGCCTACAGTTCCAACACATGTTGCGCTTGAGACGGCTATCAACCCCTTTATGCGGGCGAAAAGCGCTCAAAAACTCGGAGAGATTCGCCGCGCTAAGGATCAATTTTAGCGAGATTATTTAAAAGCAATCTGAGCCGCTCGGCCTGTAAAATCATGTTCAGAGATCGGTTTTCCAAGGTAATAGCCTTGCAGATAATCCACGCCAAGCCCCGCCAGCAACAGACGTTCTTCTGCCGTTTCTACGCGCTCCGCGATCAATGACACATCAAAGGTTTTGGCAAAATCAACCATAAGCCGAACAAAATTTTGCTGGCTGACAGATTGGCAAATCCCGTCAATGAGGCTGCCGTCGAGCTTAATTTGAGCGGCTTCAGTGCTCATAAGCGTTTTAAAACTGGTATGGCCCGCGCCAAAATCATCAATCGAAAGATCGCAGCCTCGCTCCCGTAGCCGCTCCGCAAATTGCGCCGCCAAAGCGGGCTGGGCCAGCGCCATTGTTTCGGTCATCTCAATCGTGAGGCGGCTATGCAATGCGGGGAAGGCATCTAACTGCTCAAGATAAGCATCTTGCCGCTCTATGTCGCCGACCGTGCCCGCAGAAATATTTAAGGCCAAATTTATATCTGGATAGCGGATCATCAACAGCATGGCCCGTTCCAGCGCGCGGTGATCTAACAGATGGATTAAGCCGTAATCTTCAGCCGCTAAGATATGCCGCCACGCCGATTGCGGCCCTTTCACCGGATCATCAATCCGCAGGAGCGCTTCATAATGATGCAAGATGCCAGAACGCGCCGCGCAAATTGGCTGTAGCGCCAAGCTTAAACTGCGCTGATTTAACAGCCCGATAATATCGCCCTCGGAAATCTCCGGCGGCTCGCTACGCTTCGGCGTTATAAATTGGGTTGCGGCTTTATCGGCCGCCGACATCTTAAGCCGTTTCACATCAACATCGAGCTTTAGGCTAACAGGCCCTTGCGGCGTTGTGACCGGAAAAGACGTTAGCGCCCGCGATAGCTGGTCAATATCCACGGAAGCAATATCGGCGACAAGGCATTGCATCTGCCCGTCGCCTCGACTCACGCTTGCAGTTTGCGGTAAAAAAGCGATCAGGCGGCGAAGTAAATCATGGTAGATATGATCTAATCCCATCAGGCCGTAATGCGTATATAAGCTATCAACGCCTTGCAAGTTAAAGCTTAAGAGCGCCGCATCAGGGCAATAATTTACGGCGAGCTGCGTTAGTAATTTGGTTTCCGCGTCAAACGCCGCGCTTGTTTTACAGCCCAAATCCGCATCTGCTTTCTGGCGAGATGTGTTTTGTATTGCCGCCAAATGATCTGCGGTGACATCCCGAACATATCCGGCGAAACAGGCCTCCCCTGACGCGTTATCGGCGTAACGCTCGATTAGAATATCATAATATCGTGCGGGGTTATTTTCCGATTTGATTGCGGCGCTCCAGCGGCTTTGCGCCCCCGGTAAAAGCGCTTGAAGTGACGCGACTGACAAGCGCGGTGTGATATCGGTGAAAATTTGCGTAAATTGCAAAAAACTACGGGGCACATCACAACGCAAAAGCAGCTCCGCCATATTAGACTGCAACCAAACCAGCTCCCGTCCAAGGGTCAGTTCAAAACAAGCCGCGCGCAACAGGCGAAAGGCCGTTTGCCTATTCGCCGCATCCCGAAGACTATCAAAGGCATGTGCGATCTCGTTCACGGCTTAATCTCCGGCTCCAACAACGCCAATATCGCGCCGCGCCGCCGCAAGCGTCACAATAAAGCCTGCCATAACATCCAAGAGGCACATCAATGTAATCAGAAAAAATACAGAGGTCGCAAAGGCGCTCAGCATTAAAAACTCAATCAGGCAGATGATAAATAAGACCATAGAAAAGGCATGATTTATAATCGCTGCTCGCCCAATGCCAGTTGATTTCAGCAGTTCAAAAAATAAGGTCAAAAGCCCCACGCAAATTAGCGCATGTCCGGGCGTAATGACCCATACAGCGCCGGAGGTCATGGGCAGGAAAAGAAAATCTTCATTCAAGCGGTCTCTAACGGCCTGCGCATCATCAAAGGCTGCGCCGCTCCACGCCATAAAATTATAAATCAGCACAGGGATCGTTAAGAGCGGAAAAATTGTGAATATTTTCATAATGCCCTCGCCCCTGTTTCATCCCTGATATCAGCCCTGCCGAATAACAGGGTTAATCAAAGCTAAACATATATACTTGATGAGACGTTAATAAAACAGCTTGAAAATGTGATTAAAGCTCATCCCAGCCTTGGGGATTACGCGCGCGGCGATTGAGCCACATAACGCCGCGCAGATCCGCGATCGAAACAATCAACCGTCCAAAATTCGTATATTTCGACGAACCATGCTCGCGTGGGCGGTGGTTAACATCGGCAAATTCAATCTCATAGCCCTCGCGTATCATCAAAGCCGGGATATAGCGGTGGATATGGTCGAAAAACGGCAAGTTTAAAAAGGCCTCCCGCGAGAAGACTTTCAGCCCGCAGCCTGTATCATCCGCTTGATCTTTCAAAAGCCGCTTCCGGATGCCATTGCCTATTTTCGAGCCTAGCTTTTTAGCTATGCTATCTTGGCGGTTAACACGGCGGCCCCCGACAAGCTGTAGATTTTCAGGCGCATCTTGACGAATCAACTGCTCAAACACCGCTGGAATATCGGCGGGATCATTCTGTCCATCCCCGTCTAATGTCGCAATAAAGGGCGCATGAGCCGCCTTTATACCAGAGCGCAGCGCCCGAGATTGTCCTGCATTAGCGCGGTGAGATATAACGCGAAGCGCTGGAAATTCCAGCTTTAACCCCGTTAGGGTCGCCGCCGTGTCATCCGTGCTCGCATCATCAACGAAAATCATCTCAAAGGCACGGCCCGATAAAGCCGCGTTAATCTCAGAGGCTAATTTAGCAACATTATCGGCCTCGTTGTAAACGGGCACGATAACAGATATTTCAGGTGGGCGATAAACCATAATAAAGATGTCACTTTCTAGGCTTTCTCGCATAGACACCGCATATTCGCAATGAAGCGCCATGATATTTCACTCAACAAATGTAACAGTTTGCGATAGTGAACGGGCTATGAAAACTCAGGCTCAATATCCGCGTCATTTTATCATGATTATCAGCTTGATTGTCATAACGCTTTTAGGGTCACTGCCAGGCTTATCCTCAGTGCAAGTGATTGATCGCGATGAGGCCCGCTATGCGCAAGCTAGCCAGCAAATGTATGACAGCGGCGATTATGTGAATATTCGCTTTCATGACCGCGACCGCCATAAAAAACCGGCCGGCATTTATTGGGCGCAAGCCGCAATGTTGACACTCTTTAGCAGCCCCGATGACCGTCAAATATGGGCCCACCGCCTGCCCTCTGTCATTGCGGGGATCATCGCTGTTTTGGGCCTTTATTGGACCGGATTATCGCTTTTTGATCGGCGCAGCGCCTTTATTGCCGCCCTTTTACTCTCGACCTCGCTTTTATTTATCTATGAAAGTCATAACGCCAAAACAGACGCTGTCCTTTGCGCGGCATCCGTTTGGGTTATGGGCGCTATCTTAAGGCTGCGGCAGGATAAATACCGCAGGGTTCATCCGCGCTATGCGCTTATATTATGGACGGCGCTCGGCGTTGCGGTCATTGTTAAAGGCCCGATATTACCCGCTATTTTAGCAGTTTCAGTCATAACGGCCACCCTATGGGAGCGCCGTCTTGGCCTTTCTTTAAAATGGGCCTCGCGGCTTATCACCCCCTTAGGGCTATGTATTTTTGGCATCTTAACCCTGCCTTGGTTTATCATGATTGGCAAAGAAACGGGCGGCGCCTTTTACGGGGCGGCGATTGGCGGGGATTTAGCGCCGAAATTAGCGGGCGGACAAGAAAGCCATTTTGGCTATCCCGGATATTATAGCGCCCTCGTTTTTATATCTTTCTGGCCAGCCGCGCTGTTTTTTCTGGCCGCTTTATCTTATGGATTTCGCGCCCTTCGCGGACAGATTGACGGCGCTATAACGGCGGCAGATGCCCGCTGGCTCCTCTGCTGGATTATTCCGTTTTGGATCATATTAGAAGCCGTTCCAACAAAATTACCGCATTATAATCTACCGCTTTTCCCGGCGGTTGCGCTATTAATGGCCGGCGCTATATCTGCGATTGAAAGCCTCGGATTTTTTCGCAAGACCCGCAAGATAGGGGCCGTTTTATTCTTCGCTATCACCCTTGTCCTAATTTTCGTTATAGCCGGCGCGGACGCTTTTTACGGCGCGGACGCTATATGGGTTTATGGGCTTGGCATCATCATGGCCCTTAGCGCCCTTCTGACAACAATTTTCACAATCAAAGGCAAGATGCGGCCGGCCCTTATCGGCCTTATAGTGACAAGCTTGGGGCTATCGGTTCCGACTTATGGGCTGATTATGCCCAATCTAACGGAAATACGCCTCGCGCCGCGAATTATGGAGCAGCTTAAGGTTATGAATATCGCCTTACCGCGTGAGGGCGGGCCGGTGATCCGCTCGCCGCATTTCACAGAACCGAGCTTGATATATTATCTTGGCAGCAATGTGCTTCTTGGCGAGAGCGCAGATAATCTCGCGGCATATCCGCATATGTCAGGGCAGGTCTGGATTATTGATATGAAACAAAAAGACAGCGCCAAGCGGCTTATATGGCTAAAAGCAACGGCGGAATATAATCAGTTATGCCTTAAAGACTACAAAGAGGTGACGGGCCTGAATTATTCAAAAGGCGATGAGGTTGATCTGGCTTTATTATCCGTCACGGCGTGTCAATAACCGCTTACCGGCCAAAAATAAACGCCCGAAGCGCAATCCACCATGCCCGTCCCATAATGGCAAAAACGATAAAGGGACTCGCAAATCCAGCTCCTATTCGGCCTAGTTTTGTTTTCGCATGTTTGCGGAAATAAGTGATAAAGCCTTTGGTTTTTTCCCATTCCACCGTGCGGTGACGCACGCGGCTTGTTGAGCCATAATGAGTGACATCGGCATCCGGCACAAAAAAGACTTGCCCGCCCGCGTCACCGACGCGGCGGCACAGGTCGATATCTTCGACATGGAGGAAATAATCTTCATCAAACCCGCCAATAGCGTTAAAACTGACACGGTTCATCATCATACAAGCGCCGCTGACAACGGGAATATTGACGGGCTGATCGGGAACAACATCGCTTTCGCGGTGAATAGATTTGAACATCGGTAATTTATGCAGGGGTGAAAAACTGACAATAGCAGACCACGGCGTCAGCATCTTACGGCGAGCGCCGCGCTGTTCTTTCCCATTTGTTAGCCGCAGCATGGCGCCGACGACCCAGGGCGCCGTCAAGTTTCTCCCGCAAGCGACTAATTTTTGCGGCGTGCCTGCTATTAAAATAGCGTCCGGATTTAAGAAGAGTAAATACTCCCCATTAGCAAAACTCGCGCCGAGGTTATTGGCTTTGGAAAATCCAATATTACCATGTCCTTGAATCAAACGCAGCCGATCATAGCGCTGTTGTAATTCACCTAGCTTAAGGCGGGTCTGAACATCATTACCATTATCGACGAGGATAAGCTCAATAATATCATGATCGTCCATAACAGCCATAATCGCCTCGAAAAGCGCAGGGCCTGTCATATAACTTACCATGATAACGCTAATGCGAGGTTTAAGGCTATCTTTCGGAAAGGAGATAATCTCCGCTAACATGTGTGCTCCTTAAGGCGTCCCCTAGCCCCGTAAATATTAATGCAGAGAGATACTATAAAAGTAAAGCTAGCTCTTTGATAAATAACAGTCGCTTTAAGGCAGAGTTATGTTCAATAAAATATAGATATGGCAGTAAAATTTCACGCTGCAAGTTTATAACTCAAAATATTCAGCATAGCGCCCGCAAAAATAATACTCGCCCACCACCAATCTTGCCACACGCCATATGTTACCGAGGAGATAATCGTGGCGGCAACGATAAGCCCTGTTGCGCCCATGGCAAAAGCGGTTGAGCGCGCGGCCAGCGGCATAAGGCTGCGGCCAATCAAAAATATCGCAGAACAGCATAAGATCACACCAATCACGCCCGTTTCAACCCAGATATGCAGCCCTGCATTATGTGGATGTAAAGAGACAATACGCCAGGTCTTGGCCGGCCCTAAGGTCATGGTGTCGTCAAAACTGCGAACGGCATCAAAGCCATGCCCAAACAAGGGGGCCTCCCATATTCGGTTGGATGTATAATCCCACATTGCTACGCGGTGCTCCCATGAGAGCGGTAAATTCGATATAAATTCAGCCGGTAGGTGACGGCTAAAAACGCCAATTAAGGGGGCAAACATGACCGCGCATATGGCAAAAGCAATCGCCAATTTCAGCGCCTTACGGGGGGCAAAAATGGATAAAACCAAAGCGAACAGAACAATAACCGCTGACAAGGTTCCAACCGCTAATCCTGATAATTGCGCCGCCCATAGCAAGGCCGCAACATAGATTAACGCGGCCAGCCATCCGCGCCTAATACGCTGCATCATCAGGGCCATAACCGGCCCTAAAAACAGCAGCAAAACTGTCACAGAATGGCCAATATTCATTTCAACATCAGCCTGTTTACGGATAATATTTTCACCGCTTCGCAGCGGGTCTGCCATATAGGTCAACCCGTAATTGGATAATCCGTCCAAGATAATCAAGCCGCAAGCAAACACATTTACCGCTATAAAAATATGCGGTAAAATAACGGGTAAGATTTCACGGCTGCGCCGCGCGGCATCTATACAGCCTAAAAATAACCCAACCCCCAGTAAAAGTTTAACCGGATTATTTAAAAAATCGCCGGACTTATACGGGCTCCAAAGACTTGTGATTCCCGCCCATACCAGAAACGCAAATAATACCCACATATAAAGCGGCGGTCTTTTAAGCGGCCTTAAGGATCCCGTTAACCACGCCGCCCCGCCAATAATGGCTGCGAGCGGCGCCATGCCCAAGCCTCCAGCATGTGAGAAGACAGGCACTAAGATCATAAAAAAGACAAAAATGCCCGCATTTATGCGGCTCGGCATGACAGAAAACTTATTTGCCAGTAAGAAAGACTGGTCCGCCATATCTGCGCTTAGGCTTTACGTTTCAAATCAGGCGGCGTCGCCTCATTGGTTAAAACAGATAGCGCCTCATCAAGACTAAGGATCTCTTGCTTTTGCGAGCCAAGACGGCGCAGGGCGAGCTTACCCTCTTCAGCCTCTCGCCGGCCAACGACAGCAATGACCGGGATTTTTCGGTCAGCGGAAAGTTCGCGAATTTTGTAATTAATTTTCTCATTTCGCGTATCGGTTTCAACACGAAGCCCAAGGCCGCGCATTTTCTCCGCAACAGATTCCGCATAATCATCGGCTTCGGATGTAATCGTCGCAATGACGATCTGCACCGGTGAGAGCCATAGCGGAAAGCGGCCCGCATAATTTTCAATTAGAATACCAAGGAAGCGCTCAAATGAACCCAAGACTGCGCGGTGCAGCATAACCGGCACATGTTTCGCATCATCCATCCCGACGTAGCTCGCATTAAGGCGTTCTGGCAAATTGAAGTCAGCCTGTATTGTGCCCGCTTGCCACTCACGCCCAATCGCGTCGCGCAGGACAAAATCAAGCTTGGGGCCATAAAACGCCCCGTCGCCTTCATTGAGTTCAACATCAAGCCCCGAGGCGCGGGCGGCCTCTTCTAGAGCCGCTTCGGCATTATCCCAAACCTCATCCGCGCCGACGCGAATCTCTGGCCGCGTTGAGAATTTCACTTTAACATCGTCAAAGCCAAGGTCAGCATAAACGGATTTTAACAACTCCGTAAAGAGCTTCACTTCATCGGTAATTTGATCTTGGCCGCAAAAAATATGACCATCATCTTGGACAAAGGCTCGCACGCGCATCAAGCCGTGCAATGCGCCTGATGGCTCATAGCGATGACAAGAGCCAAATTCTGCGAGGCGCAACGGCAAATCACGATAAGATTTTTGTCCAAAATTAAACACCTGAACATGGCAGGGGCAATTCATTGGCTTTAAAGATAGGACTTTATCTTCTTCGGCAATTTCAGCGACAAACATATTCTCGCGGTACTTATCCCAATGGCCTGAAGCCTCCCAAAACTTACGGTCCATTAGCTGCGGCGTTTTAATTTCCTCATAGCCATATTCATGCTGACGGCGCTGCATATATTGCATCAAAAGTTGATAAAGCGTCCAGCCGCGCGCATGCCAAAAGGCTTGCCCTTGCGCTTCTTCTTGAAAATGGAAGAGGCCCAACTGACGGCCCAACCGGCGATGGTCTCGCGCTTCGGCTTCTTCAATCATTTTCAAATGCGCATCAAGATCTTCTTGCGTCGCCCAAGCTGTGCCGTAAATCCGTTGTAGCTGCGTTTTAGAGCTATCGCCGCGCCAATATGCACCGGCAACTTTCATAAGTTTAAACGCTTTACCGACCTTGCCTGTACTCGGCAAATGCGGGCCGCGGCATAAATCAAACCACTTGCCTTGTTTATAAACCGTAATCGTTTCACTTTCAGGTAAATCTTCGATCAGTTCAGCTTTGAAAGTTTCGCCCATGTCTTTGAATAATGTAATCGCTTCATCTCGGGCCATGACGAGGCGCTCAAACTTATCATTGCGGTTAATGATAAAGGCCATTTTCTTTTCGATCTTGGCGAAATCATCTTCGGAAAATGGAACATCGCGGTAGAAATCATAATAAAACCCGTTTTCGATTGTCGGGCCAATGGTAACTTGCGTGCCAGGGAAAAGCTCTTGCACAGCTTCGGCCAAGACATGAGCGCAATCATGGCGGATAAGCTCTAGCCCTTCCGGGTCTTTCGCCGTTATAAGCTCTATATTAGCATCGGTTTCAATCGCGCGGTTGGCATCGCGCAGCTCACCATTTATCTTCGCCGCGAGAACTTTTTTCGCAAGGCCGGAAGAGATGGATTTAGCCACAGATAAGGCCGTGACGCCGGCGTCATATTCGCGGCTCGCCCCGTCAGGAAATGTGATCGTGATCATGCTCATCTGCCTTTTTACTCAATGTCCAAACACCATATTGCCACGGTGCCCATGCCGCAGGCTTGGTAACAGTTTCCGGCACGTTATCAACCCCGCTTGTGCCAAAAGGCTGACAGCGGAGTAAGCGTGCAAGCGTTAGCCAGCCGCCCGCCCAAGGCCCATGGCGCATAATCGCCTCACGCGAATAGGCCGAACAGGACGGTTCATGACGGCAGCGCACCCCCAGCGCATAAAGCGCCGGTGATAGCAGCGCCCTGTAAATCCAGAGCGCCGCCAGCATGGGCAATAAAAACACGCGCCTGATTAACACGGCTGCTTCAAAGCTTGCCGCACAGCCTTAACCGCCGCCTCAAAGGCTAAAAGCGTCGACATATGACGCGCGGGATAATCAGCGACGCCCCTGAGGAGGGCCAATTTTTCAAAGCGCCCATTTGGCGGCTCGCCTCCCGATTTTAACATGGCTTTTAAACCATCCCGCGCCGCGATGATCTCGCCTAGCTTGGCTCCGATAATCGCATTTTGCAAAATCGCTGCGCTTGATTGGCCGAGCGCGCAGGCCTGAACTCGCAGCGCAACATCCGATACAATGCCGCCCTCCATTTTGACATCAATCTCAAGCTCTGATCCGCAAAGCTTTGACAGCTCACGCGCAGAGCCATGAGCGCCGTCCAAACGGCTATCTTGAAGCTGCGCAGACAGCGTCAAAATCTCGGAATTATATAGATCGTCAAACATAGCTAAGATATAGGCGCTCATGAGCGTAAAGCAAAGGGAAGCTTATCGCTGATACAATTTCTTAACCCTATTTATGGCACATTAAGCCATGGTTATTCCTGCGATATCAAGCTGCGATATGCTCAAAGCTTTTCTGGATCATCTTTCAGGAGAGCGCCGCATGTCGCCCAAAACATCAAGCGCATATGAGCGGGATATTTCAGCTTTTTTTGACTTTATCGCCGCCCATCACGGAGCGGCGCTGACATTACAGCGTATCCCAGATATTAGCTTGCGTGATTTTCGAAGCTACATTGCCGCGCGCCGCCGCGGGATTGACGGGTTATCGCCAAATTCCCTTGCTCGTCATTTGTCATCTCTTCGAAGTTTTTTCCGATATATCGAGCGCCGATGGACGGTAAAAAACGCCGCCATCGCCCTTGTTAAAGGCCCGAAAACAAAGCCCCCTCTCCCCAAAGCTGTGACATCGGCTCAAGCGAAAGACATGGCAGATTTTGATATATTAAAGAAAAATGGTCCGAAAAACCAAGAGATTTGGGTCACTCACCGCAATCATGCTGCGATGTGCTTGCTATATGGCGCGGGTCTGCGGATTGCGGAAATGCTTATGATTAGCACCCAAGACCTGCCGCTGGGCGATGTTCTGCGGGTGACGGGTAAAGGCCAAAAAACACGTATTGTTCCGCTTTTACCGGCCGTTAAACAGGCGGTAAATAATTACATCGAAAGCTACCCCCTCGCTCTGGGTGAAAATCAGCCTATATTTCGCGGCGTTCGCGGCGGGGTTTTACGGCCTGAAATCATCCAGACAGAAATTCGCCGTTTGCGCGGCGCGCTGGGTCTGCCCGAAAGCACAACGCCCCACGCCTTACGGCATAGCTTCGCGACGCATCTTTTAGCCGAAGGCGGAGATTTAAGGACGATTCAAACCTTATTAGGACATGAAAACCTATCGACGACCCAACGTTACACCCATGTCAATGCCGCCCAGCTTATCGGTATTCACAATGACGCCCATCCGCGCGCACGCAAGAAACGAGCGCTTAAAAAATGAGCTTTATAACTTTGCGGCTCAAGACCCTATAAGGCCCTTAACACGCCGAGCTTGCTTGCCCTGTCAAATTCCAGCATCATATGAGCGCGAATGTGAAAATATTCAGGCTCAAGACAAGGGACAGCCACATGCCAGCCAAAACGCCGCCTCACTTTTCTATTGGTAAAGTCCTTGCCTGCCTGCTCCTTATTTTTATAGCGGTGATTATCGCCCTCATTATTATGCTGCGTGCATGGCAAGGCGAGAAAGTTCCGCAAGGTGAAACCCCGTTAAGATTTACGCAGGCCGCCCTGCCATTTGAGAATAAGCTAAATTTAAACGCCTCACTGCCCTTTCTTGCCAGCGCGGCTTTTGACATTGACGGTGACGGCCAAGACGAGTTGTTCCTTGGCGGCGGCGATAAACAGCCCGATGGCTTTTTCCGCTTTAATGGAACGGCCTTCACGCGGCTTAATATATCACTTGATAAAGATGACATTGATGCCACTCACGGCGCCGCCCATATTGACCTTGATGAAGACGGCGATGTCGACTTGTTCACAGCACGGCAAAGCGGCATTTGGTATCATGAAAATACCGGCGCCGGCTTTGACAGCCGGAAACTGCCCTTAAAATTAGGCGGCGAGCGCGAGCACGCCGGCAATACAACACCGCTCTCTATTGGCTTGGGCGATATTAATAAAGATGGACGCGTCGATCTTTATGTGGCGGGCTATATTAAAATTGAGCGCGTTGAAGGCGAAACGATCTTTGCTGATGGCTATGGCGGCTTTAGTCATTTATTTATGAATATGGGCGGTGAAGACTTTAAAGATGTTTCAAAAGAGTGGGGAATTTGGCGGCAACATAATACGTTTCTTGGCGTCTTTGCTGATATGAACCGCGATGGATTCTCCGATCTTATTATTGCGCAAGATACCGGAAAGGTCGAAACTTATATTAATACCCAAGGCAAAGGGTTTACGCCGCAGCCCAATCCGTCAGATTATGCCTATCCAATGGGGGTTGCCATTGGGGATTATGATAATGACGGCTGGATGGACGCCTTTTTTTCAAATGTCGGATATACGCTCCCGCCGATGATATTACGCGGTGACCTATCGAAAGATGATATATTTAATCCTGAGCATATTTTGTTTCGCAACCAAGACGGATATGGCTATGAAGACAGAGCTAAAACCGCCAAAGTCAACCGCTACGGCTTTGGTTGGGGGGCCGTTTTTGCCGACATAAATCTCGATAGTTTCGAAGATATTATCATGAGCCAAAACTATGCGCGTATGCCCGCGCAATTTATCATGACGCGCTATAACGGCAAAATATTACTCGGGAACGGGACAGATTTTACGCCCGTTGAAAAAACCGCTGGCGCTGTTAATCCGCATTTTGGAATTGCGCCTTTAATATCGGACTTTAACGGTGATGGCCGCCCTGACCTTGTTTGGGCCAATGTCGCAGGCCCCGCTCTTGCTTATATCAGCCAGCCCACAGAAAATAATTATATCGCGCTAGATTTCCCCAATATAGCCGCCAGCCTGAATGCGGAAATCATGCTCACCCTCCCCGATTTTACCCATCGCTACAAACAAGTTATAGCCGGCCAAGGATTGGGGTCGGACGGCACCCGCCGCGTCACATTTGGCCTTGGAGAATTTGAAAAAGCAGAACGGATTGTGATTAAATTCCAAAATGGCAATCAAAGCGGATTTTCCAATGTGCCGGCCAATAAAACCTTGCCCATTACAATTCCCGTGACGCCGGAAAATTAGGATCAGGCGATTAAAGAAGCCCGAAAAGCCCCGCTTTTATAAAATACCATATAGCGCCCAATTAGCTTTGGCAAAACTAGATTTCGCCCAAGCTACATATGCCCAGCTACATCTGCTCAGCTACATCTACCCAGTTACAGCTGCCCAGTTACATTTGCCCAGTTACATTTGCATCGTCCAGCCTTCAACGTCCATCGCCGCCTGACGCACGGCTTCGGTGATGGTCGGATGGGCATGGCAAGTCCGCGCAATATCCTCAGAAGCTGCGCGAAATTCCATCGCCACACAAACTTCGGCAATAAGATCGCCAACATGCGCGCCAATCATATGCGCGCCGAGAATTTCATCCGTTTCCGCATGTGCAAGAATTTTAACAAACCCATCCGTTTGATGATTAGCCCGCGCGCGCGAATTGGCCGTAAAGGGAAATTTCCCTTTCTTATAAGCAATGCCCGCGGCTTTTAATTCTTCTTCAGTCTTGCCGACAGATGCGATTTCCGGCGCGGTATAAACTACACCTGGAATGACATCATAATTTACATGGCCGGCTTTGCCCGCAATAATCTCGGCCGCAGCAACGCCTTCATCTTCGGCTTTATGCGCAAGCATTGGCCCCACGGTGCAATCCCCTACCGCGAAAATACCCGCAACAGAGGTCTTATAATGATCGGTTTCAATAAAGCCGCGTTTATCCGTAGACACCCCTGCGCCTTCTAGTCCCAGCCCCTTTGTAAACGGACGGCGGCCAATACAGACAAGGACAACATCCGCGTCTATATCTTTAGCGCTGCCGCCTTTGCTGGCTTCGGTCTGAACCATCAAGCCGGATTTCTTGCTGGTATCAATACCGGTGACTTTGCGGCCCAGTTCAAATTTCATCTTCTGTTTTTTAAATATCCGCAGCGCATGTTTTTGCACTTCGGCGTCCATACCCGGCATAATATGGTCGAGATATTCAACCACTGTCACCTCTGCGCCCAAACGCCGCCAGACAGATCCAAGCTCAAGGCCGATAACGCCGCCGCCAATGACGAGTAATTTCTTAGGAACCTTTTTTAATTCCAATGCCCCCGTTGATGACACGATGCGCGTTTCATCCACCTCAATACCCGGGAGCGAAGCCACTTCGGAGCCAGTTGCAATGACAATATTTTTGGTTTTATAGGTCTTGCCATCAACATCGACCGTGCCGGCATCAATAATCTTACCAAAGCCTTCGATATGGTCGACTTTATTTTTCTTAAATAGATATTTAATGCCGTCCGTTAGGCCGCTCACCGTCTTTTCCTTCGCGGCCATCATCTTACCAAGATCATGCCCGATTTTACCGGTTGTAATGCCCATCGCGTCAAAGTCTTTTTGCGCAGTTTCAAGCATTTCTGTCGCATGAAGGAGCGCTTTGGACGGGATACAGCCAACATTCAAACAGGTTCCGCCTAATGTTTTTCGCGTTTCAATACAGCCGACTTTAAGGCCCAATTGTCCCGCGCGAATGGCGCAGTTATAACCGCCTGGCCCGCCGCCAATTACGAGAATATCATATGTGTCTGCCATGATGGGCTCCATGCTAAATATATGTGTTCATTTAAGCGAGGATGCGAACAGGGTCAATCTCTATGACGTAGCATCTGCGCAATATGATAAGCGTTTAACCGCGCGGTAGAAGCCTCAAATTAGGATAATGTTCCGTCCGAGACTTTTTTTCGCGACCACCAAATCTCAAGACAGCCAAGCCCGACAACAATAATGGGCATCACCCATCCCATTGCCCCTGTGGCCGCGCGCATATCTGCATTAAGTAGCCCCCAAGCGAAGCTTAAAATAGCGGCGAAAAGCGAAATCATAAATAAAGTCACAGCAAACCGCTTGCGAAACAAGAGGGATATAGAAGCCACAAGCCCGATCCACACCGCAATCGCATAAGACGCCGTTGACCATGTTGGAACGTGATCGCGCATATCTGTCATCGCTTGCCCATAGCCTTCGGTATAGGCCGCATCAGAGAGAGTCATGTCCAAATAATACATATAACAGCCGATTGCATTCCATAATATACATAAAACAGCGACGCCCCAAAATAACGCGCCGGCAGATTGCTTTGTTAAGCCTGACATAAACCTCTCCCTTTTTTATTTAGATCAGGATTAAAGGACAAAAAAAGAGCGCTGTCAAAACAGCGCTCCTTATATCATTTTATATAACCGCGAGGATTAAAGATCGAGAAGCAGACGCTCAGGATCTTCGAGACATTCTTTCACCCGCACGAGGAAGGTCACAGCTTCCTTACCGTCAACAATCCGGTGATCGTAAGACAGCGCCAGATACATCATCGGGCGGATAACAATTTCATCATTCACAACAATCGGACGCTTTTCGATTTTATGCATACCAAGAATACCGGATTGCGGCGGATTCAAAATTGGCGATGACATCAAGGAGCCGTAAACACCGCCGTTTGAGATCGTGAACGTCCCGCCGGACATATCCGCCATAGAGAGCTGCCCGTCGCGTGCTTTTGCACCGAGCGCTGAAATGCCTTTTTCAATCCCGCCCAGTGATAGTTCATCACATCCCCGCAGCACAGGAACAACAAGCCCTTTGGGCGTGCCAACCGCGATGCTAATATCATAGAAATTTTTGAAAATAATATCCGTTCCGTCAATTTCGGCATTAACCGACGGAACATCTTTGAGGGCTTGCACACAAGCTTTGACGAAAAAGCTCATAAAGCCCAGTTTAATGCCGTGTTTCTTAAGGAAGGTTTCTTTATATTGCGAGCGCATTGCCATCACGGCGCTCATATCCGCTTCATTATAGGTCGTTAGCATCGCGGCTGTATTTTGCGCATCTTTCAAACGACGCGCGATAGTTTGGCGCAGGCGCGACATGCGAACCCGTTCCTCGCGTGGCCCCAAATCGCGCGGCGCAGATGGCGCGGCAGGAGCAGGCGCTGTGGCCACTGGTGCAGGGTTGGCTTTGGCGGACAGCGCATCGCCCTTTGTGATGCGGCCATCTTTGCCTGTGCCCGCAATAGAGCCTGCATCCAACCCGTTTTCCTTGATGATACGCGACGCGCTCGGCATCGGGTCTTTGCTCATGGCTGTAGGTTCATTCACGGACGCTACAACACCGACACCGCCGCCTTCATCACCGGCCGAGCCTTTAGACGGCGCGATAGCCCCGCCCGACGCACCGGCTAAAAGCACGGCAATCTGCTGCCCCACTTTTGCCACATCGCCTTCAGCGACCAAAATATCACCCATAACACCGGATTCAGGCGCGACAAGTTCTTGCGCCGCCTTATCGGTTTCAAGCTCTACAATGGCTTCATCTTTGGCCACCGCATCACCCGGTTTTTTCATCCAAGTCGCAACGGTCACTTCGGAAACAGATTCGCCGACATTCGGTACATTAATCGCAAGCTCAGAGCCGCCGTTAACCGGTGCTGTTTCAGATTTCGGTTCAGCCGTGGACGCTTTAGACGCAGGCGCCTTAGACGCCCCCGCACCCGCTGCGCCGAGCCGCGCGATCAACGCGCCGACCACCGCATTATCACCCTCGGCGACAATAATTTCAGTCAAGACACCATCTTCCGGCGAGACTAGTTCTTGCGCGGCTTTATCGGTTTCAAGCTCAACAAGCGCTTCGTCTTTTTTGACGCTATCACCAACTTTTTTAAACCATGTCGCGATCGTGACTTCCGAAACGCTTTCGCCAACATTTGGGACTTTAATATCCGTCATAATAACCTACTTTGCTGGCCGAAGCCTATTTTTCGAATGCGCCGTCAAGGACAGCTTGTTGTTCTTTTTTATGTTTAGCGCCGATACCTGTGGCTGTCGAGGCCGCAGCAGGGCGGCCAACATAGCGCGCCCGCGTGTGCTTGGCATCTATGGCGATGAGGCTCTCCTCTAAACGTGGATTGACAAAAGCCCATGCGCCCATATTTTTCGGCTCTTCTTGACACCAGACCATGTCAGCATTTTTAAAGCGCTTTAATTCAGCCTGCATCGCGTCATCTGGATAGGGGTAGAATTGCTCAAGACGGAGCAAGTAAACATCATTCACACCCAGACGCTCACGCTCGGCAAAGAGGTCATAATAAACCTTACCCGAACAGACCAGGACGCGGCGAATGTCTTTATCTTTTTTCAGCGTTATCTCACTCACTTCGGGGCGATATTCAGCGTCATCCCACAAGAGGCGGTGAAATTCTGACCCTGTCGCCATTTCATCAAAGGTCGAAACGCAGAGCTTATGACGGAGCAAGCTTTTGGGGCTCATAACGATCAGCGGCGTTCTAAAGCGGCGTTTAACTTGGCGGCGCAGCGCATGAAAATAATTCGCCGGTGTAGAAAGATTGACGACCTGCATATTATCTTCGGCGCACATTTGTAAGTAGCGCTCGAGGCGGGCCGAGCTATGTTCCGGTCCCTGCCCTTCATAACCATGCGGCAAGAGCATGACGAGGCCCGACATACGCAGCCATTTTTGCTCCGCGCTGGAAATAAACTGGTCGACCATGACCTGTGCACCATTGGCGAAATCGCCAAATTGCGCTTCCCAAATCGTCAGCGCATGGGGCGCCGCGCCGGAAAACCCATATTCAAAGCCGAGCACAGCTTCTTCGGACAAATGCGAGTTGAGCACTTGGTAATATTCTTGATTATCTGAGAGATTATTCAGCGGCGTATATTTTCTTTCATCCACTTGGTCGATGAAATGAGATTGACGCTGGGAGAAAGTGCCGCGCTCTGAATCTTGGCCTGACAGCCGAACCGGATGCCCGTCCATCACCAAGCTACCAAAAGCGAGATGCTCCGCGAGGCCCCAGTCAATATCACGGCCAGAGGCAACGCGCTCAGCCCGCGCTTTAATTACTTTTTTCAGCGTGCGATGCATATTCACTGAATTTGGTAATGTCGTAATTTTGGTTCCAATATCTTTAAGCAAAGCTTTATCAACAGAGGTCGCGCCGCGGCGTTTGCTATCCCCTTCATCAGGGCGCGAAAGACCGTGCCATACACCGCGCAGCCAATCTGGCTCTTTGGTCTCAAATGATTTGGCTTCATCAAATTGCGTATCTAGAAATGCATAGAAATCATCGACGCGCTTTTGATAATCCGCCTCTGATAAATCGCCTTGGGCGATCAAATGTTTGGCATAGGTCTTAGCCGTCGATTCGAGGTTTTTAATCACGCCATACATGAGCGGCTGCGTAAAGCTCGGATCATCGCCTTCATTATGGCCGTAACGGCGATAACAAATAATATCAATGACAACATCTTTGCCGAATTTCTGGCGGTATTCCGTCGCAATCCGCGCGGCATAAACCACCGCTTCGGGATCATCGCCGTTAACATGGAAAACAGGCGCTTCAACCATAAAGGCAACATCAGAGCAATATTGACCCGAGCGATATTCGTCAGGCGTCGTTGTAAAGCCGATCTGATTATTCACAACCACATGGATCGTGCCGCCGGTGCGGTAGCCTGTTAATTGCGAGAGTTGGAAGCCCTCCATCACCACGCCTTGACCGGCAAAGGCGCTATCACCGTGAAGGATAACCGCCATCACTTGTTCAGGGTTATGAGACTGATAAGTGCCCGAGGCCATTTGTTGCTTCGCGCGCGTCTTGCCCATAACAACAGGAGCCACCACTTCCAAATGCGACGGATTTGGCGCGAGCGAAAGATGCACGCTATTGCCGTCAAATTCGCGGTCATCGGAGACGCCGAGATGATATTTCACATCCCCAGAGCCGTAATCTTCACCGCCCGCAGCGACGCCGCCGAGAAACTCATAAAAAATCGCTGAATAGGGCTTTTTCATGACCGAGGCCATGACATTCAAGCGCCCGCGATGCGGCATACCGAAATTAATATCTTTGAGGCCAAGCTGCCCGCCGCGCTTAATGATTTGCTCCAGCGCCGGTAATAGGCTTTCCGCCCCGTCAATCCCGAAACGTTTGGTTCCCGGATAGCGTTTATGAATTAATTGCTCAAAACTTTCGCCTTCAATCAGCTTTTGCAAGATCGCGAGGCGGCCTTCTTTGGTAAAGCTAATTTCTTTATCAGGGCCTTCAATACGTTCTTGCAGCCATAACTTCTCTTCGGGGTCAGAGATATGCATGAACTGAATACCGAAAGTTGATGAATAAGTGCGCTTAACGATGTCAATGATTTGCCGCAATGTCGCCGTTTCGAGGCCTAAAACGCCGTCGATAAAAATCTCGCGGTCCATATCAGCCTCTGAAAAACCATAGGTTTCAGGGCGAAGCTCTGGATGGGCTTCGGGTTTATGGAGTCCGAGCGGGTCAAGATTGGCAATTAAATGGCCGCGCATACGGTAAGCGCGAATAAGCATCAGCGCGCGAAGGCTATCCTTTGTGGCTTGGCGAATATCTGCATCTGACGCGCCAGAAAGGTTTTTAGCGACCTTGCCTTTAACCGCCGTTTCCACAACGCCCCAATCCCCCGTCAGGGCCGCCGTTAATTCGCCGTTATTATCTTTCGGCCAGTCGCGACGTTTCCAGCTGGGGCCGTCTGCGTTTTTAATGGCATTGCCGCGCTCTTCGCCGAGCGTGGCAAAATAAGCGCGCCAACTCTCATCAACATTATTTGGATTTTCGGCGTAATGCGCCTGCATTTGTTCCAAATAGGCAGCATTGCCGCCATCCAGAAATAAACTATCCAGAAATTGCTGGTTTTGTTGAGAGCGTGGCTTATTGGTCATAATTTATGCCTGTAATAATGCCCCCGGATGAACGGGGGCCAAACATTAGCTATTTAAAAGGTCCATCATTGTAACGCCAAGTTTAGCGGGACTATCAGAGACACGAATACCAGCTTTTTCCATAGCTGCAATCTTATCTTCTGCGCCGCCCTTGCCGCCCGATACAATCGCGCCGGCATGGCCCATCGTGCGGCCCGGAGGCGCTGTGCGGCCTGCAATAAAGCCGACCATGGGTTTCTTGATACCTTTTTTGGCCATATGCGCGATATATTCAGCCGCTTCTTCTTCGGCAGAGCCGCCAATTTCGCCGATCATGATGATTTGCTTTGTGTCATCATCATGCAAAAACAGCTCAAGACAGTCAATAAAGTTTGTGCCGTTAATCGGATCACCGCCAATACCAATCGCCGTCGTTTGGCCAAGGCCAACTTGGGTTGTTTGGAACACGGCTTCGTAAGTCAGCGTACCAGAGCGCGAAACCACGCCGCAGGTTCCCGCCTTAAAAATCTTGCCGGGCATGATGCCGATTTTACACTCATTCGGGGTTAAAACGCCGGGGCAGTTCGGACCAATCAAGCGAGATTTAGACCCTTGCAGGGCGCGCTTTACGGGGATCATATCAGAGACAGGAATCCCTTCGGTAATCGCAATGATAAGCTCTATTTCTGCATCAATTGCCTCGAGGATTGAATCGGCTGCGAAGGGCGGCGGCACGTAAATCACGCTAGCAGTCGCGCCTGTTGCATGTTTCGCTTCGGCAACCGTGTCAAAATTTGGCAATCCCAAATGGGTTGTCCCGCCTTTACCCGGCGTCACGCCGCCAACACATTTCGTGCCATAAGCCATGGCTTGCTCTGTATGGAACGTGCCGGTTTTACCCGTCATGCCCTGCGTAATAACTTTGGTATCTTTGTTAATTAATACTGACATTTAAATATCTCTTTGTATTCAGGCTTAAGCTTTAACAGCCGCAACAATCTTCTGCGCAGCGTCGTCCAGATCATCGGCAGCAATAACGTTCAGGCCGCTTTCATTGATGATCTTTTTACCCGCTTCGACATTTGTGCCCTCTAAGCGGACGACGAGCGGCACTTCGAGGCCGACTTCTTTCACCGCATCAACAGCGCCTTGGGCGATGACATCACATTTCATAATGCCGCCAAAAATATTAATCAAAATACCTTCAACTTTGGCGTCGGATGTCAAAATCTTAAAGGCCGCAACGATGTTTTCTTTCGTCGCGCCGCCGCCTACATCGAGGAAGTTGGCCGGCTCTGCGCCGTAAAGTTTGATGATGTCCATTGTCGACATGGCGAGGCCTGCGCCATTGACCATACAGCCAATATTTCCGTCGAGCGCGACATATGACAAGTCATATTTACCGGCTTCGATTTCTTTTTCGTCCTCTTCTGTTTCGTCGCGCAGGTCTTCGATATCAGGATGGCGGAAAAGCGCATTTTCATCAAAGCTGATTTTCGCGTCCAAACAATGAAGGCGGCCATCTTCTGTGACGATCAACGGGTTAATTTCGAGCATGGACATATCTTTGGCAAGAAAGCCCTCATATAATGTCTTCCCGAGTTTCCCGCATTGCTTGGCGAGCGCGCCGGACAGGCCGAGCGCTTTGGATAATGTACGGCCGTGATGGGGCATAAAGCCTGTCGCAGGATCAACGTCGAAATTAATAACTTTTTCCGGCGTATCATGGGCAACCGCTTCGATGTCCATTCCGCCCTCAGTAGAGGCAATGAATGAGACTTGAGAGGTATCACGGTTAATAATGATGGACAGGTAAAGCTCTGTTTCAATGTCAGAGCCATCTTCGATATAAAGGCGGTTAACCTGCTTGCCTTTATCATCGGTTTGTTCTGTGACCAAATAGCTGCCGAGCATATCTTCGGCGTTTTTAACAACCTCATCGACAGAGAAGGCAAGGCGCACGCCGCCTTTGGCATCGGCTGGCGCGCCGATAAATTTGCCTTTGCCGCGTCCACCTGCGTGAATTTGGGATTTCACCACCCAAAGCGGGCCGCCAAGCTCTTCAGCCGCTGCGCGGGCTTCATCTGCTTTAAAAATCGCAATACCCTTAGAAACAGGCGCACCCAGCTCTTTAAGAACCGCTTTGCCCTGATATTCATGTATGTTCATGGAAAATGTCCGTGCTATATTCAGTCAAAATATGGCTCGCCCCTCGCGGAGAGCCGAATTGCACAGGGCTTATAGGCATCTCGCTCGCAACTCGCAACCTTCAATACGGCCCTAAAGGGTAGAAGGGCGCAATATCAGGGCGATAGGCCATCATCACAACCAAAGCGCGCTAAATCAGCCTATGAATTGGGCGTCGCGCTAGCCTCACTACGGCGCGGTCAGCCGCCAAAAACAAGTAGATACATGATTCGCCCCGGCATAAAAGATAACACCCCCGGAATCAGAAGCGCGCCAAAAAACAGCCCCTTTACCGCTCGTTTATGGCGTTTCAAATTCCCCTTACGGATAAAATGAACGGCTTCCCATGATGCAAAAAACGTTATGGGAACAAAAATATGGATCCAGCTAAAGTGGCCGCCGTTAATTTCGCGAATGAAAATCGCTGCGATCGCCGTTATGAGCATTAACGCCAGAAACAACCGACCTATCATTTTATGCGAGGCCGTGCCTTTTTTGCGTAAAAACATAACGGCCCCGAATATAAAGGCCAAACAGGCCGCCGCCATATGAATTTGAATGGCGGGCGACGCCTCATAAAAAATATTTATATTCATAACCACATCACCTCCCTTACATCACCGCCCTTGCCTGCTGATATGATTATAAAACAGGCCGAAGGTCAAGATGCGGCAGGGTTAATGATGCGGCACGCCTCGCCTGCGTTTATTGCGCTCGCCGCGCTGCCCACTCCGCTTTGGTTTGGCCGTAAGCCCATAAATCTTCGATTGTAAACGGCGGAAGCTCGTCGATTTTATAGAGCTTTCGAGACCCTAGCGCTTCGGCGGTTTTAATACTCGCGATATTTTCTGTTTCAATCGAATGAATGACCCCCTCCCAGCCCAAATGCTCAAACGCATAATCAATACAGGCGGCGGCCGCTTCTTTAGCAAAGCCTTTGCGCCAATGATTGCGATGTATCGTCCAGCCGACCTCTGGCTCTGGCCAGCCAATCGGGGACCAATGACCGACGCGGCCAACCCACGCCCCGCTTGATTTTTCTATCACCGAGTAAAAGCTATAACCGCGTATAGCCTGATGCCCGATGACAACCGCCATATGCCGCCACGCCGCCGCGCGGCATTGCGGTTTCCCGCCAATAAAGCGCATGGTTTTCGCGTCAGAAAAGCAATCTGCCCACGCCTCAAAATCAGCATCAGGGTCAACTTCGCGCAATATAAGGCGCGGCGTTTCGATTATGAATGTCATATGGCGAGTCCCTCAAAAAAAAAGCGGATCATAATGACCCGCCTTAAGATTCAGATTTCAAATCAAACTTAGTCGCGGAGGTCAGGTTCCATTTCCTGACATTCGGCGATGATTTTTTCAACCGCAGCGACAGATTTCATGAACATTTCGCGCTCATCATTTTTAAGGCGGATATTCATGACTTTCTCAATACCGCGCGCGCCAATCATAGCAGGGGCCCCGACATATAGCCCGCGAACGCCCGCGATCTGGCCGGATAAGCGCACCGCACATGGCAAGATACGTTTCTTATCGCGTAAATAGCTTGTCGCCATTTCAATCGCAGATTCAGCCGGCGCATAATAAGCCGAGCCATTACCCAACAGACCAACGATTTCGCCGCCGCCCTTGCGGGTGCGCTCTACGATTGCGTCAACGCGCTCTTGTGTGATCCATTTCATTTTAATCAAATCCGTCAGCGGCACACCGTTCACGGTTGAATAGCGGATCAGCGGCACCATTGTATCGCCGTGACCGCCGAGAACAGAAGCGTGAACATCTTCGATCGACACGCCCATATCTTCAGCCAAGAAAAAGCGGAAACGCGCGCTATCCAAAACACCTGCCATGCCCACGACTTTGCGCGGCTGGAGGCCTGAGAATTTTTGCAGCGCCCAGACCATCGCGTCGAGCGGGTTGGTAATACAAATGACAAAAGCCTTCGGGGCATATTGCTTAATGCCTGCAGCGACCTGTTTAATAACGCCAAGGTTTTTCCCGACAAGATCTTTACGGTCCATACCGGGCTTGCGCGGGAAACCCGCCGTGATGATACACACATCTGCATCGGCAATATCAGCGTAATCGCTAGTGCCTTTAAGGCGGCTATCTTTGCCAAACACAGCACTCGCTTCATTCAGGTCAAGCGCCTTCCCTTTGGCTGGGCCTTCGAAGATATCAAAAAGGACAATATCTCCCAATTCTTCACGCGCCGCAATATGGGCCAATGTGCCGCCAATCATGCCTGCGCCGATTAAAGCTATTTTTGCTCGTGCCATTTTGGCCTCCTCGTCAAAGTAAAATATTTCTCGTTCTTTACGCCGCCCCGCCGCGACTCGCAAGAGGCAGAGGCCGTGATCGCGAAATTGTTTTAATTCCATAGGAAATATTACACCGCTTGTAGGGGGCCTTATTTAAATTTTGAGATTTACAGCCTCAAAAGGCTATCTTATAGTTAAGGGGCGTCAATTATTTATAATATAGCTGTCCATCGCCAGCTAAAGATCGGGTACATAATCGTGATTGTCAGTGTCGTCATACCCAGCTTTCGCGCTAAACAGACAATTATTGATGTAATTACGACGATCCCCGAAAGTATTAATGCTATATATATTGTTGATGATGCCTGCCCCGATGGCACGGGGCAACATGTTCTTGACACCAATACAGATAGGCGCGTCATCGTTATAAAAAATGACATTAACCAAGGGGTCGGCGGCGCTACGCTTGCTGGTTTAAGGTAGCCTTTAATGACGGCGCTGATTTATGTATTAAAATCGACTCAGACGGCCAGCACGACCCGAAATATATCAAAGATATTCTTGATGTTTATAGGGACACATCAGCACGTTATATTAAAGGATCACGTTTCATTCGCCGCGGTGATATTGGCGAGATGCCAAAATATAGAATTTTCCTAAATGCGGTCTTGTCATTTACGAATAAATTCGCGTCTGGTTATTACACATTAACAGACCCGACCAACGGCTTTGTTGCGTTGCATAAGACGGCGCATAAAGCGATTGACCATGACAAAATCGCCAAACGTTATTTTTTTGAATCCGACATTTTACTCCACCTTAATTTAGCCCGCCAAACAGTTGCTGAATTTCCGATGAAAGCCGACTATAATGATGAAGAAAGTGGGTTAAAGCTGAAATCAGAGGCGCTTAATTTCGCGTTTGGAAATATAGCAAATTTCCTCAAGCGCGTATGGATACGTCATTTCATTTTAAGCTTCTCTGTCGCTGGAATTTATTTCCTTATGAGCGCAATTTTCATATTTTTCGCCCTTTTGCTGGGCGCAATATTCTGGATACGCTCTGTTCAATCCGGCATACCGGCGACATCAGGCACAGTTATGATACCCGCCGTTTTATCTATTGTCGGGATTAATTTTTTCACGTCATTCCTCCTTTTCGATGCGAATGATGAACCTGGAACAAGGGCTAAGCGGTGAAATATTCATTAATAGCCTTACTCTTAGCCGTCATTGCTATTGGCATTGGCCAAATTGGCATGAAATATGTCGCCCAAATTGCAAGTTACGATTCGGCTTTAGACCTCAAGGATAATCTGCTCACAAATAAGCGAACAATAACATTTTTTATTGGAATTTGTTTTTTATATTTCTTGTCAATGATCTTGTGGATTTACGGCCTTAAAAACGTGCCGCTTAGCCTTGCCTATATGTTCAACGCGGTTGCATTTGTCACAGTTCCTTTACTCGCAGTTCTAATTTTTAACGAGTCTATTAATAAGTTTTACTGGATTGGTTTAGTCCTCATTCTTTCCGGACTATATTTCACCGTAAAGGGCAGTAATGTTAACCTTTAAGAATAAAACTGGGGCCACGTTTTTCAAACAATCACCCTTTATAAATAAATATAGCTTAGCCGTGCTTTCGATGGCGTTGATATTTATTTACATCTCCGTCACGCAGGTTCTTGGGCAATATCAAAACCAGAATGGGGATTACGGCCAATATTATATGCATGCCCGGAATCTTTTAAAGGGGCGTCCGTGGGACTATTTTGTTGAGGGCTTTCCCGCTGTGCTTCCAGGATACCCTATATTCTTAGCCTTTATACAGACGATCTTCGGCACAATGCCTTACCCTGTTGCCATAGCTAATTCACTAATGTGGGCCATAATTGGCCTTATATCCTACAATATTTTTTCGCCGCGTTTCACATCTAAAATAACTGCGCTTATTTTTGCAGCCGCTGTATTCTCAACGCCTTTTGTGATGTATTTTCAGCAAGACGGACAACCGAATATTTCCTACAGCCTCACCTTCATCGCGGCGCTTTGGGCGATATATAACTATAGCCCGTCACAGAGCAAACGTTGTCAACTTATGCTTATAGGCCTTATATTATTACCCGCTTTTTTTCGTGTTGAATCCACGATTATTTATATCGCCTTTGCCATTTATTTAATTTCAAATAAAAACCGTGCCTTATTATGGGTGCCCGCTTTCGGGTTTTTACTCACTATTGGACTTGATGTGTGGATATCAATTCGTAGTGAGATGGTTTCAAATTTCATCGAGTTTTATAATAAAACAAATCTTGACGCAACCTCCGAGCAAAGTTCAACACTCGCGCGGATCAGTGAGTTTTTTATCAGTTATTTAGAATCCGTCTTTGCCCATCTATCGACGACGGCCCATCTTTTTACATTTACCCCAAATAATGCTCATGATTTCATCTCCATAACCTCAACTGCAGGGCCTAATATAAATATTACATTTCTACAATTTTCGATATTGGCCATGTTTTTTACCGGGTTTATGAAAATTAAGGCCCCGCATTTAAACCCATCCAACCCCCAAGCTTTTCTAAGTTTAGACCGCTTATTCCTTATGGGCCACATTGCAATTATTAGTTTGTTTTTTCTTAAAGTTATCCCGCATCGTTACTTGGTACCTATTGCTCCAATTTTTCTGTTTTATGTTTTCATCGGCGCAGAGCGTCTGATTGAGACGGTTAAGCCTGTAAAGCTCCGATTCATCATCTTAAATATCGTCATGATAGCCTTCACTTATGGCCTGACCCAAGCGGCTTTTCATCCTGACCGAAAACCGCCTATCGCCAGAAATTATATTTATGGCAAAGACTTTCAAGCCTTGATGGTTAATTTAAAAAATCTTGAGGTCAAAGACTCCTCGCTCGGATATTGGAAAACACGCGTTCTTATGATTGGTCTGGATCAGTCAAATATTGAGTCTAGACGCGTCGCCGAACTTCGCACGCCTATTTCTGTGGATGCGTTTTTTGAAACTGAAAATGCTGTTTGGATTCGCTTTGTGCCCTATCGTAAAGACAGCCTTGATGATTATGTAGATCAACGTGAGGATATATGCGTAATTTTAGATTCACATAACCACCGCCTCTACGCGCAAATAAATTCAAAATTCAACTGTTTAACGGACTGAATTAAATATTTAAGTATTATATGGGTCAGTCTTTCGAGGCTATATGCCGCGCCGTGAAGCCGCTCCTATTCGAATCAGGATAAAATATTTAGGCCTTGTCCTGTTGCGCCCAAATGCGGCGTTCGGCGAGGTAATCTTGACTTCGCATTTCAATCAAACGGCTGGCTGTGCGTTCAAATTCAAACGCGCCGGCGCCGTCAACATAAAGCGCATGCGGCTCCACAGCGGCTGACATAATTAACTTGGTGCGGGTTTCATATAGGGCATCAATCAGCGTGACAAAACGTTTGGCTTCATTGCGCATATCCGGGCCCATTTGCGGAACATTTTCCAGAACAAGCGTTTGAAACGCCTGCGCGAGGCGGAGATAATCCGCCGGCCCTAAAGGCTCCCCGCAAAGGCGCTGAAAACTAGCCCGCGCCGTTCCGGCAGCCGTGCGGCGAATACACATATCACGCCCTTGCACCGTTAGGCAGGCTTCGCGGGGCACAGCGGGGCCAATCAACCGTTTCCACGCCGCCTCAACGCCGGCATCCGCTTTATCGCCAAGGGGCGTATAGTAAACAGGAGCCGCAGAGAGCTGGCGAAGGCGGTGATCTGTCTCGCCGGCAAATTCGTGAATGATTAAATGTTTCGGCATCATCTCAAGGAAAGGCTCAAAAAGCTGCCGGTTCAGCCCATTTTTATAAAGCCCTTCAAGCGGGCGGTTAGAGGTCGCCACCACAACAATGCCGTGCCCCCATAAGGCTTCGAATAAGCGCGATAAGATCATCGCATCTGTAATGTCAGTGACGTGAAATTCATCAAAACAAAGCAGTGTCGCCGCTTTGGCAATCTCTTTGGCGACGGGCGCAATTGGGTCGCCGGTTACGGTTTTACGCGCCAGATTAATGCGCGCATGAACATCAATCATAAAGGCATGAAAATGAACGCGCTGTTTGGCCTTAACCGGCGCAGCCTCGAAAAACCAATCCATCAACATGGATTTCCCGCGCCCGACGCCGCCCCATAAATAAAGTCCAATTGGCGGTTTTGGCGCCCGAAAAAGCCTTGCCAATAAAGGCGGGGATGGATCATAGCTTTCAAGCCGAGCTAAAAGCTCATCTAGTTTTTGCACGGCCATAATTTGCGCGTCATCGCGGGTCAGCTCTCCAGCTTTAATCCGCGTCTCTAATAGCGTCTCAATCGGGCCTGCCATAATTTAACCGCCCCTAATATCAGATAGGATTTGCGTCGTCAGAGACGGGTTATAACCAATAGCGGCTTTATAGTCCCCTGCCTGCGTTTTCCAAATCAAGGTCGGAAACGCAAATTTTGCACCATTTGCCGCCAAAACATTCGCCAGTTCATACACATGATTTTGTAGCTGCCGCAACTCGGCTTCGCGCTGCGCATCTCCATCAACAGCGGGCAACTCTGTCTCGGCATAAAACCGGTTGGGGTTACGCCCCGCCCACCACTCCTGCGTAAAGGCCCAATCTTTACGGCGGGCATTTTCAACAACTGCGGCGCGCTCTTTTTCTGTGCTCCGGCCTTTACGCGCCGTCGTGACCAGCCGCGTATCAAGTCCTGCCGCTTGTAATTTAGGCAGGATGTTGTCATGCGATTGAATACAGGGCGGGCAGGTTCGAAAAGAGATTTGATACAGTACGGCCTCATTATAGCCTGATGATGGACTCGTAAATGCAATATTATTTAAGACGTCCTCTAGCAGCGGCTCAGCTGTTTCCAGCGCAATGACGCCGCCCCCGCCCCCCGATAAGCCAAATCGCACGGCGCATTGCGCCGCAGCAAATAGCAACATAACCGCCATTAAGCCGCCAGCCAAAGGGGCCGCTTTCACAAGACACCTCCCTTAAGGCGTAAAATCGCAAGGGCTAAGAGACCGAATGAGAGGCCCGCAAGAGTCCAGAGTAAAATTTTATTTTTAACGGGCGTCGATTGCATCCTGCCATTTACCCCATGCCGGATGAAGAAGAAACCCCCAAAGAGCTTCACAATTTAGCCCACAGTTATCTGCTGTAAAAGCTGTTCATCTTAGGTTTATGTTGTTATACATATTAGTTAACATCTGTTAATATTGAGGGCGCCTCTTGGAGGGGCAATAAATCTGGAGGATTTCATGGAACAACTTACTCAATCGCTGGCACAATATTTGCCAGCCTGGCTCGTCGGGCCACTCGTCGCATTAGCCATTATTATAGTCGGCTATATCATATCAAAAATACTCGCGGCTGTCGTATCAGGCGCCATCAACCGCACAGGCCTTGGCCGCAAAGCACAAACCACTGGCGGCAATATTGGTAAATCATTATCAAAAGCCGTCTTTTGGGTCGTCTGGCTTATTTTCATTCTGATGGGACTATCACAATTCCCACTTGTGAGTGACGCACTTGAGCCGATCAAAGGCATGCTAAATAGCGTTTATGAATATCTACCGCAGCTTGCTGTTGGTGTCGTTGTTCTCGCGATTGGTGCGATGATGGCGAAAGTTGTCAAAGAAGCGCTTACAAGTACGCTTGAAGCGGCACAGGTTGACAATCTCGCATCCCGCTTTGGTATTGCCGGTGCAGATGGCGATTCCACACCGAATAATATTGCGCGGAGTCTGGGTGGTCTTGCCAGCGCTATCGTTATGATCTTCTTCGGTATTACCGCAATTGGTATCTGGGATATTCCCGGCATTACAGAGCCCGTCTCTAACATGCTCAGCACAGTTCTAGATTATATCCCAAGCATCATTGGTGCCGCCGTTATACTCGCGATTGCTGTCTTTATTGCCCGCTTTGTCTCAAATTTGGCACAAAGCACGCTTCCAGCGCTTGGTGTTGATAACTCACTTAAAGCTCTTGGTAGTCTTGACGGCGATACAGCGTCTAATGTTGTCCCGTCTAAAATCATCTCAAATGTTGCCTTTATCGGTATCTTATTGATGGGCCTGACAGCGGCAATGAAAGCGCTCGGTATTCCTGAGCTTACCAATATCTTCAACACGCTTCTTGAAGTGGGTGGACGTGTTGTTCTCGGCGCGATTATCATTGGTGCAGGCTTGTTCATCGCCAATTTCATCTCGAAAATTGTCACGCAAACATCTGGCAATATGGCTGGCATGATTATTAAATATGCCGCTATCGTAATCTTCACCTTCATGGGTCTTCGCTCAATGGAACTTGGTGAGAAGATTGTTGATACAGCCTTTAGTTACAGCCTTGGCGCAGCGGCTTTCGCAGCCGGCGTTGGCGGCGCGATTGCCTTTGGTCTAGGTGGCCGCGAATGGGCTAGCAAAAAGCTGGGTAGCTGGTTTAAATAAACCACGCCCTTTAACATAAAATATAAGCCGCCCTCGATGATCTCGGGGGCGGCTTTTTTATTGGCCGAAACTAGAGAAAATTGCTTGAGAGACTATGTGGCCGTCACTGCTGCTATCGCTTGTAATTTAGCCTTATCTCTCAACGCCGCATCGGGCAGTGCAATCAGCGCCTCAATACGGGCGCGGCATAAATCATAAACATTACTAAAAGCAGCTTGCCGCGCGGCCAATGGCTCGACATGCGCGGGGTCAGGGGCGGGCCAATGGACTTTGACATGGCCGCCGGGGAAAATAGGGCAAATTTCATTCGCCGCATTATCACAGACCGTCACAACAATATGCATCTCCTCACCGCCTGTGAACACATCCCAAGATTTAGAGCTATAGCCTTGAGTGTCATGCCCGCGGCGCTGAAGCTCTTTAAGACCGTCCGGATGTGGCTGGCCGCTGGGGTGGCTTCCGGCAGAGAAGCCGCGAAACCGCCCCTTGCCAAGATCATTCATCAAGCTTTCAGATAAAATAGACCGCGCGGAATTTCCCGTGCATAAAAATAGAACATTAAACGTCATAAAAATACCTCCTTGCCGCGTTATTGCCAAACGGGGCTTTGCCGCGTAAACCGCTAAAACAGGCGGTAGGATATTGCAATGCACATTATTGATGATTTGATTGCTGAACGTGCAACAAAGCTCATGTCTCGCCGCCGTATTTTCGCGCTGATACGCCCTCTACTTTACCGCCTCTTAGCCTATCAGGACGCGGTCGATATGGCCGATTTCATGGCTGATAAGACGGGACATGAGAGCTTTGAGATGATGGCTAAACGCTTGACGCCTAAGCTTGATATTAAGGGCTTGCACCATATTCCCGAAACAGGGCGCTGCGTGGTAATTGCCAATCATCCAACGGGATTAGCCGACGGCGTCGCCGTTTATGAGGCCTTGAAAGAGAAAAGGCCGGATCTGCTCTTCCTCGCTAATGCCGATGCGATGCGGGTGATTCCCAAAGCGGTCGATCTCATCATCCCGGTTGAATGGGTCAAGACGAAACGCAATATGAGTAAAACGCGAAAAACACTCGTTGATATGCGCGAAGCCCTAAAAGATGAGCGCTGCCTTGTTATTTTCCCCTCAGGATCCTTGGCGCGTATAACGCTAAAGGGGCTTGTTGACCGGCCATGGGAAAGCTCTGCCGCTATGGTGGCCAAAAAATACGGCGCGCCCGTCGTTCCGCTACGGATTAAAGCCCATAATAGCTGGCTATATTATTTCTTTTCTTATGTGAATAATGAGCTGCGCGACATCACCCTGTTTCGGGAGCTTTTAAACAAGCGTAACCAAGCCTTTATGATGACGTTTTTCGCGCCTATACCGCCCCAGAACATATCTAAAAATGCCGAAGAGGCGACGGCCCATTTACGCGCCATCGTCGAGACCTCGCCGCCATAAAAAAACCCCGCATTTGCGGGGCCTATGACGTCAGACTTTAACGGCGGTTTTACGCGCGCTCAACCATCATCTTTTTAACATCCGCAATCGCTTTTGCGGGATTAAGACCTTTGGGGCAAACATTCGCGCAATTCATAATCGTATGGCAGCGGTAAAGCTTGAACGGGTCTTCGAGATTATCAAGCCGTGCATCTGCGGCCTGATCGCGGCTATCCACTAGCCAGCGGTAAGCTTGGAGCAAGGCCGCTGGGCCCAGATAACGATCGCCATTCCACCAATAGGACGGACAAGATGTTGAACATGACGCACATAAAATACACTCATAATAGCCGTCGAGCTTATCGCGGTCTTCGGTGGTTTGCGTATATTCCGTTACTGGCTCCGGCTCAGCTTCGCTTGTATGAAGCCAAGGTTCAATAGAGGCATATTGCGCATAAAACTGCGATAAATCAGGGACAAGATCGCGGACAACCGGCAAATGCGGCAGCGGCGAAATCGTGATCGCCCCGCCCGCAACATCATCAATCGCTTTAGTACAGGCCAGCGTATTCCGCCCGCCAATATTCATCGCGCAAGATCCGCAAACCCCTTCGCGGCAAGACCGGCGGAAAGCGAGTGTCGGGTCGATTTCATTTTTGATCTTAAACAAGGCATCCAATACCATTGGCCCGCACTCATCCAGATCAATCTGATAACTATCCCAATAAGGATTGCCGCCTTTTTCAGGGTCATAGCGATAAACTTTAAATGTTTTCACGCGCGTCCCATTAGAGGGGGCGGGCCAAGCTTTGCCTTTATTAACTTTCGAATTTTTAGGCAGTGCTAACTGTACCATGAGTCACCTCGATAATTTATCACTGCGTTATAAGGCAAGATGCGGCAAATCGAAACCCCTTTTAATCGTCAAATTGCCGCGCATTATAAAGACGCTTTCTGCGGTGGATTAACCGCATCTTCAAGGCGCAGTTTTGGCTGTGATGCGCCGCTATACCATGATAAATTACGTGTCAGATACATGGTCAGCGCAATCAGGGCGAAGCTAATAATCGCGCGGGTTAATAGCGCAACATCTTGCACGCGCAAAAGCATAAACATGAGGCCGTAAACCGCCGTGAAAACGCCTAAATATCTTAGGGCCTATCCCATTAAAGCTGCGCTAAAATCAGGCACAGCAATATCTATATCTGCCGCAGATTTAGGCGGGGAGATGAGGAAAGACAGCGCATCGCGGTCACAATCAATTTGATCCGCAAGATCTTCTAAAATCAGATTTTGACGCTGCGGCGGGGCCTCAGATAATGCCTTAACCGCGCCGTTTACAAATATCCGTGTTGGCGATGCCGCAAGGACATGGGGCTTAACATCTTGTCGTGACGGGTTAAAAAGGAGCATAAAATATATCCAATAATCTCTAATGCCCCATGAAAACTTAAACTTATTAAACTCGCTGCGTAAAGTGATTAATTAATAAATTTTTAAATAATTCAAACACATCACCTCTACCGCGAAACTTATGCGACATGGAACATCTCATGACTATATGGGATGACCTATGAACCCCACATAAATAAGCCCTACAACCGAGGTTGCAGGGCTATGCGGCAGATAAGAGATGTGGGGCGCAAATCTACCGCATAATCATATAACGCAAGATTTAAATGATGTTCAATATTTAAATTGGACTATTTTAATAAACCCGCTTTTTCGGCTCAATATATTCAATTCCGTCCGTCATGGTGTAATCATGGACAGGGCGGTAATCAATTTTGACTTTATTTTTATCCTCATCATACCATGCCAGCGTATGTTTCATCCATGCCTTATCATCACGTTCAGTATAATCTTCATGTGCGTGGGCTCCGCGCGATTCTTTGCGGTTATCAGCAGAGGCCATCGTAACCATGGCTTGGCTTACGAGATTATCAAGCTCTAGAGCTTCCATTAAATCCGTGTTCCACACCATTGTCTTATCATAAACCGCCACATCTTTAATAGAGTTAGCAATCTCGGTGACTTTCTTAACACCTTCCGCCATGCTCTCTTCTGTGCGGAAAACAGCGCAATGTTCTTGCATAGCTTTTTGCAGGCTGAGGCGAACTTCAGAGACTTTCTTGGAGCCTTCTGCCGCCTTGAATTTTTCAAGCCGCGCGATTGAGGCGTCGCCAGCATCAGGCGCTAGGGGTTTTTGCTCTAGGTTCGGCGTCGTCGTCTCCCCGCAGCGTAACCCCGCAGCGCGGCCAAAGACGACTAAGTCAATCAAACTATTAGAGCCTAAACGGTTCGCGCCGTGAACCGACACACAGGCCGCTTCGCCGACAGCCATAAGACCGGGCACAACCGCGTCAGGATTCTTGCCTTTTTTCGTCAGAACTTCGCCGTGATAATTTGTCTGAATACCGCCCATATTATAATGGCAGGTCGGCAGAACAGGAATAGGTTCGCGCGTCACATCAACACCCGAGAACACCTTAGCCGTTTCAGAAATACCCGGCAAACGTGCGGCGAGAACTTTTGGATCTAGATGATCCAAATGTAGGAAGATATGATCTTTATCTTTTCCAACGCCGCGCCCTTCACGAATTTCCATGACCATCGCGCGGCTCACCATATCGCGCGGGGCGAGGTCTTTCACGCTCGGGGCATATCGCTCCATGAAACGCTCGCCTTCGGAATTGGTTAAATAGCCGCCTTCCCCGCGAGCCCCTTCGGTAATCAGGCATCCCGCACCATAAATTCCTGTGGGATGGAACTGAATAAATTCCATATCTTGCAGCGGCAAACCTGCCCGCAGCACCATCGCATTCCCATCACCCGTGCAGGTGTGGGCGGAGGTGGCGCTGAAGAACACGCGGCCGTAACCGCCGGTCGCCAAAATAACTTTTTGCGCGCGGAAACGATGCAGCGTCCCGTCATCCAGTTTCCAAGCTGTAATGCCGCGGCAAACGCCGTCTTCCATAATGAGATCAAGCGCAAAATATTCGATAAAAAACTCAGCTTCATTGCGTAAGGACTGGCCATAAAGCGTATGCAGCATGGCATGACCTGTGCGGTCAGCCGCCGCGCATGTGCGCTGAACCGGCGGGCCATTCCCCATTTCCGTTGTATGTCCGCCAAAGGGGCGCTGATAAATTTTTCCCTCTTCATTGCGTGAGAAAGGCATGCCCCAATGCTCAAGTTCATAGACCGCTTTGGGAGCTTCGCGGCAGAGATATTCAATACTATCTTGATCGCCCAGCCAGTCAGAGCCTTTTACGGTGTCATACATGTGCCAGCGCCAATCGTCTGGCCCCATATTACCAAGTGAAGCGGCAATGCCGCCTTGCGCCGCAAC
>CAZEOD010000011.1:55307-62266 GCA_964513675.1 uncultured Caulobacterales bacterium | reverse complement strand
TTTCGAGAGTGTCTCAATCAGGTTTTTCACTGTTTGGCGTGCCTTATCGGCATTTCCCATCAAGACCTCAATCACCTGCGCGACATCGACATTACCATGGCCGGGATGCCAGCAATCAAAATCTGTGACCATAGCAACAGTTGCGTAAGGAAGCTCAGCTTCACGGGCGAGCTTGGCTTCGGGCATATTCGTCATGCCGATAACATCACAGCCCCATTGGCGATACATCAAGCTTTCGGCGCGGGTTGAAAATTGCGGGCCTTCCATTGCCAGATAAGTGCCGCCAATATGCACGGCCGTATCTGCCGCCTTCGCCGCATCCCCTGCCAATGCCGATAAGCGGCGACAAATCGGATCAGCCATAGAGACATGAGCGACCATGCCATTCGTAAAAAAGCTTTTCTCGCGCGCAAATGTGCGGTCGATAAATTGATCGACCATGACAAAATCACCCGGCTTATAGCTCTCTTGCAAAGAGCCGACTGCCGAGAGGGAGAGGATATCTGTGCATCCTGCCCGCTTCATGGCGTCAATATTGGCGCGGTAATTCAAACCCGATGGCGAGAGGGCATGACCCCGGCCATGACGCGGTAGAAAGCGCAGTTTTACGCCGTTTAACTCCGCGAATAAAATTTCATCCGATGGCTCGCCCCACGGCGTATCAATCTGAATCCACTCCGTATTTTCAAGCTCGCCCATTTCGTAAAGGCCTGACCCGCCAATAACGCCTAATACCCAATCTGACATCCCATGCTCCTTCACTAATAGCTTTTAGAAATAAAAACGCCCACACGAGGTGGGCGCAAATCAAAATTTTGTTAGTTGAAGCTAATGCTCAACATTGCGCCAAACGGCCTTATAAGAAAAATAAAGCAAGACAGACAAAATCAGAAGATAAAGCATCGTGGCAAACCCAAGAGATTTACGCTGCTCCATTTTCGGATCCGCTGACCACGCCAGAAACTCTGTGACGTCTTTCGCCATTTGCTCAACCGTTGCCTGCGGCGCTGCGATGGTTTTAAGCTCACCGCCATCGTTAACCTCAATCGGGGCATATTCAACAAGATCCTCAGAGAGCGGAGCCGCCATAGCAATCGCGCCCCCATCCATAACCGGATTATAATGAAGGCCGGCTGTCAGCTTCATATCTTTTGGAGCCTCAAGGCCGTAAGCCGTTAGAAGATTATAGATATAATCCGCACCGCCGCCGCGCGCCGCAACAATAACGGACAAGTCCGGCGGAAGCGCGCCGCCATTTGAGGCCCGCGCTGCGGCGTCATTAGCGAAAATCGGCGGAAACTTATCAGCCGGCGTAGCAGGACGCTCAATCACATCGCCTGTTTCGCTATCAATATCTTCAATCGTCCAATCCGCAGCAAAAGCTTTGACATAGGGGTTATCATTCGGATTTTTAAAATCCTTATCATAATAAGGGCCGCCCTTATCGCCTAAATGACGAAATGACAGATAATCAAGCGAATGACAGGCGGCGCAAACTTCGCGGTAGACTTGGAAGCCGCGCTGAACGGCCGCACGGTCATAACTCCCGCGGGGGCCGTCAAAATGCCAATGAACATGTTCCATCTTGTAATCGCTTTTTGCACCGGCCGCATTGGCAATGCCGTAAGCACCAGATGTCGCAACAACAGCAAAAGCCGATAAGCCAAGCGCAAGTTTCTTGAAAAGGAATGTCATAGCCATCGCTCCTATTCAGCCGGCGCTGCGGCGCTATCGCCGAGTACAGATTTGGTAATTGAGTCGGGCCGCTCTTTGGCTTTCTCCGTCATCCCCAAAACAGGGAGTATGATGAGGAAGAAGGCGAAGTAATAGGCCGTCGCGATTTGCGACATGACTTTAAAGGTCAAGCCCGCACCAATTGGAACAGCAACATCATCAGGATTCCCCGCGCCGCACCATCCAAGAATGAAACAGAAGAAAATAAAGATGAAGAAGAAGCCGCGCGCAACAGGACGGAAGCGCATAGAGCGAACCTTACTTGTATCGAGCCATGGCAGCACAAATAGAACAATAATCGCGGCAAACATAAGCAGAATACCTGCGAGCTTATCCGGAACCGCACGCAAAATCGCGTAGAACGGTAGGAAATACCATTCGGGAACAATATGCGCCGGAGTCTTCAGCGGATCAGCCGGAATATAATTATCACTATGACCAAGCGCATCGGGCTGGTAAAAAATGAAATAGGCAAAAATCAGCAAGAAAATACACACCGCAAAAGCGTCTTTCACCGTGTAAAACGGGTGGAAAGCCAATGTATCTGTCTTTGTTTTCGGCGTGACGCCAATCGGGTTATTTTGGCCAACATGGTGAAGCGCCCAAACATGGAGGCCAACAAGGCCAGCAATCACAAAAGGCAGCAAATAATGCAGCGCAAAGAAACGGTTCAGCGTCGCATTATCAACGGAATAACCGCCGAGCAACCATTGCTGCAAGCTCTCACCTACAACAGGAACCGCGCCAAAAAACCCTGTAATAACAGTCGCGCCCCAGAAAGACATCTGCCCCCATGGCAAGGTATAACCCAAAAAGGCCGTTGCCATCATGACTAGATATATGACGCAGCCGATAATCCACAAGAGCTCTCGCGGCGCTTTGTAAGACCCGTAATAGAGACCGCGGAACATATGCACATAAACGGCAAGGAAAAACATAGATGCACCAACAGCATGCATAGGCTGGAGGAGCCAGCCAAAAGGCACATCGCGGCGAATACGCTGCACACTATCAAATGCCATATCGACATGCGGCACATAATGCATCGCCAAAATAATACCGGTAATAATCTGCGAGATTAGGCAAAGCGCGAGAATACCGCCAAAGGTCCACCAGTAATTCAAATTACGCGGACTTGGGAAGGTCATGAAATCCGCGCCCATACGGATAATTGGCAGGCGTTGGTCTAACCAGCGCGTTGCAGCATATTGGGGCTCATAAGTTGAAGGATGTCCAGCCATCTTAACCTACCTTGATTACTGTGTCTGAGATATATTCATAAGGAGGGATTTCCATATTCTTCGGGGCCGGACCTTTACGAATACGGCCTGATGTATCGTAATGCGACCCATGACAGGGGCAATACCAGCCATCAAAATCTCCGGCTTCGCCAACAGGAACACAGCCAAAATGCGTACAAACGCCGATCATCACCAAATATTTTGGATTCACCTGACCACTTGGCCCTGGCATTAACCGCTCGCTATCTGTTTGCGGATCCGGACAATCTGAAATGTCTGTGTTTTCAGCTTCGGCAATTTCCGCTGCTGTTCTGTGGCGAACAAAAACGGGCTTACCGCGCCATAATGTTTTAAGCTGACCGCCTTCTTCAACGGCGGATAAATCAATCTCGATTGATCCCGCCGCGAGCGTATCAGCCGCCTTGCCCATTTGAGCGACCAATGGCCACCCAATAGACGCAGCACCAGCCGCAGCGACAGCACCTGTCGCTATGAAAATAAAATCTCTTTTTTCGCCGTCTACGGTTTCGTCGCCGTGATGGTCTTGAACTGCCTCTGACACGATCAAACCCTTTCCCATGTCAACACGATGTAAGTGTGCGCGTCATAGCGCATATATAGTCAAAAAAGCCACCCTTTATTCGCGTCTTTCTGACGCAATTTTCATATAAATTCGGTTTATGATGCGCTATGTCGCAGTTTACTGGATAAATTTAGCCTGAAAAGAGACATCGAAATATGAAAATAGTTCTTTTTCAACCTGATATTGCCCAGAATCTCGGGGCTGTTATGCGCTTGGCCGCCTGTTTTAACATCGCGCTTGAAGTTATAGAGCCTTGCGGCTTCCCGTTAACGGCGAAATCACTCCGCCGAACCGCCATGGATTACGGAACGCCCGAATCGCTCATGCGCCATAAATCATGGGCCGCCTTTCAAACGGAGCAAGCCGCGTCCCCCCAGCCGCAGCGTGTTGTTTTATTCACAACGCAGGCCGCCACGCCGATTCACCGCTTTGACTTTAAAGCTGATGACACCTTGCTTTTTGGCCGCGAAAGCGCAGGCGTACCGCAAGAGGTGCATGATTATGCCGATCAGCGCGTTATCATCCCCCTCGCCCCAACCGCGCGCAGCTTCAATCTCGCAAGCAGTGTCAGTATTGGATTATGGGAGGCCTTGCGGCAAACGCAGCTTAAAACATAAGGCCGCATTTATTAAGACGATCAAAGAAACTTGCTTGAAAATATTTTACCGCTAAGAAAGCTTTACATTTATAAGAGCCGCCTATGTTTGACGATAAAAAAGACCGCGCTAGCGGATGGTTCAAATCGCTCCGCGATGACATCTGCGCTGAATTTGAAGCCATAGAGCGAGAGGCCCCGGATGCGCTTTACCCCGGCGCGCCCGGCAAATTTGTGTATGAGCCGTGGGAGCGTAAAATCGCGAATGGCGGCGGCGGTACGGGCGGCATGCTCAAGGGCCGCGTTTTCGAAAAATGCGGCGTACATATATCCGTTGTCAAAGGTGAGTTTACACCTGAGATGCAGAAATCCGTTCCCGGAGCCGCAGATGATCCGCGCTTTTGGGCCGCAGGTGTCAGCCTCATTGCGCATATGGTGAATCCGCGTATTCCAGCGGTTCATATGAATACACGCTATATTGTCACGACAAAAGACTGGTTTGGCGGCGGCGCAGATTTAACGCCAACTCTCTGGGCGCAGCGCAACCCGCAAAACCCAGACGCTGTTGCCTTTCACGCCGGTATGAAGACATGCTGCGAGGCCCATGAGGCCGCAGATTATGCGCGCTATAAAGACTGGTGTGATGAATATTTCCACCTTGCTCACCGCGATGAGCCGCGCGGCATTGGCGGCATATTTTATGATCGTCATAATAGCGGCGATTGGGAGGCTGACTTTGCCTTTACCCAAGATGTCGGGCGCGGCTTTCTTAAAACTTACGCCGAAATCGCGCGGCGCCGTATGACTGAGCCATGGACGCCGCAAGAACGTGCAGAGCAGCTTGAAATTCGCGGCCGTTATGTCGAGTTTAATTTACTTTATGATCGCGGCACAACTTTTGGCCTTAAAACAGGGGGGAATGTGAAAACCATTCTCTCTTCCATGCCGCCCGTCGTAACCTGGAGTTAGCGCCATGACCCTCACCGCTATGCTCGGCTATGCCGCAGCCTTTTTGACAACGGCGTCCTTTTTACCGCAAGCGATTTTAGTTATTAAAACCCGCAATACCGAAGGGCTTTCAGTTCTGATGTATAGCATGTTCACAACCGGCGTCGCTGGATGGCTGATCTATGGGATTTTGAATAAAGATTGGCCGATTGCGATTGCCAATCTCCTCACCCTGATTTTTGCGCTTTGCATACTTTTCATCATTTTGATGAATAAACAAAAATTTAAAAAATAATTTCAGCCCGCCCATTTCACAGGGCTTTATTTGACGTAGATATAGGCAAAAAAAAACGCTCCCCCGAAGGAGAGCGTTTCATAACTTAAAGCTAATGAGCCTTAGCCCATTGAGATGTTTTCAACGGCTGTTTTACCAGAGCGCTGATTTACAGCTGTGTTAAACTGGACTTTATCACCTTCGTTCAAGCCTTGTAGGCCTGATTTTTGAACGGCAGAGATGTGAACAAATACGTCCGCACCGCCATCATCAGGTTGAATAAAGCCGAAGCCTTTTGTTGTGTTGAAGAACTTAACTGTTCCTGCTTTCATTTCGTCTGACATGGGAATTTCCTTTCATGTCGAAAACGGCGCGCCCCCATTGGGCGGCCTTGCTACTCGATTTAAGAAAGGGTCGTCTGCACTATGTTGAAACAGTAAAGTCTCAATCGCCGATAATCTGGCTTAATTCGATAAAGGCTATTTGGGCGGATTTTATCATAAAATCAAGATATAGTTTTGTGACGATTACACAAAAAACCGCCTTTTTGTCGCAAATCCCACCTTATTTACCGAAATATATGCCCCTGACACGGCCAGCTTTTCAATCTATAGCGTATAAAAGGGAGATCAACATGGATTTTGATGCCATCATGACAATGATGAAAACCGAAACCACGCCGCTTGTCCAGATTTGGATGAATTGGATGGTCTTCATATTTTTAATGAGCCTTATTTTCATCCCGAAATATAAATCTGCGCGCTGGGCTTTTGCGGTCATTCTTGGCACAATGGCCCTTGCTGGCCTTGTCTGGAAGGTGACGCAAAATGTGCACCTCTTTGCCCTGCCCCACATTATTCTTTGGACGCCGCTGGCGGTTTATCTTTGGATAACGCAGTTCTCAGGCGCGGCGCGCGCCAATCGGCCCCCGCCGACAGGACTTTACGGTAAAGCTCACAGGCTTTGGGTTATTCTTCTTTTTGTCACCATCATCATCAGCCTTGTTTTTGACCTGCGTGATGTTTTTCTTGTTATCACAGGCGGTAAATAAATGGCGCGTATCAATCATCTCTCTCTTACTCTTATCACCTCCGCTTTATTGACAGCCTGCCAATCCAACGCCCCAGATGCACAGGGCGCTGCCTTTCTCTCGCAGATCACACCACATTGCGGCAAAGCCTATACGGGCCAGATTATCAGCTCTGACGCCGATGATGACGCTTGGCGCGCCGAAGATATCATCATGCATGTCCGCGATTGCACAGGCGGTGAGTTTAAAATTGCGCTACATGTCGGGGATAACCGCTCACGCACATGGATCCTGCGCTATGAAGATGACCCCAAACTCGGGGACAAACTCGCTTTACGTCATGACCACCGCCATGAAGACGGAGAGCCCGACGCCCTAACATATTACGGCGGCCTCGCAGCCGATATATCAACCACGCGCATTAGCTTTCCGGCTGACGGCTTTACAAAAACGCTCTTTGACCGCGAGAATATTCCCGTCTCAAAAGATAATATCTGGGCCATGAGCCTCAGCGAGAGCGATAAGACTTTCACCTATGAAATGCGCCGTCCCAA
>CAZEOD010000011.1:8158-55207 GCA_964513675.1 uncultured Caulobacterales bacterium | reverse complement strand
ATCAGGCTAAAACGGAATTTCGTCGTCATCCATATTGTAATCTTGCGCAGGACCCTCTTGGGCTGACGCTGAGCGGGAGCCGCCGCCTTGGCTTTGACCTTGATTACCATAAGCCACGCTATCTTGGTTATAACCGCCGCCGAGATTGCCGCCAGAGCCGCCGCCATTACGGCTATCGAGCAAAGTTAGCGTCCCGCCATATCCTTGCAGCACAACTTCGGTTGTATATTTATCATTACCATCACGGTCTTGCCATTTTCGCGTTTGCAGCTTACCTTCGATATAAAGCTTGCTGCCCTTTTTGACATAGCGCTCGACAATACCGACGAGGCCATCATTGAAAATAGCAACGCGATGCCATTCCGTTTTCTCGCGCTTTTCACCCGAAGATTTATCGCGCCAATTTTCCGATGTTGCGATTGATAAATTCGCGACTTTACCGCCATTTCCAAATGTCCGGATTTCGGGATCATTCCCGACATTCCCGACAAGTATCACCTTATTTACTGAACCGGCCATTTTGGCCTCCTATAGCTTGACTTTTGTTCTTTATATGTTCTTTTGCGCTATAGGTCAATAAGCCGCGTGTCGACTCGTTGCCCTTGCGCTTATTAACCTTTTGAGGGATAGAGCCAGCAGAGTCCATCCTATGCGGGCCACCCCCGCCGATATATCCACAAGAGTTTGGAGCGAGAGAGCCCATGAGCCGATTGCATACAATTGAAGTCCGAGGTGCGCGCGAGCATAATCTGAAAAACGTCAATGTTGATTTACCGCGCGACAAGTTGATTGTTATTACGGGTTTATCCGGATCGGGAAAATCTTCACTCGCCTTTGATACGATTTATGCCGAAGGACAGCGGCGCTATGTCGAGAGTCTCTCCGCCTATGCGCGTCAATTTCTTGAGCTACAAGGCAAACCAGATGTCGATTCGATAGAGGGCCTCTCGCCCGCTATTTCTATCGAGCAAAAAACGACCTCGCGCAATCCACGCTCCACTGTTGGCACGGTGACAGAGATTTATGACTATATGCGCCTCCTTTGGGCCCGTGCCGGCGTCCCTTATTCGCCCGCAACGGGGCTGCCGATTGAGAGCCAAACCGTCAGCCAAATGGTTGACCGCATTTTGACATTGCCTGAGGGCACAAAACTCTATCTCCTCGCACCGATTGTGCGAGGCCGTAAAGGTGAATATCGTAAAGAGCTGGCCTTATTAATGAAAGACGGGTTTCAGCGCGTTAAAATCGACGGCGAGTTTCACCGCATAGAAGACGCGCCGGATCTCGATAAGAAATTCAAACATGATATTGATGTTGTCGTTGACCGTGTTGTTATCAAACCCGGTATTGAAACACGGCTTGCTGATTCAATGGAAACAGCGCTGCGCCTTGCCGAAGGTCTTGCTGTCGCCGAAACAGCCGATGACGCCGCAGAGCGTATTCTCTTTAGCGAGAAATTCGCCTGCCCCGTCTCTGGGTTTACATTGCCAGAGATCGAACCTCGGCTTTTCTCTTTTAACAGCCCGCATGGCGCCTGCCCCGTGTGCGACGGTCTGGGGCAAGAGCTGCGCTTTGATCCGGGCCTTGTCGTCCCCGATAGCGCCAAATCCCTAGCGGCCGGCGCGATTGCGCCGTGGTCAAAAACACCGAGCAGTCTTTATATGCAAACCCTCAAAGCGCTCGCCAAACATTACGGCTTTAAGATTGAAACCCCCTTTGAAGACCTCGCAGAGGGCGCGCGCGATGTCGTATTAAATGGCACGCAAGGCACCGCGATTAAATTTGTCTATCAAGATGATGGCCGCCGATATGAAACGACAAAACCTTTTGAAGGCGTCGTACCAAATCTTGAGCGCCGCTACCGCGATACAGATAGTTCATGGATGCGTGACGAGTTGAGCAAATATATGTCTTCCGCGCGCTGCGAGACCTGTAAAGGCAAGCGGCTGAAACCCGAAGCTCTATCTGTCAGAATTGCCGATATGGATATTTCCAAGACAGGTGAAATGTCGATTTCAGATGCCCTTAAATGTTTCCAAGATTTGCCAGAGAAATTGACAGAGAAACAAATGGCGATTGCCGTGCGTATCCTCAAAGAAATCACAGACCGCCTATCTTTCCTCAATGCCGTTGGACTTGAATATCTAACCCTCGGGCGCGGCTCCGGCTCGCTCTCGGGCGGAGAATCGCAGCGTATTCGCCTCGCCTCGCAAATCGGCTCCGGCTTAACGGGGGTTCTATATGTGCTGGATGAGCCGTCGATTGGTCTGCATCAACGCGATAATGCGCGCTTACTTGAAACGCTGCAAAACCTACGGGATTTAGGCAATACGGTTCTGGTTGTTGAACATGATGAAGACGCTATTTTAACGGCTGACTATGTGGTCGATATGGGGCCGCTTGCCGGTATAAACGGCGGTGAAGTCATTGCCCAAGGCACGCCCGCCAAGATCAAGAAAAGCAAGACATCTCTGACCGGGCAATATCTAACAGGGAAGAAAAAAATTGCGGTTCCGAGTGAGCGCCGCGAAGCCCAGCCACACAAAAAAATTACGATCAAAGGCGCGCGGGGAAATAATTTAAAAAATGTAACCGCCGAATTTCCGCTTGGCCTTCTAACCTGCGTGACCGGTGTTTCGGGCGGCGGGAAATCTACGCTCACGATTGAAACCCTTTATAAAGCTGCGGCGCGGAAACTTAACCGCGCCTCGACCGCCGTGCCCATGCCGCATGACAAAGCCGAAGGCTTTGAGCATTTAGATAAAGTCATTGATATTGACCAAAGCCCGATTGGCCGCACGCCCCGCTCCAATCCCGCGACCTATACAGGCGCTTTCACGCCTATCCGCGATTGGTTCTCGGGCCTGCCTGAAGCAAAAACACGCGGCTATAAACCCGGCCGATTTAGCTTTAACGTTAAGGGCGGACGCTGCGAAGCCTGTCAGGGAGCCGGCGTCATCAAGATCGAAATGCACTTCTTGCCCGATGTTTATGTCACCTGCGATCAATGTAGCGGAAAACGCTATAACCGCGAGACGCTCGAAATTAAGTTTAAAGGGAAATCCATCGCGGATGTGCTCGACATGACTATTGACGAAGCTGCTGATTTTTTCAAAGCCGTGCCGACTATTCGCGATAAAATGGTCACGCTACAGCGCGTCGGGCTTGGCTATTTAAAAGTTGGTCAGCAAGCGACCACATTGTCAGGCGGTGAAGCCCAGCGCGTCAAGCTTGCCAAGGAATTGGCGAAACGCGCGACAGGCCGCACACTTTATATTTTGGATGAACCCACAACAGGGCTACATTTTGCCGATGTCGCGAAACTGCTCGAAGTGCTGCAAGAACTCGTCAGCCACGGGAATACAATGGTCGTGATTGAGCATAATCTCGATGTGGTTAAAACGGCCGATTGGGTCATTGACATCGGCCCCGAAGGCGGTGACGGCGGCGGAGAAATCGTCGCAGTTGGAACGCCTGAAACCGTTGCTAAAAACGAACAAAGCTGGACCGGACGATTTTTAAAACCCATGTTGGAGCGTGATCGGGCGCGGGAGAATCAATAAGCTCATAGCGCCCTTATTAATTACTCAATCACATTCCCATTCCGGTCTGATAATCGATAATGTATCGTTGTTATGATGTCTTTCCGGTCACTATCCGTTTCGCCGTCAGAACGGGCATTATACACCCATTTTGAAACAGCCCGCTTTGATGATTTTTCAAAAATATCCGGCGGCCAACTTTCCAACACACGTATGTCTTTTGTGCCGCCATCATCATTTAAGTCAAACTCGACAATCGAGAATCCAGAACGATAGGCCTTAGAAGGCATAACGGGAGGAACACGCTTAAGAGGTTTAATCGTATCATTACGCGGCTTATCATAAGGCCAACATTTGCATAGTCCCGCAGCTTCAGCTTCATCTATCCCCCCATTACGCGCCAATCTTTCGCGCATTGATGACCACCGCCCAAGAGCCTTAGCCATAAAAGGATGATTGCGCGGCAAGGCACCATCAATGCTCTCCATCACATACTGATAATCTAAGGCCGCACCTAATATTTCTTTTTCAGCTTCTTTCGAATAACCGGAATAAAGACGTGCCAATATAGGCTGCACCGTGACAAGGCCGTCATCGGCAGTTTCAAAAACGTCTAATGCCTTCTGTGAATATTCTGCCGTCTCATCATGATCCCCGCGCGAAACATAGGTTCCGGCAATGACCGTATAAAGCTCGCCTAAAATTGTAGAATTTTTTAGTCCATTCTCTAAAGCAAATTTGGCCCCCTGTTTCGCTGTTTCCCGAGCGCCAATTGGATTGTTTTTAACTCGCTTATAATTTGCATATTTATAGTAGAGATCAGCAATATGAAGGGTTTGCTCTGCCTCTGGCCAAAAGCGAGATAATTCAATCGCACGTTTATAAGCCTTACCTACTTTTTTATGTTTACCCTTTGACGATGATACGGCGTCAGTATAATTAATTGCCAAACTTGCCGTCGTTTTCGTATCGCCCATTTTCTCTTCTGCCAATTGCCACGCTTCATAGGCACTATTGGCTATCGCTTGTTCATTATCACCTTCAAGTAATTTAGTGTAATCTTTATAGGCTTTCAAAACCTCGGGCGGCGTTTTTGCTTGTGCAAAAGATACACAGAACAACGCCAGCATGGATGCCGCTAGAAAAAATTTATGCATGGAGCCTCCTAAAAAAATAGTTAATTAAATATGATAAATTAAACAATATTACTCCGCCGACTGCTCATCAATATATGCGGCAGTGTAATTGCCAACGCCCCATATGTGCATGCTCCAAAACAACTGCGCGGCAACATATAAGATCATGAAAACTCCGAGTGATATTTTAACGGAAGGCTTATTAAAGGTCTCCGCAATAGATTTAAACAATGCATCGGGGTCTTCGGGAACATTACCCATTAACAGGCTCGTGGCGGCCATATCACCAAATATGGCAGACATCCCGAGCGACATTATAATCGTCAAAACAATATAACCGCAGACGCAAACAACAAGATAGCTTCCGAATATATTCCAGCCATAGCCTTTCGTTTTTTCCCACATCTCGAAAATATAAAGTCTATCATGTTTAACGCCGTAGGCGGCAGCAGGCCCAAGCCGTGTAAAAACCATGACAATTAAAACGATCATGGCGATGAAACCCAAAAATCCAAGTAATATAAATAAAGCGCCAATACCCCCAGATATAACGGCAAGAGAAATCGTGACAGCCAGCAAAATAAAGCCGGTAATATAAAAACCCATTGCCGATAAAAAGACCATGAACTGTGTTAACAAGACACGGGCTTCGTCTCGCCCAATGCGCAGAGGGAAAAGACCGTTATCTTCGCCGCGAAAGATATTTTTATGCATCGCCGTTTCCACAGACACAGAAATAAGCCATGCAAAAATACTAACGAAAAATAGGGATTTATATAACGCGCCAACTGAGGACAATGTCGTTAAAGCGTCCTCTTCACTTGCGGCCTCCCCAGCCGATTGAAGCGCAGCCATCTCCCGAAATAAATCCATATAAGCGGTTAAAATTCCACGACCAAAAAAGAAATAATTAAACAGCATCAAAGCGGCGCCCCACAGCAGAACGCGAATAAGAAAGTTTTTACCCCCCGGCAAAGCCCACGGGCGCGTTATCGCGGCTTGTGTGTCAAAACGCTCGCTGTAATGAACTTCGCGCATCATATTCCCTTTTAAACCTAAATTTAATCTGCTCAAATCGGCCTGTTATTGTCAAGCTTGATTTCAAACTGTTTTAAATCTGTGGTTTTTTTGAATTATTACATTCACCGTAACATGTTGTGAGATGTTGGGGGTGATCTTTCTGGTAGCAAAGTCACGTCTGTAAAGACTGCGTCTATAATGGGGAGTGAGTTATGATGTTACGCCGAAGCCTTGCTTTATTTACTTCTAGTGTTGTGCTGCTGAGCGCGGGATGCGGCGGTGGGAGCTCTGCGCCCTCCCCGATGGCCGCCATTCCCTCTCCGCCCCCGCCGCCGCCACCACCTCCTCCACCGCCACCTCCTCCCCCGCCGCCTGTTATTTTGACCGTGGCGACAGCCGTTGCCGCTGGCGATCCAATTTGTTTCCAAGGCGGCGAACAAACGCAAAGAGGTGAGGACACAAATGGTAATGGCACCTTAGAGAGCGCAGAGGTCATGAGTGATGATCTGATTTGCGCGCCAACCACGTTGAATGAAAATGTTAATTTTCGGCGCATCGGGTTTTTCCCAAGCTGCGCCCAAATCGACCCAAGCTGTAATACAGATGTCGTGACCAATGCCGAAATTGTCGATGTTAGTGAAGATGGACAAACACTTGTTTATGCCGACTCAGCGCGGCGCGGACTTGGGTTTGTTGATATTAGTGACCCCGCCAATCCGGCCCCAGATGGATTTATTCCGCTTAATCAAACAATAACCTCCATTGCCGTGCGCGGAAATTTCGCGCTCGTTACCCAAATTTTACCGCGTGATGATATTTCAACCAATGGCAATGTCGCCGTCATAGATATAACAGCGCGCCGCGTTTTACGAACCATAGAAATTGGCGGCGAGCCCGATTCCATCGCAGTATCACCAGACCAAAGCTTCGCAGCAGTCGCTGTTGAAAATGAGGGCAATGCCACGCAATCCCAAGGCGGGGAACTTCCGGCCGGCTTTATTTCAATCATTAACACAGCGAGTAATAACCCGGCCGATTGGGCCGCTCGCCGCATTGCTATCACCGCGCCCGCCGCCGGCGACATCACCGGCGTAGAGCCTGAATTTGTAGATATTAATGATGAAAACATTATCGCGGTTACGCTACAGGAAAATAACCGCCTTGTGCTGATTGACGGGGCGAGCGGTAATATTACGCTTAACACAGATTTAGGCTCAGCCACACTCAACGGGATTGATTTGGATGATGAGCGGCCCCGCCGAATTTTACAAAATGAGACAAGCGGCCCCCTACAGCGTCAACCCGATGCCGTTGCTTGGATCAACGGCGTCTCTCTTGTGACCGTGAATGAAGGCGATAGAAATGCATCCGGCACACGCGATTTCACCGTGCTCAATACAGATGGGCAGACTCTATTTGCCGCCGGAAACCAGCTTGACCAAAGCGTGGCCGCTATTGGTCATTACCCCGATAGCCGATCAGATGAGCGCGGCAATGAACCCGAGGGGGCCGATGTCGCTATCTTTGGCGATGAACGCTTTCTCTTTGTAAGCTCGGAGCGCAGCAGCGTCGTCTTTGTCTATAACATAGCCGATGCGCAAGCGCCGCTTTTGAAACAAATCTTACCAACGGCGACGAGTCCCGAAGGCATCAAAGCCATACCGAGCCGCAGTCTTTTGGCCATTGCCAGCGAAGATGACCGTCGCGGCGCAAATCGAGCTGGCATCACGCTTTATGACATTCAAACGCAAAGCCAAAACTTTCCCGCTATTCAAGCAGATAACAGAGCCGACGGCACACCCATACCGTGGGGGGCTTTATCGGGACTAACAGCCGATAGAACGCAGGCGAATAGGGTGTTCGCTGTTGAAGATGGATTTTTCGATTTTAACCGCATTTTACAATTAGACATTAGCACAACCCCCGCCGTGCTAACGCGCGAAATTGCTGTGACAGACCCAAATGGCTTAATCGATGCCCTTCCGGTTGCCAGCACAGAAAGTAGCGGCAATGTCTTTGACAGAGAAGACCGCGATGAACTGCGCAATGCTGACGGCACGGTCAATCTTGACTTTGAGGGCATCGCCCAAGCCAATGACGGCGGGTTTTGGCTCGCCGCAGAGGGAGACGGCACGGTTGGGAACGCGCTATTTGATCCCATCGACAGCCGCAACCGTATCTTCCGCACAGACGCAAATGGCATAGTGACAGATATTATTTCTCTGCCAAGTGAGCTTGATCTTATTCAGCGCGATGAAGGATTTTCCGGCGTCGCGCAAATCGGAAATCGTCTTGTTGTGCCTTTCGAAACCCAATGGAATAATGAGGTAAATGTCCGGCTTGGGATTTATGATCTGGCGAGTGAGACATGGCGCTTTGGCTTTTATCCGCTTGATAATATTCTCTCGCAGAACGGCGGCACAATCGGTCTTTATGGGGCCGCGCGGATTGATGATGATAATGTTCTGATTTTGGAGCGTGACAATCAAGGCGGGCCAGATGCCGCCCTGAAACGCCTTTATAGCGTCAATATAAGCGGCGTAAACGACGGCGATATCATCACAAAAACGCTTATCCGCGATATGGTTCCAAGCGGTGATCTGGAAGTCGCTGGCGGGCAAATTCTACCTTTTTTCGAAGGCCTCACGATAACCGCAACAGGCGATGTGCTTGTGATAAATGATAATGACGGCACAGAAGATGGCAGCGGCGAAACGCAGCTGATTAATTTTGGCAATATTATTCCCTAAGATTTACGGCTATGACAACATCGTAGCATCAAAATAAGCGCAGCTTAAGCCGCGCTTTGATATTGCAAAACACATGTGTCATGACGAGATGATGATTAAGGGATTGCCAGAGCGCGTAATCTTTTATAGGCCGCGCTTATGACAAAACCAAATTTCAAACCTGTTCATATTATTGGCGCCGGAATGGCGGGATCAGAAGCCGCATGGCAATGCGCCCGCGCCGGCGTTCCTGTTGTCTTGCATGAAATGCGGCCGCATAACATGACAGCGGCCCATCAAAGCGGCGGCTTTGCAGAGCTTGTTTGCTCGAACTCCTTTCGCTCTGATGATGCTTACGGCAATGCCGTTGGACTTTTGCATGAGGAAATGCGGCGCTGTGATAGCCTGATTATGGGCATGGGCGAACTGCATAAGCTTCCGGCTGGCGGCGCTTTGGCCGTTGACCGCGATCTTTTCTCCGATGCTGTTACAATGATCCTCACCCAGCACCCCTTAATTACGATAGACTACGGCGAAGTCAGCGATCTTCCGCCCGAAGTCTGGGGGAATAGCATTATTGCGACAGGCCCCCTCACCGCGCCGCGGCTCGCCAATGCTATTTTGGACATAACGGGCGAAGATAGCCTCGCCTTTTTCGATGCCATCGCGCCGATTGTCCATAAGGATTCCATCGACTTTGACAAAGCATGGTTCCAAAGCCGTTATGACAAAAAAGGGCCCGGCGGTGACGGCGCGGATTATATTAATTGCCCGCTGGATAAAGAACAATATCTCGCGTTTATTGAGGCACTAGTTCAAGCGGATCATACTGAATTTAAAGACTTTGAAAAAGACACCCCCTATTTCGAGAGCTGCTTACCCATAGAAGTTATGGCGGCGCGCGGGCCAGAAACATTGCGCTTCGGCCCGATGAAACCTGTGGGCCTGACGAACCCGCATAACCCAACGGTGAAGGCCTACGGCATCGTCCAGCTCCGCCAAGATAATGCGCTTGGGACGCTTTATAATATGGTCGGCTTTCAAACAAAGATGAAATATGGTGCGCAAACGGATATTTTCCGCGCAATTCCGGGATTAGAAAAGGCCGTTTTCGCGCGGCTCGGCGGGATTCATCGCAATACCTTTATTAATTCACCCAAGCTTTTAAATGAGCAGCTGCAATTAAAAGCCCGTCCAGACATTCGCTTTGCCGGTCAGGTTATGGGGGTTGAAGGCTATGTTGAGAGCGCCGCGCTCGGCCTCATTGCGGGGCGTATGGCTGCCGCGCAATCTCGCGGGCAAATCCAAGCCGCGCCGCCAAAAACGACAGCCCTCGGCGCACTTGTTGAACATGTCACCGGCGGTTTTATGAGTGGCCCCAAAGCTAAATTCCAGCCGATGAATGTCAATTACGGCCTCCTGCCCCCTATAGAGGACATTGTCAATAAACGCGAAGACGGCTAACGTATTAAAGGCAAAGACAAAACCCGCTTTAGAAAGCGCAAAATGTCAGAACGCGCCCTGACAGACATCATGAGCTGGGCTTAGCCTCCATCCTCCATCCCCCATGAACGAGGCTTAAGGCGCTTAGTCTTTCGTCAGCACTCTGAACCACAGGCGAGTGGTCTTCTGCTCGCCCGTTTGCCAATCTTCCTGAATTTTAAAGCTCTGGAATTGAAGCCGCGTTCGCTCATCTATGTCGATGAATAAGGGCGTTTCAAAATTAAGATCCATGGCTTTTATAGCCGCTGTAACATCAAGCTTAGACTTATAACCATCCGCATGCGTAACCGAAATATCACCTGCTTTTATCATAACTTTTATCTTTGAATTAGCCTTAGATAAAATAGCCGCTGATGTTTCAGATGGCATTATATAAACATTAAAAACACGGGAGATGTCATCAAATCCGCTAACGTCAATAAACATATTATCGTCAGAGAAATCTATAATCGTCTGGTCTTGTTGATTGCGAAAAGAGATCTGTTCAATATCCAATGCGTCATAAACATCGGCGGCTGTTTCAATATTTTTACCCTGTGGAAACACCCGCTTAATTGAGCCTTGGGAGTCTTGGCGGTAAAGATAAGCGAGGCTTCCCTTTAAACTTTGAAGCGCTTTCCTTTGTTCTAAGCTTGGGGATTTAATCGCCGTTAACACGCCGCTTTCCGTCATCAGGCCTAACTCATCGACAATCGCTTTCGCCCGTAAGGTTTGGCTATTAATGGAAATCGGCTGCGCCGCGAAGGTTCCGGCCAAAAGTAAGCCTGCGCCAATTCCGGGGATAAGACGAATATCGCGCGCGCCTTCTTTTTTGATGGTAAACCAAATCCCGACGGCAAAGCCCCAAACTACCACAAGCGCTAAGGCAAAGCGTTCTTCCGTATAGCCATAAGTGCTAATCCGCACAGCCGTCGCGATTGCGAGTAAAAGCGTGACAGGAAGAGAGACGGGAAACCACAGCCAGCGGAACCAGCGCGCAAGGGCTGTTTTTTGAATGAAAGGCGGCTCTAACACGAGCCAAGTCAAGGTTCCGATCAAGAGGAAAGGCGTGGTTAAAGCCGCAATCTCGCCTTTTGGCAATTCCATTGTCACGGCAATTTTCGCGCCGTAAAGCAAGATAATCACAGCGTAAATCATAGATAAAGGCGCGAGCAGCCATGTTCCTAAAAAGCCGATTGCTTTGGAAACAAACCCCGGATTATCGTAAAGCTCATCATAAGGCTCATCGGCAGGCGGCAGGGTCGAGAGCCAATAAACAGGCGCTAAAAAGCCAAAGCCCAGCGGGATAATGAAATCTTGCGTCAATTTATTTATGTTAATCCCCAAGAGGGTTTTCAGGGCAAATCCTATTGAACTCACCCCTAGAAGAAAAATAACGGAGCCGACAACCGCCAAAATAGCGCCCGTCCATAGCTTATGCGTGAAATCCCAAATATGAAGATCATCTCGCGCTTTACCCCATCCGGCGGCATTGCCCAGCATGAGCAGCACAGCGCCAAGCGCCATCACAATATTCAGCCGTAGGCTCTGGGAGAACCAGAACAGTAACGCCGCGAGTATGACTGATAGAGCTTGCAGACTATAAAGCCGTGATTTTTGCAGGGCCTCGCGCGCTATTGTTATAATCACGCATAAATAGCCCCCAATAATCACCCCGGTCAACGCACGCCCGAGCGGCGTATCGAGTCGAATATTCGGCGTCCAGATGATGATGATTGTAAATATCGCCATGGCCGCCACGGCGACAGGAAAGCGGCGCAGCACAAGGCCAAAGGATGGGAGACGATCCCAAATTTTCGGTTTAAGTCCAACGCTCATTTCATCCCTCATCTTTATAAATTACGATCATAGGCGCGGCCCTGCGCCGTAATTATGACGGATTTTAGGCTATTTTGCAAAAGCTATAAACGCCCCCGCAAGGCCGCCCTTATCATACGGATTTGTTTAAGCGGCGGGGCATAGCTCACGTCGTCGGTTTTGGGATCAAAGCCATTTTTGCTCATGCGTTTTAAAAAGGCCGGAATGTTCGCCGCATAAGCCAGCGCCGGCATTGTCTCGGCTGAAATCTGCCCCAGCGATCTTTGCGCGGACTGATAGCTCTCTTTTGCCGCCGCTTTCAAGGCGTTAAACTCCAAGTTCGAGAGCATCCCCGTATGGTAATAACGATAACTCCGCGCAAGACCTGTCAGGCCCCACGCCTCCCCCGCCGTCAAAGCCGCATCGCTATCAAAATCAGGATTTAATACGAAACTCGCAATTTGCATTAACACGCCGGATGTTACCCGCGCATAGTCCCGCGCGGCCGCGATATCGGCAAAAGGCGCAGGGTCAAGATCTCGCGCGCGGCCATCAATTAAGCGGTCTATCCAAAAGCGCGGCAAGGCCGTCTCATTTATAAGCTGGCTAAGCGGGGTTGTGATTTCATGAGAGCGCACGGTCTTACCGCTGTAGATTTCGTCAATGGCATCCCGCCACCATTGATAACGTATCTCGCCAATCATAGTCTCGCTGACAAGCTCAGGAATTTTCGCCAGTTCGCTATGAAACCCATAGATCACCAAAAGACGCGCCTGCCCCGCCTCATCCGCCAGCATGGCAGAGCGGTAACGATCCGGGTCGACCATCATAAGCCGGTGCTGCATATCTTCCGAAATCATATAAAATTATTCCAAACGAAACGTAATTTATATACGTATTTAGTTCACATAAGGGGCTATAGGCTTGTCGTCAAAAGCATAAGCGCGTAGACTTGTATTATTAGTAGATTTCACAAAAGGACTTTTCCATGAAAATGACTAAAACACTCGGACTGACTGCGGCTGCGCTGATGCTCTCCGCTCCGGCTTTCGCAGATGGCACACATAGCCATAATACATTGGCCAATATTCTTCATTGGCTTTCAAGCCCAGCGCATAGCCTTTTTGCTGTCATTGGCGGCTTTGCTTTTGTTGCCATGATTGTCGCTGCTAAGCGCAAAAACAAAGCTTAGGAGGCCCTTATGTTACATAATTTAATTTCAAAATTTGATTCTAATATCGACACAGCCTCAGCCCATTGTGACATTCCTTGCGGAATTTACGACTCGCGCGCTGTCACTTATCATGCGGTTTCAACATTACGCCAAATCGACATTCTTTTAAGCCTGAAAGACAAAGGCCTTTCGGAAACCGCTTTTGCGATGCAAGCCGCACGTAATACGGCCGAAAAAGAAAAGCAGGCCGAGCTTGTGAAGCATGAAGTCCGCGTCATTTGGGGCGATTTCATGAAAGGCGATAAGCTTGAAAAATTCCCGCAAGTCCACGCCCTCGCCCATTCTATCATGGTCGCAGGCTCAGCTTGTAAGCAAGACTTACACCGCGAAGACGGCGAAAAACTTGTTGCGCTTTGCAATGAGTTTTCTGAAATCTTCTGGGCTATGAAAGGCGTTAAAACGAAAAAAGTCACAACGCCATATGCGCCGAATATTGAGGTTGTCGAACCTGACCTTTAGGGCCGCGTGATACAGCTCATTAAAGTCGAGGGCCAGAGCATGGCCCCGACCCTGCAAAGCGGTGATTATGTCCTAACATATCCCGCATATATTTGGCCCGCCCGCCGCTTAAAAGCCGGGCGGGTTTATATTATAGATCATTCAGATATGGGCCGGATTATTAAGCGGCTAATGCGCGAGCTAGAAGATGGCCGTTTGGTTTTCGCAGGGGATAACCCTGTGAGCAACTCTGGGGATATCTTAGGCCGCATAGAAAAAACGCGAATTACGGCCCGTGCATTTCTTCATATTAGCGCAAAGCGAATAAGCTTGATTTAGGCCTCTTTGGGCACGCCGCCCGTATTATTCCCGCGCTTAAGCTTGAGCAATAGCAAGAGTGGGGACGCGACAAAGATCGAGGAATATGTCCCCACAATCACGCCCCAAATCATCGCAAAAGAGAAACCGCGCAGCCCCGCCCCGCCAAGAACATAAAGCGCAATAAGCGCCAATAACGTTGTCATAGAGGTCAAAATTGTTCGTGATAACGTATCATTGATCGACAGATTAAGCACTTCGGGCATCGGCATTTTCTTATATTTCCTTAAATTCTCTCGAATCCGGTCATAGACAATGACCGTGTCATTTAACGAATAGCCAACAATCGTCAAAATAGCAGCGACAATCGCGAGGTTAAATTCAATCTGAAACAACTCAAACACACCCAATGTTAAGGCCACATCATGGGCCAAGGCCGTGACAGCGCCGACCGCAAATTGCCATTCAAACCGGATCCAAATATAAAACAGCACCATAGACAGAGAGGCGACCACAGCGAGTAAGCCCTTTTGGCGAAGCTCGCCCGAAACTTTACCGCTGACCGTTTCTTGCGAGCGCAGTTCAACCTGCTCACCATATTTAGCTTGCAAGCCTTCGGTTAAAGTGACGAGGGCTAATTGCTGCGCATCTAAAGCTGTGTTTGTCGCCGGCTCTTCACTTGATTCGGCTTCGTCCTGAAGCTTAAGCCCAATGCGGACATAATCATATGTAACGTCTGCGCCTTGTATGGGCGCAATATTTTGAACCGTTGCCCCGTCAAAACCAAGATCGCTAACGGTTGTTCGAATATCGAGCGGGGGTTGTTCTTTAAAATCCATTTCAGCAACAACACCGCCTGTGAAATCAATCCCGTAATTAAGGCCCTTTGTTAGAAATAGAAACAAAGACACAATCACCAAGATAACGGAGGCGATACCCGCGAAAAGACGCAGGCTAATAAAAGGAACTTTAGGCTCTTTAGGGAGAAGTTTGACGAGTGATATATCTTTCATGACAATCTCCTAAATCGGCAAAGTCTTGGGACGACGGCTCCGCAGCCATGTCGCCGTAAATAAACGCGCCACAATAACAGCCGTGAAGACAGACATAATAATCCCAATGGCGAGCGTTACAGCAAAGCCGCGAATAGGGCCTGAGCCGACAAAATATAAAACAGCCGCCGCAATAAAGGTCGTGATGTTGGCGTCCAAAATCGGCGCTAGGGATAAACGGTACCCCGTTTCAATCGCATTGACAGGCGGACGTCCATTATGGGCTTCTTCGCGAATACGCTCAAAGATCAGCACATTTGCATCCACCGCCATACCAATGGTGAGGATAATCCCCGCAATCCCCGGCAATGTCAGCGTTGCGCCAAAGAGCGATAAAGCCGCTGCGATCAGAATAATATTAATCGCCAAGGCCATATTCGCAATCGTGCCAAAGCGTATGCCGTATGACATCCACATAAAGATCGCCACGCCGAAAAGCCCGATCATGGAGGCAATCTTACCTGCATTAATCGAATCTTCTCCTAGCTCCGCACTGACCGAGCGTTCTTCAACGATTTTCAGCTTTGCCGGAAGTGAGCCTGCGTTTAAAAGCAAAGCGAGTTCCTGCGCGCTTTCAATGGTGAAGCTTCCTTCAATAAAGCCGCTACCACCTGTGATCGGGCCATTAATCCGCGGCGCCGTGATAATCTCTTCATCCAAGACAACAGCAAATTGACGGCCAAGATTTCGCGCCGTTAAATCACCAAACAGACGCGCGCATTGTAGATTAAAGCTGAAATTAACAATCGGTTCGTTTTGACGTTGCGGGTGAAGCCCCTCACTTGCCGATTTCAGGCAGCCGCCTGTAATTTTCGTCCGGCGTTCGACGATTAAAGCACCGCCATCCGCCATACGGTAAAAGGCTTGGCTCGGCTTGGTGCGGCCTTCACTCGCGAGGCGCATGGCTTGCTCATTAAAGCTATCAGCATCAACCATGTGAAAGCTTAGATTGGCGGTTTTATTAATGCGGTCTTTAATTTCATCAAGGTTTTCCGCGCCAGGAATTTGCAGCAAAATTCGCTCATCGCCTTCTTGTGCCAATGTCAGCTCTGTTGTCCCATTTGGATCAATCCGGCGGCGCAAGACTTCGATAGATTGGGCGATTGTTCGCTTCTGAACCGCTTCAATTTTGTCTTCGGTTATCGTGACGCGGAACCGGTCAGGCGCTATTTTCTCAACGCGGCTATCTTTCGGGCCGGCCAGTTGCGTTTGGTCAACCTGTTCCGGCACGCCGTCTAGCGCGCGGTAACCGGCTTCAACATCATCAGGATTACGAAATTTACCAACGACCGCGCCATCTTCAACGCGCAAATAATCCGTGCGAAGCCGTCCAGCATCTTGCAGCGCACCGCGCACTGTATCACGCAAATTTTGCGTCTCAAGCTCCAGAACACTACTCAGTTCGACTTCGAGCAGCATATGCGCGCCGCCCTGCAAATCAAGGCCCAGATTAATCGTTCTTTGGAATTGTGACGGCAGAGACTCGCGCGTTTTCTCGGGAATGGCATTTGGCAAGGCAAAGAGAAAGCCCAGCGCAACGAGGCCGAGAATAATAATGGTTTTCCATTTCGAAAAATAAAGCATGAGCTCTGACCAGATTTAAAACAAAAAGACAGCCCTAGGCTGCCTTTTATATATTATTATTTTTTCTTATTCTTATTCGGCGTGGCCGTATCATTCGCAGGAACCGTGCGGTTGCGAACATCCGCAATCATACTGCGAACAACTTTGATATCTTGACCGCCAAAATCAACCGATAATTCATCATCAGTGACTTTTTTCACTTTTCCAATCAATCCGCCATTTGTGACAATTACATCGCCGCGCGTGATCGACGCTAGGAGGGCTTTATGATCTTTAAGCCGCTTATTTTGAGGGCGAATAATAAAGAAATAAAACACCAAAATGATTAAAACAAATGGCAAGAAAGATGCGATTGGGTTCGGCCCCGCAGCGGGCGAAGCCTGCATAATAAAATTGAACATAACGTCCCCAAGAAAAACGCCCCTAGAGGCTTATATTCTAGCCTATATAGGAGCGTGAGTAGGTTTTGCAACGCCGTAGCGCTGTGAAGTCGTATTTTTTAGTTCAAACAATGACCTTCGGGCATATTTAATCGCTGTCCGGGCGCAATATTTGTCCGCTGACCGAGATTATTCTGCGCTTGGATGCCTTCAACCGTGACACAGGCCCGCTTAGAGATACTATAAAGTGTGTCTTTTGGCAGAACCGCATAGACACCGCGCGATGGAATCGGCTGAACCGTGCGAATAACATTGGATGTTGGCGCTTGACCATAACTTGCCGCACTAACAGGCGCTTGTGAAATAACATGGCGAGCCGTGGTTGGGATCGTTATATTTTGGCCAATGCGAATATTATTCCCCGTCAAATTATTCGCCGAACGCAGTGCAGATACAGACGTATTATAACGCTTCGCCATATTATAAAGCGTATCGCCATCGCTTACGATATGAGATTGCGCATTTGTCACAGTATGGGTTGCATAACTTTGCGAAGCTGCCGGCGTTGTGATTGCCGTAGCCGTAGCATAACTGGGCTGGACCTGTGCAGGTTCAAATAACTCGATCTGATATTGACGTTCAGAGGTAAAGTTATGACCATAAGTCACCGGAGCGGCGGGCTGCGCCGCACTTTGAAACGCAATAACGCGCTTAGCTTCGGCCTGAACATCGGCAGATGAATAATTCCCATTCGCTGTAGAGCTGTGGAGAACATGGGTCGTGCCCGTAGTCGAGACAGGCTCAATGACAACATTTCGCGTTGTCGTAATCCCTGTATTCACCGCCGGTTGGAGATTAAGATTGCCGTAAATACGCGGCTTAAAGCGGTCTTCATGGGCATAATCTTGTGCAATTACGGTTCCGCTGAAAAGAACGGCAGCACATAGTCCGAACATCAGCTTTGTTGACTTAATAGGCATGATACCCCTCCCAAAGAATTGGGATAGAATATGAACAGCTATAGTTAATAATCCGTCAACAAAGGAAATTGAGTAAAATTATAACCCCTTAGATAGACCCACCTCAAGCGGGGGAAGGTCCATATCAATCAAGGCTTTCTCGGTTTCGGCTTCAAATGCCCTCAACTGCCCGTCCCTAACATAAAGCAATCGACCTAACGGCGTGAGCTGCCCCGCAAGCGCATGCGGGCGTTTATCGACTTGTCCGCTTAGAATAATGCGGTCATAGGGCGCTTGGCCCGCCCAGCCCGCTAGGCCATCTTGATGATCTATGACGATATTTTCAATCTCTAGGGCGGAGATTCGCGCCTCTGCCGTCTCGCAAAGCGTTTTATAGCGCTCCAGTGCATAAACGCGGCGCACTAATTTCGACAATACGGCTGCGAAATAACCGCTTCCCGCCCCAACAAGCAATATTTTATGCTCTGATTTCAGCCCCGCAAAATGGGCCATCATCGCGAGGGTAAGCGGGGGCGGCAGCGTTTGCCCGCAAGGGAGCGGCAAGCTACGATTCGCATAAGCATCACCGTGATATTTTGATTCCAGAAAATAACGCCGCGGCGTTATTTCAAACGCTTCCAGCACACGCGCATCCGAAATGCCGGAGCGGCGCAAAAACATCACTAAATCTATCAATCCCGGATCAAACATCGCTTCCCAGCCCTGTTTTAAGTCAGGCGAGTCTAGTCTTTATCAAAGCGGTCTTGCAAGGCTTGACGTGTCTGTGCATGTGTCAAATCTGTATGAAGCGGCGTGACAGAGATAAAACCGTCATAAATCGCGCGCAAATCTGTCCCCTGCGGCGGGTTTGACAGCCCTGCGCCGTAAGTCAGCCAGAAATAACTCCCGCCGCGCGGATGATTACGCTTATCAATGCCCTGCATTTCGTAATCGCGCTGGCCTTGGCGAGTGAACTGCACGCCTTTGACGTCATCCGGCGCTGTATCCGGAAAATTAATGGATAAAATCGTATCTGCGGGCCAGCCAGCTTTGAGTAAATCTTTAACCAGTTTCGGGCCATGAGCCTCCGCCGTTTCCCACGGCAGGCTGCTCGCCCCCTGAAATCCGCGCGCGAGGGAAAGCGCAATCGACGGCACGCCCATTTGCATACCTTGCAGTGCGCCCGCAATCGTGCCGGAAAACGTCACATCTTCGGCGAGGTTCTGCCCGCGGTTCACGCCCGATAAAATCAAATCCGGCTTTTTATCTTTTAAAATATCGCAAATCCCGACGATGACGCTGTCGGTTGGCGTTCCGGAGACGCAGTAAACACGCTCTTCGAGCTTTTTAGCGCGTACAGGGTTATGCAAAGACACACCGCGCGAGGCCGCTGACTGCTCTGTTTCCGGCGCGACGACCCAGACATCATCGGATAACTGCGCTGCAATGCGGCGCAAAACCGAAATCCCCGTGGCTCTGACGCCGTCATCATTGGTGATTAAAATTCTCATGCAGATATAACCTCTAGCCCGCCCATATAGGGACGCAAAGCCTCGGGGACGGTGATGCTGCCGTCTTCATTTTGGTAGTTCTCAAGCACAGCGACTAACGTCCGCCCAACGGCCAAACCAGAGCCATTAAGTGTATGGACAAACCGGTTATCTTTCTCAGCATATTTATAGCGGGCGTTCATGCGGCGCGCTTGGAAATCGCCGCAATTCGAACAGCTAGAAATTTCGCGGTAAGTCTCTTGGCTCGGCAGCCAGACCTCAATATCAAAAGTTCGGCGCGCGCCAAATCCAAGATCACCCGTACACAGCTCAACCACGCGGTATGGCAGTTCTAAGCGTTTTAAAACCTCCTCAGCGCAGCCCAGCATACGCAAATGCTCCGCTTCGCTATCTTCGGGGCGCGTGATCGAAACAAGCTCGACTTTGTTAAATTGATGTTGGCGGATCATGCCTTTGGTGTCGCGCCCCGCACTGCCCGCCTCACTGCGAAAACAGGGCGTGTGTGCCATCATACGGCGCGGGAGGGTATCAGGGTCGATGATGCTCTCGCGCACTATATTGGTAAGGGACACTTCGGCCGTTGGGATGAGGTAATGATCGGCTGTCGTCTTATATAAATCATCTTCAAATTTCGGAAGCTGACCTGTGCCGTAAAGCGCTTTATCCCAGACCAGAAACGGCGGGCTCATTTCCGTGTAGCCATGCTCCTGCGTCTGCAAATCAAGCATGAAGGCGGCCAATGCACGGTCAAGGCGGCTAAGCTGTCCTGATAATACGACAAAGCGCGAGCCGCTCATTTTTGCGGCGGTTTCAAAATCCATCATGCCCAGCGCTTCGCCGAGGTCGGCATGATCTTTCGGCGCAAACCCTAAGTCTGTCGGCGTTCCGACTTTACGAAGCTCAACATTGCTGTCTTCATCTTCGCCTTCGGGGACATCGGCAAAGGGCACATTTGGCGTTGAGGAGAGCAGCGCATTAAGCTGCGCCTTCTCGCTATCGACCTGCGCGCCCATGGCGGCGATGACGTTTTTCGCGCCCGCGACTTCGGTTTTAAGGCGCTCGGCCTCTTCCTTATCGCCCTTGCCCATGGCTTGCCCGATAAGTTTGGAGCTTTTATTACGCGCCGCCTCGGCTTCTTGCACGACCTGTATCGCCTTGCGGATTAGCGCATCCTGATCGAGGATTTTCTTGGATAAAGGCTCCAGCCCCCGTTTCGCCCAAAGCGCGTCAAAGTCGTCGGGATTTTCGCGAATAGCTTTAATGTCAAACATGATGTGGCTCGTCTTAAAATTCGTTTTTGAAGTTTGTCTTTAAAATTCGTCTTTAAAATTCGGTTGGGTCTTACCGCCGACAGTCAGGCCCGTAAAGTCAGAATGGCGGTTTTATGCCGCTGCGCTTTCATCCGTCTTCTTCTCAAGAAGGCTAACAGATAAAATTGAAATTTCATAAAGCAGGTAAATCGCGCCCCCCAAAACGATTTGCGTAATCGGGTCGGGCGGGGTGACGAAGGCAGCAAAAGCGGCAATGCCGACCACAGCATAGCGGCGGCCTTTGCGCAACGCGGCAGCGCTTATAATCCCCGCACGGCCCAAAAGGCTCAGGATAACGGGGAGCTGAAATGAGAGGCCAAAGGCAAGGAACAGCGTCATGGCGAGGCTGAGATATTCACTAACTTTGGGGAGCAAGGTAATATCGCCCTGCCCGCCCAGACTTTGTTGCTGATTCAGGCCAAATTCCAGCACATAGGGAAAGACAAAGAAAAACACCAGCGACGACCCAGCGATAAAAAGAATCGGCGAGACAATAAGATAAGGCAAAAACGCGCCGCGCTCATTCTTATAAAGCCCCGGCGCAACAAAGCTGTAAAGCTGATAAGCGAGCATAGGGAAACAGAGCACAATCCCGCCAAATAAAGCGAGTTTTAGTTTCACAAAGAAAAACTCCAGCACTTGCGTATAAATCAAATCCCCCGACGCCCCGCCGACTTTAGCCACGGCTTGCTCATAGGGATAAACCAGAAATCCGAAAATAGGCTCCACGAAAAACAGGCAAATAATAAACCCAACGACCAAAGATAGCACGGATGTTATCAACCGCGCGCGAAGCTCTTTGAGGTGATCGAGCAGCGGCGCGCTACTGGCCTCAACATCATCCTCTATAGCTTTGGCATCATCGTCTATAGCTTTGGCGTTTGGCATCTGCGTTTAATCTGCCTGTTTGGGATTAGACATATCCGTTCCCTCGCGCAGCTCTTTATCAAGATTGCGCATATCTTCGGCAAAGGCTTCATCGGAAAGATTTTCAAGCTGCCCCGCCTTTTTCAGCGCTTCAATCTCGCGGCGAAGATCGGCCATTTCTTCTTCTGCGCCCATATCGTCAAAAGCACGGGTAAATTCATTCGCCATCATCCGAATTTTTGCCATCCCCGCCCCAAGCGTGCGCATTAATTTCGGCAGGTCTTTTGGGCCGACCACAATAATGGCTAGCAAGGCAAGGACTATCATTTCTGCAAAACCAATTTGCGGGATCATCGCAGGCCCCTATTCGGCGCTATTCAGGATTTGTCTGCATCCTTTGGCGGCGTCACATCTATCGCGTCATCGACAGGATCTTTCGCGGCGTCTTTAATCTCTTCCGCGCCCTCTTTCAGGCCCTTTTTAAAGCTGGTAATTCCCTTACCCATATCGCCCATGATCGCAGAGATTTTACCCCGCCCCCCGAATAAGAGAACGACCAAAACTAAAACAATCAAAATTTGCCACGGACCCAATGCCATAATCTTATCCTTTATTTGTCACTCTCATACGGGTCAGCCCCGCTGATGACAAGCCAGCTAGATGGAAAAACTTGTCCCGCACCCACAGGCTGCGACCGCATTGGGGTTATGGATTTTAAAGGCCGCCCCGATCAATTCTTTGACATAGTCAATTTCAGAGTTTTCAAGAAACCCAAGCGAGACATCATCAATCACGACTTTGGCGCCGCTGCGGGTAATCACGATGTCATCATCATTGGGCGTATCGGCAAAATCGAACTTATACTGAAAGCCTGAACAGCCGCCGCCTTCGACCATGACCCGCATGTAGCGGTCTGCGCCTTGCTTCGCCATTATGGCGTTAATCTGCTCAGCGGCAGATTCGGATAATGTCACCGTAATTTCGCTCATTTTGCGCTGTCCTTTATTACAGACAACAATATAGTGCGATTAAGTTAAGAATCAATCGGGAGCCATGCCATATGGGCACTTTTTCTTCCATAAGGGCGCGCGCTGTTTATGCGTCGGACCCCGCTAATTGCCGCGGCCGCCGCATCCCCCAGCCCTCGGCCAGCGAACGCAGCCCCTTTCAGCGTGATAAAGACCGAATTATTCACTCCTCTGCCTTTCGCCGCCTTAAAGGGAAAACCCAAGTTTTTGTCTCTCATGAAGGCGATTATTACCGCACGCGGCTAACGCACTCCCTTGAGGTGGCGCAAATCGCGCGCTCGATTGCGCGGGTTTTAGGCCTCGATGAAGACCTTGCGGAATGTTTAGCGCTCGCCCATGATCTCGGCCATCCACCATTTGGCCATTCCGGCGAAGATGCGCTTGCCAAAGGCATGGCCCCTTATGGCGGCTTTGACCACAACGCCCAAACGCTGCGAATTGTCGAGCAGCTTGAGAGCCGCTACGCGGAATTTGATGGGCTTAACCTGACATGGGAAACACTTGAAGGCATTGCCAAACATAACGGCCCGCTTGTGAAAGATAAAAGCGATATTGACGGCTTGCCTTGGGCGCTTAAAGACCTGCCGGAGTGGGACAAATTAGAGCTGAACACATATGCTGGCCCCGAGGCTCAAGTCGCGGCCCTCGCTGATGATATTGCCTATAATAATCATGACCTTGATGACGGATTGCGCGCCGGCTTATTCACCGTTGCCGATGTCTGCGAGGTTCCGATTGTTGGGCGTCATTTTGCCGATGTCCGCCGCCGTTACCCTGATATTTCCGAAAACCGCCTTATCCACGAAGCGGTGCGCGATTTAATCGGCTATATGGTATCTGATGTCCTGACAGAAAGCCGCAAACGCCTGTCGGAAACAGCGCCGCAATCTGCCGATGAAATTCGGATCCTGGATTTTCCTGTCGTTGATTTTTCAAGCGTATTTCGCAGCGAAGAAGGCCCGATGCGGACATTCTTATTTGACAATATGTACCGCCATTACAAAGTTAACCGCATGATGGGCCAAGCCGCCCGCGTTGTTGAAGAACTCTTCGATCAATTCATCAATAATCCTGATATCCTCCCGACAGAATATCGGGCGCAATGCAATGGCCCGCGCAATGAGAAAACCGCCCGTGTTATCTGTGATTATATCGCCAGTATGACCGATAGCTTCGCAATTAATGAGCATAAAAAACTATTCTCTGTTGCAGGCTACCTCTAAGCGCCATAATTCATCCCCACATTAGCGCAGCCCCGCATTTGGCCTGCGCCGCGTTACTTGCTATAGAGAATCACTGTTTTTCATTAGGAAAGAAGTTATGACAGGACAAGATGAGGGTATTCGGCCTATTGGCTATGAAGATGAGGTGCATCAACCTTTTGATGTGCAGGCTCAAACTGGCCAATATGCGATGTGGAAACTCATTGGAGCTCTGGCCTTTCTTGTGATCTTAGCGTTGACTATTTTCTTTATTTATCAACCGGGATCGCGTGACCGTACAGACCCTGTCGTCATTTCGCCGAGCCGAACAGCCCTGAAAACGCCGCCGCCACAAAACACGGGTGATCTGCCCAATGATCCGGCGGTTTATTCGGCAGGCGATTCAACCGCAGGCGCCGAAACACTGCCGGCGACGACCCAGCCCGAAGCGCCAATTACCTTGCCAAAGGCCGTGGACGTGACTGAAACGCCGACAGCCGGGACACAGCCGCAATCTCAGCCGCAATCTCAGGCCCCTGTCGTCACGCCGCCGCGCATAGCGCCGTCTGTGAAACAGCCGCTAACAACATCAAAGCCCCTGCCGCCCGGCACGCGCACAAATGTGCCGGGACAATATCTCGTGCAAATCGCCTCTCTACGAAGCTATGAAGAGGCCGAAGCGGCATGGAATAAAATCTCGGCCAAACATAGTTTTTTACGCGGTAGCCTGTATGATATTAAGCGCGCAGACCTTGGCGATAAAGGCGTTTACTACCGCCTTCGCATTGACGGTATTGCTGGGCGCGATCAGGCGAAAGTCATTTGCGACAAGCTAAAGTCAAACGGGCAAGCTTGTTTCCCGACAGGCCGCTGAGCACAGCGGCTCATGGCTATTCAATCCACTATTTTTGGGCTGTCAGGGCCGAAGCTAACTGACAATGAAGCCGCCTTTTTCAAGGACACTAATCCGTGGGCCTTTATCTTATTTGCCCGCAATATTGAAACGCCTAATCAACTTCGCCGCCTGACCCGCGATTTAAAAGATTGCGTAGGCCGCGATGCCTTGATTTTCATTGACCAAGAAGGCGGCCGCGTGCAGCGCTTACGTCCGCCGCATTGGGAGCATTACCGCCCCGCGAGCGACTTTGCCGCGCTTTATGCCCATAATCCAGCCTTAGCGCGGCGGGCGGTCTATCTGAACATGCGCCTTATCGCAGATGATCTTTACAGCCTTGGCATCACAGCCGATTGCGCCCCCGTTTTAGATATCCCCGTTGCCGGCGCAGATGATATTATCTCTGACCGCGCCTATGGGGACACGCCGCAATCTGTTATTCCGCTGGCACATGCGGTTATGGCCGGATTAATGACGGGCGGCGTCGCGCCGGTTATTAAGCATATCCCCGGACATGGACGGGCCACCGTTGATAGCCACAAAGCTCTGCCTCATATTCGCGCGGATTTAACAACGTTAGAACTGACCGATTTTGCGCCGTTCAACGCCTTTCACGATGCGCCCATGGCGATGACGGCCCATGCGGTTTATGACGCCATTGACCGCGAACAGCCGCTCACGATTTCAAAGCGCGGCATTTCCAAGCTTATTCGCGGCCGCTTTGGCTTTGATGGCCTACTCATGAGTGATGATTTGGATATGAAAGCTTTATCCGGCACGTTAACGCAGCGAACAGAGCTTTGCCTTGCGGCAGGCTGTGATATTGCGCTGCAATGCTCCGGCCAGCTCGGCAATATGGTGAAGGTCGCCGCAGGCGCGTCAAAGCTTTCAGGCCGCGCCTTGCAGCGCGCCCACAAGGCTGCCAATTGCACCCTCGCGCCGCTTGAATTTGACCGCGCCGCAGCGCAGCAAGAATTAAGCGCCGCCTTTGAATCTCAGGCCGTTTCATGAGCGGTGAGGATTTTCAAGAAGATATGAGCTTCGGCGCGGCCGATGATGCCGCCGATGATGGGCTAGGCTTGATCCTAGATATTGACGGCTATGAAGGCCCGCTCCATTTACTCCTAGAACTCGCGCGCGGCCAAAAAGTTGACCTAACACATATCTCTATTTTGGAACTCGCGGAGCAATATCTAAGCTTTATTAAAAACGCGCAAAATTTACGCATTGAACTTGCCGCAGATTATTTAGTCATGGCCTCATGGCTCGCTTATTTAAAGTCACGAATGATTCTACCACGCGAGGACGGCGACGCACCAGAGATCGAACCATCGGAAATGGCGGCGAATTTAGCCTTTCGCCTTCAACGTCTTGAAGCTATGCGCCGCGCCGCCCAAGCGCTTTTCCGCCTACCACTGACGGGCGAAACCGTCTTCCCGCGCGGCAATCCTGAAGGGCTGCGGTCAAAATCATCTCCGCTTTATGAGGCGGAAATGTTTGACCTTTTGAAAGCCTATGGTGAAAGCCGGTCGAAGGCCGTGTTTCGCAATCATAAGCTTCCAAAGCCAAAAGTTCTCTCACTGAGTGATGCCCGAACACGGCTGCGCCGCGCGATGAGCCAAAGCGGTTTATCGGCTGAGCATTGGGTGACATTAGGGGGGCTATTACCGCAAAGCAAAGGCGGAGAGGACGATGTGCCGCAAGAATCAATCAAAGCCAGCTCGCTCCTTGCGAGCCTTGAAATGGCTAAAGACGGCGAAATTTTCCTACGTCAAGACGCTGCCTTTAGCGATATTTATCTCAAATCTACGGGGCAGGATAGCCGCCGTAAAGATATAGAAAATCAGGATCCTTAATTATGGCTGACACGCCAAAATCAGACTCACCTAAACTTGATCGTGTTGACGTCGCCTCAGCAGGATTAGAGCACGGCGTCATCAACCTCACGGAACGTTTGCAGCAAGGCAGCGGCGCAAAACTGGATGAGAATTTACGCCTCCTCGAAGCGCTTCTCTTTGCCGCTGTTGAGCCGATTGAAACCGACACCCTTAGGGAGCGTATGCCGGAGGGCGTTGATGTCGGCGCCTTACTCGCGCGCCTCACCCAAGATTATGCGGGGCGCGGCGTGAACCTCGTTCGCGTGGCCGAAAAATGGCGATTTCAAACGGCGAGCGATCTCGCCCCCGCCCTTATTGATATTAAAGAAACACGCCGCAAGCTTGGTAATGCCGCTCTCGAAACCCTTGCAATCATTGCCTATCACCAACCCGCCACGCGGGCCGAAATTGAGGACGTGCGCGGTGTTGCCGTCTCAAAAGGCACACTTGATATTTTGATGGAGCTTGGCTGGGTTCGGCTGAGGGGCCGCCGCCGCACCCCGGGCCGTCCCGTCACTTATGGAACAACGGATGGATTTCTGGCGCATTTCAATTTGGAAAGGATTTCCGATCTTCCCGGACATGCTGACCTGAAAGCCGCCGGCCTTCTTGATCCGCGCCTGCCCCATGATTTTGAAATGCCAACGCCGAAAGAAATTCTCGGGGGGGATGATGATCTCGATCCGGTAGACGCAGATGAGCAACCCGAATTTTTCGTCGACTTCATGTCCGATGATGATGCCAATGAAGCTGAGGCCGAATAGATCATGGAAATTGCTAGCTGGAATGTAAATTCTATTAAAGCCCGTATGCACGCTGTGACTGCGTGGCTTAAATCTGCGCGGCCCGATGTTGTTTGCCTTCAAGAGATTAAAACCGTTGATGAGGCCTTTCCCTTCATGGAGATTGAGGCTCTGGGTTATAACGTCGAAGTTCATGGACAAAAGAGCTATAACGGCGTGGCTATTCTTTCCAAACATCCCTTTGAGGAGGTCACACGCCGCCTTCCCCCGCTTAAAGACGGCGATGACATAGATGAGCAAGCCCGCTATATCGAAGCCGTGATCGCGGGCGAAAATGGCCCTGTGCGCGTGGCCTCTATTTATCTGCCAAACGGGAACCCTGTGCATCAAGACGGCGCATTTCATCCGAAATATGTCTATAAATTAGAGTGGATGAAACGCCTAGCCAACCATGCCGAGCGCTTACTGGCTTATGAGGAGCCGCTGATACTGGCGGGGGATTACAATGTTATTCCAGAAGCCAAAGACACGCATGATCCAGCTGGCTGGACAGGCGATGCCGCCTTTCGGCCCGAGACACATGCTGCGTTTCAGCGTATGCTAAACCTCGGCTTGACCGAAGCCTTCGAGCAAATGGATGGCCGCGCGGGGCAATATACATTCTGGGATTACCAAGCTGGGGCCTGGCAAAATAATAACGGTATTCGGATTGACCACCTGCTGTTATCTGCGCAGGCGGCGGATAAAATCACAGCCCTTCGGATAGATAAAATGGTCAGAGACGGCACGAAACCGTCAGATCATGTCCCGATTATCGGACATTTTGACTTGTAGTAAACCGCCGAGCTAAGGCCGTTTCAAGGGGTTATACCCTCCCCGCAGCCCGAAATGGCCGCAAAATTAGCGGCGTCTTTTCGTTATAGAGACGGCGGTGATAATTGATAATATAGCGTCAATTTCATCAATCACATTTTGCACGCGGGAGCTATCGGTGAGCGATTGACGCAAAGAGCGTGTCTCGAACCGGTTTAAATGTTCAACGGCAACCCAAAGACGGCCCCCATGAAAGGCAAAGCGGATTTTATCCCCCTCGACGCTCTCTTCTAGCGCGACAAGTTTTTCCATGAAAACAGGCGTAAGCAAATAGCGTCCTTCGACCTGATCTGTTCCGTAGGCTTCAAATATTTTTTCAAACTGCGGCTCCCCGAGGCCTATACGTTTCATGCCGTTTTTCTTTTTAGCATTAAAGACCCCCGCATCGCGCAGAACAAGTGTCGTGCCCAAGAAGTCACGATGAAAATCCAGCGTAATTAATGAGCCGCGAAAGACAGTATCCCAGCGATGTCCTTTATCCGTTTTAACTTTACGCTCCAGCTTCGCCTCGCAAAGCTGCATGTCTGTGCCGTTTATCTCCCCGCTTATAAAATCTTCAAAAGCTATTCGGTCTAGCCGATGCGGCAACAGGCTTAAGGCTTGCCACTCATCAATCACAGGGGGATGCAGCGCGTCTTGCTCCGTATAGGACAGGCCAATGAAGCGGCATATCTCACCCATTAATATTTGTTTCGTTTCGCCGCGAACTGGATTTGAGATCGATGTATAATAGACCCTCAATATGATGATCGCGAGACCGCCCGCAAAGGCAAAGAAAAGCGGGTGGAGATTCTGCTTAAAAATAAAGCCCATCCCAATAGCCGCGGCAATAAAGACACCTGCCGCAAAACGGTAAAATTTCGGCCAAACTGCCTTTCGCTGCGTCTCAAGCGGAAGCAGCTGCGGTAAAATATTATCCGCATAAAGATTATTAATGCCCTCAAATTGGGTATGTTTATATGTGAACATCGTCATCTTTTTCAGCTAGCCCTCATATTTAAATGTGTTGAAAGGCGAAAACCGGCTTTCTGCGCTGTCTTATACCAATTATTCATCACTTTGCATTAACCATCGCCACAGGCCGATATAGGAGATTGATGTGGACGCTGTTACACAAGACGATGTTGCTCAGCAATTCAATATGCACTCTGAAGACTATGACGATACAACAAATAAATCGATTGGGTTTTCAGGCTTAAAAGTCGATTTTTTTGTTCGCGCGAAAGCTGAACATATACTCCATGAAGCGCGCGCGCATTTTGGCGATATATCCCAAGTGAATGTTTTAGATATTGGCTGCGGCGTCGGAAAATATCATGACCTGATAAACCCTAGTTTTAATAAAATATCTGGCATTGATGTCTCCGAGAAATCTATAGACATTGCCCGCGAGAACCAGCCCGATGTTGATTATTTTGTTTATAATGGCGCGAAACTTCCCTTTGAAGATAATAGCTTTGAGCTCACCTATACAATTTGCGTCATGCATCATGTCCCGCCGGTGATGTGGGCTAATTTCGCACAGGAAATGATGCGCGTAACCAAACCCGGCGGCATGGCATTGGTGTTTGAGCATAATCCGTTAAACCCCCTTACCCGCAAAGCCGTCAATGATTGTCCTTATGACAAAGACGCCGTATTGTTACGTCCTAAAGACGTGAAAGAGAACTTTAGCCATGCTGGGGCCGTGGATATGAAGACCGAGCATATTTTAACAATTCCGGCGATCTCTGGCCCGCTAAAGTCCATTGATCGTCTCTTTGGCCGGATACCACTTGGCGCGCAATATTGTCAGCGCATCCTCAAGCCTGCATAGCCGAACACACCCGAAATGGCTTTTTCTACGACCATAAAGCAGATCATAAATAAGGGCGCCTTAAATGAAGGCGACCGCATAACAGGCTTCATTCGGTTTATTTTTACAGGCGGGGCGGCAACCCTCACCTATTTAATTGCTTTTTTCATTTTGCAAAACCGCCTAAGTTTGGATGCCAAGACCCTGTCTTTAATCGCTTATGGATGCGGCTTTTGCGTGTCCTATACGGGGCAAAGCCTCTTTACCTTCAAGCAAACAGGGCATAACTCCCAGCAATTTCGGCGGTTTATTTTATTATCAATCCTCGGCGCGGCATTATCATGGATTATCATTGCTATCTTTAATGATGGCCTCGGCCTTCCGTCCATGTGGGGCGCGGTTGTGACGGCGGGTTTAATCCCGCTTATCAGTTTTCTAGCGATGAATTTTTGGGTTTTTCTTAACAAGGCAGCTTAAATGTTACGAGCACATATATTACAGCATAATGATTGGGCGAAGCCGCGTAATCTATGGGTTTTTATACTCGCCATAATGTTAGTTATTATTCCGTTCATCGGTATTGAGAATATCGCTTTTATTGATTTTCCTAATCATCTTGCCCGCTATCATATTAAAGAAAATTACGATAATTCAGAGGCATTGCAATCTTTCTATAATCTCAAAGATGGGTTTTATCCCTATTGGGGCATGGAAGGTTTCATGACAATATTCACCCCGCTTCTCGGTGTTGAAACAGCAGGGCGTTATTTTGTTATCGCCTCATTGCTAACCCCTGTCATCGGAACCTTACTCATTGCGAAGGCTGTGCATGGCCGCATAAGCTTATTGACGCTTGCAGCCTGTATATTCATCTTTAGCGAAGTCGCGTCATGGGGCTTCGTCAACTTCCTATTCACGCTTGGTATTGCCATGTGCGTTTTTGCGGCTTGGATTCAAAGCGAAAATTTAAAGCCGCTCCTTCGCATAATTCTCTTCGCTGCTCTCGCTTTGATGATTTGCACCATGCATATGATATGCGCGGGGTTCTTGGGGTTATTTATCGGCTTTTGGGAGCTTTACCCCATCATAAAGGCGCGAAAAATAACCCGCCAAGACATCGTAAATTATATTCAAATTGCGCTTATCTTCATCCCCGCAGGCTTGTTAATTCTCCTGCAATCATCAGATGAATTTGGCGGGCAAGATACATTTTACGGATCAGTCATTTACCGTATTCAATCAACGCAATCTGTTTTTAATTTCATGGCCGACTTAAATCGCGGACTGTTCTTCTCTCTATTTATCGGCATTATAACATTATTTATTTTTGTCGCCTTCCGCCGCGATAAAGGCGAGGCCGATAAGGGTAAGGATCAATCATCTAAATTCTTATCTATTTCGCCAAGACTTGGGTTTATGGCGGTTGTATTTTTCGCCTTATCACTGATAGTTCCTTTTGCGATTTCCGGCGTTGCCTATATTAATATTCGCTTCCCGCTTATCGCCTTCCTGCTTCTCTGCGCGTCTATCAAAGACTTACCGCCAGCTCGTCCTATTTTTATAAGCTTGCTCTTTGCCGCGTTATTATTGGCCAAAGCGGGATGGAGTCATCATAAATTGGCGCAGGCTGATAATGAAATAAGCGAATTACGCCGGGCATCCCAAGTCATACCCAGAGGGGTAAGAGTTCTTCCCGTCGGGACAAATATATCTCCGGCAGATGAAAACCTCTCCTTATCTATGGTTCCTTTATATTACACCCATCAAGTCGCGTGGTTGACGATCGAGCGTGATAGCCTTTTCCCTTATTTTTTCTCCATGTTTAATGTCGGCATAAACCCCGCGTTTGAACGTCAAACAGTCCCGCATGCATTTGCCGTCGCCCATAAAGATTTAAATACAGGGAAGGTCAATAGCTATGCCAAACATTGGCAAGACGACTTTGACTATATTTTGCTTATGCATTTTGGAAAACCGCTGACCGCGCCGCAAGGAACGGAAATAAGGCATAAAGGCAGCTGGTTTGATATTTTGGAAATCACCTCTACGCAATAAACTGCGCATAAAAACTTTACGGTCATCGCAATGAATTACTCTGGCCGCGCCCATAAAAAAAGCTGTCATCAAAGATAACAGCTTACTAAGGTTCGCAAAGAAAAATCTCTACGGGACTTAATTACCCCGTTTTCTTTAGCTGCGCTTCAATCTTCTCAATCGCTTTGTGCACGTGGTTTTCATCCGCGCTGACTGCGCTGCGCGGGCTATCGCCAATAATATCCTCAATCACAAATAAAGGCCGGTTTTTAGACTCAAGGTAAAGGCGTCCAATATATTCACCGATGAGGCCGAGGACTAAAAGCTGAACACTCGACACAATTAACATAACAGAGATTAAACTCGCCCAGCCCGGCGTTGTATATCCCATAAAAGTTGCGCAGACAGCATAGATCAAACCAACTCCGCCAATCGCCGCAAAGCCAAGGCCGAGGATAGACGCAATCTTTAAAGGGCGAATAGAAAAACTCGTAATCGCATCGACAGCAAATGATATCATCTTACGCAGAGGGTATTTCGTCTCCCCTGCATAACGCGCATCACGGTCATAAAGAACAGGCTCTTGCTTCAGCCCAATCCAGCTCACCATGCCGCGAATAAAGCGGTGACGTTCTGGCATGGAATTTAATATGTTCAGCGCCTTACGGCTCATCAAGCGAAAATCACCCGTATCAACCGGAATCGGCACATCACTGAGGCCGTTTAAAACGCGGTAAAAAGCCTTGGCTGTCACTTTCTTGAAAACCGTTTCACCTTCACGCTTGCGGCGCTGTCCGTAAACAACATGCGCGCCGTCATCAATACGCGCCATCATATCAGTTAGAAGCTCTGGCGGATCTTGCAAGTCAGCATCAAGAATGAAAATGCGGTCGCCCTCTGCGACTGTCAAACCCGCCGATAAAGCAAGCTGATGACCATGATTGCGCGAGAGGAAAACACCGCGAACATGGCTCTCAGGCTTTTCCGTTTCGGCCCGAATAAGGCTGCGGGTTTTGTCAGACGAGCCATCATCAATTAATATGATTTCATAGTCCCAGCCCGCAATAGCTTCGCAGGCATGTGTCACGCGCTCCACTAAATGGTGAAGACTTTCTTCTTCATTATAACAGGGACTCACAACAGAAATTAACGGCATAACTCTCACCCACGTAATTATTATCAAGGTGAGTCTTAAAGGATCATGATTTCCGTTCGCTTAAGAAAGATAGTTAATGCAAATTAATTAATGAGCGCAGCATTGGCGTTAAATATTATGCCCATACCCCTACAAAAGTAGACGCACTGGGCCAAGGCGCGGCAACATAATCGAGAGGTAAAGATATAAAACCACAGCGGCAACGCCCGATCACCCGATGCGGCCCCTCAAACTCAAGCTAACCCCTCCATAGCGTCAGCGAGCTTCGCGCGTTCATCAACAAAACCGGCTTTGCGGTCATGCTGGACTTGCACAACAGCAGGCGGAGCTTTGTCGGTGAAATTTGGATTGCTTAGCTTCTTGTCGATTTTTGCAATCTCCGCATCGAGCTTTTCAATCTCCTTGGCAAGGCGCGCACGTTCTGCGCCGAGGTCAATTAAGCCGTCCAGCGGTATCGCATAGGTCACGCCGTCAACAACGGTTTGCAGCGCACCTTTAGGCGCTTCATGCGCGGTTTCAACACCGTCAACACGGGCCATAGGGCCAAGCACATCAGCATAGGCGGCAAGGCGCGGATCAAGGCGATCTGCGAGCATCAAGAGCGGCGCTTTTTTGCTCGGCGGAATATTCATATCAGCCCTGACGGACCGCAAATTCGTAATCAGCGTTTGCACCCATTGAATATCTGCACGCGCGGCCTCATCAATCAGATCATCCGATAGCTGCGGCCACGGCGTCAAAATCAACATCTCATCGCGGTGATCGGCGGTTTTATGCCATAGCTCCTCGGTGATGAACGGCATAAAGGGATGAAGTAGCTTTAATATCTGGTCGAGCGCCCATGCAAAACTCGCACGGGTTTCGTCCTTTTCCGCCCCGTCTTCGCCCGATAAAAGCGGCTTGGCCATTTCCAAATACCACGCGCAAAATGTGTCCCATGTAAATTTATAGGCTGCATCCGCCGCATCATTAAAGCGGTAAGCCTCAATGCAGCGCGTAACCTCGGAAACGGTTTCAACCGTCTCGGAAATAATCCATCTATTGAGCGGTAACTGCGCGGAAGCCGGGTCAAACTCTGCCGCTTTGCAGCCGTTCATCTGGCCGAAACTCGCCGCAGACCACAGCTTTGTGCCGAAATTTCGATAACCCGCAATGCGCTCCACCGAGAGCTTAATATCGCGGCCCATGCCGGCCATTGATGCCAAAGTAAAGCGCAGGGCATCCGCGCCGAAAGCTTCAAAGCCCCCCGGATAAGCTTTGCGCGTGCGTTTTTCAACCTGCGGAGCTTTATCTGGGTTCTTAAGCCCGCGCGTGCGTTTTGCGACAAGGTCATCAATCGACACGCCGTCAATCAAATCAAGCGGGTCAATCGTATTGCCGATAGATTTAGACATTTTCTTACCCGCTTCATCGAGGACAAGCGCATGAATATAAACATCTTTAAACGGCACCTCCCCCATGAAATGAAGCCCCTGCATCATCATCCGCGCCACCCAGAAAAAGATAATGTCAAAGGCGGTGACAAGAACACTGCCGGGGTAAAAACGCGCGAGTTCAGGTGTTTCTTCGGGCCATCCCATTGTAGAGAACGGCCAGAGGCCAGACGAGAACCATGTATCGAGAACATCGGGGTCGCGTTTTAAATAAAAGACAAACTCTTTATTTTCTTCAAGGCATTCAAATGGCTGAATATCACTCCCCGCAGGAAGCTCTCCAATTTCATTTGGAACGCTATCATAAACTTTCGCTGCTTGCTCTCGGATAGTTTCGAAATCATGACCAACAAAAATTTTATTATTTGGCCCATACCACGCCGGAATCTGATGTCCCCACCATAATTGCCGCGAGATACACCAAGGCTGGATGTCTTTCATCCAGTTGTCATAGGTTTTCTTCCAATTTTCGGGAATAAAGCGGGTCGCCCCTTTCCCCTCTCCGTCACCCTCGGGCTTGACCCGAGGGTCCATGCCCATTGCTGCGCGATGGGTCCTCGGCTCAGGGGCCGAGGATGACGATTTATTTAAATCATCATGCCCTCTATCCATCGCCTCTATTGCCGCTTCGGCCAAAACATCGGCTTTAACAAACCATTGATCGGTCAGCATGGGTTCAATCACAACACCGGAGCGGTCACCCATCGGCTGCTCTATTTTAAGGTCTTCGGTTTGTTCCAGCAATCCAGCGCGGTCAAAATGCGCAACAACATTTTTGCGCGCTTGCTTCGCTTTCAGCCCGTGTAAATCCACCGGAATAAACTCAAGCGGTAGAATCTCTGCGGTCTCATTTAAAATCGAAATCGGCGCATGCCCCGCCCGCTTGCCGACCTCATAATCATTAAAGTCATGCGCCGGCGTGATTTTCACAGCGCCGGAACCTTTTTCAGGGTCGGGATATTCATCGGCAATAATCGGAATACGGCGGTTAACAATCGGCAGTAAAACCTCTTTGCCGACTAAATCCGTATAGCGCTCATCATCAGGATGCACCGCCACAGCCGTATCGCCCAGCATGGTTTCAGGGCGGGAGGTAGCCACGACAACATAGCTCCGCGTTTCATGACCTGTAAAATGGCCGTCCTCATCCATAAGCGGATGTTGATAGCTCACGCCGTCCGCGAGCGGGTAGCGTAAATGCCAATAATGTCCATCAACCGTTTTCGTCTCGACCTCCAGATCGGAAATCGCCGTTTGGAAATGTGGATCCCAATTCACAAGCCGTTTATCGCGGTAAATCAGCCCGTCATTATACATCTCCACGAAAGCTTTAGTGACGGCCTCGGCCATTTTATCGCTGGGGTCGTCAGGATTACCAAGCGTGAATTTTTCGCGCGACCAATCACAAGACGCGCCAAGGCGGCGGAGCTGCTGGGTGATATTACCGCCAGATTCTTTTTTCCACGCCCAAACATGGGAGAGAAACTCATCGCGCGTCATATCTTTACGCGCTTTACCTTCAGCCGCGAGTTTACGCTCAACAACCATTTGCGTGGCAATACCCGCGTGATCCGCGCCCGGTTGCCACAGCACATCCTTGCCGCGCATACGTTCAAAACGGATCAAAATATCCTGAATCGTATTATTCACCGCATGGCCCATATGCAAATTACCCGTCACATTGGGCGGCGGAATGACGATCGAATAAGCCTCAAGGCTTGTATCCATTTTAGGCTTAAAAGCGCCGCTCTCCTCCCACATCTTATACAGGCGGGGCTCGGCGTCGGTCGGATTGAAGTTTTTATCCAGCATAATCAAAGGTCTTATTATCAGAGTTTGATTGTCAATAACCTGTCTGACAGCCAAATCCAGTTTTTTGTCTTATTAAACGCAAAAGCCCCCGACATTGCGGGGGCAGCAGCACAGATTTAGTGAAAGCTATTTCCCAGATGAAATACGCTTCACCTCTTTTTGTACGGCCCGCTCGACGATACCTTTAAGGTTAGCGTCCAGCCATTCTTTCAACATTGGCTCTAACGCCGACGTTACAAGATCACCAATACGGTCACCGCGCTCGGCGACGACAGCCTTTTCCTCAACGACCTGATTTAGCGATGCAAAAGCAGAGGCCGCAGCCGTTTCTGTGACTTCATCTAAAATTGTTTCACGGGCAGATTTAACAGCCATATCCTCTATCTCCATGTCGGATGTTTCTGAATTTATGTTCAGTGTTTCGGGGGAAGCGTCAAGCGCTTCATTCGGTTCATGCGCCATTAAATCATCAATAAGGCCCACATCATGGGTCACGTCTATGTCGATATCGGTAGCGCCTGTATCAACGTCTTTATTTACCATCGCGGCATTATCATCAAGAAGACCAACGAGGGCCTCTCCAAGATGTGCGTCATCAGCATCTATAGCTATTTGTTCATCAGATGCAATATCATCACCAGCGACAATATCAGCAACCAAATCATCCATATTGAAAGAATCAGTATCGCTATCTGCTGGCGCGGCTTGCACGTTAACTTCTACCGGGGCTTCTACTGGGGCTTCTACTGGGGCTTCAAGCTCAGCCGCTGCGCCCATGTCGGCAAGTCCGGACACGATATCATCGGAGGTGACATCATCTATATCAGGCGTTTCCGCTACATCTAACAAGGGCACGGCCACGTCTACATCACTGTCTAATTCAATGGCGTCATCACGCATTAAAGCATCTAAAGCCGAGGGTTGAGGCGCTGATGTATTCGCTATGAGGGCGGCCACAAGAGGGCTTGCGGCTATTCCGGCCGCGGCAATATTATTATCTGATGGCGCCGCCAAGGCGTCATTATCGCCGGTTGATAGCGCATCGGCCAGATCTGTTAAAGACGAGCCCGCAGGCGTCTCACCTGTAATGGCCTCGACGTCTTGACTAATATCAGCCTGTATATCGGTCTGAATCCCTTCTTCGGATGAAAGCGTTTCATTTAATAAATCTGCTAAAATATCATCATTGCCATCGTCAGATAAGTCTTCAAATTGTCCCTGACTTTCAGCCGCAACATCGTCATGACTATCAACACCGCCCGCTTCATAATCATCCGGCGTTTCGGTTAATTCTGCCATTAATGATTTTACTAATTCGATATCGGGGTCAGATGTTTCATCAGATGTTTCAGCGGCGACATTATCAGCGCCCCCATCAGGGCCGCTCTGCTCTGGTGCGCCCGCATCTACTACAGCGTCGTTATCGACACGACCGGCTAATATGGCATCCATATCTGACATCTCAGACATATCATCAGCCGCATCATCAACAGACGAACCAAGGGTTTCATTGGCCATTAAATCATCAATCAAATGACCGATTTCAGCGTCAGTGGACGGCGCATCTCCGGCGGCGACATTTGCCGTGAAACTGGCTGTTTCTAAATCATCTGGCGACGTCTCCACAAGACTATCAAGCCCTGTTTCGATATCATCACCCGCCGTAAATTCAGCCATAAGGCTATCAAAATCTTGCCCTAACTCTTCAACATCTCCAGTTTGAACGTCAATTTCAGTTTTAGTCTCGGTTTCAACATCAACCTCGGCTTTAGTTTCAAGCGGAGCCGACATATCTAGCTCATTTGATAAGTCATTCAAAATATCATCAATTGACGGCTCAATAGCCGCGTCATCACCTTGAGCCGGTAAAAGATCACCCATCAGCTCATTATCAACATCTATGTCGGCAGCATCTATGCCCGGGACATCCGTTTCGCCCGTCTCAAATAGGCCTTCAATATCCAGAGCGGCGACATTCGGCTGATCTTGCTGAGCCCCCACAGAGCCCTGAGACTCATCGCTGCCACGGTCAACATCTGAAATAAGCTCATTAAGAGCCGTTTCTATATCGGCATCAGCTTCAGCGGCGGGTTTCACATCCTCCAAAGAGGCTTCAACATCGACGCCCATAATATCATCAATCAACGACTGGACAGGTAAATCAATTTCATCATCCAGATCGCCGCTTGATGTCAGCGGGACAGCTTCAATGTCAATTTCAGGTATAGGCACATCTGTCATGCTCGCCGCTATCGGGGCAGCGGCGGCAGCCGGAATATTTTCGGCAACATCCAGAATATTTGTAAGCTCAAAAGGCTCAACAAAAGCCGCCTCATCGCCGCTGACAAAATCTGTTTTCTCCGGCGCGCTGAGTTCCTCTGTATCAAGAGGCGCCTCATCAGCAGAAATAATCGCGCCGCCCGGAACATCATCATCAGCAATCAACTGCCGAATAGACGCAAGAATATCCTCCATCGATGGCTCCGATGGATCAAGCGATGATTTATTGTTATCAGACGTGCCGTCTGTCATATATCCTCACAGGCGTAATTATTAAGGCCGGATTCAACCAAGGTGATCTATAGTGCTAAGCTATGGTTAATTACTTGTCTAGTGTGGTCAGCTTAAGAATACACTAGATTTCCACAAAGGATTTCCTCCATTCGCCAATCTTTTTTAAATTTTAGCCTTTGCTACGCATTAGAGATTGAAAAAAACAAGCATAAAGCGCGCAGAGGCTGTTGAGATCAATCGGCAAGGTCAAAATCACGCTTGGCATATAGCTCGGCTCTAGCGCCCAATGTGTATTAAGCGCCTAAAGGCCCAGAAACCGAAGATATCAGTCAGACTGACCCTTAACCGGCTTTACGGGAACCGACTTTACGGGAACCGGCTTTAAAGGGCGGCGCGTAACTGCGTCTATAGTTGTTTTAAACCCTTTACCCGCCGCATGAGCGGCGCCGCCCGCCGCGTCCCCCGCACGCTCCAGATGATCGTTAAGGCCGCTTGCGGCTACGGCGTTACCTATTGCGGGCAATAAGCTATCTTTGACCCTAACAACAGGCGCTTTAACGACATCGGGAACATAATTATCTGTGAAATTATGTAAGATATCAGACCGAACATCTTCAAAGTTATCGCGCGGGTCATAAATATCAACGGGAAGCTGTAAGCTATTAGCGTTAAACGTTCCCATTATGGCTAAAAGCTGAAAAATAGCGGCATCCAAATTTCGCTGCGCCGCCAGATTATTAATCTGCGCATTCAGAACTTCTTGCTCAGCGTCAAGAACATCAAGAACACTCCGCGTTCCAACTTGCTGCTCAAGCTCAACGCCTTCAAAAGCAAATTTTGCCGCATCAACTTGCCGCTGACTTGCAAGTAAACTCCGCTGTGAGGCATCAATTTGCGCCCATAGCTGCGTTACATTTTGAGAAATTTGGAGCTCGGCCGCCCGAAGTTCAAAATCCAAACGTGTTTTAACATGGCGGGCTTGCCGGATACGCGATTGATTCATCCCCGCAGAAAAAATAGGCACCCTAAGCTGCGCTGTTAGCGTCAAAGCATCGGCTCTCTCAAACCCTAATATTTGATCTCTTTGCGCCGCCGCACTCGCATTTAACGACAGGCTCGGCTTTGTCGCCGATCTCGCTATATTAATATCATATTCCGACGCATCGCGATTAAACCGAGCGGCATTGAGGTCAGGGTTATTACCCAGCGCAATGGAAATAGCCTCCTGCGCTGTGTTTGGAATAACCATTTTGGGTACAGGCTGAAGATCAATAGGATCACGCCCGACAACACGGCGAAAGACCGCGCGGCTCGCCTCAAGCTGCGCATCCGCTGACGCCAAGCCAATTTCAGCCCCTGCCAAACGATTATCAGATTGCGCAATGTCAGTGCGTGTCCCATCGCCAATATCAAAGCTGACTTCTGCGGCTTGTTTTTGACGTGATAAAACTTGAACATTTTTACGGCGTATTCTGGCCGTGGCTTCATCACGAATAATATCAACATAGGCATTGGCCGCCGCTAAGAAAATATTCTGCTCCATATTTTTTAGCGATTCACGCGCCGACATAATTCCGGCCAGCGCCTGCCCACGCTGCGCTTTGAGGCGGCCGCCTTGATAAATCGGCTGAATAATTTCTAACTGCGCCGCGGCCGGCGTGCCGGTTTGTGTTTGCACATCACCCGCTGGCCCAAAAAAGCTAAGCTGAGGCGTTCTAACCGCCGAGCCTGCAAAACTACCGCTTAGCGCTATGGTTGGGCGGGATTGCGCCCGCGCTTGGATATAATTTTCATCGACGGCACGAACGCGCGCCCGCTCAGCTTGCAATCGCGGATTTTTATTATAAGCGGAAATGAGCACTTGCGGCAAATCATCCGCCGCCGCACTTATATTTCCGCCAAAGATAAAACCCGCAAATATGACGACAACAGCACTTAACCGTTTAAATCTTAAGCAATATGCCATTCGCGTCACCTTTTGCTCATAAGAGCTGCATCTTAAAGCTGAAAAGCAACCTCACGCTTAAATCCGTCTATCAAAGGCAGGCTTGCGTCGCATATGACCGTTTTCCCAATGGCGTCTTTGCCGCGCGTAAAAATCACCGCCTGACCTATAGGGCCGTTCAAAAGGACAACCGCTAAACGCCCGCCCATAGCTAGTTGATCGAACCAGCTTTGCGGCACTTCGGATACGGCCCCGTTGACAAAAATAATGTCAAACGGCCCATGCTCGCGTGCGCCAGCTTTTAAATCGCCCTTCACAACGGCAACATTCATCACATCGGCTTTGACCAATTCTGCTGTCGCGCGCTCCACCATCTCGTCGCTCACCTCAAGGCTGACAACGGTTTCGCAAAGCTGCGCTAAAATAGCGGATGAATAGCCGCGCGCACACCCAATATCGAGCGCAACATCAGTTGGGTTTATATCAAGGCCTTGTAGCATTTTACCAAAATCACGCGGACGCATCACTGTGCGGCCATCGACATTTATATTCACATCACTATAAGCCACGGCCTGTTTGGCTTTGGGAATAAAGGCTTCGCGCGGAACGGATTTAAAAGCCCGAATAATCCGCAAATCTGTGACATCATTCGTTCTGATTTGACCATCCACCATATGTTGGCGGGAGACTGCAAAATCATACATAAAACGTCCCTTTCGCGAGGGTTAACTGCGGCCCATGAGGGCAAATTGATTTTTCACTTCGCTCTATACGGCGCGCCGCCCTATTCTTCAACGGTCGATTTCGTATATTGCTCATGCTTTTACCTATATAGTCTTTCTTAGCCTTCGAGCAAAAAAGACATTGCGCCGCGTAACAGTCCTGTATATATCGCCACATCTGGACGGCACCATGGCGGAGTGGTGACGCAGCGGATTGCAAATCCGTGTACCCGAGTTCGATTCTCGGTGGTGCCTCCAAATTTCAATATAACCTGTCCCTATGCGGCCAATTTTCAATCACCTCGGCACAGCAGGTTAGTGATTATTGGCGCGGCCGCCACTCACGCGCAAATTACCGCGTCACAGTCAACCACACAGATTTGCGGCCTTAGCTATTACCTAAAAACTGCAAGGCCGGCTTTGACACATTTTTAAATAAGCGCTCTTGTTGCGCTTTGGTCACTTTTTCCAAGGCCTCATGCGACCATTTTGGATTTCGGTCTTTATCAATAAGCTGCGCGCGAATACCTTCGTAGAAATCCTGTGTTTTGAGGAAATTCAGCGATATATCCAGCTCATGCGCCATGGCATCCCGAAATGTCATTTGCCCGCCGCGCTTTAAGGCTTCAAATGTCACCGCCAAAGCTAAAGGTGATTTTTTACGCAAATTTTCAGCTTGTTTTTGCGCCCATTCACTTCCGTCCCGATCAAGATTTTCAAGAACTTCCTGTGCAGATTCGGCAAAAAAGGCCCCGATAGACGGATTAATCTCCTCCGCTTTGGGCGCTTTACGGCTAAAGCGTTTGACGATTTTTTCAACCATATCGCGGCTGCCATCCAGTTTAGCGCGGCCAAGGGCTTGTTTCAGCTCCTCATGCTTATCAGACGGAACATAATTCGTTGCCACGCCCAGCGAACAGCATTGAGCTGTTTTCAGCCGCGCGCCTGTTAGGCCGAGCCATTGCCCTGTCGCCATGCCCAGACGCGGGAGGAAATATGTCCCGCCCACATCAGGGAAATAACCAATGCCCGTTTCAGGCATAGCAAAAACTGTATTATCGCCGGCAATACGGTAATCCCCATGCACAGACAGCCCGACACCGCCGCCCATAACAATACCGTCGATCAAGGTGATAAAGGGTTTACTATAGCGCTGTATCAGCTCATTTAATGCATATTCAGTCCGCCAGAACGTTTCAGCACGTTTGTCGCTCGCCTTGCCGCTATCATGAAGCAAGATAACATCCCCGCCGGCACAAAAAGCGCGATCCCCCGCCCCGTCAATTAAGACAGCCGCGATATCTGGGTTGTCCTCCCATGCGGTCATGAGCGTGGTAATCTCCTCGCACATCTCCAAGGTCAGCGCATTTAGCGCCTTGGGACGGTTCAAGGTAATATGGCCAATATTCCCAATAACGTCGGATATAATCTGTGATGTCATGCGGCACTCCCCAGCATTTATAACGTATACGCTAGATAGATATGGTCATCGGCAAAATCTAGGCTCAGGACCTATTAATAGCGTGAATTTAGATCTTTTTTAGCGTGTTTTGGACAAGGCGTCGATTTGCAGCCATGTTGGAACATGTCAAAAATCGACAACGCTGGTCCAAGGCGCGCTAAAAAAGACCGTGAGCGGCAGCTTTGAGCTGTCTAAACCGCGATATTAATAGGTCCTGAGCCTAATCCCTCCAGCGTTTTTGTTCACCTCATGCCGTTGGGCAGATAGGGCGTTCGCCCTCTCAATAAACGCCGCTCCTATAAAACCGCTTAGTTATCGCCAAATCCGAATTTTTTCATCGTCTTAATGGAGGGCGCGGGACTTATATTATGCGCGCCGCCTGATATTTTGATATGGCTCGCACCGGCATTTTTCAGATCTTTCAACCGGATAACATGAGCGCCGCTAAACGCCTCAACCGCCGGCGTATCAATAAGCTGATCGCCTTTAAAAACCGCGATATCAAGCGGCACATTATCTTCGTCATAAGAAATAACGAGATGAGTCATTTTCGGCACGAGCATAGCCAAAGGGCCGCCGACCATTTTTTTGTAAAACGCTTTGCCATCTTTCAACCCATCGACGAGCTCTGCCATCTTATATGTGCCGCTTTTATTTTGTAGCTCAATACTTAATGGCAAGCTAAATGACGCTCCGGGTTGATCGACAGGTGTGCCGGCGCGCGCTTTATCTTCCACGCAAATCTCTGTATCTTTTGGCGCAGCTTTAGCAAGAGGCGGGAAATCCTGTAACCGCCCGTCCTCGGCTATGACTAAAGCTGTTTCTGCATCACCTGATTTTAAGAAGACACGGTCAGGATAAGCCCCCTCATCCCTTATCACCATTCGCGCTTTAAAATTGGCCTGTAATGTATCTGTTCTCGAATCATCAAGGCCGTCAAAACGCGTCATATAATTGACAATGCCTTTAACGGGGAAACAGCGTATCGCGTCTCGGAGCTCAACCGCAGCCTCGGCGTCATCAGCTACGGCCTGCCCCCCGCTTGCCGCTAAAACGGCCGCGTAACATAATCCCAATATATAGCGCATAATTCACTCCCTTTGCTCTGATTTGCAAAGAAAGAGAGGCCCTGTCCCGTTAAATATACGTCATATTCAAATTTGGCCGCATAAAAATCCATATTAGATCATTAATAAACTCAGATGAAAGCCCGTAGCGCCGCAATAAAAGGCCTCTCAGCCTTTACGCAAAATCGACATATTTATTGAGTGGTAATTCGCGGATACGTGTCCCCGTCAGTGCAAAAACCGCATTGGCAAGCGCAGGCGCAGCGGGCGGCGTTCCGGGCTCTCCTATGCCGCGAATATGCGGCTCATTTTCTAAAATAGCGACCTCAAAGCTTGGAGATTGATACATACGCAAGCTGTCATATTCATCGAAATTGCCTTGCACCACACGGCCGTCCTCCACCGTAATTTCGCCCATGATCGCGGCAGTTAGCCCAAAGCTCATGCCGCCGAAAACTTGCGCTTCTATATTGCGCGGATCTAGGGCCGTACCGACATCAACCACGGCAAAGGCTTTGTCTATTTTCAGGCCATCGTCGGTTTGAACGAGCTCAACGACTTGTGCAGAGGGCACGCCAAATGAGAGGCAAAATCCAACACCCCGCGCGCGGCCTTCGGGTAATGCGCCGCCCCATCCAGATATCGTTCCTAGCTTTTCCAGCACTTTGCGGCTTGGCATATGGCGAATGGATTGCAGACGAAACTCCAGCGGATCAACACCGGCTGCAAACGCCATTTCATCCATCATAGAGTCATGGAAAAAGGCATTTTGTGAGGCCCCAACAGAGCGCCAATATCCTAGCGGTAATTGCTGCGCCGCTTTATAGCCGCGAATACGGTAATGCGGAATATCAAAAGGTTGATCCCACGCCGATTGCACCGTTGTCACATCTGGCCCCGGAATAGACATCCCGCGGCGGCCCATGGCAGACTCCAGAGTTGAGGCCGACATAAATTGACCATCAAACGCCTCGGCTTTGCCCTCTTTAACGGTTGCGCGCATACGCGCCATTGCCATAGGGCGGTAAACATCATGACGCATATCATCTTCGCGCGACCATGTTAATTTCACTGGCCTGCCTTCAACAGCTTTAGAAATCTCAACCACCTGAGAGACATAATCCGTCTCGCTGCGGCGGCCAAATGCGCCGCCCATCATAAGCGTATGGACATGGATATTCTTCGCAGATAACCCCGTGAGCTCTTGCGCCATTTCCTGAACAAAAAGCGGAGATTGCGTCCCAACCCAAATATCAAGGCGGCCATTTTTAAGCTGCGCGGCGGCGTTCATTGGCTCCATCGTAGCATGGGCCAAATAGGGTACTTTATATTCACGCTCTATCACATCACCGCCGGCAAGGGCGGTTTGAACATCGCCGTCATTACGTTTTTCGCCGTCCAAATGCTGCGCATCAAACTGACTCGCGAACGCATCAAATTGCGCCGCAGATGTTAGGGGATAATCAGGCACATCAAACTCAGCTTCAACGGCCTGCGCGCCCTGCATCGCGGCCCATGTATTGCGCGCGAGAACCGCTACGCCGTCAGAGATTGGAATGATTTTTTTCACCCCCGACATCGCCTCCGCCGCAGCCCCGTCATATGAGGTCAGTTTTGCGCCGACGATTGGCCCCATTTTTACGGCCGCGTAAACCATATCCGGCAAGCGCATATCTATACTATAGCTCGCTGTGCCCGTCGCTTTACCCGTCATATCGAGCCGTGGTAGCGAGCGGCCTAAAAGCCTCCAATCAGATTTAGGTTTTAAATCGGGCTGCTTAGGGAGCTTCACCTTGGCCGCGTCTATCGCCAGCTCTGTATAGCTTAGCCGCTTTCCATTTGGCAGGATAACCGCGCCGCCCTCTGTGCGAAGGCTGCCACTTGCCGCGCTGCTACGTTTTGCCGCCGCCCCGATAAGGGCCTGCCGCGCAGCCGCGCCCGCCAGCCGCATTTTCTCATAGCCATCCGCGATAGAGGTCGAACCGCCTGTGACATGCATGGCCATGAATTTCGCAGGAATCTTCGTCATCCCCCGCGCACGCATGGCCTTATCAGATGTATCTGTTGCGGGATAACCTGCGAGCTCTTCAAGCATCGCTTCGTTGTAATAGGCCTTGGAGGGCGGGCCGGCTTCAACCTTCACATCTTGCCACTTAATATCTAATTCCTCAGCGACCATAGCTGCCAATGTAGTCTGCACACCTTGGCCCATTTCGCTGCGCGGGGTGATAATGGTGACGCCGTTTTGGTCTATTTTAACATAAGGCGTTAGCGCCGCTTCGCCTGCGCCAAGCCCGTCTTCCAGCGGGTTCCCGTAAGGCGTTTTATAGCGCCAAACACCAAAGGCCGCCCCGCCCGCCACAGCGGCAGAGCCGATAAGAAATGTGCGGCGCGCTATTGTGCCAATTTTGCCGCGCTGCTTTTTAACACCTTTAGCCATGGCCTAACCCTCCGAACTTGCCGTTTTCGCGGCCGCATGAATAGCGGCGCGAATACGGGGGTAAGTTCCGCAGCGGCATAGATTACCAGACATTGCCGCATCAATCTCGGCATCTGTCGGGTTCGGTATGTCTTTCAGCAAAGCGGCGGCGCTCATGATCTGTCCCGATTGGCAATAGCCGCATTGCGCGACCTGATGCTCTATCCACGCCGCTTGCAGGGCATGGAGCGCATCAGGTGTGCCAAGGCCTTCAATCGTCGTAATCGCTTCGCTGTCAATCGCGCCGAGCGGGTAAGAGCAAGACCGGACAGGCTGGCCGTCAACATGCACGGTACAGGCGCCGCACATGGCAATCCCGCAGCCAAATTTCGTCCCTGTTAGGCCAATTTCATCGCGAATAACCCATAATAGCGGCGTATCTTCATCCGCATCCGTTTGAAATGACGCCCCATTAATATTCAGTGTTTTCATATTCCATATGCCTTCTTGCCGCGCCGTTATAACAGTTTAGCATAAAGCAAAATGAAACTCACCCTTCAATAATGACGCGGCGTTATACGGGATATGGCGTCATACGGGATGTTAAGAAAGAGGCGCCGCCAAATTTAGGCAAAACCTCTTGCCTAAAATAGCGCCAAACCCAAAAATGCGAGCAAACCTAACACCGTCGC
>CAZEOD010000011.1:1972-8058 GCA_964513675.1 uncultured Caulobacterales bacterium | reverse complement strand
CTCTTGCCTAAAATAGCGCCAAACCCAAAAATGCGAGCAAACCTAACACCGTCGCAACTATAGTTTTACGGCGGTAGGCCTTAGCGAGCAGGCCGACCATAAAGCCGCCAAGAACGACACCGATTAAAGCGAGGGCGACAAGCTTTTGGTAGGTTTTAAACAGCTTTGGGCCATGGCCTTTATGAAGCTCCATCATGGATTTTTGAAAATTTGGTTTCACCCTTGCCGCTTTTAATCCGCTGGGCGTTTGCGATATTTCCAAATAGGTTTTCGATGTCGGGCGAAGCTCTATGCGGCTTCCGCGATTTCTAACATATTCAAACTTATGTTTAATCCCCGCCTCGCTTAAAAGGCTGCGCACGTCATCTTCAATCGAGGCCGATTTAAAATCTAAAACAGCCGCCGCAGGTAGGGCAACATCCGTTTTACTCACTTGGCCTTTATTGCCCGTCAGATAGAGCCCGCCCGAAACAGCGACCAATATAAAGGCCGGCGCCATAAAGGCGGCAAAGAGCAAATGTAGATTGATAAGTGTTTTTCTAAGCTTTGGATTATCCATAATTAAACCTGCAAATGAGAATGAGTATTAACTTATAGTCCATGCTTTACGATGAAACCGCCACGCTGTCTCTATAATTTTTCCCAAATTTGAATATTGCGGCTCAAAGCCCAAAACCGCCTTGGCGCGGGACGCATCGGCATATAATTGCGTTAAATCACCATCGCGGCGCGGGCCTTTGGTATAGGGCACCGCAAGCCCCGTTACGGTTTCAATCATTTTGATAATCTCTAAAACACTAATCCCGACGCCTGTGCCGATATTGACCTCGGTTTGGGTCAAGCCCTTATCAAAAGCGGTCATCGCGTCCAAATGGGCGGCGGCAATGTCATTGACGTGAATATAATCCCGCACACATGTGCCGTCCGGCGTATCATAATCCGTACCAAATAAAGTCAGCCCCTTACCCAGTCCTGCCGCCGCCTTAAGGGCGTTAGGGATAAGATGCGTCTCAGGGTCATGTTCTTCGCCAATATCACCCTCTGGGTCAGCTCCAGATGCATTAAAATAACGCAGCGTCACATAATTAAGCCCGTAAGATTTATGATAGCTTTGAATCATATGCTCTATCGCAAGCTTGGTTTTACCATAAACAGAGAACGGGTTTTGCACCATGGTCTCGACAAGCGGCATGACATCTAACTCGCCATAAGTCGCGCAGGTGGATGAAAAGATCAACCGGTCTTGCCCCGCTGCATGCATCGCGTCCAAAAGGTTTAGCGCGCCAAGGACATTATTTTCATAGAAAAAAGCGGGATTTTTTTCCCCCTCTCCAACCTCGATAGAACTGGCGAGATGGATAATGGTTTTAACCTGTTTATGCGCCTCGCAGGCTTTAAAAATAGCGTTTCGGTCTCGGACATCGACCTCGACATAATCGCCCCATTTCACCGCATGTTTATGACCACAGGAAAAATTATCAAACACAATCGGCGTCACGCCCTGCGCGGCTAAAGCTTTGCAGACATGGCTGCCGATATATCCCGCGCCGCCAACAACAATGGCGGAGCCGCCGCTGAGATTATAAGCTTTCATCGCTCACCCCTAACATATAAAAAATGCTTCTTCATGCGCCGCCAAAAGCGCGGCTCGCCATATTTCCATTTTGTCTTTAGCGACGCAAGCAACAATACAGCCGCCAAATCCGCCGCCCGTCATACGCGCCCCAAGCGCGCCCAGCTTTACGGCATCGGCGACAAGGCGGTCAATGTCCGGTAAGCTAATCTCGAAATCATCGCGCATAGACTTATGGCTTTCCGTCATAAGGCGTCCGAAATCGGTAATATTCCCGCCGCGCAGCGCCTTAACAGCGCCCAAGACGCGCTGATGCTCGCGCATACAATGGCGCGTTCGGCGAAACACATCCGCCGAAACTTTGCCCTCAAGGCCTGCAAGCTCATCGGCGGTCAAGCGGCATAAATCCGTGCGGCCTAAAATCTCTTTGGCAAGATCACATTCTTCTTTGCGGATTTTGTAACGGCCTTCACTTAGCAAACGGTAATGCCCCGAATGAATCACGGCCATATGATAATCATCTGGCAAGCTCACCGGGTCAAACTCTAGGCTGTCGGTGTCCAGCGCAATCGCCGTGCCGAGCGTGCAATGCGCCACCGCCATCTGGTCCATAATCCCGCAAGGCATGCCGATAAATTCATTTTCAACGCGCCGCGCCAAGACAGCAATATCGGTATCGCTCATGTCCGCGCCGGCTAAATCACGCGCCAGTTTTAATAGCCCCACGCAAATCGCGGCGGATGAAGACAAGCCGGCCCCAAAGGGTAAGTCAGATGCCACCGCAATGCTCGCCCCGCCGCTAAGAAAGCCCGCTTCATTCGCAAGCTTAATAGCGCCAACCGCATAATCCGACCAATGATCCTCCGCCCTGTCGGTTAAACTCCGAATGGAGGCCTTATCAAATTTATCAGATAATATATGGATCTCATCATCCGCACGCGCAGACATCGCCAATTTTAAGCCTTGCGGCACCGCCGTTGGAAAGACCCATCCTCCATTATAATCCGTGTGCTCACCGATTAAATTGACCCGCCCCGGTGTAAAGCGGTGCAAGTCCGGCGGGGCAGAAAACCACGTTTCGAACATATCTTTAATGTTAGCCAAAAATCAGGCCTCCCTAATCAACCGCTCATGATTAAAGCGCAGCAGTAATTTTGCAGCAACGCCAGAATATCATGTTCCTATTCGCGCATTGCAGCCTAATAACGTTCGAATACGAACACTATATGTCGATTAAAGGCCCGCCAGAATTATGCAATAGAAAAATTCGCCGCGCGCAGCTTAGTCTCCTCACAGCCCTATCGATTACGCCGCTTGCCTTCGATGATAGCGAGAACCGCATGAGCGCAATCCATAACATTAGATCCCGGGCCAAAAATTTCTTCAACGCCCGCCGCCCTTAGAAAGCTATAATCTTGCTCGGGGATAACGCCGCCCGCGAAAATGCGTATATCCCTGCGGTCTTTAGCGCGTAAAATTTCAATTAATTCGGGAATAAGCGTCTTATGCCCCGCAGCCAGTGAAGACACGCCAATCGCGTCAACCCCAAGGCGAATAGCCATCTCGGCGGTTTCTTCAGCGGTCGAAAATAAAGAGGTTATATCGACCTTAAACCCTAAATCAGCAAAAGCTGTCGCAATAACTTTCGCGCCGCGATCATGGCCATCTTGGCCCATTTTCGCAATTAAAACATGGGGTAGAGATTTCTTTTCTGCCTCATAATGTTTAATTTTCTGCTGAATATTTTCATAAACAGGATCGCCCTTATAGACATCCGCATAGACACCTTTAATCACCCGCGTCACAGGGTTATGACGCCCAAAAGCGGTTTCCATTGCGTCAGATATTTCGCCCAATGTCGCCCGCGCCCTCGCCGCCTTAACAGATAAAGCCAGCAAATTCCCCTCGCCCGATTGCGCCGCCGCCGCCAGATCAGCCAGCGCCGCCGCACAGGCGCGCGAGTCGCGGTTTCGGCGAAGCTCTTTAATGCGCTTAATCTGTCCCTGCCGAACTTTAGCATTATCAATATCTAAAATATCGACAGGGGGTTCATCATCAAGACGGAATTTATTCACGCCAACAATCACGTCATGCCCTTGGTCAATGCGGGCCTGACGCCGCGCGGCGGCCTCTTCAATCGCCATTTTCGGCAGCCCCGCCTCAATCGCTTTGGTCATGCCGCCAGCGGCTTCGATCTCCTCCATCATCGCCCATGCGGTATCGGCCAAAGATTTCGTCAGGCTCTCGACATAATAAGACCCTGCTAGCGGATCAACAACATCGGTAACGCCCGTCTCATTTTGTAAAATTAATTGCGTATTACGCGCAATTCGCGCGGAAAACTCTGTTGGCAGTGCAATGGCTTCATCAAAGCTATTTGTGTGTAGGCTTTGCGTCCCGCCCAAAACGGCCGCCATGGCCTCGAAAGAGGTTCGGATAATATTATTATACGGATCTTGCTCCGTCAGCGACACACCCGAGGTTTGGCAATGGGTGCGCAGCATTTTAGAGCGCTCTGCCTTGGCGCCGAAATCGGTCATAATCCGCGCCCATAATTGACGCGCCGCCCGTAGCTTCGCCGCCTCCATAAAGACATTCATCCCGATACAGAAAAAGAACGATAGCCGCCCCGCAAAAGCGTCAATATCCAATCCCTTGGCCAGCGCCGCACGGACATATTCACGCCCATCAGCAAGCGTATAAGCCAACTCCTGCGCGAGGGTCGCGCCGGCTTCCTGCATATGATAACCCGATATTGAAATAGAATTATATTTCGGCATCTCAGCGGAGGTAAATTCGATAATATCGCCAATAATCCGCATACTCGGTTCAGGCGGATAAATATAAGTATTACGCACCATAAATTCTTTCAGCACGTCATTTTGTATCGTCCCCGACAGCGCCGCGCGGTCAACGCCTTGCTCTTCGCCTGCGACAACAAACATAGCGAGAATAGGAATGACCGCGCCGTTCATCGTCATAGATACGCTCATTTTATCCAGCGGAATACCGTCGAAAAGTATTTTCATATCTTCGACGCTATCAATCGCTACGCCGGCTTTACCGACATCGCCCGAGACGCGCGGATGGTCACTATCATAGCCGCGGTGCGTCGCCAGATCAAAAGCAACAGACAATCCCTTTTGCCCCGCCGCTAGGTTTTTACGGTAAAATTCATTGGATTCTTCCGCCGTCGAAAACCCCGCATATTGACGGATTGTCCACGGCCGGTTCGCATACATCGTCGCGCGGACCCCGCGCGTAAACGGCGCAAAACCCGGCAATTCCTGCGCCGCGCTTTCGGGCACATCTTCGGCCGTGTAAACTGGTTTAATCGTAATATTTTCGGGCGTTGGCGTGGTGAGTTCAGACAGCGCCCGCCCGCGCAGTTCCTTTTCGGCCAAAGCGGCCCAATCTTCAAAGGTGAGGTTTTTCATATTTTCATCTTTCGACAGATCGCCGCTTAGCTGCCTGTCTCAAATTCCATAATCACCGCATCCACCGCGAGGTTATCGCCTGCTGCTGCCTTGATTTTTCCGACCACGGCTTTAGTCTCGGCCCGCAGCGTGTTTTCCATTTTCATGGCTTCAACCACCGCGAGGGCTTGTCCATCTTGAACAGTTTGACCCTCCTCAACAAGGATAGAAACGATCACGCCCGGCATCGGACATAGCAGCAAATTAGACGTATCCGGCGCAGTTTTAATGGGCATGAGCTTCGCGAGTTCAGCTCCGCGCGGGGTACGGATTTTGACATTAAATTCACAGCCCCGATGACGCACATGATAGCCTTCGGGCGCAGGCGTAGCTTTAAAATTAAACGGCTTATTATCAATCAAGGTGCGAACAAGCCCCTGCCCCGGCGTCCAGACGGTTAAAACGTCCAATTCTATCGCGGCCTTATCCGTATCATCATTCGCAATAATCCGGCAATTTTGGGCCGGCCCGTCGATCTCAATACTGTAATTTTTATCGCCAACCTCAACGGCCCATTCATCTGGCACATGGCGCTCATGATTTGGCAAAGCGCCCTGAATCTCTGCTGCGCGCGTCTCGGAGACATCATGCATGAGAGCGCAGATAGCGGCGATTTTGCGAATATGGCCCGAATTTTCCTGCGCGCCTTCGAACCCATCAGGATATTCTTCGGCAATAAACCCCGTGGTAATATCGCCGCGCTCAAAACGGTCATGGTCATAAACCGCCGATAAGAACGGAATATTATGGCCGATACCCTCGAGTTCAAACACATCTAAAGCGTCTTTCATCGCATTAAGAGCCGCGCCGCGGTCTTCGCCCCATGTGCAAAGCTTGGCGATCATCGGATCATAATACATTGAAATTTCGCCGCCTTCAAAGACGCCCGTATCATTACGGATAATCGCGCCATCAGATAGCTTGCCTTCTTCGGGAGGACGATAGCGAACCAACCGCCCGATTGAAGGGAGGAAATTACGATAAGGGTCTTCGGCATAAATGCGCGATTCCAGCGCCCAGCCATTTATTTTCACATC
>CAZEOD010000011.1:0-1962 GCA_964513675.1 uncultured Caulobacterales bacterium | reverse complement strand
TTCCGGCACTGTCATAATTAACGGCCTTAGCGAGAGCCACAGATTCCGCGCCCATCGCGGCGCGTGTGGCTTCATCTAGGAAGGGCGACGGGGCCTCTTCGATGACTTTCTGGTTGCGGCGCTGAATGGAACATTCGCGCTCATTTAAATAGATTACATTACCCTGTTTATCGCCCAACACTTGGATTTCAATATGGCGGGGCTGCTCGACGAATTTTTCGATAAAGATGCGGTCATCGCCAAAAGAGCTCGCGGCTTCATTTTTAGACGACTGAAACCCTTCGCGGGCCTCCTCGTCATTCCACGCAATGCGCATGCCTTTGCCGCCGCCGCCAGCCGAGGCTTTAATCATCACAGGATAGCCAACCTGCCGCGAAATTTTCACCGCTTCATCGGCGTCTTCAATCAGGCCCATATGACCCGGAACGCAGGACACCCCTGCCTCTTGCGCGAGTTTCTTGGAGGTAATTTTATCGCCCATGGAGACAATCGCATGGGGGTTCGGCCCGATAAAGGTGATTTTTTTCTTCGCGAGCAATTTCGCAAATTCAGGATTTTCCGACAGAAAGCCATAACCCGGATGCACCGCATCTGCGCCGGTTTGCTCAATCGCGGCCATGATTTTATCCATCACCAAATAAGATTGATTCGCCGCCGGCGCGCCAATATGAACCGCCTCATCCGCCATCTCAACATGCAGCGCATTTTTATCCGCATCGGAATAAACCGCCACCGTCGCAATACCCATCTTACGGGCGGTTTTTATGACGCGGCAGGCAATTTCACCGCGATTAGCTATGAGGATTTTTTTCATTTTTTTCATTTTACTTCACGTCCGCCAAAGTAGTCGGTGATAAATTCTAGAGCTTTTAAAGTAGGGCTCACAAGATATTGGTTTATGTTCATTGAACCAAGAAAAGGTTTAGCACTTTCAGCGCCAATCGTGTCCGTTATCCTTTTAGCATTAAGGTTATTTGGATTGAAGAAGTTAAATTCCCTAACAGAAATTAAGCCATCTCGTTGAAGTCCTTTTAGATGAATTAAATCCACTTCATCAAACACAGAAGGAATGGCACCAGTATGTGTTAAATGAGTCGGAATATCGGTAGATTTTTTCAAATCCGCCTCCCAATACTTCTCCAGGAGTCTAATTTCGAACAGAGAGTATCGCCCCGAAATTACAGCCAAATTTCTCTTATATGTCCGAATGGCGTTCTTATGAATTTCCCCTGATGTAACGCGCGCATGACAAGTCGCGCAAAGTACAATCATCTTGTCAAATTTGTGTTTTTTAAACTCTAGTTTTGCCCAATCGTCAATATGCTCTAGTTGAAGCGCTGATGTTCCTTTACATGTCGGGTTAGAGCATCGGTATCCGCACTCTTCTAATAGAGGACGCGAAATGCGTACGGGTACGTATCTGCTATCCTCTTTTTCACTTTTCAGAATTAGTCGTTTGTCTACCTCCATTGTGTAGCCCAACAAAAGCTACCACCCGTCACCCTCGGGCCTGACCCGAGGGTCCATCCCGCGTTGATAAATGGATCCTCAGGTCTTGGCCCGAGGATGACGTTATAAGAAAGCGGGTTTTTCACAACGGCAAATTATCGTGTTTTTTCCACGGCATCTCCGCTTGCTTTTCGGCAAGTAATGAGAAGGCGCGGCAGATGCGTTTGCGGGTCGAGCGGGGCTGGATGACCTCGTCTATATAGCCGCGTTCTGCGGCGCGGAACGGGCTGAGGAATTTATCTTCATATTCTTCGGTATGTTTCAGGATTTTCTCCGCGTCGCCTAAGTCTTTACGGTGCAGAATTTCAACCGCGCCTTTTGCGCCCATCACAGCGATTTGCGCCGTTGGCCAAGCATAGTTTAAATCCGCGCCGAGATGTTTCGGTGCCATGACGCAATAGGCCCCCCCATAAGCTTTGCGGGTTATCACCGTCACTTTGGGCACTGTCGCTT
>CAZEOD010000010.1:63451-64438 GCA_964513675.1 uncultured Caulobacterales bacterium | reverse complement strand
CCGCTGATGAAATCAAGATATGACTCCATATATTAAGCGTTATTGCATTGAGGCGCGCGCGGCGCCGCGCGCGGCGATATAACGGCCATCACTCATTTCTGTCCATTTGGCATATTGATCGCGCGCCGATTTATAGCTTTCATAAATGCGCCGCGTTTGACGGTCGGAGGTTCCAAGCTCATTTACAACATCTTCGCAGACGCGGCCAATCTCGACCATAATCTCTTGGCTGAAAAAACGCGGGCTGATGCCATGCTCACGGCGTAATGTATCCAGAGCCTTCGCATTCTCATATGTATATTCGCCAAGGCTTGTGTTATTCGCATGTTGCGCGGCGTAGCTGACCATTTTTTGCTCTGTTGCGGTAAAGCTATTCCATATGTCAAGATTTATACCAACGGATAAAGATGCTCCGGGTTCATGAAATCCGGGCGCATAATAATAAGGAGCTTCGCGGTAAAATCCGAACGCAATATCATTCCACGGCCCAACCCATTCCGTTGCGTCAATATTTCCTGATTGAAGGGCTTGATAAATCTCGCCGCCAGACAACCGAACAGCCGCCCCGCCAAGCCGGCGAATCACATCACCGCCAAGGCCCGGCATACGCATTTTCAGGCCTTTAAAATCTTCAAGGCTATTCATCTCGCGTTTAAACCAACCGCCAGCTTGGTGGCCGGTATTTCCGGCTTGAAAGGCTTTTATATTAAATTGTGCGGATAAATCATCCCACAGCGCCTGTCCGCCGCCGTGGTCAATCCAGCCCATAATTTCAGCCGCTGTCATACCCATAGGGACAGCGGTAAAAAATGAGAACCCTTTTGATTTTCCTTGCCAGTAATATTCAGCAGCGTGATACATGTCGGCCGCGCCAGTTGCGGCGGCATCAAAACATTCTGCCGCGCCAACAAGTTCACCTGCCGCGAAAACTTTGACATTAATTCGGCCCTCACTAATCTCTCCGAGGCCAGCGGCGAAACGATTAGC
>CAZEOD010000010.1:47246-63441 GCA_964513675.1 uncultured Caulobacterales bacterium | reverse complement strand
CGTCGCGGTCGCGTTGAAACATTCGAGCGCTCCGACGAGCTCTCCGGCCGCGTAGACCTTCACGTCCAGCAAACCGTCCGTCATCTCCCGCACGGCGTCGGCGAAGCGCACCGGCATGATGCCGAGGCCGGGGAAATCCTTCGGCCAACTTGTGACCATACGAAATTCTTTTAATCCCTTATTAATGGCGGGCCGCGCGATGTCGCTCGAAGCGGCTATAATTGACGGCTTAACATCTTTGCGGTTAGAGCGTGAAAGCGCACCCACAACGCCTGCGCCTGTTGCAATAGCTGTACTGGCTAAAATAAGATCGCGTCGCTTCATTATAGGGCTATGAAATGATTTTTAATTATTAAAGTCATGTTTGTCCTAAGGCTCTCATTTTCATATCAGGCTCGGAAAATCAACAAACCACATCTATAGCTTCCGCTAGTTTCATTTAAGATGCAAGCCTATTTCCCTGCGGATTTCAGGCCCGAAACTTTTATTTATACTCTTGGCTTAAGGCCTGTTATTCAAAGAGATATCCGCAGATATCATTAAATAGGCCGCAATGACAGATGACGTCATTGCGGCCTATTCATTTCAAAACAACCGATTAATCCAACGTAGGATTTAATCCGCCGTAAGAGCTTTGTCGATTTTCGCGGCAAGATTGGCAAAATGAAGCCCCGATAAGGTTTTTCTCTTTGATGCGCGTTTCAAATCTTTTTTCAACTCGGCCAATGAGGCCCGAGCCAGCGCGCGGTAGTCTTCTGTAACAACACGCGCATTCGGGCCCTTTGACGGCTCAAGATTATTAATCATCATATTAACAAAGCTAGATTGAAGATGGCGGCGATAGGCCGATACATCTCCGCCCATAAGGCCGGCCTCCTTAAACAAAGACCGGCGAACCTCTGAAAATAATTTAACAGGGTCGTAAGTCTCCAGCCCGCCCGCACGCTGCTCAACAATATGGGCAATCCGATTGGGTGACAAAAGCCCATTTAAAGTCCTGTTACCAAAGCGGGTTACGGTTTCCATATAAGTGTCATGGCCAATCCGTTTTAGAACCTCTGGATTACGCCAAAACTCGGGGAGGGTGAACGCATTATCTTTAAGAAAATCAAGCGCCTCCTGCTGCTTGGCTAGCGGGAAGCTATCATAGACATCTGATTGGCTTTGTCCTTGAGCCAACTCACGGCGATAGATCGACCCGCCAACATATTTGGTCACATGGCCAAGCTCACGGCTAAACTGACTAGCGAGCGCCCTATAAGCGACGCCAATTTCTTCATAGCTCTGCCCCGGCTCATAACTGGCCGCATCAACTAAATTGTCCATTATGCGCGCCAAGTTCAACATGCCGAGACGAGTCGCCTCCATGGCATCATTGCCAATATCTTCGGTTTGAATACGTGGATCCCATTGCGCGCCGTCGGAATAGCTATCCCAACGATAAGCGGGGTTTTCAAGCTGACGATCAGCAATATCATTAAGGAGCGGAATTTCCTCCTCGGCACTTAAATTTCCAGGAAACTCAGTATAGCCCCACTCAATCGCAAATTTGTCATAGGGGCCCGGTACATAGTCAATCGGCGAGACGCCGTCTTCGGGCTGAATGACGTAATTAAACCGCGCATAATCCATGATAGAGGATGCGACGCCGTTCTTGGCGACAAACTCAGGGTCACGGAGCTGCTCAACGCTATAAGCGTTAGAGCCCAAGAAATTATGGTGTAGGCCAATGGAATGACCAACTTCATGGGCGACAACAAAGCGGACTAAATCTGACATAACATCATCGGGCAGGGGGAGCTTGCTCGCCCGGGGGTCTGTTGCACCGGCCTGCGCGAAATACCATTCCTCAACCAACTTAATGACATTGTGATACATACGCACATCGGCTTCGATAATTTCACCTGTTCGCGGATCCGCAACATGCGGCCCATTCGCATTCGGAATCACAGAGGGTACCCATCGCACAACGGCATAGCGCGCATCTTCAGGATCCCAGTCCGGGTCTTCTTCAACGGTTGGCGCCATTTTAGCGACAATCGCATTCTTAAAGCCCGCTTGCTCAAAGGCTTCGCCCCAGAACTCAATGCCTTCGCGTGTCGCTTCAATATAGCGTGTCGGTGTGCCGCGGTCGATATACCAAACAATCGGCTCAACAGGCTCACTAATAGCGGCCTCTGGGTCTTTTTTGACCAGACGCCACCGTTTGATAAAGCGCGTTTCCTGTACTTTATTTTTGTCCCCCGTATAATCTTGATAGCGGGCATCAAAAAATCCTACGCGGTGATTATAATGGCGCGGCTTCATAAGCGTCTCGGGCAGAGCTAGAATAGAGTGACGAATTTCTGCGGTAATGTCTTCCGGCTCTCTTGGCGGGCCTGAGCGTGTTTGACCGGGACGAAGCGGGGCCGGTTTTACGGTAAACTTACCCAGAACGCGCGCCTCAATATTTGCTTCAAAGGCTTTAACATCGTGAATAATAGACGCCTTGCCATCCATTTTACCACGCCGCAGGCCTTCAAGCCCTTTAACCTTACCCAAAAAGGCATCCGTCATATCTATAAGGGGCGTTTTGACCTTATCATCGCCTTTGCCTGTTTCGTGAAAAGAGGCAATGTCCATCTTCACCAAAATAGCATCAAGGTCGGTTTTCTTGACAACATAGGTTTCTGGCTCTCCGTCTTTAGAAATGACAGAATAATCCCGCGCCCGTAAAAGGACATCATCACCAACCCGTTCGAAATATACATATTGCCGAGCGCTATCTGCGCTTATGAGGCCTTTGCCGGTTTGAATCCCAGAGACTTTAACCTGCCAAACAAATTCACGGCCAAATTGATCTTCTGGTATTTCGAAATAAACTTTCCCGTCAACAAGGTGAGTTGTGAAAACACCTTCGCGAGTGACGGCTTTATCCGTGACGATATCCTCATAGGGTTTGATTTTAGACTTTTTCTTGTCCTCGTCTTTTTTACTCGATTTGCTGTCATCCTCCCCTTTAGCACTATCTTGAGAGTCCTTGGCCGCCTGCGTTCGTTCATTGGCCTGCGCCGTTATAGAGTGTGTCAACGTCATCGCTGAAAACGCCGCGATGCTGAGTAGCACCGAAAGGGGCCTTAAATATGTCATGCTTTAACCTTTTATAGATTGTTTTTATAACAGCTATGTAAATTCCGATCAGCGCACAATCAAGATGATAATAACAAACTTAGGGCGCAACATATTGCGGCGGAGTTTAAAGAGAAATATTCGAAGAGCCGCGCCTATCGCACGGCACTCACTATTTATCCTGAGCTTAACTCAGTTTTTAAATGTCTTAGCTAAATGATTTAATGCGCTTTAATTGACAGGGCCATATTTATTAGGCTCTGGTTGCCCTTTTTTGGAGAGCCAAAATAAAATCAAAAACGTGCTTAAAACTGGTAGGCCCACAAGGGTTCCCATAAAGACAATATATAACACCCCGCCAAACTCCGCGCCCAGCGCAAGAGCGACAATGAAAAATATAATTACCCATAAAAATGGTAATAACTGCCACAATCCTGAACGGCCAATATCATGCAATCTTCTCGCTATGGCTGCTGGCAAGGGGAGAAAAGGCAGCCAAAATGAAAGGAGTAATATGTAATAGATTTTCTCTAATGTAGTGAACCCTGTATCTGAAAATTCAGTACGAAGCGAATCAAAAGATTCAAGACGGTTTGAGACATACTCAAATGGGAAAAGCATAAATATTGTAAACAGCACCATAAAGACGGCATAGAACCAAAATTCTGATCGGCTGCCGCGTGGTTTAAAGTTGAAAATATTTAAAATGCAATATTTGACTGAATTTATAAAACCCATGATCTAATCCCCCTAGATATTTTTTATTAAAAAAACGCTCGACCTGAAATGCAATCTGCTGCGCCATCTCAGAAGGATTATCCTGAAAAACCAGTTTGGTTGCTAGAATCTATTTATGATTCTTATAAGTCTTAACTCTGCACACCACAGAAGCTAGTGTAGCTATTTTTATAATTATTTCCCGTTAAACTTAAGGGTGATTCTTCGCAAGTAAATTTCATTACAATGTAAAGCGACTTTGTAATCTGCCGTAATTTTTCATTGCGCGTCATTATTCGTCATGATTATGCGATTATTTAAGTCAGACACTGTTTCAAAAAAATCACACTCTTAAATAAACCCTAATTGGTACTACCGATTATTCAAAATTGGTTGAGAAAATGGTTGACATGTTGCCGTGTAGTGGCTCTTGTCAGGTGCAATAAAAATATTAAACTCGAGGGAAATAATATGACCAAACGTGATTCAGTCATCCATGCTGACAACGATTTTGCAAAAATTTGGGGTAAGCGGATTTTAATGGCCAGTGTTGGGGGGGCAGCTTTAATGCTTGCTCAAACGGCTGTAGCGCAGGAAACTATACAAGATGAAGTCGTAGCGACAGGTATTCGCCAGTCTCTACAAAACGCACTTATCGAAAAACGTGAGTCCGATAGCCTGATTGAGGTTATCTTGGCTGAAGACATTGGTAAGTTGCCTGACCAAAACCTTGCTGAAGTGCTTGAAAACATCACAGGTATCCAGATTACGCGTACAGAAGGTGTCGGTACAGGCGTACAGATTCGCGGTACGGGGCAAAACCTTATTCAATTTAACGGTGTTACAACTGTTGGGTCAGGTAACGGCCGCGGCGGTATTAACTTTACAGACGTCAACCCAGCGATCATTGCGGGCCTAGAAGTCGTTAAAGCTCCAGAAGCGCATCATATTGAAGGCGCTGTTGGCGGTACGATTAACCTAAGAACGATTCGCCCGCTTGATTTAAATGACACTTTGGCATCTGTTCGCATACAAGGTGAAGACAGCAGCCTAACAAGCGGTATCTCCCCAAGACTTTCAGCGGCGCTCGGTCACAAATGGGAAAACAATCAAGGACAAGAAGTTGGTTTTGTCGTCAGCGGCAGTTACACCGAATCAGAGAACACAGCCTTCCGTCCGCGTCTTGACCGCGATATCTTAAATGATTGTACAATAGCTAACCCATCTAGTGCTTGCCCTGCTGGCGTAGACGGGTTTCTTGGCGTTCAATTCCTAAACCAAGTTCAAAGAACGCAAGAATTTGAAACTTTCAACATTGCTGGCTCTTTTGAAGCGAAGCCGACTGACAACATAAGACTCTTCGCAGATATTATTTTTAACGATCAAGAGCGCCGCTTATCTGGTTCCAGAGTACAAGCCTCTAATGTTAGCCGTCTTAACGGGTCTAATGACCGTGCAGTAACGCCGGGCGGCGGCATTAACTTCACAGATTTTGAAACAGTTGATCTCGGGTCTGCAACCGGCGTAAATGGCGATCAAAACTTTGGCAATATTGCGATTGTAACGCAAGGGACCTTCACGCCATTACAAGCGGATGCAGAGGTCAATGATGGCCGCGGCGCACCTTTCCTACGCGTAGCATCGGATGGAGGGTCACGTTTCACAGAAACAACGACCTTAAGATTAGGTGGTGACTGGGAAGCGACAGAAGCCTTAACGCTGGGTGTTGAATATGCCCGTTCAAGTTCTGACACGGTCAATCCAAATTTAGCGATCAACCTCAATTTCATTAATCCAAACTCATTCATCGCACCAAGCGGTACTGATGACTTCAGAGATGAAAACGGGACGCCCCTCATATTTGACCTTCGCGACAACCGCTTTGGGTTTGATATTGACTTTAGTAGCCCATTTGCCCCATCCGAGGCCGATCTTTTAAATCCAAGCAATTATGTCATTGATGGCAACCCAACCTTTAGCGGCGACGTCAGAGAAAATGTTGACGAAGCGTTCCGGATTGACGGCAGCTATGACTTCTCTGAAACAAGGTTTTCTCAGTTCTTAAGCTCTATTGATCTTGGTGTTCGTTTCGGCTCACGTTCTAGTCTTCGGGACGACAGAGATGCAGATCGCAGTGGAAGCGGATTACTTAGCAATAGCGTAAATGCGAGTGGATTTTCTCAAATCCTTGGTGAAATTCCTGATAACTTCGCCGAAGGTTCTGGCAATAGCTTAGCCGTTTCCGGCGTATTGCAAGTCGCTCCGAGATTAACGCGCGACGCCCTTGCAACAGTCAATCTTGTCAATGCGGCAGCTACGGCACAGGGTATCGCCCCCATATTTGGAACAACACTAAATTCAGATGCTTCGGCTTTCTTCGATATTACAGAAGACACGATCGCAGCTTATGGCCAAGTGAACTTTGATTTTGGTCAATTAAGAGGCAATGCAGGTCTGCGTTACATCGATACAGATATTGCATCGACAGCCAATCAATTTACTGATGGCACTCCAAGTTTGATTACGGTTGATAGCGGCTACGATCACTTCCTACCGCGCGTAAACCTTGCCTTTGATGTGAATGAAGACATTGTTCTTCGTGCGTCATATTCTGAGGACATACGCCGCCCGGACTTCACGGATATTACGGCGGCAAGAACATTCCCCGATTTTGGCGGTGTTAATGGTTTCTCTGTCGGTGGTAACCCATTCTTGGTTCCTGAAGAAGTTACAAACCTCGATGCGTCCGTAGATTGGTATTTTGCACCTGAAGCTGTGTTCAGTATCGGCGTCTTCAGCAAAGAGCGCGACGGGTTATTTGGTGCTGATGTTGAATTCCCAGATGAAACAGGCGGTCTTCGTGATGTTGTCGGCCCTGTTTGTGAAGGCGGCGGTATATTCTCTCCAGGAACAGAGGCTGGTATTTTCGGGAATGGCGAACTTGGTGTTTGTGTTGGTAATCAATCAACCTTTAACTCCGAAAACTCCACGACGCAGCGAGGCGTTGAAGTTGCCCTTCAATATAACCTTGCCGCTTGGGAAGATAAAATTGGTTGGGCCTCTGGTTTCGGTTTCCTAGCCAACTATACTTACCAAGATGAAGATAATAACACGGGCTTCACTGACGTCACAGGAAACCGAAATAATGTTATTCTCGGCTTCCAAGGCTTCCCAAATGCAACACGTGAAGCTGCGACATTATTAAATCTATCTAATAATGCCTATAACCTGACTGGTTTCTATGAGAAATATGGAATTTCAGCCAGATTGCGTTACACGTGGCGCGACTCTTTTGCGACGGATGACCTTCCGGGAACAGCTAATGTCTTCACTCCATTTGGATTTAGAGGCATTCAAGAATCTCGTGGTCAGCTAAACGGCAGCCTGTCTTATGATGTGACAGATAGCCTAACGCTACAAGTCGATGCGGTTAATCTAACGGAAGCAAGCTCCGATGTGTTCTGTATCAGCGAAGGTGGCCTATTATGTTACCAAGGCATTACGGATCGCCGTGTCATTTTTGGCGCAAGCTATACATTCTAAGAGATTTAGAATATGATTTTAGAGGGTGCTGTTTACGGCGCCCTTTTTTTATTCTTCATTAAAATATTTAGTGTCGACATCCTCTTTTAAGACTGTGTCAGCACGCATCTTTTATCAATCCCATCTTTATCAGCCATGACCTCGAAAAATTAAAAACTTGCTCTTTTTTTTATCTTTAAATTGGTATAGGAGATATCGAGGGTAGTTTAAGCATTGGTATGTATCTATGGCTGAGCAGCGTTTATATCATAAGGTCGCGAACCAAATTCTAGAGCTCATTGACTCCGGCGTGTTTCCAGTTGGAAGCCGACTTCCCGGCGAGCGCGATTTAGCCGTAAAATTTGGTGTTAGCCGCGTTGCTGTACGTGAGGCTGAGATTGCGCTTCAGGCGCAAGGCCGCCTAGAGATCAAAGTTGGGTCTGGAGCCTATGTGCTGGACGGGGGCGGTTTAACCTTAAGCGGCCTTCCCAAGGTTGGCCCCTTTGAACTCACAGAAGCGCGCGCCTTGTTTGAAGCTGAATCCGCAGCTCTCGCAGCGCCAATTATCACAGATGAGCGCATAGCCGAGCTCGAAAACTACATCGCCATAATGTCAGGCAAAGTGAAGAGTAATATGACCGCAGATGAGGCAGATGCGGCGTTTCACAACACAATTGCTCGGTCAACAAACAATCATGCCATCATGTTCGTCATTGATAGCATGTGGCAAATGCGAACGCAGGCAGCAGAGCTTCAAAATGTCTATAAAACAGTCTGCGAAAAAGATAATAGCCACCGTGAAGATGAACATAAAGCTATTTTGACGGCCTTGAAAAATAGAGATTCTTCCGCCGCACGCCTCGCAATGAGAGAACATTTTACGCGCATGATTGAGGCTCTTCTGGTCGCCTCAGAGGAGCAGGCCTACCAAGAAGTTAAGCGAAAAGCATCAGAAAGCAGGTCGCGCTTTATGTTGACTAAAGGCTTCTCTGAAGACGTGGTTAAACCTTAGCCTCGCAACTCGCTCAACCTATACCAATATAAAAAAATTGGTTGGATAAATTGGTTGACACACCGTCATATTTCTTCAATATTTTATTAAGTGTTGACTGGGTGTTTTGTTGCGACTCTTCACCGTTTTTTTGATCGTTTTTGATAATATTAGAAGGTGAGGGGCTCGGTATGTTTATTGGCTTTCGGCAGGCAGGCTTCGCGCTTTCTACGGTGCTTATGTTATCAGCCTGCTCCGCATCTGCGGAAAACTATCTGGTTAAGGATCAGGCGGAATATCAAGATATATTGGGCAAGCTGCGCCCCGGAGATGTTGTTCAGCTCGCCAATGGGACGTGGACCGACTTTGAAATCCTATTTAAAGGGTCTGGAAAAAAGGATAAGCCGATCACCCTAACGGCTGAAACAAAGGGCAAGGTTATTCTATCAGGGCAATCTAATCTTAGGCTCGGCGGTGAATATCTTGAAGTTTCGGGTCTGGTTTTCAAGAATGGGCATACACCAACGAAAGAAGTGATCTCTTTTCGGCAAGACAAAGACACGCTCGCCTATAATTCTCGCGTTACAGAAACAGTTATTGATAAATATAACCAGCCCGAGCGTTATGAGGTCGACTTTTGGGTGATGATGTATGGTAAAAACAACCGATTTGACCATAATCATCTTGTTGGAAAACGTAATAAAGGCGTAACCATGGCCGTTCGGATGAATTCCGAGGAAAGCCGTGAAAATTACCATTTAATCGACCATAATTATTTTGGGCCGCGGCCTATATTGGGCTCTAATGGCGGCGAAACTTTGCGTATTGGCACTAGCCATCATTCCCGTAAAAATTCCTTCACAACCGTTGAGAATAATTATTTTGACCGCTGCGATGGAGAGCTGGAAATAATTTCTAGTAAATCGGGCCAGAACAAAATTCTAAATAATACATTTTTTGAATCGCGCGGAACGCTAACCATGCGTCACGGCAATAATACGCTTGTTGAAGGCAATGTCTTTTTTGGTAATGATGTCGACCATACAGGCGGCATACGCGTCATTAATGCCGGCCAAACGGTTCGAAATAATTATATGGAAGGACTCAAAGGTACCCGGTTTGGCGGCGCGCTTGTCGTCATGAACGGCGTTCCAAATGGGCCGATCAACCGCTATGATCCGGTTATAAATGCGGTTATCGAAAATAATACGCTTATAAATAGTGATAATGTTCAGCTTGGCGCGGGCAGCGACGAAGAACGCAGCGGCCCGCCAAGTGACAGCCGTTTTGAAAGCAATCTAATATTTAATGATGATGGCCGTGATGTCTTTACTGTCTATGATGATATGTCAGGCATTGATTTTAAAAATAATGTTTTAGGCTCCATGGATCCACCTGATTTTACATCTGGTTTCACGCGCGAAAGCCTTGAATTAACACGGGTTGAAAATGGATTGATGTACCCGCAATCTGGCATGACAGCGGGCATTACCCGTGATGTTGATGTGACATCCAAAGATGTGACGGGCGCATCATGGTATCCAAAATCAGAGCCAACCATTGCTTTTGGGTCGGGCCAAACCGTCACGATCTCTCCCAACCAAGGTGAGTTATTTTCGGCTGTTAAAGCCGCAAAAGCCGGCGATGTTATTACACTTTCACCCGGCGATTACATCGTCAGTAAGTTTTTAAAAATAGATAAGCCGCTGACCTTTAAGGCGCAAGGCGATGTCAATGTCAGTTATGAAAGATCGACACTTTTTGAAATCCTAGACGGCGGAAGCTTGAAGATTATTGGCTTGGATATTTCAGGAAAAGATGCGCCGGATTACAAGGGAAATTCCGTTATCAGAACATCGCCCTATGCGATGCTGCAAAATTACCGCCTTGAGATTGAGGGCGCGAGCTTTACCGATCTTGACGTTAATCAGTCCTTTAATGTGATTGCAGCGGCGAAGGGAACTTTTGCAGATAACATTGTGATAACAAACTCAAACTTCGAGACTGTGTCAGGCGCAATATTAAAACTTGATACAGAAAATGAAGACTACGGTATTTACAACGCAGAATATCTGACCATTGAAAATTCGACCTTTAAAGATGTTGAGGGCGCAGTTGTCGATTATTATCGCGGCGGACGGGATGAAAGCACCTTTGGGCCGCATTTTAATATGACCGGATCAACCCTTAATAATGTTGGTAACGGGCCGCGTAATAAATCCAAAGCCTCCATTCACTTACACGGCGTCCAAGTCACAAATATTTGGGATAATAGATTTGAAAATAATGCGCCTTTCCTTGTGACTCATACGGTAAGTGAGCCCAAAACGAAGATATTTAAAAACAAATTTTTAGCCACGGCAGCGCCCCGCGTTGTTGAACTCAATAGCGGCTTGCCGCCAACAGCTATGATTTCCGATAATGAGGGCTTAAAACCATGAGACGCACACTCATTTCCGCTTTATCACTGATCGTTTTGGGCGTTAGCTTCACGGCATGTAAGTTATCTGTGGAGTCCAAATCAAAATCTTTGGAGGCATCAAACGCGGCCGTACAATCTAATCAGGGTGATGGTTACGCGCTAATGCAAGCCAAGGCAGAAAAGGCATTAACGGCGCAAATGGCCTTGCCGCTTAATATTCCTGTCCCAAAAGATCCGGGCGGCGGCTATACCCATGAGACACACAAATCAAATGCCTCCCTAATTTATGATGCAGGGCAGCTTTATCAACTTAGCGGCGAAACAAAATACGCTGAGTTTGCTGGCAAAATGATGCTCGCCTATGCAGAGGTCTATCCCGCATGGGGATTACATCCCGCCCAAAAGGAACAATCACCGGGCCGTATGTTCTGGCAGAACCTAAATGAGAGTATGTGGCTGCTGCATGTCTCGCAAAGTTACGGCGCCATCAAAGATACGCTAACGGCGGAGCAGCAAGAAAAAATTGAAACAAAGCTGCTTAGAAATATGGCAGATTTTTTGTCTGTTGGCTCGCCGGAGACATTTAACAAAATTCATAATCACGGCACATGGGCTACGGCCGCCGTTGGGCTGACCGGCTACGCAATCGGCGATGAAGATTATGTCCAGCAGGCTTTGATGGGACTGGATAAATCGGGGGAGGCCGGTTTTCTCAAGCAAATGGATAAGCTGTTCTCACCTGATGGTTATTATAATGAGGGGCCCTATTATCAACGCTTTGCGCTCAAGCCTTTTGTCATCTTTGCGCAAGCCATTCAGCAAAATAATCCAGAACGTAAAATTTTCGAGCAACGTGACGGCATTTTGAAAAAAGCCATTTACACAACTATCCACCAAAATTACGGCGGGCTATTCTTCCCAATTAATGACGCAATTAAAGACAAAGGCATCAAGACCAATGAACTGCTTCACGGCGTGGCCATTGCCTATGATTTGACAGGCGATACGGGGCTGCTTTCGATTGCGGCTGAGCAAGATACATATGTGCTGACAGTTGAAAGCCGTCAATTATCGCAAGATTTATCCGCGGGTAAAGCGACGCCATTTGATTATAAATCCATGCGCCTTAGGGACGGAGAGCAGGGGACCGAAGGCGCGCTTGACATCTTACGCGCCACGGCTGCCCCGAATGGGCTTGCTGTTGTTGCGAAGAATACATCCCAAGGTCTTGGGCATGGCCATTTTGATAAAATGGGTTTGCTAGTCTTTAATGCAGGGCGCGAAATTCTCCGTGATTATGGGGCCGCGCGCTTCTTAAATGTAGAAGCTAAATTTGGTGGGCATTACCTCGCCGAGAATAATAAATACGCGAAGCAAACTGTTGCGCATAATGCATTGGTTGTTGATGAAACGAGCCATTTTGACGGCGATGTTAGGCTAGGAAATAAACACGCGCCAACGCTCGGCGAGTTTGTAAGTGAAGCTAATATTCAGATGACCTCCGCAGAAATTGATACCGCTTATGAGGGTGTACGCATTGGCCGCAGCGTTGCAATTATTAATGACGCGGCCCTATCTGGCCCGATTATCATTGATGTCGTGGAGGCTCATTCCGATAAAGAGCATAGCTATGATCTGCCCTTCCATTATAATGGGCATTTAGTTGAAACTAATTTTGAGGTTAAAGCTGATCCGGTTTCGCGCGCGCCGCTAGGGGCTGATAATGGTTATCAATATCTTTGGAAAGTTGCGGAAGCATCGCCCGTAGGCGAGTTGTCGCAGGTTACATGGTTGCTTGATAATAAATTTTACAGCGTGTCCTCCTCAGTCCCGGCTGGTACGAAAGTAGTGTTCACGCAGGTCGGTGCCAATGACCCGAACTTTAACCTGCGCAATGAACCCGGCTTTATGCTGCGGGCGAAAACAAATGACGGCGTCTCTTTTGTTTCCGTCATTGAACCGCATGGAGATTATAATCCAACGGTTGAATACACCCTTGGCAGTCATAGCCAAATCAAATCAGTCGCTCATTTTGAAGACGGTGCAGATGAGTTTGTTCACATCACCACGAAAAACGGCCAAATAATTGGGCTCGGTCTTGCCGGCGATAGTGATGCATCCCAAGATCATAGCGTTGATGTAAATGGCCTGACAATGAGCTGGACGGGGCCTTTTAAACTTTTCCATTCCGAAAAACATAAAAACACGGGGAATTAATCATGCAAAGTAGTAATTTCGTTTTCGACGCCGACGTACCGAAAGAAGACGTTGATCCGGGTATAAAACGCCAAATTCTAAGCCATAGCGACGACATAATGTTAGTGAAGGCCACTTTTGAAACTGGAGCAGAGGGCTATATGCATGAGCATTACCACAGCCAAATTGCCTATGTGGAAAGCGGCGTGTTTGACGTGACTGTTGACGGCGTAACAAAACGCTTAAAGGCGGGGGATAGCTTTCTTATGACCCCGCACGTCATGCATGGAGCCATTTGTATCGAAGCGGGCGTCTTGCTCGATATGTTCTCGCCGATCCGTGAAGATTTTTTTGAAAATTACAAAAAAGGTAACGTCTCATGAGCCGCCTAGGTGAATTTATTACTGCGGTTAGACATCCCGTAAAATCAAAGCAGTTACGCTGGGTCGTTGTAGGACTTGTCGCATTAGCAACCGTAATTAATTATATTGACCGCGGAGCCATGGGCATTTTATGGCCTGAAATCAAAAAGGAGTTTGGTTTTTCAAATCAGGACTATGCTAATATTTTTGGTGTCTTCGTTTTGGCTTATGCTTTTGGTCAAACTATTTTTGGTAAAATATTTGATTGGCTCGGAACCCGCATAGGCTTTGTTTTGTCCATCGGTGTGTGGTCTATCGCGACCGTGCTTCATGCCTTTGGGTCAAGCGTTGCCACCTTTGCTTTATTTCGGACTATTTTAGGTGTTGCCGAAGCGGGTAATTGGCCGGGAGCATCCAAAGCAAATGCAGAATGGTTTCCGGTTAAAGAGCGCGCATTAGCCCAAGGTATATTTAATTCAGGCGCCGCAATCGGCGGAATTGTGTCGCCGTTATTATTAGCCTTTTTAGCTGTTTTTCTGGGATGGAAAGCCATTTTTATTTTAATTGGTATAGTCGGTCTATTGTGGCTTATTCCTTGGCTGATCGTTTATAAAGCTAAACCTGAAGATCACCCTTGGCTTGATCCTAAAGAACGCGAATATATCTTATCAGGTCAACTCGTCAAAACAGATGAAGGCAAAGAAGACGCAGCTTACAACCCAACAACGGTTGAGATGCTATCGCGCAAAGAAACATGGGGCGCAATTTTACCGGCTATGTTTATTGACCCTATTTGGTGGTTATTTGTTGCGTGGATTCCGATTTATCTTATCGACAGCTTTGGATTTAACGTCAAAGAACTCGGCCTATATGCTTGGGTGCCCTATGTCGGCGCGATGTTCGGCGCTTGGTTCGGCGGATTATTAGCGCAAAATCTTTTGGGTAAAGGCTGGACAGTCAACAAGACCCGAAAGTTTGTGATAACTTTAGGCGCAGCGATTATGGTACCCTCTTTACTCGCCATGTCTGTTGCCTCAACGCCGCTTTTGGCTGTTTTAATCATGGCAACTATTTTGTTCGGGTTTCAAACATCTATTGGCAATGTTCAAACGCTTCCGAGCGATCTTTACAGCAAAAAAGCTGTCGGTTCATTGGCCGGATATGCCGGAACTGCGGCCAAATTGGCTGCCGCTGGTTTGGTCTGGTTTGTCCCCCGCATTACAGAAGCGGAAAAATATAATGCTATGATTGAACAGTTTAATCTAAGCTTTCTATCTCCGATGACCGAAAATAGTTATATGCCGGCCTTTATCATTGGCGTCGCTCTTGCTGTCTTGGCTGTAGCGAGCGTGTGGATACTCATACCAAAAATTGAACCCTTAAAACCTCGCGCGCGAAACTAAGCACACATAGTTAAGCGGGCTACGGCTTTCAAATAAAAGAAATAAAAAGGAAATATAAAATGTCTAAACCAATCATCGGCTTTATCGGTCTCGGCCTCATGGGCGGAAACATGGTGGAAAACCTACAAAAACGCGGATTTGAAGTCATCGTTATGGATCTTGATAAAGACGCAGTTGCGCGGGTTATCGCGCGCGGTAATGCGAGTGAAGCAAGCTCTCCAAAGGAACTCGCCGAGAAAAGCGATATCGTACAATTTTGCCTAACGACCTCTGCTGTTGTTGAGAAAATTGTTTACGGCGATAACGGCGTTCTAGCTGGTATAAAAGAAGGCTCTGTGCTCATTGATTTCGGGACATCCATCCCGGCCTCGACGAAAAAAATTGGAGCTGATTTGGCCAAAAAGGGCGTCGGCATGATTGATGCGCCGCTCGGACGAACGCCCGCTCACGCCAAAGACGGCCTTCTAAACATCATGGCGGCCGGAGATAAAGCGACCTTTGATAAATATGAGTCTATGCTGAAAGAGCAGGGCGAAAATGTATTTTATCTAGGCGCGCTCGGTGCAGGTCATACAACGAAGCTTATCAATAACTTCATGGGCATGACCTCTGTTGTCGCCATGTCGCAAGCTTTCGCAGCAGCAGAACTTGCCGGCGTTGATCGTCAACAACTCTATGATATCATGTCAGCCGGCCCGTCAAATTCACCCTTTATGAAGTTTTGTAAAAACTACGCCGTTGACGGTGTTAGCGACCTTGGGTTTTCTCTTAACAACGCCAATAAAGATTTAGGTTACTTTGCCCAAATGGTGTCGGATTTGGGATCACAGTCTTTGGTCGCTGAAGCAACATCAACGAGCCTACAGGCGGCTGTTGATGCCGGCATGGGTGACGGTAATGTTCCGGAAATTTTTGATTACTTTGTTAAGTTGAAAAAATAAAATCTGCGCGGCGCGAAGGAGGTCTCCCTCGCGCTAATTTTACGCCTTATAGGAGCCGCCTTTGAGTTAACATAAATAGGCGTCAAAAATTATATCATTCCGCTTATTTAATGTGATAATTCCGATATTTCACCAGAAAATTGAGCTGTTACATTGATCTTAAACGGCTCTTGCTTGACGCTGAAAGTGGGAGTTGATAGAGGCCTTAGCCTGATAACCAAACCGGCATACCATGCCATTAAAATGGCAAATCGAAACTAATTAAATATATACACCACACACAGGATTGACGAATGTCTGACTTTTTAAGTTTTGGCGAAATTATGCTTCGCTTACGCACGAATGGCTATGAACGCTTTTTCCAAAGCCCTCAATTTGAAGCCACATTTGGCGGCGGTGAAGCCAATGTCGCGGTATCACTTTCAAATTATGGATTAGATGCAGGATTTATTTCCGCACTGCCTGACAATGATATCGGCCAAAATGCAATTAACTGCCTGCGCGCGCTTGGGGTTGATACATCGAACGTGAAG
>CAZEOD010000010.1:1148-47227 GCA_964513675.1 uncultured Caulobacterales bacterium | reverse complement strand
CAAAATGGCTCCATATTACAGGCATCACACCGGCCTTGTCGCAAGACTCTGCTGACCTCAGTTTGGAATGTGTCAAGGAAGCCCAAAAAGCCGGCGTGACCGTATCTTGTGATTTTAATTTTCGCGGAAAACTTTGGAAATATGGCAAGACAGCCCCAGAGGTTATGCGTGATCTCGTCAAACATGTTGATGTCGGCATTGCCAATGAAGAGGATTGTCAAAAATCTCTCGGCATTTCAGTCGATGTTGATGTTGAAAGCGGCAGCGGACATCTCGACCTCAGCAAATATGAGGAATTATCTCAGAAAGTTCTCGACATATATCCCGGCATGTCGACGATTGCCATTACACTTCGCGCAGCTGTAAACGCCAATGTAAATGGGTGGTCGGCTTGTATGCGCGACCGCGATAGCGGCTTCTTATCGTCTAAAAAATATCAACTTACAGATATTGTAGACCGCGTTGGCGGCGGCGATAGTTTTGCATCTGCCTTTATTGCAGGCCTGAATTTATATGAAGACCGTCAGCAAAGTCTTGAATTTGCTGTGGCTGGTTCTGCACTTAAACACTCCATTTTGGGGGATTTTAACCGCGTAAACCGCAAAGAGGTCGAAGCCTTAATGGGCGGAGATGGCTCAGGCCGCGTCCAGCGGTAAATCGGACAGGTTTAACACATAATGCTAAAGCAAGAGCATTCGTGAAAACCATATAAAAAACATTACCTTATCCCGCTCTCTTAACTGAGCGGGGTAGGGGCGAATTTAGGGTCAAGCCCCAGATAAAGCGCAAAACTTATAAAGCGTCTCGGCTCTATCCGCCTCTTGATTGGCTTTTAATTATTAGACGCTTATAACGTAGTCCGTTTGAAACCACCCCTTATCGGCAGCTACGCGCTTATATTAGATATGCGGGAAAGGGGGCTGACTAAGATTCGCCCGAGTTTCACCTAAGCCCAAAATAATACATAAACTCTCTCAGAACGAATAGGGCGTTAGGCTGAATATCGCCGATTAGGACTTAACTGTGCAGGGGTTAAAGCCAACAGCGTGTTTAATGCCCATAAAACTATCACTCACCTTGAGTGTGCCCTCAATTACAATTTCTCGCCCATACTCAGCATCAATAAGAAAATCAACGGCGGGGTCATTCTTATCCAAATGGCAAGTTATATCCATTTTTAGTTTATTGCTAAGATCAAGCTCTGTAGCCTTATCTCCTTAACTGACACTAAGCGTAACAGAATAGCCTAGAACTTCTGATGAACCGAAAAACTTTGATTCTGTAATCGTAGTGAAATGTCCTCGCATTACCGCCTTTTGACCATCAAGCATACACTTAAGCTTCAAAGGTCGATAGCTCGAATATGTTTCGGTAAATGTTTCATAATTATAATGTGGGACAGGTTCACTGGATTGCGCAGAAGCCAAACCAGAAAAGCTAGCTATAATTAAAATTGATGCCGCAGGGACGAATTTTTTAAAAATCCATGATACACTCCTGAAAACCTATACTCACAACGTTTTCGCATTACGCTCTTCTGTCAAGTTATAAAGCAAAAGAGGCGAGCTTTGCGCTTATAAATAAATGCCGTATAATGTATATTATGAGAAATAATGACATAGTATTATTAGATAGAGGGTGAAACAAATTTCAAATATATTGCTGAAACTTCTAACAAAAACCATATATAACAGACACATAGGCGCTATATCTTATCAATAGCATTCTGCTCTATACCGAGCTTTCTAATCAAGATTACCCATCAGCGACGACTAAGCCATATTGTAATCAGCTGGATTAGCCCGTTTTTGCGCTATATTTTACGCCCCATTTAGCAGCTTTAGCTTCAAGCCCTTCTATGGATACGGGTTTGGATAAATAGTCATCCATCCCTGCGTCTATACATTTTTCTTCATCGCCGCTGAGCGTATGGGCCGTGACAGCGATGATCGGTGTATGGCCTTTATTATATTTCTTTTCGTCGGCCCGAATAAGTTCCGTGGCTTCATAGCCGTTCATATCCGGCATAGAGATATCCATTAAAATTATAGACGGATTATAGCTTCGCCAAAAATCAACAGCGGCGCGTCCTGTTGGGACGATTTTAAAGGTTAAGCCAAGCTCTTCCATTATATATTTAATGTAAACTTGGTTGGTTTCATTATCCTCGGCAATTAATACATCTAACCCTCTTGCGTTCACGGCATCTGCGCGCGGTTGCAAGCGTCTTTCAATCTCTCTTGGCGCCTCTTTACGCGGCGTAGGTAAAGCCTCTGATAGAGACACATCTCTATCCTTAGAGAAATCAGCAATGCCCTTTTCAACTTTGACAGACTGTTTTTGGGCGTCAAATAAGCAAGACGTTATCGTATCAAGTAAAATTGAAGATCGTGTTGGCTTTGTTAAAATCGCAGCAAGGCCCTGCTCTATTAACCGCTGCGTCATGTGATCTTCATTAACAGATGTCAGCATAATCATTGGGATGTCAGAGAAATGCTCAGATTGCTTTAGCGCCATAAAGAAGTCTTCACCATTCAGGCTTGGCATATGATAATCCGTGATAATCAGATCAATTTTTATCCCCTTATCACGCGCATTTTCCAGGACTTTGATGCCTTTCGTAGCGCTCTCCATAGCGACACTCCGGCATTTCCAATGTTTGACTTGTTCGCGCAGGATATTTCGGTTCACAACATTATCATCAACAATTAAAATATTAGCACCAATAACCTCAACCGGAATTTTACGAGATGGCTGCATGTCCTGGTGATGCGGCAGAGACAGATGTACCGTAAACACGGTCCCTTTTCCAACGTCACTCGATACAGTTATTTTACCGCCCATCAATTCAATAAGGTTTGATGAAATTGAAAGACCAAGGCCTGTTCCCTCATATTCGCGCGTTGTTGTCCCATCAACTTGCCTGAACTTTTGGAAAATATCATCAATTTGTTCCGCGGGTATGCCTATGCCTGTATCTTCAACACGGATTGTTAGATCAACCATATCGCGGCTTGATGTACCGCTAACATCAACGAGAACATGACCAAAATGGGTGAATTTCAGCGCATTACCTACAAGGTTAGTTAAGACCTGACGGACACGTCCAACGTCACCAATATATGTGGCGGGCAAATCAGGTTGCATGCGAACAAGAAGATCAAGATTTTTTTCCGCCGCAGAACTGGATAGCATGGTTGTTACATCTTCAATACTATCGCGGAGAACAAATGGCACGGGGTTTAGTTTAACCTGCCCGGCTTCGATTTTTGAAAAATCAAGAATATCATTAATAATGGTCATTAATGCATTTCCAGAACTGGAAATTGTGCTGACAAAGTGGTGCTGACGATCAGTAAGTTCGGAACGTGACAATAGCTCTGTCATGCCGATGATCCCGTTCATAGGCGTACGGATTTCATGGCTCATATTAGCCAGAAATTCAGACTTTGCCTTTTCCGCCATTTTCGCCTTATCAAGCGCCGCTTTGATCTGGGTAACATCCGTAATTGTTAATATCTGCCCGCCCGTTGGTATGGGCCGCGTGCGATATATATAATAGAACGTCCCAACTTGGATATTGCCTTCACTTGCCCCCGTTTTTTCAAACCCAGCTAAATATTCATCTAGCCAAACGTCAACAGGCGTATCACCAATTTGGATCGCGCCAACCCGAAGAAGCTCTTTAAGATAGTCACGGCGGGACATACCCACATAACACTCCGCCTTCATGACCTTCATAATGTCCGCAAAAGCACTGTTAAACTCAAGAATCTGATCGTCTTTATCATATATCAATAGCCCGTCAGTCAGGCTTTCTGTAGCCTCAGTGAACATTGCAGACCGAATAAGAGATTCTTCGGATAAGCGCTTATTGTCTTCGCTCATAGATGACAAGGCCAGGCCAATTTCGGACCCCATAACCGCAGACTTCCCGCTTTGAACTGTTGCGCCCTTTGACATCGCTTTTTTGGATGCCTGATAGCCCGCCTCTATATGTTCTTGGGAGAGATTTGGCATATGCTCACCTATATTAAGACCGAGATGCTCCTGCGCGGCCGTAACTCGCAACACGCCGAAAGCCTTCAACGTGCCAATAACAGCAAAGCCTGTGATTAAAGCCCATGCAACACAGACAAAAGCGCCAAATCCCTGAACCGCAAACTGACTTAATGCATTGCCCTTGGGTAAAGGTTGAGACGTAAGAAAGGGAAAAATCATAGCGCCGAAAACCGCCGCAAAACCATGGACTCCAACAACACCGACAGGATCATCAACCTTAAACCTATGAAGCAATATATGATTGCCAATGATCGCGCTCGCCCCGCCGATTACGCCAATCGCAAAGGCTCCGAACGGCCCCAAAAAACTAGCCCCAGCCGTTACGGCAACAAGACCGCCTAATATACCATTCGCGCTCGCCATCGGGTCTAAGGTGCGGCTATTTAGGATATATCCCGAAATTTTTCCGGCCAATCCACCTGCTGCGCCCGCAATGACAGTTGCCAAAGCAACATCGGCAAACAGCTTCGTGCCAAGCTCTAAAGCGCCCGTATTGAAAGGAATCCATGTCACAAAAAGGATTAAACCGCCCGTCAAAACCAAAACAGGGCTAAAGCCGCTGATCGGTTGAACTTGCCCTTTTTCATTAAAACGGCCCCGCCGCGGCCCTAAAACAATGATCGCAGCCAGAGCGTAAAACCCACCCAGAGCATGGATTGTGACACCACCAGCATGATCTATAAAACCAAGATTAGCAAGATAGGCGAGGTTTGATTTAATAATCATATTTCCCCACGTCCAATGCCCTAAAATAGGATATATAAACATTGCAATTAAGGCTGTACTAACAAAATAAGCCCCAATACGCATACGCTCAGCAACAGCACCGGATACAATCGTCGCAACGACTGAACAAAAAGCAAGATTGAAAATTAAGAGCTCAGGCCACCCGCCTTGCTCCTGCAGCGCTGATTTAACACCGCCCATGCCAATATAGCCGCCAAATGACACGCCATACATCACGCTAAATCCAACAAGTGAATAACATATGATACAAATAATCATGTCAGACACATTCTTCTGTGCAACATTCACTGAATTTTTAGCCCGCACAGAGCCTGCTTCAATTAATAGAAACCCTGCCTGCATCAAAAACACTAAAAATGCAGCAATGATAATCCAACTACTTCCCATGCGACTCGTTCCTCATTGTTACAAGTCGAGTTTCATGATTTATGAATAACAAAAGATTAACGGCGATTAATTTACCAATAAAATCAGCATGATATGACAGCTCGTCGTGTTTTTTTAAACCATAAAAACCCGCTTAGATTGAACATAACCGCCATTAGGTTGTGCTTCATCCTTGTAAATCTATCTGCAACGCAAGAATCACAATTATTATTACAATCAATAAATTTGAAAGGAGAGAGATCGCCATATTCGGCATGGACTTGACAAAACCTAGAACTTATATAGAACAAATCAAGAATGTTTATGTTTTGTACAAGCGAGTAAGCCTATGTTGACCCAAAAGCAAAAAGATCTTCTGCTCCTTATTAACAACCGGATTAAAGCCGTTGGCGTTCCGCCGTCATATGATGAAATGAAAGATCATCTGGGATTGGCGTCTAAATCAGGCATACACCGTCTTATTACTGCCCTCGAAGAACGCGGCTTTATTCGCCGGCTACCCAATAAAGCCCGCGCATTAGAGGTTTTAAAGCTACCGGCTGATATCGAAGCCGCGAATGCAGCAAGCTTAATGCCGCAGGCTCTCGCGGCAAATGACAGCCTCTCAGTCCCCCTTGTCGGGAAAATCGCGGCAGGTGTTCCGATTGAAGCCATACAGCAAGATGGTCATAACATCACCGTCCCGCGCGGCATGATTGGCCGCGGCGATCACTTTGCGCTCACCGTTGAAGGCGAATCCATGATTGACGCCGGTATCTTAGACGGCGACCACGTTATAATTCGAAAATCAGACGTCGCTCGCAATAATCAAATTGTTGTTGCGCTCGTTGACGGCGAAGAAGCAACATTAAAGCGCTTGTATAAATCCGGTAATCAGATCGAATTAATTGCTGAGAACCGTGATTTTGAAACCCGTGTTCTTGATGCCAGCCGCGTGTCTGTGCAGGGCATTTTAGCCGGACTTATTCGCAGCTATAATTAGCGGCGGCCTCATGTGTTTATGCGTTTAATCTAATCCCACGGGCGCGGAGCCGTTAATAGCTCCGCCCAAATTGATTTATTATCCTCGTCATAGCGGCTCGCTCTTTGTGGGCGCGCTTTGACCTGCTCAAGTTTCCAGCCAGAGCTATCTGCGTAAATATCAAGCGCGCCGCTTTGCCGAAGGCTGTCGGGGTCAATAATTTCAGCGCGGCATAAAAATTTTGAGCGCGGCCCTGCATCGCGTTTTTGCAAAATGATAAGATCGGCATGCTCACAAGACTCAGCTAGCAAATCAGGTGTTGCGATGATAGCAACATTTCGGCCTTGAAGTTTTAATAAACAGCCTTGTGAATCGCATTGATCCAGGCGCTTAACGGCCTCGACATCCGCGTCAGGGGTTCCATTTTGACGCAAAAACTGTTCTCTACCAAAACGGTCTGACCTCCGGTTTAAGGCAAAATATATGCCCTCATCAGACTGCCACGTCACCTGCCCGCTTGATGACACCCGCAAAACAGGCACGGGGCTCGTGATCCACACGACAGCAAGGACGCAAGCTATTAAGCTGCCAATCGCTTTCAGTCCTATACGCCCGAGGCAAACCATTAAAAAACACATGGCATATAGCCCAACATAGCCCGGCGGCGGCTTTGTGATAGCCAGCATTGCATTGGGCAAATCTTCAATATGGCTCGCCACCCAAATAACGCGCTCTAAGCCCTGCCCCATGATCCATAGCGGAAATGTTTCAAGCCCAAACGGCAAGAGTAAAAATGTCACAAGCGCCATAGGCATGACAAGGAATGTAAAAATTGGCATGGCGGCAAGATTACCCAATAGACCATATTGAGCCCAGCGTTGAAATTGCATGATCGCAAATAAGCCTGTCGCCATACCGGCCACAAAGCTTGTAACGCTTAAGGACACGAAACCATTACGCAAACGCATCGCAAATGAACGGGTGAACACCCAGCCTTGACGCGTTTTCCAATCTGACCAGTGCCGGTAAACAACAACAAGAGCCAATACAGCCGCAAAAGACATTTGAAATCCTACAGATAGCAGGCTTTCCGGATGTAAAACCAACGTCAAAAGCGCAGCAATGCTGACGCTGCGCGTGGATAAGGCTTGGCGGTCGAGCATAACGGCCAAAAACAAAATAACCGCCATAATATATGCCCGCTGCGTAGCAACCGAGGCGCCTGATATCAGCAAATAAAGACTGGCCGCCATAATGCCCGCAAAAGCTGCATATTTTCGGACATCACACCGACGCGCAAAAGCCGGAATACTGGCAAAGGCCCATGCCATAAGGCTATAAAAACTGCCCGCGAATATCGCCATATGCAATCCAGAAATCGCGAGAATATGGGCCAAGCCTGACGCCCTGAGCGCGCTAACATAATCGTTGGAAATACCTTGGCGAAGCCCGGTTATTAAAGCCGCCTGTAATCCCGCCGTAGCCTCTGGGGATTGCGCTTCAATCCGCCGTGCCAAATTATAGCGAAACCTGAGCAGCCGCCGTTCAAAGCCTTGGCCGCCAGATTGCGCAGGATTGTCTATTAATCTCAATGGCCTAACGGCATATCCTGACCCGCCAAGACCTTGATAATAAGCCGCCCGCCGCGCATTATACCCATGCGGCGTTGCCGGATATAAAGGCCCTTTCATAACCGCGCGCACGGATATCATATCGCCGACTTTAATGCCTTCGCCCTTCCCGCGTATCCGCAAACGTTTCGGCGGAATATCATTGCCTTGAAGCGATATCACGCGGATTGTCCAGCGCCGCCCCGTTCGGCTTTTATCCTGACCTTCAACCCAGCCCGTTACATCGTAACCTCTATCATAATCCGGCAAAAATACGGTGGGCTCCGACTGCGTGTGAAAGCTAGCGGCGAGCACTCCGAGGCCTAATATTGCCATAAATGTAAAAGACTGCTGTTGCAGACTGCCCGCAGCTTTACGGCGTAAAATCCCGATAACAACGCCAACTGCTAGACAAAAAATAGACGCTATCCAAAAGGGAAGCTCAACGGGCAAAGCAAAATAAGCCATAATGCCGATTGCAAATGTTATGACATAAAGATCAAACCGCGTGACATAACGAATAACGCCAAAGCTTTGCGGCCAAAATATCAAGGCGCTGATCCGTAAAAACCATGAAACTTTCAACGGATTAGGGCTATCAATTTGCCCGTGGGTATGGGATAGGGGCGTCATTATTAGACCTATTCTTTCACAGGGTTCCTATAGTGTCCACTCCTTCGAAAATTGTTACACGTTTTGCGCCCTCGCCGACGGGTTTTTTACATATTGGCGGCGCACGTACCGCCTTATTTAATTGGCTATTTGCAAGGAAAATGGGCGGTGAATTTCGCCTGCGCATTGAAGATACAGACCGCGCCCGCTCAACACCCGAGGCGACGCAAGCTATTCTGGACGGCATGGCGTGGCTTGGCCTCGATCATGACGGCGATATTACCTATCAGCATAGCCGCGCCGATCAACATGCGGCAGCAGCGCAAGCCCTGCTAAAAACAGGACATGCTTTTAAATGTTATTGCACTGCGGAGGAGCTTGAAACACACCGCAGCGCCGCACAAGCCGCAGGTCACGCCTTCCGCTCCCCATGGCGCGATAGCCCTGATAATGCCCCGCCAGACACAACTTACACGCTGCGCTTTCGGGTTCCTGACGGCGAGACAACACTTAAAGATCTGGTTCAGGGCCAAATCACATGGCAAAATAAAGACTTTGACGATCTTGTGCTTTTACGCGCTGATGGCAGCCCGACTTATATGCTCGCAGTTGTCATTGACGATCACGATATGGATGTCACCCATGTGATAAGAGGTGACGATCACTTGATAAATGCGGCGCGGCAATCACAAATCTATGCTGCGCTCGGCTGGGACATCCCTATTTTTGCGCATGTGCCCCTGATTCATGGGCCAGATGGTAAAAAGCTGTCAAAGCGTCACGGCGCACTCGGCGTCGAGGCTTACCGCGATATGGGCTATCTGCCAGAAGGCCTAAGAAACTACCTTTTAAAGCTTGGATGGTCGAAAGGCGACCAAGATATTTATTACGGTAAGACAGCTACGCAGGCCTTTGATTTATCAGGAATAAATTCCGCGCCAGCGCGTCTTGATTTTGATAAAATGAACCATATTAACGGCGCTCATATGGTTGAAACAGCGGATCAAACGCTTTTGGATCTTGCCTTACCTTTCATAGAGGCTGATTACGGCCCAGTGTCCAGCTCGCAAGCCCTGCGCCTTTTGGCGGCAATGCCGTCGCTTAAACCGCGCGCCGCAACACTTAAACAGATAAGTGAGCAAGCGTTATATTTAATGGCAAAGCGCCCCCTCATAATAACCGGAAAGGCAAAAAAGGCCTTGAAACCAGACCGGCTTGCCCTGCTCGCGGCTTTGACAAATCAGCTAGAGTCTATAGAAGACACAGCGTGGACAGAAGAGAGGCTTTTGGCGGACATAGAGGCATTTGTTGCCGCGCATGATATTGGGTTTGGAAAGATCGGGCAACCTGCCCGTGCCGCCCTAACTGCCGGTGCAGCGTCGCCTGATTTGGCGCTGGTATTTGCCCTTTTGGGGAAAGACGAAGCGCTAGGCCGATTGCGTGATGTGTTAAATAAAAGTGATGAAGAATAGATAGAGAGCAAAGCGATTATGGAAAATAAAATTGTAAAAACGGGTACAGCCAAATTGACCATTGGGGATGATAATTACGATCTTCCTATATATTCGGGATCCATGGGCGCACCCGGCATTGATGTGCGGGCCCTTCATAAACATAGCGGGCATTTCACATTTGACCCCGGCTATACATCAACATGTAGCACCGAGTCCCAAATCACCTTTATTGATGGCGGCAAAGGCCAACTTTTACACCGCGGATATTCGATCGAAGATTTAGCTGAAAATTGTGACTTCATGGAAGTCGCATATTTGATGATGAACGGTGAACTTCCCAATAAGGCCGAATTTGCCGCTTTTGATGCTAAGATCACCTCGCACACAATGCTTCATGAGCAAGTCGAACGCTTCTTCCAAGGCTTTCGCCGCGACGCCCATCCTATGGCGATGATTTGCGGAACGACAGGCGCGCTCTCCGCGTTTTATCACGACGAAACAGACATTGCTGAGAACGAAGCGCGCGACCTGGCTATGATGCGCTTGATTGCGAAAATGCCGACAATCTGCGCACGGGCCTATAAATATTCTATTGGTCAGCCACATGTCTATCCTGACAATTCATTGAACTATGCGGAAAACTTCCTGAAAATGTGTTTTGGTGTTCCGGCTGAAAACTATGAAGTTAATCCCGTCATTGCCAAGACAATGAATAAGATTTTCATTCTTCATGCGGATCATGAGCAAAATGCCTCAACATCAACAGTTCGGCTGGCTGGGTCATCCGGCGCGAATCCTTATGCCTGTATTGCGGCGGGGATTGCTTGTCTTTGGGGACCAAGCCACGGCGGCGCAAATGAGGCTTGCCTGAATATGCTCCAAGAAATTGGCACGGTTGACCGTATTCCTGAATTTATTGGGCGCGCAAAAGATAAGTCTGACCCCTTCCGCCTCATGGGCTTTGGTCACCGCGTTTATAAAAACTTCGACCCGCGCTCTCGGGTTATGCAAAAAGCCTCACATGAGCTTTTAGACGAGCTAGGCATCAGCAACCCAATTTTGGACGTTGCAAAAGAGCTAGAACGCATTGCTTTGGAAGATGAGTATTTTATCTCCAAGAGGCTATATCCGAATGTCGATTTTTATTCTGGCATCGTCTTAAGCGCCCTTGGCTTCCCGACATCTATGTTCACCGTCCTATTTGCTTTGGCCCGTACAGTGGGGTGGATTTCGCAGTGGAATGAAATGCTTGAAGATTCCAGTCAGCGCATTGGACGCCCGCGTCAGCTTTATACAGGAGCGCAGGCCCGCGATTTTGTTCCGATGAACAAGCGTTAAGCGGTTAAATACGTCAGTAGCTTTTCAGCGGCTTGGTGTGATGCCAAGCCGCTTTTATTTTGACGCATGGTCATTGTTTGCTTTAGCAAAGCCCTCGTCTCACACCTCCTTAGCGCCGCATTTTCAAGGCGCGTTAACAGCGCTTGACCAAGCATGGTTCCATTAACATCGCCTTGCATAAACTCCGGCATTAACGCCTCATTTGCTGCAATATTGACAAGCGATATATATTTCGGGCGATAGAGCCGCTTAGCGGCAAAAAATGTCAAAGCCGATAATTTATAAGCAACAATCGTTGGGACACCAACGCTCGCGAGTTGCGTTGTAACAGTGCCAGAACAGGCGAGCGCTATATCACATGCCGCAAAAACATCTTGTTTGCGCGCTTCAGGCAGAAGAATAATCTCCTGAAGCCGTAAATCCTGCCCCGCAGCGGCTAAGATATCATCATCAATACTGGCCGCCATTGGCGCAATAAAATGCACATCTGGCCGCACGGCTTTAACCCGCTCTATAGTGTCTGCAAATGGCTGCGCAAGGCTATGAAGCTCTGACAATCGGCTACCAAAGAAAACACCGATGACGGGTGCGCCCTTCGGAATATCATAGGCGCCGCGTAAGCCTGCACCGTCGCCCCCGCTATAATCCACATCAAACATCGGATTGCCGACATAATCATTTGCGAGGCCAACAGCGTTAAAAAACGGGGCATCCATCGGCTGAATACTCAAAAGATAATCTACATGCCGTGCCAAAATATTAGCCCGTCCCGCGCGCATAGCCCAAACCTGCGGGGCGACATATTTAACGATCTTACCCCGATACCCAAGCGCCTTAAGCCGCTTAGCTACGCGCACCATAAAGCCCCATGAATCGACGAGGACGACCGCATCGGGCTGCTGCGCCATTATCATCTCACTCGCAGTTTTTACGCGCTCTAAGATATGTGGATAGGCCGAAATCGCTTCGGTGAAGCCTAAAATTGATAAGCGTGAAATATTGAAATCAGAGCTAATACCCACATTTTTTAACGCCTGCCCCCCAATCCCACTCAGGCGTATATCAGGCAGAGCGGCTTTGAGTGCGGTTGCAAGCCCCGCCCCCAAATGATCGCCAGAGTTTTCAACGGCCAAAATGAAAACAGACAGACTCATGTTGATGTGGGCGTCGTCACACCGAGAATGAAAATTCCGGCGGCATCTGCGGCGGCTATAGCGGCGTCGCGGTCGATACAAAAAGCGCGGCCAGATTCGACAATAATTCCCGCCAAGCCCGCTTTATCCGCAAGCTCAACAGTGCGCAGGCCAATGGTCGGCAAGTCTACGCGGTCTTCTTGCCCCGGCTTGACCATCTTGGCGAGAACGCCTTTACGGGCCTCCTGCGTGCCGCGCTTAGCTTCTGGCAAGCCCGCAACACGGTGCAACATTTCATCCGTGCCTTCTTGCGCCTCAACCGCCAGTACCAGCCCGCCGCATATAACGGCCCCTTGGCCAATATCGCGCGCACCCATATCACGGGCAATCTTGCAGGCTTTTAGAGCATCATCTTGGTGTATCTCTGCCATATCAACGCCGCCCATAGGCCCGTCTGCTACGAGCAAAGCGGCGCATAGCTCTTGCGGAGATATAATCTCAAAGCCTTGCTTTTCAAAAATAGACACCAAATAACGCAGAAGCGCATCATCGCCGGCTTTGGCCGCGCTCAACGCCCCCGGCAGATATTTAAGCGCTTTAACGTCGGGCTTAAGTTTCGTAAAATCAGGACGCCCGACATCGCCTGCCATACAGACATGGGTGCATTTTTGCTGCTTGAGATATTTCACCATCCCGCCAAATTCGGCCAGTCCAAAACATTGACCCGCGACATCATAATCATCAGGATTTGTTACGCCTGCCAAAGCCAAAACAACCGTTTCAGCCCCCATAGCTTTCGCGCCGGAAATTACATGATAAGGAAGCGCTCCTTTGCCTGTCAGCAAACCCAATTTCACGGTTTATGACTTCATATTTGGCATGCAGATATTGCGCTTTTCTTTGCTGCGAATGAAGCCAATCACGTCCATAACAAGCGCTTGATCGCCGTAAATTCGCGTGACATCTTCTAACCGTTCGGCAAAAGTTCCTTCTTCTGCAAATAATAAGCGGTAAGCAGAGCGTAGCTCTTTAATAGCCAAACGGTTAAACCCGCGGCGGCGCAATCCAATAACATTTAATCCCGCCAAATGCGCGGCATTACCAATAACCGAGCCATAAGGAATAACATCAGCCGTCACCGTCGCCATGCCGCCAATAAATGCATGTTCGCCGATCCGCGTATATTGATGGATAGCGCATAATCCGCCCAGCACAGCATAATCACCAATCGTCACGCAACCGCCAATTTGCGCGCCGTTAGAGACAACAACATGATTACCCATTTGGCCTTCATGGGCCAAATGCGTGCCGACCATCATATAACATTCATTGCCGATACGTGTAACCGGCATCCCGGCATCTGTTCCGGGATGAACATTGACATATTCACGAAAAACATTTCCGTCGCCAATTTCAATACGAACGTCACCTGACTTATGTTTAAAATCTTGCGGTGGATGCCCCATAGATACAAAAGGTGATAATTTATTCCCCGCTCCCATGGTGACATGGCCGGCTAAACTAATATGGCTTTCAAGACGGCAATTATCGCCAATTTTAATGCCGCTATCGACTGTGCAAAACGGCCCGATATAAACATCTTGGCCAAGTTCTGCCTCCGGCGCGACAATAGATGTTTCGTGAATAAAGGTCGCCATAATGTGTCGATCAAATGAGGATATTACTACCCGTTGAAATTCATAAGGGACGCCGTAAAATCAAGCGATACGGCAGCTTTGCCCTTGATTTGAACCTTCCCCTTAAATTTATAAAAAGGCAAACGGATTTTCACAAGGTCGACATGCACTTGAAGGATTTCATTGGGCTTTACCGGCACACGGAATTTAACATTATCTACGCCAGAAAATCCAATGAATTTCCCGTCTTCAAAGCCGTCATTTAACGCGGCAAGCAATGCGCCAGCCTGCGCTGCCATTTCAATCATATAAATTCCAGGCAAAATAGCTCTACCCGGGAAATGACCCTGAAACAGACTATGATGCTGCGCCAAGTCAACTTCTGTAGTTATGCTCGTCTCATTAAAGCTTATAACACGGTCTACTAGACGGATAGGATCACGGTGCGGCAGATAATGCTCGATGACGTCACGCCCGAAAGGACAATCTTCTGGACGCGTTTTAAGTGGAGTCATTTTTTTTAACGCCCTTCCCAATTTTCGTAAGCGCGCTCACAACTCGCATGTGGTGCCGAATAGGCATGCCCGGATAGCCACTCCAGATTTCACCCGCCGGAACATTATGCATGATACCGCTATGGCCTGCAATTTTAGCGCCGTCGCCAACCGTCAAATGGTCAGCAAGGCCGGCCTGACCGCCAATGATAACGTCGCAGCCAATATCGCAGCTGCCCGGAATCCCAACGAATGAGGCCATCATTGTGCGCGCCCCAACACGTACATTATGCCCAATCTGTACGAGGTTATCGAGCTTCACATCATCTTCCAAAATCGTATCGCTCAGGAACCCGCGATCAACACAGCTATTGGCGCCAATGCGCACGCGGTTACCTAACATCGCTCGCCCAATATGGGGCAGTTCGACAATACCGGCCGCATCGCCTGATATGCCAAAGCCAATAGAGCCTATGACTGCGCCCGATTTAACAAAGCAATCTTCACCTAAAACCGCACATTCGACTCTCACGCCGTTCATAAGGCGTGATCTAGCCCCAATTTTAACACCTACCCCAATAACCACATTAGGGCCAATCTGAGCGGCGTCACCGATGACCGCCCCGCCGCCAATTATAGCACTCGGATGAATTATGGCGGATGATGCGATTTCGGCCGCCGTTTCGCGACGGGATTTTGGAGCAAATAATCGGCCCATAACACGGCCAAAGGCGGCTTTGGGTGATTTTACAATAATCGGAATAATATGATTTTCGCCGAGCTTTGGCGCTAATTTTTCCGTCGTAAAACAAGCTGTGGCTTTTGCTGTTACTAGGGCGCCTAGATGACGCCGATTATCAATAAAGGCGATATCGCCCTTCTGGCTGTCTGCGAGGGTGGCAACGCCGGATATCATCGCCTCTGCATAGCGGCCGTCGGGGGCATCGCAGACGATATCAGATAGCAAATCCCCCAATGAAAAAGGGCCAAGATGATCGAAAAACCGTGTATCGACCATGTCTTAGCCCCTTAAATTAGGATGTATAGCTGATTATTTCGGCGCAGCCTGACGCGGTAACCGCTCACGCGTGACAGTCACAGTCCGCATTTCGCTGTTCAGGCGGCTGATGACAGTATCCGTAACATCCGCGCCGTCACCATAAATAATAACAGAGCGTTCAAGAACTATATCGGCATTGCGCTCTGCAACAATCGCTTTCAAAATTTCTGCAAGCTTATTATTAACAGCCTGTAGCGATTTCGCTTCGGTGATTTGCAATTCGCGCTGCTTATATGCAGCTTCCGTTTGCGCTTTTTGTCCTTTAACAACAAGGTCTTGCGCCTTCTTTTGAAGGTCAGGACGGGACTTTAAGCCTTCTTGACCAATAGCATTAAGCTCACTGACAAGGCGTTCACGCTCTGAGGCATAAGGCTGAGCGGTCGCTTTAATTTCGCCTTCCATTGTCTTGGCAATGCTCTCAAGCTGACGATTGATATGTTTACCAACCTCAGATTCGCGCATGATGCGATTTTGGTCGATCACAAGAATTGTACTTTGTGCCATGGCCGTACCCGTTACGGTAAGACCGGCCATGAGTGCCACCAAAAGGCGGCGGATAGATTTAGTATTGAACATATTAGAACCTTGTTCGTGTTGTAAATTGGAAGGATTCACGATCATCGAAAGCTTGTTGTTTAACAGGTTTCGTGAAGTCAAATCGGATGGGGCCGAAGGGTGATTCCCAATAGACACTTGCGCCCACTGTTGCACGCAGCGCCAAAGCATCTTCGACAAAGAAGCCGAGAATATTATTGTCCGGTGACGCAACATTTGGGTTATCTCGGTCTCCTAAGAACTCATCATCCAGTAAGCCGACTGTTCCGGCTTCTGCAAACAAACTAGCCTCTAGCTGAGGGATTCCAACCGGAAAACTCAGTTCGGCTACAGCTAGAGCGAAAGCATTACCCCCGATTGCACGCAAACGAATGTCCTGCGTCACCGCTTCCCCTGTTTCAGGATCAATCGCCGGCTGCCCCGTAATAGGATCATTAACAGAAATACGCTGGAGTAACCGCGGGCCAATACCGGCGTTATCAAAGCCGCGGAAATCATTAGAGCCTTTGAAGAACCGGTCATTAATCCGAATAGGATCTCCGCCCCAGCCCTGAACATAACCAAGCTGGCCATTCAAACTTAAGACAATCCCCGGAAGAAGGCCCCGGTAAGCATTGGCGCGAAGCTCTGAACGGAGGTAACGCGCATCACCGCCCACACCGGCGAAATCTTGTGAGAATGATAAATCAAAACCGCGTGTCGGTGTAATCGGATCATTTTTACGATCCCAAATAAAAGTATATCCCAAAATAGAGCTAATCCTGTCTTCGGGATCACCGCCTGTTTCTGGATCACATAAACTGGAATTGCTCACTGGAATAACCTGTCCCTCGGGCACTGGAATACATGTCCCCGCTGGGACATCAATACTCTCACTGCGAAGCGAGTAGCGGGTCACAAGCTGTGTATTGCGCGTTAAAGGGAAGCCAAGCGTAAGCGAGCCGCCCGTACGAGACTGCCGAAAACCCGCCTCCTCAAGAAAGTCAAAGGTTGTATCAAATAAGTTAAATCCAGCCGCCAAATTACGGCCTAGAAAGCGCGGCTCTTGGAACTGCAAGTTAATTTGCCGCCGATTAGAACTCGCCTGTACGGTAAAGGCTAGTAATTGCCCGCGCCCGCGAAGGTTACGCTGCGTCACCGATAAATCTACGAGGAAGGCGTCTTGAGAGGAAAAACCTGCACTAAACGCAAGCTCACCCGTGGGCTGCTCTGTAACTTTGACTTCAACAACAGCGCGGTCAGCCGAGCTTCCTTGCGTCTCAGTAATCTCTACATCTTCAAAGAAACGTAGCCGCCGAACATTAATGCGTGAGCGGTCTAGAAGAATACGGTTAAAGGCATCACCTTCTGCAACATCCAACTCGCGGCGAATGACATAATCAAGCGTTGTCGTATTGCCAACAATATTGATTTTCTCAATGTAAACGCGTGGGCCTTCTGAAATATTAAAGGTGACATCGACCGTCTTCGTCTCACGGTTGCGGCGAATAGATGGCTGAATATCAACAAAGGCGTAACCGGACGTGCCTGTTGCGAAGGTCAGGCTTTCAATCGCGTTCTCGATAACGCTAGATTTATAAATATCGCCTGTACGAATAGGGACAATGGCGCGCAGAATATCTTCATTTAATGTTTCAAGCTCTGTTGAAACATCAATTTCACCCCACGTATATTCTTCGCCTTCGTCAAGCGTGAAAGTGATGTAAAAATCTTCTTGATCCGGCGTCAATTCAGCTACGGCCGAGACAACGCGGAAATCGGCAAACCCGCGATCTGTGTAAAAATTGCGGACTTGCTCGCGATCAAATTCCAATCGGCCCGGATCATAATTATCATTAGATGAGAAGAATTTATACCAGCTCGATTCTGCGGTAACAATTTCTTTGCGTAATACGCGGTCAGAGAACTCATTATTCCCAATAAAGTTAATCCGCTTCACGCCGGTTACTGGCCCCTCGGTAATTTCAAACACCAAATCGACACGGTTTTGGGGTTGCTGAACAATTTTAGGCGTTACCGTCGCAGCAAAGCGGCCGGACTGACGATAAAGCTCGATAATACGCTGAACATCTGACTGAACGGCTGTGCGGGTAAAGAGGGAGCGTGGTTCAGCTTCGATTTCGTCTGTAATTTTATCTGACTTAAGGGATTTATTCCCTTCGAAAATTACGCGGTTAATAATTGGATTTTCAACAACCCGTATCAGGACATTGCCATCTCGCGGTTCAATCGCGACATCAGCGAAAAGACCCGTACGGAAAAGCGTTTTAATCGACAAATCGACGCGCTGTTCACTGAATGGATCGCCCGGTGCAAATAAAAGATAAGACGCAACCGTATTCGCTTCAACACGTTGGTTGCCAATAACTTGGATCGTTCGGATAATCTCTGGCAATTCCGTAAAGACGGGCGGCGCATCAGCCTGCTGCGCGCGCACAGGAGCGCTTATCCACATGGCAGCAAATAACGCCGCAAATGTAAAAAGACGAAGCATAGATAGCTTATGCACGTTTAGTAATTTCATATTAACGCCGTCCACCTTAGGAGAAGAAGCTACGAATGTAACCAACATCGTTAAACGTCAAGAAGACGAATAATGTTAGTAATAATGCAAACCCAACCCGAAATCCCATTTCTTGCTTTTCTTGACTCAGCGGACGTCCCGCTAAAGCTTCATAACCGTAGAATAGCAAATGTCCACCATCCAGTACGGGTATTGGCATTAAATTTGCGACACCTAGCCCGATTGATAGATAGGCCCCTAGCTGTAAGAGCGTAAAAAACGCCGCTTTTACGCGGTCAAACACTGAAATATCGAGCTTCGATACATCAACCGCTGTCTTTCCTGTCATTGTTGCAATTCGAAGTGGGCCGCCAAGGGCAGAGCCATCCTCTTTACCAACAAAAATGCGCCCAATATAAGCCCCGGTCGAAGAAATCGTTCGCCCGACCTCGCCAAATCCATAGGACACAGCCTGCACAGGGCCATAGCGTTTCTGCACAATGGCCCCCTCGCCGCCAATTTCAACGCCAATCGTGCCGGTTTTATTTTTACCGCCGATAAAATCTTCTTGCTCTGTACGCTTGGGCTCGAGTGTCAGAGAAACGTTTTGGCCATCTCGAATAACAACAGCATCAATCTCGCTATCACTGCGCAGGGACACATAGGGTGACAAATTCTTAAATAGCGAGACATCTTTGCCGTCCATTGTCACAAATTGATCGCCGGGCAATACGCCCGCCGCCTCTGCCGCTCCGCCCGGCGAGACAGAGGTTACAACAGACCGTATGTCGCGGGTGCCAAATGTCATAACAATAACCGCAAATATAACGACCGCGAGAATAAAATTAGCCATAGGCCCAGCTAAGACAACCAGCGCGCGCTGCCAGAGCGGTTTAAAATGGAAGAAATGATCTAAATTGCTATCCTCGCCTGACGCGGCGGATTCAGCTTTTAAAGCGGCTAATTGTGCATGATCGGGATTACTTGCCATCCCCATATCGCCGGAAAACTTTACAAAACCGCCAAATGGAATACGGCTAACGACCCATTCAGTCCCCTTTTTATCGACACGTTTTAATATAGGTTTCCCAAAGCCAACAGAGAAGCGGTCAATCGCGACGTTGAAGAAACGCGCAACGGAATAATGTCCCATTTCATGAATGAAAACGAGGACGCTGAGTACAATAATAAAGCTCGACGCAAACAAGAATGAATTTAATAACCACGCCACGCGCAACGTCCCTAATTTAGCTTAACTGACCTTAAGGTTAAACGCCTAGTTTTTCAAAGTTAAAATAAGCTCATCTGCAGTTCGGCGCGCAGCAGCGTCACAGTTCATAATCTGCTCAACAGATTGTAATGACGCCCTAAACTCCGCCCGTTTTTGATGACTCTCCAGCGTTTTCTCAACAAGGGCTGGAATATCCATAAAGCCAATACGATTTTCAAGGAAAGCCGCGACAGCCACCTCATTGGCGGCGTTGAAAATATTGGGCGCTTGGCCACCAAGCTTTAGCGATTCTCGCGCAAGTCTTAGCCCCGGAAAGCGAATCATATCAGGCTCAAAAAAAGTTAAACCGCCAATTTCTGCAAGGTTAAGCTGTTTCACAGGGGTTGCCATGCGCTCTGGCCAGCCTAGCGCATAAGCAATGGGCGTGCGCATGTCCGGCGAGCCCATTTGCGCCAAGACAGATCCGTCAATATACTCAACCATCGAGTGAATAATAGATTGTGGGTGCACAATCACATCAATTTCATCTTCCGGTCGATCAAAAAGATAAGCCGCTTCAATAAGTTCCAACCCTTTATTAATCAAAGTCGAGGAATCAATCGAGATTTTTGCGCCCATACTCCAGACAGGATGATTAAGCGCCTGCTTGGGCGTCATAGCCGCTAAATTTTCCATCGGCGTTTCGCGAAATGGCCCGCCGCTGGCTGTTAAAATCAACCGCTTTACCCCTTGCGGCTTATCATGCTCAAGCACTTGAAAAATAGCGTTATGTTCTGAGTCTATTGGCAGAAGTGTCGTTCCTGCAGCCTTAACGCGGCTCATAAATAAGTCACCTGCACAAACGAGACATTCTTTATTCGCAAGCCCAACTGTACGGCCTTGTTTCACCGCCTCTAATGTTGGCTCCAAGCCTGCCGCCCCCATAATTGACGCCATCGTAAAATCAGCAGGCCTAGCCCCTGCTTCAATAACAGAATCTCGCCCAGCAGCGCTGTCGATATTATGCGCGGATAAGGCCGCCGTGAGGGCCGCGCCGTGTTTTTCAACACCAATCGCGGCAAACTCAGCCTTAAACTCAATAGCAAGGGCAGCAAGTTTTTCGACGTTAGAATAAGCTGTCAGTGCAACGACTTTAAACGTCCCGGGCGCAGCGCGGCGGATGAGGTCAAGCGTGCTATCCCCTATTGAGCCTGTCGCGCCTAATATAGATATGCGGCAGGTCATGAGATCGGCCAGAACTGCGGAGCTAACATCTGTAAAAGCGCCACAAAAACAACAGCCATCATAAGCGAATCAACGCGGTCTAAGACCCCGCCATGCCCGGGCAGAACGCCGCCCGTATCCTTAACATCAAGCCGCCGTTTAAGGCCGCTTTCCAAGAAATCCCCCACAACAGAGAAAACAACAATCGGCGCGGCGATAATGACAGCATATAAAGGCGAGAACCCAATAAACACTGCGGATAGCCCGCCGATAAGACAGGCAAAAACTACGCCGGAGACAAAACCCGACCATGTTTTATTGGGGCTGAGTTTTGGCGCAATCTTCGGACCGCGAAAATATGAACCGCCCAAATAAGCGCCCGTATCGGCCGCAATAACGACTAAAATCACATAAATCAGACTTTGAAACCCAACGGCATTAACGCCCGGCATTTTTCCCCGTAATAAGACAAGTAAAATCGCGGGAATAACAATATATATAAATCCAAATGCTGCCCAAATCGCCCCGCTTCGCCGCAGCCGTTCAATTCCAGAGAGGGCGGCTATCAAAACTACGCATAAAGCCGCAGCCTTATAGAGTTCAAAATGGCTTACGGTCAGCGCGAGGCCGACGCCTATCAATGGAATAATAAACGCGAGGCGCGACGGGTTGTTGTCGGACATTCGCACCCACTCCCATACAGCACGCGCGGCAATCAACGCCACAAGTCCCGCCCAATAGACGCCGCCAAAATAAAACGGTACAAGAGCAATTAATCCAAAAGATAAGCCGGAGACCGCCCGAATACCTATGTTTTTCCACTTCGGCACGGATGATTTAGGGCGAGAGTCGTCCATGATAATTTAAGCGACTTCTTCAGCTTTAAGATTACCAAATCGTCTTTCGCGCGATTGAAATTCGGCAATAGCTTTCTCAAGGTCTTTACGGCTAAAATCAGGCCATAATACATCTGTAAAAACAAACTCGCTATAGGCTGTTTGCCACATGAGGAAATTTGAAACGCGGCGCTCCCCGCTGGTACGAATAATGAGCTCCGGCTCAGGCAGGCCCGCCGTATCAAGACATTGGCCAAGGGTCGCCTCATCTATATCATCAAGACTATGACCCGCCGCCGCCGCTCGTTTCATCGCGCGGATAATCTCGTTACGGCCGCCATAATTAAACGCAATATTGAGGAAAAACTCTGAGTTACTCTGCGTCTCTGTTTCAACGCGGTTAATAACATCAAGCAAATCATCGCTTAAACCGTCCCGAGAGCCAATCACACGAACGCGCACATTATTACGATTTAATGTCTCAAGGTCATCAACGACATATTGTTTCAAAAGACGAAAAAGCGCCGTAATTTCGGCCTTAGGCCGCGTCCAGTTCTCAGTTGAAAAACTATAGAGCGTCAAATATTTAATGCCTATATCCGCAGCATCTTCGACGATACGGCGAACGGTTTTAACGCCCTCTTGATGACCAAACACGCGCGGACGATGGCGGGCCTTGGCCCAGCGGCCATTCCCATCCATGATAATCCCGATATGAAGCGGGAAATTCGCGTGATATTTAGATGGATGGCTCAGGGCTTAGACCTGCATAATCTCGTCGCATTTGACTTTAAGGGCCTCATCGACATTCCCAATAACCGTATCTGTCGCTTTTTGCACATCTTCGCCAAACCGCTTTTGATCGTCCTCGCTAATATCGCTATCTTTTTGAAGCTTCTTGAGCGTGTCCATAGCATCACGGCGTACATTACGAACCGCAACCCGCGCATTTTCAGCATAACCGCTAGCCACTTTCGTCAAATCTTTGCGGCGCTCCTCTGTGAGGGGCGGCATAGGGATACGCATAGTTTGCCCATCAATAACGGGATTAATCCCCAGCGGGCTTTCGCGCAAAGCACGTTCAACCGCGCCAACAACTGATTTATCCCAAACCTGCACAGTTAACATGCGAGGTTCTGGCACGGACACAGCTCCAAGCTGATTAAGCGGCGTATCACTTCCATAAGCTTTCACGGTAATATTATCGAGCAAAGCCGTATTGGCTCTCCCCGTACGCAGTCCGCTAAATTCGGTTTTAAGCGACGCAACAGCGCCGTCCATCCGCTTACGATAACTATCAAGATTAAATGACATCTTGTCTCCTTACTAAATCAAGAGGGGCTAGATTAAGACCCTAGCTCGACGAAATTGTGGTACAAACACCCTCACCGCGCATCACTGAATCAAGTCCGCCCTGTATATGAACCGAGAATACGATTATGGGGATTGAATTGTCCCGCATCAAGGACACAGCTGATGTATCCATGACGCGCAAATCATCAGCGAGCACTTTTTGGTAACTTAATTGGTCATAGCGCACTGCGCCAGGATTGGTTTTCGGGTCACTATCATAGACGCCGTCAACCTGCGTGCCCTTTAAAAGCGCTTCGCAGCCCATCTCGGCCGCGCGGAGTGCGGCGGCTGTATCTGTAGTGAAATAAGGATTACCTGTTCCCGCTGCAAAAATGACAACGCGGCCCTTTTCCATATGCCGCACAGCACGGCGGCGAATATAAGGTTCGCAAACCGTTGTCATGGGAATGGCTGACATAACCCGCGTATGCACACCTTGCTGCTCCAGCGCGCTTTGCATAGCGAGTGCATTCATAACCGTGGCCAGCATGCCCATATAATCAGCCGTTGTACGTTCAATCCCGCCGGCTGCCGCTGATAAGCCGCGAAAAATATTCCCGCCGCCAATAACAAGCGCAATCTGTAGCCCATTATCATGGGCCTGTTTGACTTCTTTAGCGATTTTTTCCGTCATAGAAACGTCAATGCCGTAGGATTGATCTCCCATTAAAGCCTCACCAGAGACCTTCAATAAGACACGTTGGAATTTATAATCCACGCTTATTACTCCTGACATATAAGGACATGCGGTTATCCCCGCCGAATCCAGTTTATCTCTTATAACGAAAGAAACCCCGCGCGCTAGCACGGGGCTTGATATTTTTCATATAATGTAAGGTCAGATTAAGAGCCAGCAACCGCCGCAGCGACTTCTGCTGCGAAGTCTTCTTCTTTTTTCTCAATACCTTCACCAAGTGCCATGCGCGTAAAACCCGTAAGCTTAACGTCAGTCCCAAGAGATTTGGCTTCATCCGCAACAACCTGCTCAATCGTACGCTCACCGTCCATGACAAAAATTTGCGTCGTTAGAACCGATTCTTTAAAGAACTTCTGCATACGTCCATCGACCATTTTTTCAATAATCGCTTCCGGCTTTCCAGATTCGCGGGCTTCGGCGATGAGCATATCACGCTCTTTCGCGACAACCGCTTCATCAAGATCAGCAGGCGTCAGAGCCAAAGGACTTGTTGCCGCGACATGCATAGAAATTTTCTTACCCAGAGCGTCAAGCGCCGCTTTGTCACCCGATGATTCAAGCGCGACTAAGACACCGATTTTACCAAGACCCGCAGATTCTGCGTTATGGATATAGCCAGAGACAACACCATCAGAGACTTCAAGATAGTCTGTGCGGCGAAGCGTCATATTTTCACCGATTTTACCAACAAGAGCAACAAGGTGATCGGCAACATTTGCGCCGGAGCTTGTTGGCGTCGCTTTCAAGGCGTCGACATCACCGCCTGCTGTTAAGCTTAATGTTGCAACTTCTGTTACAACCGCTTGGAACGCATCATTACGCGCAACAAAATCAGTTTCGGAATTAACTTCAACAAGCGCACCTTTAGTGCCGTCTAGCGCAACCCCGACAAGACCTTCAGCCGCAACGCGGGACGCTTTCTTATCAGCTTTTGCAATACCTTTTTGACGCAGCCAATCTGCCGCAGCTTCAATATCGCCGCCAGACTCAGTGAGCGCTTTTTTACAATCCATCATACCTGCAGATGTTTTATCACGCAGTTCTTTAATTAAAGCCGTTGTAATTTGGGCCATAGGAATATCTCCTTAGGAAATGTTATGAATTTGACGCCCTTAAAGGCATCATCTGTCAAGTTAAAAACCGCTGCGATTTTTTCTAAATAATAAAATCGCAGCCAGTCTATATCGAGTTAAGCCTTAGGGGCTTCGGCAGGAGCAGCTTCTGCTGGAGCAGCTTCAACAGGAGCGGCCTCGGCAGGAGCAGATTCGGCAACAGCAACAGGTGCCGTCTCCGCAATCGCAAGCTCGACGGGATTAACCGCCGCACCAAGATCAACACCGGCGCCAGCCTGCGCTTCTGTCATACCGTCCAGAACAGCATCCGCAATCAGGTCGCAATATAGCGAAATCGCGCGGGCCGCATCATCATTACCCGGAATTGGGAAGTCGGCAGATTCAGGATCACAATTGGAATCAAGAATCGCAACGACAGGAATACCAAGACGGCGCGCTTCTTTGATGGCAATGCCTTCTTTATTCGTGTCGATAACGAACATAAGGTCAGGCTTACCGCCCATATCCTTGATCCCGCCAAGTGTTTTATCAAGCTTTTCAAGCTCACGTGCGAGTTGAAGGCCTTCTTTCTTTGTTAGGCCCGCGGATCCGCCATTTTCTTGCATGGCTTCAAGCTCACGCAACCGCGCGATAGAATTGGAAACCGTTTTCCAATTCGTCATCATGCCGCCAAGCCAACGGTGATTAACATAATATTGCGCACAACGCTTAGCCGCAGTTGCAACAGGCTCTTGCGCCGCACGTTTCGTGCCGACGAAAAGAACACGGCCACCTTTAGCGGCGACTTCGCGAACCTGCAAAAGCGCTTGGTGAAACAACGGAACAGTCTGTGACAAGTCAATGATATGAACATTTGAGCGTGCGCCAAAGATATATGGATCCATTTTTGGGTTCCAGGCATGTGTCTGGTGACCAAAGTGAACGCCAGCTTCAAGCAGTTGACGCATAGAAAATTCGGGTAGTGCCATAAGGTATCTCCTTTTTCCGGTTGGCCTTGCGCAAGGTGTGGAGACATATGTCCCACCGGAATTGACAATAAACCAACACGGTCTACGCCAGTCCTCGCGCGCGAATTAGGCTGCCGTATAGAGCAGATTATAAAGATTGCAAGACCTTTTATTGATCGATGACAAAGGAAAGCGCCCCACGCCGCTTTAGTCATAAACCTCTTCGATGACTTCGACAAAGCGTGACGATTTCAAGGCCGCCCGCGCCTTATCACCAATCCCAATTTTACCCGGCAATCGCAATTGCGCCTCACGTCCCGCCTCTAGCGGCGCAATCACATCAACATAACCCATTTTTCGAGACGGCGCATTTTTAACGGCCTCAATCGACGCTTCCAAATCATCCAAGCTCTCATCATTGGCAATGCGCAGGCGAATAACAATACCTTTCAATGATTGCTGCATATCCGCATCGAGTGAAGCGACAGAATTGCCGAATATTTTCAGCTCCCCATCACGCTCATCCACACTGACTTGAACTTCCACCAAAGCGCCAGCCGACATGATATCGCGGTACCGGCCCAAAAGCTCATCCCCGACAAAGACTTCAAAATCGCCTGTCGGGTCTGACAGCGCCAAATAGCAGAATTTTTTCTTTGTCCGCTGCGACATGCGTTCTTGGCGTTTACGGACAACACCCGCCAAGCGCATCACTTTCATACCGCGGCGATATTCGCTCTCAATATCTGCACAAAATGTTGTTTTTTTGCGCAGCAGCACCCCTTCATAAGCTTGTAACGGATGGCCGCCAAAATAAAACCCAATCGCGCCGAGTTCATGATCGAGTTTCTCAACCAACCCCCATGGCGGCGGATCCGCCAGTTCCGGCTCGGCCATATCCACATCTGCATCGCCAAAAAGCCCGACTTGAGAGGATTCCCGCTCTTGCGTTGCGCGCGAGCCGATAGATTGTAATGTCGACGCCGCCAAAAATGCTTTTGCACGGTTCGGCTCTAGTGCATCAAAAGCTCCGCCCCGCGCAAGATTTTCAAAACAACGTTTATTCACAATCCGAGCATCCACGCGCTTAGCGAAATCAATTAAATCTTTAAAAGGGCCGCCATCGTTGCGCTGCGCGACCACATGTTTCATCGCCTCAAGGCCAACATTTTTAAGCGCCCCCAAGGCATAAAGCACCGCCCCGTCAGCGACATCAAAATCAGCCATGGAGCGATTAACGCAGGGCGGTTTCACCTCCATTTCCATCCGCTTTGCTTCACGGTAAAACTGCGCGAGTTTATCGACATTGTTCAAATCAAGGCTCATGGAGGCCGCGATAAATTCGGTCGGAAACTCCGCTTTTAAATAAGCCGTCCGAAATGAGATCATTGCATAGGCTGCGGCATGGGATTTGTTGAAACCATAACCCGCAAATTCATTCACAAGTTCAAAAATATCGCCGGCTAATTTACCATCGACGCCGCGCTCAACCGCGCCATTAATAAACCGCGATTTTTGCCGGTCCATCTCGGCCTTGTCTTTTTTACCCATAGCGCGGCGCAGCATATCCGCCTCACCGAGTGAGTAACCCGACAAGACCTGCGCAATTTTCATCACCTGCTCTTGGTAGATAATAATGCCGTAGGTTTCTTTTAATATCTCCTCCAGATCGGGGTGTGGATATTCAATCGGAATACGTTCGAATTTACGGTCAACATAGCTATCAATATTTTTCATCGGGCCCGGACGATAAAGGGAGATCAAAGCCGTTAATTCCTCGATCGAATCTGGTGCCATTTTGCGCAGCACATCCCGCATTCCGGAGCTTTCAAGCTGGAACACGCCCGCAGATAATCCATCCGCCAAATTTTTATAGGCAGAGGGCGTATCCGTTGAGACGGCGTCCAGATCAATCTCTATCCCCTGCGCTTTTAGATATCCCAAAGCACGGTCAATCACGGTGAGCGTTTTCAGGCCCAAAAAGTCAAACTTCACGAGACCGGCTTTTTCCGCCCATTTCATCGAGAATTGCGTCGCCGGAATATCTGATCGCGGGTCACGGTAAAGCGGTACAAGTTCGGTTAAGGGTCGATCACCAATCACAACACCCGCCGCATGGGTAGAGGCATTTCGGTAAAGCCCCTCAAGCTCTAACGCCATACTCAATAATTCTTTGACAGCCGGCTCAGAATCGCGTGCCTCTTGAAGCCCTTTTTCCATGCGAATAGCCTGTGCAAGAGAGACAGGATTAGCTGGGTTTGACGGCACTAATTTCGCGAGCCGGTCAACTTGGCCAAGTGGCATTTGCAAAACCCGTCCCACATCACGCACGACAGCCCGCGCTTGAAGCGTTCCAAAGGTAATAATCATGGCAACTTGATCGCTACCATATTTTTTCTGAACATAGCGGATGACCTCACCGCGGCGTTCTTGGCAGAAATCAATATCGAAATCGGGCATGGAGACCCGCTCGGGGTTCAAGAATCGCTCAAAAAGCAACCCATATCTGAGCGGGTCAAGGTCAGTAATCGTCAAAGACCACGCCACGACAGAGCCGGCACCCGATCCCCGCCCCGGCCCCACAGGAATATTCTGATCTTTCGCCCATTTAATGAAATCTGAAACGATTAGAAAATAACCCGGAAACCCCATGCCTTCGATAATTTTCAACTCGAAATCAAGACGCTCAAAATATGCCTCCCGCGTTGTCGCCAGCGGTACTTTTTCCAGCCGCGCTTCAAGTCCTGCTTTCGCTTCTTGGCGTAAAATATCAGACTCACTCAGAGTTTCATCGCCAAAACCCGGCAAAATAGGCTTTCGCGCGACAGAGCGGACAGAGCAACGCTGCGCAATTTCTATTGTATTTTCAATCGCCTCAGGGATGTCCTTAAATAGCTCTACCATTTGCTCAGCAGATTTAAAATAATGCTGCGGCGTAACTTTGCGGCGGTTTTTCTCTAGTACATAGGAGCCCTCAGAAATCGCCAAAAGCGCATCATGGGCTTTATGCATAGTTGGCTCTAAGAAATAAGGCTCATTCGTCGCGACAAGTGGGATATCTTTCGCATAGGCCCATGCAATTAATTTGGCCTCTGTCCCCAGCTCAATCGGCATGCCGTGGCGCTGTAGCTCCATATAAAGCCGCCCATCAAAATGAGTTCGCAAGCGATCAAGATAATCTTCAGCCTGTTTAAACTGCCCCGCATGTGTCAATCGGCATAGCACGCCGTCCGGCCCGCCCGTCAACGCAATAAGACCCTCCGCATGTTCCAAAACAATATCAAACGGAACATGCGGCAAGTCTATAGGCTCAACGTCCAAAAAAGCTGCACTTGAAAGCGCCATAAGGTTTTGATAGCCAACCTCATTTTGCGCCAGCAGCACGATTGTCCCATCAGGGTCCTTGCGGCCATGCGCAAGAGGGTCATGATCGCCAATATCTATGGATAATGTTAAGCCAATAATCGGCTGTATGCCCTTATCAACGCATTTTGTGGAAAATTCGAGCGCGCCGCAAAGGCTATTCGTATCTGTTATCACCAAGGCCGGCATATTCCACTTGGAACAATATTCGGCCATGTCCGATATTTGCATCGCGCCTTCGAGGAGCGAATAAGGAGAGCGCGACCGTAAATGAACAAAAGGGGAAAGCGTTCGGGCCACAGTCTACTCCGGTTGATTATCCGCCTAAAACCATCAACCACAATGTCATAGTTGATACGAATCCTATGGCTATCATACCAGCGCTTAAATCTAAAACGAGTTGTTTCATGACCTCACTCCTTGTCTATCCACACCTTATTTGTTCTACTTATGTTCTAACACAGAACAAATGGTGAATAAAGACAGTTTCGTCCATTTTATTTCGTTCAGAATCAACGGCTTAGCAAATCACATCGATTCAAAGTGCTGTGAACAAATCTTGTAGAGCCACTGTAAAGATCGGATTTTTAAGGATTTAAACGCCTGTAAACGGAACAATTAAGCCGTTCCGAACGGTCAAAACACGGTCCATGAACGGGATTAGGTCCATATTATGTGTCGCAATCAAGGCGGCAACACCTTCTTGGCGCGTTAAATCATAAAGACTTTGAAACACACGGTTTGATGTCGCAGGATCAAGATTGCCCGTTGGCTCATCCGCCAGCAATATTTGCGGATTATTTGAAATAGCGCGGGCAATCGCAACGCGCTGCTGCTCACCGCCTGACATTTGAGAGGGCTTATGCGCCATACGCGGCCCCAGCCCCATAAGGTTAAGCAGGCGCGCGGCTTCCGTTTCGGCAGCCCTACGAGACCGGCCTGCAATCATTTGCGGCAGAACGACATTTTCAAGCGCTGTAAACTCTTTGAGTAAATGATGGAATTGATAGACAACACCGACGCTTTGACGGCGGATTTCTGTGCGCTGAATATCGGGGAGTTTAAGACATTCGCGGCCATTAATGTAAACGGTTCCCGCATTGGGTTTTTCCAATAATCCCGCCGCATGGAGCAAAGTTGATTTCCCAGAGCCTGACGGCCCTATAAGGCCAATCATTTCACCGGGAAAGACATCAATATCTGCGCCGCGTAAAACCTGTAAAACGCCCTCGCCTGATTTATAAGACCGAACAAGGTTGCGAACAGACAGGATCGGTCGCGTGCTGCCTTCTGATATATTCGGGATAGAGCTATTCATATCGTAGCGCCTCCACAGGGTCGACTTTGGACGCAGACCATGCCGGGAAGAACGTTGCCAAGGCCGAGACTAGGAAGCCCCAAAATGCAACGCCCGCGACTTCAGAGCCAACCATCTTAGCCGGAATACCCGCAGCAAGTTGATATTGCTCTTGCGGGAAGAGCGGACCTGTGAAAATTTCAATAAAGCTCTGAACCGTGCTTATATTCAGGCAGAACACCACCCCTAGAACAATGCCAATAAAAGTCCCTAAGACACCAATCATGGCGCCCGCCATAAGAAAAATGCGCAGAATAGATCCGCCCGTCGCGCCAATCGTGCGCAAAATTGCAATGTCTTTAGATTTATTTTTCACAAGCATAATCATCGCTGCCAAGACGGGGAACATCGCGATAATAACCACAATCATAAACACAAGCCGCATGGCGATTTGCTCTGTTCGTAGCGCTGTCGCCACGCTCGCTTTTCGTTCTTTCCATGTCTCAAGAAAGATAGGCTTATCTATAACATTACGGATAAGACCGCGCATTTTTCCGACATCATCAGGGTCATCAAGGCGCACCATAACCGTACCTTGCGGGACACCCGCATGAAATAAAAGCGTCGATTCTTTGATGTGCATGTAAATATAAGTCAGATCAGCTTCATAAAGACCTGTCGAAAAAATACCCCCGATTGTATAGGGCTTATAAACGGGCTTTGGCGGGCCGAAAGGCGATTGCCGCACACGGCCAGATAATAAAACAATTTTATCGCCAACCGTCAGGCCTAATTGCGCGGCCATTTGAGCCCCAATAATAACGCGCGGATCAGAGTCAGGGCTTTGCGCAAAGCCTTCAAGGCCGCCAAGTTCTAGGTTATCGGCGATAAGATCAAAAGTTTTCAGAGCCTCCAACTCCATCCCGATCACCTGCCCCGCCGTGACGCGCCCATTGGCCTGCACACCTGCAAAATCCTGCGTAAACTCAAACGCTTTTTTGACATTTGGCAGGGCGCTAATCGCAATCTCCAGATTATCTATGTTTTGCGGCGACGGATTGGCTTCGGCCATGGCGATAAAAATATGCCCTTCAGAACCGATCGTGAGGCGAATGACTTCATCGCGAAACCCGTTCATTATGCTCATAATAATAATCATGGCGGCAATCGCGAGCGCGATACATGAAAAAGAGATGCCCGCAATCAACCCGACGCCGCCTTGGGATTTTTTTGCTCGCAAATAGCGCATGGCGATCGTGCGCTCAGCCGTCCCGAAAGGTTTAACCTTATTCGGGCTTTCACTAGCAAGCGGCATATGCGGTGCGGAGACGTTCATCTAGGCATAAGCCTGAGCAATAAAATTAATCGCGGCTTCAATGGATAGGCTTTGGCGCTCACCGCTCGCGCGGTCTTTAACCTCAACTTCACCCGTTTTAAGCCCGCGCGGCCCAACAACGATTTGATAAGGCAAGCCGATCAAGTCCATGCGCGAAAATTTCACCCCGCCCCTATCAGCCTTATCGTCATAAAGCGGATCAACACCGGCCGCTACAAGCGCGGCGTAAATCGTCTCACAGGCTGCATCTGTCGCTTCATCACCCGCTTTAAGATTGATAATACCCGCCCCGAACGGCGTCACAGATTTTGGCCAAACAATACCGTTTTCATCGTGGAAAGCCTCGATAATGCCGCCGACTAGCCGCGAGACACCAATGCCGTAAGACCCCATTTTTAGCTTTACGGCTTTACCCTCTTTATCCATGACTGTGGCGTTCATCGGGTCAGAATATTTTTCGCCGAAATAGAAGATATGACCGACCTCAACACCGCGAGCCGTCAGCTGTTTATCGGCCGGAACTTTGGCAAAAGCCTCTGGGTCATGCATTTCATCGGTTGCCGCATATAGTGCGGTACGCTCATCTACAAGGGCTTGGAGAGAGCCATCAAAGTCAACATCAAGACCCGGCGCGGGCATATCAACAAGGTCTTTATGACAGAAGACTTCGCTCTCGCCTGTGTCCGCGAGAATAATAAATTCATGAGACAGATCCCCGCCAATCGGCCCCGTATCGGCCCGCATCGGGACAGCTTTGAGGCCAAGCCGCGCAAAGGTGTTCAAATAAGTGACAAACATACGATTATAAGACTGACGCGCCGCGTCATCAGTCAGGTCAAAAGAATAGGTATCTTTCATCAAAAATTCGCGGCCGCGCATCACGCCAAAGCGCGGACGACGTTCATCCCGAAACTTCCACTGAATATGATAAAGACGCTGCGGCAGATCTTTGTAAGAGCGCACAAAAGAGCGAAATACATCCGTAATCATATCTTCATTGGTCGGGCCGTAAAGCATTTCACGGTCATGACGATCTGTAATCCGCAGCATTTCAGGCCCATAAGCCTCATAACGCCCCGTTTCTTTCCAAAGCTCCGCCGGCTGTATGGTCGGCATAAGCATTTCTACAGCGCCGGCGCGGTTTTGTTCTTCGCGCACGATCTGCTCGATCTTCTTTAAAACCTTATGCCCAAGCGGCAGCCATGTATATATTCCAGCCGTGTTTTGCTTCACCATTCCGGCGCGCAACATGAATTTATGCGACGCAATAGACGCCTCAGCCGGGGTCTCTTTGAGGAGCGGAAGGAAATAACGAGAGAGACGCATGTGAGTCGGCCTTTTTAATTCAGACTCATGCCATAGCGCCTGTGGCAAGGTGCGACAAGTAGTGTCCGCTGTCTATCGAAGATTTAATGACACCGCATATATCCGTTTATGACTATAAATCAGTTATAGGGCCAATAAGCCGCTCAAGGTCTATAAGCTCAAAGATAATGACGGAGCAGACACAGACCCATAATATAAAAGCAATAAGCGTGGTGATTTTCACCTTCCACAGCATATTGGCCTTGGTCGGCGCGCCCGGCTCACTGCCCGGGGCAATATCATTATCCTCAGCTTGACCCCGCACGCCGATGGGCAGCACCATAAAAAGCACGACCCACCAGATAATTAAAAAAACGACAAAAGCAGAAAATGGATTCATAAGGCCCTCTTAATGCGGCTCTTTGGGTGTTTCCATGAGTTCAATTAGCACACCCCCCATATCTTTGGGGTGAAGGAAAATCACAGGCGTGCCATGAGCGCCAACACGCGGCGGGGCGAGAACGCGGATATTCTTGGCTTTCATATCAGCCACAGCCGCATGAATATCGGCGACCTCAAAACAAATATGATGCTGCCCGCCAAGTGGATTGGCGTCTAGGAATTTCGCTATCGCCGTCTTGTCATGCATCGGCGCGATAAGCTCGACTTGACCTGTCGGCAGATTAACAAATTGAACCCGCAAACCACGGTCTTCAAGCGTAATAACATCAGAGATCGAATCCGGCGTAAATATCTCTTGATAACGCGCAACTGCCTCTTCTAAATTAGGAACAGCAATGCCGATATGATTTAAAGGGCCCAATTTCATATTAGACACGATGGGCGGTGACATCGACAATCGCCCGCTTTCCTGTTTGTTGTTTTACATAGCGCCGCACTTTCGAGCGAATACGGGTTTCAAGCGCATCTTCATCGCGGCGGTCTTTACGCGGCAAGCTATCAACAGCATCTTCCGCAGAATCGGATACAGCCTCTATCAAGGCATCAACCAGCGTTTCATTTGGGCCGATTGGGAATCCGCTAATCCGTGTTTCTGGGCCAGATAAAATCACGCCTTTATCATCAACCACGAGGCTGATCGCGATATGCCCTGCATAGGCCATTTTTCGGCGCTGGCGAATACCGTCATCACGACTTGAAACAATCTCAGATCCATCAACATAAAGCCGGCCATTGGGCACAATATCAACAATCTCAACGCCGTCTTTTGATAGGCGAATCATCTCTCCATTATGCGGCGCTATGCCGTGGGCAATACCGAGGCCTTGTGCGAGTTTTGCATGTTCAATTAAATGCCGCCTCTCGCCGTGAACCGGTACGGCAATATGCGGCTTGGCCCAGTCATACATCGCCGTTAGCTCACCGCGGCAAGGATGGCCAGAAACATGAATATCGCGGCTCTTCTCCGTCACGATTTCAATGCCGTCATCGGCGAGTGCATTTTGCAGCGCGAAGATAGATTTTTCATTGCCCGGAATAATTTTACTCGAAAAAATCACGACATCACCGGCTTTAAAATCTACATATCGATGGTCATTATTGGCAATACGTGAGAGCGCAGCGCGCGGCTCCCCTTGTGATCCTGTGCATAAATAAAGCACATGTTCTTGCGGGATTTGCGCCGCTTCATCTTGGCCCAACGTATGGGGCAAATCTTTCAGCAGCCCCACAGATTTTGCCGCGCGGGTCATTCGCTCCATAGACCGCCCCACAAGGCAGACAGAGCGGCCATTTTCTTTGGCGGCAACCATAACGCTCTCAAGGCGTGCGACATTAGAGGCAAAGGACGCAACCGCAACACCGCGTCCCTCATATTCCGAGATCAGTTTTGATAACTCGCGGCGCACATCCCCTTCTGACCCCGCCTCACCCGGCGTAAATACATTGGTACTATCACAGATCATCGCGAGGATACCTTCCTCCGATAAGGCCTTAATTGCGGCCACGTCAACAGGGTCTCCAATTTGCGGATCGGGGTCAATTTTCCAATCACCCGTATGGAGTATAACACCTTCATCCGTACGTATCGCCAAAGCATTAGGCTCAGGAATAGAATGGGTCAGCGTAATCATCTCAATATCAAACGGCCCAATATCAAAACGTCCCTTAAGCGGAATTTCAATCAACTCGACATCATCTAACAAGCCAAATTCCGCAAGACGGTCTTTCACCAAATACATCGTAAAAGGTGTCGCATATACGGGGCATTTCAAGCGCGGCCAAAGACGGGCAAGCGCGCCCATATGGTCTTCATGCGCATGCGTTAAGACAATGCCAATGAGATCATCTACATTTTCTTCAATGAACTGTGTATCTGGCATGATAATATCGACGCCGGGCGTTTCCAATCCTCCAAAGGTTACGCCAATATCGACGATAATCCATTTACGATTAGCCGGCGGGCCATAGCCAAAAAGATTAAGGTTCATCCCAATTTCGCCGCAGCCGCCAAGCGGAAGGAAAAGTAAATCGTTTTTTATATTTGGCATGAGATTCATTTTCTATTTATTGAGACGCCACAAATGGAAAAGTCCGTTAATTGTTAAAGCCCCGTCAAACACATCAATCTCCGATGAGGCCCCGTCAAATAATGAAACCACACCGCCCGTTCCGATGACTTTAAAATCCCGATCATCTTCACGTTTGATTTTAGTGACTAAGCCGTCGATCAAACCAACATAGCCCCAAAACACACCCGACTGCATGGCTTCGACCGTGTTTTTACCAATGACGCGTTCCGGCTTTTGGATTGCAATACGCGGGAGCTGCGCCGCCGCTTCATGAAGCGCTTTCATCGACAAGTTAATGCCCGGGCAGATAATCCCGCCCTCAAACACACGGTCTTTTGAGACAATATCAAAAGTTGTCGCCGTGCCGCTGTCGATAATAATAAGATCACCGTCATATTGCTCAACCGCGCCAAGAGCCGTGACAAGCCGATCCGCCCCCACCTCACGTGGATTATCAATATCAACGCTTATGCCCGTATCAACGCCGTCATCACCAATCACTATAGGCTCTACGCCCAAATGACGGCGCGCCAAATTGCGCATATTAAACAAGGATTGCGGCACAACCGTTGAGATTACACAATCCGTAATATCAGAAAGTTTCAGCCCCTTCATCAAAAGAAGCTGATGAAACCACACAGCATATTCATCAGCTGTACGTGTTGAATTTGTTGCAATACGCCACTCGACAATCCAGCCTGTCATATCATGAATGGCAAAAATCGTATTCGTATTTCCAGTATCAATCGCTAAAAGCATCGTCTTTAGCCGCCTTCAAAAAAAACATCGCCTGCATGTATAGACCGCCTATCGCCATTATCCAACTGAACAATAAACGCACCATCCTCGCCAAGCCCTTTGGCATAGCCAGTAAAGCTTTCATTCGCAAGGTTAACCCGAACCGCGCCCCCTAATCCCGCCGCACGCTTGCGCCACGCATCGCGAATAGGCGCAAACCCCTCTGCGTCATGCCGTGTCGACCACTGCGTATATTTCGCGGCTAAAATCGCGAGAACCGGCTCCGGCATCTCCAAAATAGGCTCAGGGTCATTTATCAAAGCCTCTTCAATATAATCAATCACGCAAGCTGTTTCTTGATCGTCAATTTCAGGACGGGAAAGCAGGTTAATCCCGACGCCAATACAGAGCGCATTAGACGTGCGCTCGAGTAATATACCGGAGACTTTCTTGCCGTCTAAAAGAACGTCATTTGGCCATTTAATAGAAAGGAGGTCGGGCGAAACATATTCCGCTAGCGCCTCATAAATCGCAAGCGCAGCGACGAAGCTTTTTTGCGAATCATGGCCTGCATCGTCACTGGCCGAATAGAGGCCAGAGCAAAATAAGTTACCAGGCTGCGAAACCCATTCACGCCCACGACGCCCCCGCCCAGATGTCTGTGCTTTCGTTATGATCCAGAGCGGAAGATCAGCCCCCGCCTCGGCGCGGCGCAGGGCCTCTGAATTTGTCGAATCTAGCTCTTCAAATGTTAAAATGCGCAAAAGCTTTTAACCGGGCTAAAATAAACTCGCCGCAGCTGCGCCAAAGGCAGACTGAACCGGGCCGCGAAGCATAGGCAAGAAAAAGACGGCCGCAATTATCAAAGCGGACGCACCGGATAAGACCGTCAAAGCCGTTGCAGGTTTTACAAATTGGCGCGACTGCTCATCAAACCACATGGTCTTGATAAGGCGAAGATAATAAAACGCACCAACCACACTCGCTAATAAGGCGACAACAACCAGCCATGTCAGGCCGGCATCAATCGCCGGATAAAAAGCGCTGATCTTACCAAAGAAACCCAAGAAAGGCGGCATGCCCATGAGCGAGAACAACAGCACTGTAAAGGCCAAAGCCAAACGCGGCTGCGTTTTTGATAATCCCGCAATATCGCTAATCTGTTCAACCATACCGTCGCGAATACGCATTTGCAAAATACATGCAAATAACCCAACCGAGGTCAGCAGATAAATGCTCATGAAAATCAACATACCATTGACGCCTGCCACAGTGCCCGCCGACAAGGCGACAAGCGCATAGCCCATATTCGCAATAGACGAATAGGCCATCAAGCGTTTAATATTTGTTTGCACAAGCGCGCCGAAAACACCCACAATCATCGACGAAACAGAAAGCACGATAATCACCTGCTGCCATGCGTCTTGCATCCCGATAAACGGATCCATCAAAAGCCGCGCGATCAACGCCATAGCGGCAAATTTAGGCGCGCTGGCAAAGAAACCCGTCACAGGCGTTGGTGAGCCTTCATAAACATCAGGCGTCCACATATGGAACGGCGCCGCAGAGATTTTAAACGCCAAGCCGCAGAGCATAAACACCATACCGGCAATAATGCCTGTTGAAATGTCGCCTGATGATATCACCTGACCAATCGTGTCAAAACGGAGCGATCCTGTAAAGCCGTACATCATCGAAATTCCGTAAAGCAAAAGACCAGATGATAGCGCGCCCAGCACGAAATATTTAAGTCCCGCTTCCGATGCGCGTAAACTATCACGGTTAAAAGCGGCCAGAACATAAAGCGCCAAGGATTGCATTTCGATACCGATATAAAGCGAAAGCAATGTATTGGATGAGACCATAATGCTCATCCCTAAAACGGCATAAAGCACAAGAACTGAGAACTCATATTTATCAAGCCGTTCTGATTTCAAATAGCTTTCAGAGAATAATAACGCCGCAGCCGCCGCGAGGCCAATAATCGCCTTCGCAACATAGCTGAAATTATCATTAATCAACGCCCCGTTAAAGGCGGTTGTTCCCGGCACACCGACGAGCAAACCTGAAACGGCGTAAACGATCAGCAAACCAATCGCAAGCCAGCGAACAAGGTCTGTGCGTTCTTTTTTAACAACGCCAAAAACCAAAAGTTGGGACGCGAAAAAGGCCAGTAAAAGTTCAGGCAGAAACGGAAGTATGAAATTTATAACATTCGCCATGACGGTGTCCTAACCTCCTACAGCTTGCTGGAAATTCGCCAGCAAGGCTTCAACGGATGGGCCTGTAATATCAGTGACCAGTGACGGATAGACACCGAGCAATAATGTAAAGAAAGCCAGCGGCGCAATAATAATGATTTCGCGGCGCGTCATATCTTGGATGTCATCGAGCTTGTCATTGGTGACATCGCCAAACACGACTTCACGATATAAGTGCAGCGCATACATAGCGGATAAAATCATCCCCAAAGCGGCGCCAAAAGCGATCCATGGATTGACCTGATACGCGCCAACCATCGTCAATATCTCGCCGACAAACCCACTCGTGCCCGGTAACCCGACATTGGCCATAGTGAAGAACATGAAGAAGATCGCAAAGATCGGCATACGCTTTACAAGCCCGCCGTAAAAGGCAATCTCACGTGTGTGCATGCGGTCGTAAATAACCCCAACCATAAGGAAGAGCGCACCAGAGATAAACCCATGAGAGATCATCTGGAACAGCGCGCCCTGAACGCCTTGCAGGTTTACCGTAAAAATCCCCATCGTCACGAAGCCCATATGGGCGACAGATGAATAGGCGATCAGTTTTTTGATGTCCTTCTGGCGATAGGCGACAAGCGAGGTGTAAATCACCGCGATAATACTCATCCAGAAAACAAGCGGTGCTAGCAATGTACTCGCATCTGGGAACATCGGCAGCGAAAAGCGCAAGAAGCCGTAGCCGCCAAGTTTAAGCAAAATAGCCGCCAGAATTACCGACCCCGCTGTTGGCGCTTCAACGTGAGCATCTGGTAGCCATGTGTGAACAGGCCACATCGGCATTTTCACCGCAAAAGAGGCAAAAAACGCGAGCCAGAGCCATGTCTGAGCGCCGGCCGGAATATTCAAATCTTTCGACAAAACCATAATATCTGTTGTCGGCGCGCCGAGCATTTTCCCGCTATGACTATAAATCCACAAGATTGCGGCGAGCAAAAGAACCGACCCTAGAAGGGTATAAAGGAAGAACTTATAAGACGCATAAACACGGTTCTTTCCGCCCCAAACACCAATGATAATAAACATAGGGATAAGCACGGCTTCGAAGAATACATAGAAAAGTACAAGATCAAGCGCGACAAAGGCGCCAATCATAAAGGTTTCTAAGATCAAAAAAGCGACCATATATTCAAGCATACGTTTCTTAATCGACGTCTGACTCGCATAGATACAAAACGGCATTAAGAAGGCTGTTAGGACAACAAATAAAATCGAAATGCCATCCACGCCCATACGGTAATTAATACCGCCCCCGAGCCACTCGGCCTCTTCAACAAATTGATAGGCAGAACTCGCGCTATCAAAATCTAAGATAAGAAGAACCGATAAAAGAAAGACGAATAAAGTCGTAACTAAAGCGACCCAAGATGCGTTTTTCTCAAGCTGCGCACGGCCAGATTCCGCTGTAATGCGTGAAAACAACATCAATAATACAGCGATAAAAGCCGGTATGAATGTGATGAATGAGAGAATAGGAAGATTGGAAAACATGATCTACCCTCCAACTTTAGCGAAGACAAAGGCAAGAATAGCCGCAATGCCCGCTAGCATGATAAAGGCGTAGTGAAAAAGCTTACCGCTTTGAACTTTCGAGAAGCGCTTGGATATCCCCAAAGACATAGCTGCGAAGCCGTTCGGGCCGAGGCCGTCAATAATTTTTTGATCGCCGACTTTCCAAAAGAAATCACCAAGTGCCCGTCCGCCGCGAATAATTGTGGCCTCATATATCTCATCAACATACCATTTGTTGAGAAGGAAATTATACATCACGCCGCCGCCCGTTTCTTCAACGGCCGCAATATGTTTCTCAGCGCCTTGGCGAATATACATAAACCAAGCCGTGACAAATCCTGCCGCAGAGACAAAGAGCGGTGCAAATAACACCCACATCGGATAGCCGTGGAATTTCGCAAAGAGGAACCCAAATAGCCCAGTCGGCGCGTGATGATCCTCACCATGGAGCGGCGCATCTGATGCAACTGTCTCAGCCGCAGCATAAAGATTATCTGGAATAATCTGTGCATGATGCTTGTCTTCAATCGGCAAGGCATAGTTCCAGAACCCATAAGCATTATCGCCCATAAAATATTTATAGAAAAATGCGCCCGCAAAAACAGCGCCAAAACTAAGGACACCTAGCGGCACTAGCATGTTCTTAGGGCTTTCATGCGCATGTTCAAAGGTGTGATGATCGCCCCGATACTTGCCGTGGAAGGTCATGAAAATTAGACGCCAGCTATAAAAACTTGTAAAGAGCGCCGCAATAACACCCATCCAAAAAGCAAAGACCGCCGCAGAGCTATCTCCGGCTGCGCCAACCGCATAAGCCGCTTCGATAATCGCATCTTTCGAGAAGAAGCCCGCAAAACCCCAGCCCAGAACCGGAATACCCACGCCCGTAATCGCAAGCGTTCCCAGGATCATCGCGCCGTAAGTAAATGGCACTTTCTTACGAATACCGCCCATTTTGCGCATGTCTTGCTCATGATGAAGCGCATGGATAACCGAGCCCGCGCATAAGAACAGAAGCGCTTTAAAGAAAGCATGGGTGAAAAGATGAAACATTGCTGCATTATAGGCGCCGACGCCCGCCGCAAAGAACATATACCCTAATTGGCTACAGGTCGAATACGCAATCACGCGCTTGATGTCATTTTGCACAAGACCAACTGTCGCTGCGAAAAATGCCGTAAACGCACCCATGGCTGTGATGAATCCCGATGTAACCGGCGCAAGCTCATAAATCGGATAGCAGCGGCAAACGAGGAAAACGCCCGCCGTCACCATGGTCGCAGCATGAATCAACGCCGACACAGGTGTTGGGCCTTCCATAGCGTCCGGAAGCCAAACATGGAGCACGAATTGGGCGGACTTACCCATAGCGCCGATGAATAATAAGAACGCGATTAACTCAATCGCGTTAAATTCCATACCCAAAAAACCGAGCGATAGGTCTTTCTTCTCTGCAACGGCTGCAAAAACCGTATCAAATTCTACAGAGCCAAAGACGAGGAATATGGTCATCACGCCAAGAGCTAATCCAACATCGCCAACGCGGTTTGTCACGAAAGCTTTGATTGCCGCGGCATTGGCAGATGGTTTTTTGAAATAATACCCAATCAAGAGATAAGACGCGAGCCCCACCCCTTCCCAGCCAAAGAACATTTGGATGAAATTATCAGATGTAACGAGCATTAACATTGCAAATGTAAAGAGCGATAAATAAGCAAAGAAACGCGGCTTTGATTTATCCTCGCTCATATAGCCCCAGCTATAGAGGTGGACAAGTGCAGACACCGTATTAATGACAACCAGCATGACTGCGGTAAGCGTATCAATCTTGAGCGCCCAATTCGCCTGAACGCCGCCGACATCCATCCAGCGAAGGAGCGGTAATGTTCCCGGCGTTTGATGACCAAATCCAACTTTAATCAGCGCAACCCATGACAGGATAGCCGATAAAAATAAGAGGGCCGTCGTCACAATCATAGGCGGCCTATCGCCCATGCGCTTATTAGCCAGACCGGCAAAAAGAAACCCGAGTAAAGGGGCAAATACGATTACTAAATAGAGCATAGCCCGTTACCCCTTCATCATGTCGATATCTTCGACCGCAATATTACCACGGTTTCGGAAGTAAACGACCAGAATAGCGAGCCCAACAGCCGCTTCGGCTGCGGCAACAGTTAGAACAAACAATGCAAAGATTTGTCCCGCCAAAGGCTCATTCGTGCCAACAGCTTCCATATGGGTGGAAAAGGCCACGAAATTAATATTGACCGCAAGCAATATCAACTCAACACACATCAAAATAATGATGACATTTTTGCGGTTCACAAAAACCCCAAAGACACCAATGGTGAAAAGGATGGCCGCAACAACAAGGTAATGGGTAAGGCCGATAATCATGATTCAATCCCCTCGCCGGGTTTTAAGTCAACCATTTCAATGGCATCCTCGCGCGTCCGTGCAATTTGATCCGAGATATTTTGTTTCCGAACGCCATCGCGCTCGCGCAAAGTCAGCACAATAGCGCCAATCATCGCAACAAGGAGGATAAAGCCAGAGGCTTCAAAGAAGAAGGCATAATCCGTATAAAGAACGCGCCCAAAAGCTTCGAGATTGCTTTCTTCAGGATTTGGCGGCGTCGCTGTATTCCCGTCACCGGCAAAATAAGCCGCCCCGACTAAAATAAGCTCTGTCAGCAAGACAACAGCGACCGTCGCGCCAAAGGCAATATATTGTAAAAACCCCTGTTTCAGCGCAACAAAGTCAACCTCAAGCATCATCACGACAAAGAGGAACAGCACTGCAACTGCGCCGACATAAACCATAATTAGCAGCAGCGCGAGAAACTCTGCACCCATAAGAATAAACAGGCCCGCCGCCGAGAAAAACGTCAAGATAAGATACATCACAGAATGCACCGGATTTCTCGATGCAATCACCATGAAGGCGCTGGCAACGGAGACCGCGGCCAGTAAATAAAAGGCTATGGCAGTTATCACAATGTGGGTCCTCTGACTTGACTCAATTCGGCTGCGCCGCTCTAGCGGTAAGGCGCGTCCAAGGCTAGATTTTTTGCAATTTCACGTTCCCAGCGATCACCATTCGCCAGCAACTTCTCTTTATCGTAATAGAGTTCTTCGCGCGTTTCCGTGGCAAACTCAAAATTCGGGCCTTCAACAATCGCATCGACCGGACAGGCCTCTTGGCAAAATCCGCAATAGATGCATTTTACCATGTCGATATCATAGCGTGTTGTTCGGCGTGATCCATCCTCGCGCGGCTCGGCCTCGATCATAATGGCTTGCGCCGGGCAGATCGCTTCACAGAGCTTACAAGCGATGCAACGTTCCTCTCCGCTAGCATAACGGCGCAGCGCATGTTCACCGCGGAAACGCGGGCTAAGCGGACCTTTTTCAAAGGGGTAATTAATTGTAACCTTCGGGCGAAAGAAATATTTCATCGCCAGAACAAATGCGCCGAGAAAATCGAGCAGCAACATTCCGCGCAAAGCCTGTTTAATACGTGGCATCATAACTTAAGCTCCCACAGCTTTCTCGCCGAAAAACACGACCCATGTTGAAATAAACATGACTGCGAATAATGACATTGGAAGAAAGACCTTCCAGCCCAAGCGCATAAGTTGGTCATAACGGTAACGCGGTACAATCGCCTTCACCATAGCTAATTGGAAGAAGATAAGCGCCATTTTTAAGATAAACCAAAAAACAGGCGGTATAAACTGAACACCAATATCAATCGGTGCATACCAGCCCCCCAAAAATAGAATTGTCATCATCGCGGAGAGCAACATAATGTTCACATATTCGCCAAAGAAATACATCAAGAAGGGCGTAGAGGAATATTCAACTTGATAACCCGCAACGAGTTCTGATTCCGCTTCGGGTAGGTCAAAAGGCGGCCGGTTAGTTTCGGCCAAAGCCGAGATAAAGAACAAGACGCCCATGTAAAACATAACAGGAAACAAAACGAGATTAATCGGATTAGCAAAATCCAAATAGAACATATGCCAATTCCAAAAGCCGCCCGCTTGCGCTTCGACAATATCGGTGAGGTTCATAGATCCCACAAGGAAGATAACGCTAAGGATAATAAAGCCGATTGAGACCTCATAAGAGACCATTTGCGCAGCGCTTCGCAGAGCGCCCATAAAGGGATATTTAGAATTTGACGCCCAGCCCCCAATGATAATGCCGTAAACACCCATTGAAGATATAGCGAGGACATATAAAACACCCAAATTAATGTCAGAAATCACCCAGCCCGGCGCTACAGGAATAACTCCCCACGCCAGAAAAGCCATAACAAGGGTCAAAACAGGCGCAAGGATAAACAAAAATTTATCCACACCAGACGGCACAATAATCTCTTTGAAAAAGAACTTTAACGCATCAGCAATCGTTTGCAAAAGACCAAAGGCTCCGACAACATTTGGCCCGCGCCGCATTTGCACAGCCGCCCAGATTTTACGGTCAGCCAGAACAAGCGCCGCCACCATCAGCGACAGCACAAGAACAAAGGCTAAAACCTGCGCAAACTTCAATCCAAACCACAAGAGCGGCGAAAGATCAGACCAGAATTGTATCATATGGGCCGTCATTATTCCGCCGCCTCTTTGACTGTTTCGGCTTCATCTTGCGCGGCGCATTCCGCCATTACGCTTGATGCCCGAGCAATCGGGTTGGTGAAGTAAAACTCCGAAACCGCTGCGCCAAATGAATCGGCGCTCAAGGCTCCCGCTTCGCCAATCGCTCCCAGATCAAAGCCGCCGGCATTATCAGGGCCGGGTGCATGATCGAGGCTAGCAAAAACGGGGTGATCTAAAAATAATTTTTCGCGAAGCTGCTCAAGACTGTCATAAGGCAATGTTTTGCCGATATGACCCGATAGAGCGCGGATGATCGCCCAATCGGCCTTAGCGTCGCCTTTCGGAGCAACAGATGCCGCGCCGAGTTGTACGCGGCCTTCAAGATTGATGTAAAGACCGCCTTTTTCCGTATAGGCCGCAGAGGGCAGAATAATATCAGCGACATGCGCGCCGCGGTCACCATGCGTCCCGATATAAATAACAAATTTATCTTTGAGCGCATCCGTGTTTATTTCATCCGCGCCAAGTAGGATAACGGTCTCTGTGCCGCCGCCAGCAATCTCCGCAGTGTCAAGGCCGCCTTCACTCGGCGTAAAGCCCAAATCAAGTCCGGCGACGCGGCTCGCAGCTGTATGGAGGATGTTCCAGCCATTCCAGCCGTCTTTCACCATGCCGAACTTATCCGCAAGTCTCGCGCAAAGCTCTAGCACAGCCGCATCACGCGCAGCGGCTTCGCCAATAATAATCATTGGCTTTTTCGCATCGCGCAGCGTTTTAGCAAACCCGCCCCGCGCCGTAAGTAAGGCTTCAGCATCTTTTGCCGTCGTGCCAAGATGAGCGTAATCATAGGTCAAATCGACCGCCTCCCCGACAAGGCCAAGCTCAAGACCAAAATTCAGCCATGACTTACGAAGACGTGTGTTTACCAAAGCCGCTTCAAGCCGTGGGTTCGCGCCGATAATCAAACAGGCATCCGCTTCTTCAATGCCGGCAATCGTTGTATTAAATAGATAGCTTTCGCGCGCGCCGCCCATTTGGCTGCTTTTCAGCTGAGACCCTGCCGCGCGGCTATCCATATTTATAACGCCTAAGCTATCAAGCAAGTCTTTAAGGGCTTTTAGGCTTTCTGCATCTTGCAGATCCCCTGCGATTGCGCCAATCGTTTCAGGCGCGGATTTAAGCTTATCTGCTGCCGCTTCGAGGGCAACATCCCAGCTAACTGCACTCAGCTTATCAC
>CAZEOD010000010.1:0-1138 GCA_964513675.1 uncultured Caulobacterales bacterium | reverse complement strand
CATATAAGGCTTATCAAGACGTTGACGGCCCAAACCGTCCCAGACAAAACGGGTTTTATCGGAAATCCATTCTTCATTAATCGCATCATTTTCAATCGGCAGAATACGCAGTACACGTCCTCGGCGGCTATCAACGCGAATATTGGCGCCAACAGCGTCCATCACGTCAATGCTCTCAACGCTATCAAGCTCCCACGGGCGGGCGTTAAACGCATAAGGCTTAGATGTCAGCGCGCCAACAGGACAAAGATCAATCACATTCCCCGACATTTCAGAGGTCAGTGATTTCTCAAGATATGTTGTAATTTCCGCATCTTCACCGCGTGCTGCAAGGCCGATTTCTTCAACCCCGCCAACTTCGGTAATAAAGCGAACGCAGCGTGTGCATTGAATACAGCGCGTCATAACGGTGCGCACAAGTGGCCCCATAAACTTATCATCAACAGCGCGTTTATTCTCTTCGAAGCGCGAGCCGTCGCGGCCATAGGCCATAGCTTGGTCTTGAAGGTCACACTCACCGCCTTGATCGCAAATCGGGCAATCAAGCGGGTGATTGATCAGCAGAAACTCCATCACGCCTTCGCGCGCTTTTTTGACCGTTTCGCTATTTGTGCGAATATTCGGCGGCGTGCCGTCACGGTTGGGGCGCAAATCTTTAACTTGCAGCGCGCAACTTGCCTGCGGCTTCGGCGCGCCGACCCATTCCACAAGACACATACGGCAATTTCCGGCCACGCTGAGGCGTTTATGATAGCAAAAACGCGGAATTTCTGCCCCGCCATATTCCTCACAGGCCTGCATAAGCGTATAATCCGCTGGAACCTCATGTTCCGTGCCGTCGATATTAATTTTGCGTAGGTCTGACATAATCTCTTACTCCGCCGCTTCAAGTGATGAGACGAAGACAGGTTTTCCGGCGCGGTAATTATCAATGCGCTCTTCGATCTCGTGACGGAAGTGACGGATGAGGCCTTGGATCGGCCACGCCGCTGCATCACCCAGCGCGCAGATCGTATGACCTTCAACCTGTTTGGTGACATCAAGGAGCATATCAATCTCGGAGGTGTCCGCTTCGCCGCGCACCATGCGCTCCATCACGCGCCACATCCAGCCTGTGCCCTCGCGGCAAGGCGTACAC
>CAZEOD010000009.1:46122-72865 GCA_964513675.1 uncultured Caulobacterales bacterium | reverse complement strand
ATCCACGGTTTTGCGGTGTTATCAGCATTATCTGCGCGCATCGAGGGCGTTTAGCCTGCCAAAAGCCTTTGGTAAAGGGTAAGCCCGAATCTAGCTCCGCAAAAGGCGCTATAGGCTCTCCGCCTTATCATCATCCGGCTCATTATGGTCTTCATCCTCGCGGCGGGCTTCATCGGCTATTTGCGGAATAATAATCACGCGCCCCACTTTGATATCGACTTTGGGCACGGCGGCTTTGGTGAAAGGGTGATAATAGCTTGCGGGTTTTTTGCCTTTATCAGGGGGCGGCTGAATTTCCAGCATGTCCCCTGCGCCGTAATCATGCACGGCCAGTATTTTGCCCGCATTTTGGCCAGCTTGCGTTTTAACGCTCAGCCCGATGAGGTCCCGATAATAAAACTCATCTTCTTGCGGCGGCGGTAGATTATCGGCATGGGCATATAGCTTTATCGATTTTAGCCCTTCCGCTTGTTCGCGGGTGGTGACTTGCGGCGCGCAAACCGCGATGAATTTTCCTACGCGCCGCCAACTCTCCGGCGTAAGCATTAGCTTGCCGTTGATATCGGTCAGCGGGCCATAGGCCAGGCAGTCTTCGGGGACATCGGTGAAAGATTTAAGCTTCACCTCCCCCTTCACGCCAAATGCGCCCGCAATCGCAGCGACACATATCATATCAGCTTTGGTCATATATTCAGCGCCATTTCTATTCGGCCTAGGTTCATCTAGGGCGTGATAAACAAGGCGCACACTAAAGTCACTGCCCTTTTAAAGGAGGCCACACATGCGTTATATCGCGCTGCTACTCCCGCTTGCTCTTTTTGCCGCGCCTATCAGCGCGCAAGCTGGCCCACAAGACAAAGCCGCCAAAACTCTGGAGCAAGTCTTGTCCAAAACATCTGGCTCAGATGGCCTTAATCTGAAAGATAGCCTTCCAAGCGCAAAAGACATTGACGCCATTATCGACGAACTTCCCGACTTTAATCATTTGATGGACGGCCTAATTGAAATTGCGAAGGATGAAAAAATCCGCAGCCAAATTGCAGATAGCGCCGCGCATATGAAAGAGAAATTTGAACAATCCGGCGCATTGGAACCGCGCGAGAATGGCCTTCCAGATATCAATGCAGGCCTTGCTATTATGCTCCGCTCACTCTCTGATGAAGACGGCCTCGGCGGTATTTTAGACGCTCTAGAAAGCGTTAACGGCGAGCTTGAAACCGTTATGGAAGAATCGCTAGAGAAAAAAGGCACGTCATCGGCAGGTTAACGCCTGTCAACATGGCCATATCATGACGGGCGCGTTTCTGCGCCGTGAAACTCCTGTAAGAAAGCTGTTTCTGTCCATCCCTTAATTTGTATTGCCCGCAACATGCCCCCTTAATAGCGCGGCATATAAAGGGAGACATCAATGCAAACAGGATTACGCTTTACAGTTACAATGCCCCTCGCGGCCCTAGCAACGGCCGGATTATTCATCGGCATGAAGGCGCTTATAACGGGCGAGTTTGCGCCGCAGACGAAACTAGCCGCCGCGAAATTTGAGATTAACCCCGTCGCCGAAGATATTATTCCTGACGCGCGGGTCACAAAAGTCGCTGAGCTTAAAACAATCGAAACCCCGCCGCCGCCGCCGATCATAGAGCGCACCCAAGCCGCACAACCCGATGAACCGATTGTCACGCCAGACGGGGGCCTTCATGATTTTAACCCCGAAAAAATCATATTTTCCAAATTTGAGATTCAAGAAAGTGACCGCGATGCCGCGCCAATTATCCGCGTCGCCGCTAATATGCCGCCGCGCGCCGAACGCTCGGGCCATTGCAAACTTCGCTTTGATGTGACCCCAGAGGGCACGACCTATAATATTCAAATGCTATCCTGTTCCAGCCCTATGTTTGAACGGCCAACACAAAAAGCCGTCGCCAAATGGAAATATAGACCCAAGATCAGAAACGGCAGCCCTGTTGCCCGCAGCGGCGTTGAAACTATGATGAGTTTTAATCTAACAGATGAGCGCGGGCAGATTATTCCTGAATAGACTGCCCTCACCGCATGCCGCTATAAGGCTGACTAAATCTTAAGCCCTTTCATATAATAAGAGGCCATGGAGATAGACTGGACTCACTTTCGCGCCAAGATTTATGACATGCTGGGATGGTGGTATTATGCCGGCATGCCGAGCCGTAGCTGGCTTGACCCCTTTGAAGATTATGGACTGCTTTATAGCCCATCAGGCCGATATAAGACACGGCGCTTTGTTCACGGACGGGCCTTTGGTGGGCATGATTTTGAATTTGCCGAAATTGAAGCGGTTAACCCGCCGCTAGAAAACGGGCAAGAGCCCACGCCGCAGCGCGGTTTTCAAGGCGTTATTTTAAAACTCAATATTGATAAAAAATTTCTAGGCCGCACGGTTATCCGTTTTGACGCCGGACATTTAAACCCGCCGTCTGTCGGGGCGCTAAAGCGCGTCGGATTTTTACAAAGCGATTTTGAACGACATTTTGAAGTTTACGGCGATGACCCTGTCGAGGCGCATTATCTTATTACGCCAGACCTTATTCAGCGGCTTTTGAATTTCAGAGACGTATTAACAGGGCGCGCCGTTCAATGCGTCTTTATGGGCGGGGCGATATATATTATTTTACATCTTGATAATTACCTGATCCGCCCGTTGGAAACGCCGCATGACGGCATCGACCATATGGCGGCCATGGTGCAAATCGAGACCGGCGAAATCTTACTCATCCTTGAGGATATCCAAAACTTCCTCAATAGCCGTGATCTTTATAATCGTCGGATGAACGGTGATGATCGCCTCGCCTATTACCGCAGCGAAGCGGAGCGCATTAAAACCCTGATGCAGCAAGTCGTAGATGTCTGGCCAGAACGCAAAGCCTGTCAGCACCTCACCCCGCATCATCAACTTGTCAGCGGCTTCTGGCGATTATTGTTATCACCCCGTCTATAAAAACGGCCCTCATAATGAGAGCCGCTTTGGATAATTAATTAAGTGAGTTAAAGATTAAACTGCTTTTTTAAGCGCCTCAACAAGGCCGAGGCCTTCCCATGAAAAGCCGCCATCTGCATCGGGCGTACGGCCAAAATGGCCATAGGCCGCTGTGCGGGCGTAGATGGGTTTATTTAAATCCAAATGCGTGCGAATACCGCGCGGCGTTAAGCTCATCAGGCTTGGCAAGATTGTCTCTAGCTTCTCCGCAAGCGCCGCATGTTTATCGTCCAGTTCAACATAAATAGATGTCGGCTCGGCAACGCCAATAGCATAGGAGAGCTGAATATTCGCCCAGTCAACAAGACCAGAGGCCACAATGTTTTTCGCAAGGTAACGCGAGGCGTAAGCCGCAGAGCGGTCAACTTTTGTCGGATCTTTACCCGAGAACGCGCCGCCGCCATGCGGGGCCATGCCGCCATAAGTATCGACAATAATTTTCCGGCCCGTTAGGCCCGCATCCCCATCAGGGCCGCCAATGACGAATTTACCCGTTGGGTTGATATGAAAAACAGTCTCGTCTGTGATCCAGCCTTCTGGCAGAATCTCTTCGATATATGGTTTAACAATATCAGAAATATCCGCCGAGCTGAGCCCGTCTTTATGCTGCGTTGACAACACGATTGCAGAGGCTCCGACAGGGACGCCCTTTTCATAGCGAACAGAAACTTGAGATTTCGCGTCTGGCTCCAAACCCGTTTCTGTGCCGTTTTTGCGAACTTCAGCAAGGCGTTCCAGAATTTTATGTGAGTAATAAATCGGAGCCGGCATCAAATCCGGCGTATCGCGGCAAGCATAACCAAACATAATGCCTTGGTCGCCTGCGCCTTCTTCGGTATGCAGCCCTGTGCCTTCATCAACACCGGCGGCAATATCAACAGATTGCGCATGAAGCAGAACATCAACATCGGCATTGGCATGGTGAAAACCAGATTGCTCATAGCCAATATCTTTAATCGCAGCGCGGGCCACGGCTTCGATTTCTTCTTTAGAGACATCCTTGCCGCGCGTTTCGCCGGCAATAACAACTTTATTCGTTGTTGTTAAAGTTTCAGCCGCAACGCGGACATCCCACGGCGACATACCCGCAGCGATAGATTTACGAAAATAAAGGTCAACAATTTCATCCGAAATACGGTCGGAGACTTTATCCGGATGACCTTCGGACACAGATTCGGAAGTAAAATAATAAGTTTGACGTGCCATCATGCACTCCTTGAAGTTTTAAGGCTCTTTTTCACTTAAGTGAGTTGGGCTTTTTATTATTATGTAGAGGCTTAGGTTAAAATGACGGCGCAACCATCGCACCGCCAAAATTTTATTAATCGCGTGAAATTAGTAGCGGTAATGCTCAGGCTTATACGGGCCCTCTTGAGATACACCGATATAATCAGCTTGCTCTGGCGTCATCTCTGTCAGCTTCACACCGATTTTTTCAAGATGAAGACGCGCGACTTTCTCGTCCAAATGCTTCGGTAGCATATAGACTTTATTTTCATATTTACGCGCAGACGCTTTGCTGTCTTCCCAAAGCTCCATTTGCGCTAGAACTTGGTTGGTGAAAGAGGCTGACATCACGAAAGACGGATGACCCGTTGCATTACCAAGGTTCAAAAGACGGCCCTGAGAGAGCAAGATCATACGGTTGCCCTTCGGGAAGGTAATCATATCGACTTGGTCTTTAATATTCGTCCACTGTAAGTTTTGCAGGGCCGCAACTTGGATTTCATTATCAAAGTGACCGATATTCCCAACAATGGCCATATCTTTCATCGCCCGCATATGTTCAATGCGGATGACATCTTTATTGCCCGTTGTTGTGACAAAGATATCTGCATCTTCGACGGTGTCTTCAAGTGTTGTCACTTCAAAGCCGTCCATGGCAGCTTGAAGCGCGCAAATCGGATCAACCTCTGTGACTTTAACCCGCGCGCCCGCACCGCGAAGCGAGGCCGCAGAGCCTTTACCAACATCACCATACCCAAGAACAACAGCCGTTTTACCCGCCATCATCGTGTCAGTAGCGCGGCGGATGCCGTCAACGAGGCTCTCTTTACAACCATATTTATTATCAAATTTAGACTTTGTGACCGAGTCGTTAACATTGATCGCAGGGAAAGGAAGCTGTCCTTTTTCAACCAATTCATAAAGACGGTGAACACCTGTTGTTGTTTCTTCGGACACGCCAACAATCTGGTCGCGCATTTTTGTAAACCATCCGGGGCTCGCCGCCATACGCTTTTTAATTTGCGCGAAAATCGCTTCTTCTTCTTCTGATCCTGGTTCGCCTTCGATTAATTCTGGCTCGCCGTTTTCAACGCGCGCACCGAGTAGAATATAAAGCGTGGCATCGCCGCCGTCATCAAGGATGATATTTGGGCCTTCTGGGAAAAGGAAAGACTTATCCAGATAATCCCAATGTTCTGTGAGTGTTTGGCCTTTAATCGCAAAAACCGGCACGCCCGCCGCTGCAATCGCCGCCGCCGCATGATCTTGCGTTGAATAAATATTACAAGACGCCCAGCGCACATCCGCGCCCAGAGCCGTTAGCGTTTCAATCAAAACAGCCGTTTGGATCGTCATATGAAGCGAACCAACAACACGCGCGCCCGTCAGCGGCTTTGTTTCGCCAAATTCTTCACGCAGGGACATAAGGCCCGGCATTTCAGTTTCTGCAATGTCGAGTTCTTTGCGGCCAAAATCGGCCAGAGCAATGTCTTTTACAACGTAATCATGCGCGCTCATGAGCATATCCTTATCAGGTAATGTGGGCGGTTGCGCCTCACAGGCTTAAATATATGAAGGTTTTATGCACGCCCTTTATCAAAACGGCCCACATCCACCTCTTCAGCCTGCCTCTAACCGCCTCCAACACACAAGTCAATAAAGATATAAGAATTTTTTTATATAATTACCCAGCGCTAACCAAACGCCTGCCATTTAGGACGGGCGCAAGCCGCAAGAGCTTAGCCTTACGGGCCTAGCCCTCGATAACAAACCGCACAAAATTGTTTTTATCTTCAGAATGATGACGGCATAGAATTTGAAATCATAGCCTATGATTGAATTTTATAAAAAAAGGGCCTAAAGGACGTTTAACCATATAAAGGCGTCCTTATTTCCAATATCCCCTACATATCTGTTATCATCGTCAATTATAATGCCGGTGAATGGCTTCAGCGCTGTGTCGATAGCGTAGCAGCGCAAACGATCACCGATTTTGAGTGCCTTATCATAGATAATGCCTCTCATGATGGCTCGATTGACGCCTTAAGCTTACCCGATGAGCGGTTTCGCGTTTTACAGCTTAATCATAATATTGGATTCTCCGGCGGCAATAATCACGCGGCCCGCGAAGCCAAAGGTCAGTGGTATGCTATGCTAAATCCAGATGCATTTGCTATGCCGGATTGGCTCGAAAAAATGCTTGAGGCGACCACGCGCCTACCTAATACACATATGGTGGGATCCTTACAGCGCATGGCCTTGGAGCCGGGCATTTTAGACGGCGCAGGAGATTTCTACCATTTCAGCGGCCTTGCGTGGCGCGCCAAATTTGGACACCCCCATGACGAGATCATAGAAGATTATGAAGCCTTTGGCCCCTGCGGCGCAGCGGCGCTTTACCGCGCGGATATCTTCACCCAGCTTGGCGGGTTTGACGAGAGCTTTTTCTGCTATCATGAAGATGTTGACCTCGCCTTTAGAATACGTTTAATTGGCGGGCGCTGTGTTCAAGCGGCCGATGCCATCGTCGATCATGTTAGCTCTGGCATTTCAGGACGCGCCTCACCCTTTGCTGTTTACCACGGAACGCGAAACCGTATTTGGACGTTTTTTAAGAATATGCCCTTGGTTTTATTAATCCTTTTAACGCCGTTTCATATTGCCCTGACGCTGTTTCTTTTCTGCTGGTCATCCGTGCGTGCCAGACGGTTCAAACCGACCTTGCGCGGGATGTGGGACGGTTATCGCGGGCTAGGCGGAGCGCTGAAAGCCCGCAAAACCATACAGCCGCTTCGGACGATCTCACTTTGGACGCTCCTTAAAAGCTTTGCCTGGGCCCCAAACGCGGTCCGCAGCCGCAGCCTTCCCAATGTTAAAATCATCCCTCAGATAAAGAGCTGATATGGCAAGCGCTATAGATATTGCTCGGCAGGTTATTCAAACCGAAATCCGCGGCCTTGAAGATTTAGCCAACTCTTTGTCAGGCGAGTTCGAAAAAGCTGTTGAGCGCCTCACCACACTCTCGGGCCGTGTCGTTCTAACGGGCGTCGGTAAAAGCGGCCATGTCGCCCGCAAAATTGCAGCAACGCTCGCCTCAACCGGCACGCCTGCTAGCTATATCCACCCGACTGAGGCGAGCCACGGCGATATGGGCATGATAACACAAGAGGATGCGATCATTGCCTTGTCGCGCTCTGGCGAAACAAAGGAGCTGGGCGATATGATCGCTTTCAGCCAAAGATTTGATATTCCGCTAATTGCCATAACCGCTGATGCCCAAAGTACATTAGCCAAAGCCGCCCATCATGCTTTGATACTGCCTAACGCCCCCGAAGCCTGCGCGGAAACCCGCGCCCCGACAACATCAACTACGCTGCAAATGGCGCTGGGCGACGGCTTAGCGATTGCGCTGCTCGGCGCTAAAGGCTTTACCGCTAATGATTTTAAAACCTTCCACCCCGGCGGAAAGCTGGGTGCCTCTTTGCTCAGCATTGGCGATATTATGCATAGCGGCGATGATCTGCCTTTAATCGACCACACCGACTCAGTCGCAAATGCGGTAAAAACCATGAGCGAAAAGGGATTTGGCTGCGTTGGTATTTGCAAAGATAAACGCTTAATCGGTATCATTACCGATGGTGACATAAGGCGTCATCTGACAGGCGATTGTAATATCGCCCGTAAATCCGTCAGCGATATCATGACCCCTCAGCCCAAAACAACCACGGCTGATGAAACCGCCGCAGCGGCATTGCGGCGTATGACCGACGGCAAGGTTCAAATCATGCAGCTTTTCGTCACTGAGGGCGAGGCCCCTATTGGGATTGTCCATATGCATGATTTTTTAAAAGCCGGGCTAACATAAACGCCATATTTTTATATTGTTTATGTTACCATTCGCCCCTCTTGCTATCCCGAACTGCGCAGAGCTTATGCGCGTTAAGCCATCACAATAACGCGGCGTGAATGACAGTCATCGTCATAAAAACTTAAGTCTTTTACGATAGCCCTCTTAGCCTATTCAAGGAGACTATCATGACCTTTAAGCCTAAAGCGGCGATAACGCCTAACACGCTCGAATTTGAAACACGGGCGCTTGTGAAGCCCACTGGGTTTCGCGAATATGATGCGCGCTGGTGGTTCGGGATTCCCGGTCATGAAAAAGACCCTGACCTTAATCTCTACGGGGTACAGGCCCTCGGTGAAGCGCTCGGAACCTTGATATATGAGCGCGGCATCCAGCCGAAAATCGCGGTCGGGCATGATTTCCGCCATTACTCCTTATCTATTAAACAGGCCCTTATTCTCGGGCTGATGAATGCCGGCGTTCACGTGATTGATATTGGCCTTGCGCTCTCGCCTATGGCTTATTTTGCCCAATTTGCGCTGGATTGCCCCTGCGTCGCTATGGTCACAGCCAGCCATAATAATAATGGCTGGACAGGCGTGAAAATGGGCATAGAGCCGCCGCTGACTTTTGGCCCTGATGAAATGTCACGCCTGAAAGAGATCACACTTGACGGGCAAAGCATTGCCCGCACAGGCGGCGGCTATCAATATGTTGACGGCGTGCGCGAGCTTTACATTGATGATCTTTGCAAAGGCATATCGCTCAAGAAACGCATTAAAGCCGTTGTCGCCTGCGGCAATGGTACAGCGGGTGCATTTGCCCCAGAAGCACTGCATAAAATCGGCGTTGATGTGATCCCGATTAATTGCAACCTCGATCATAATTTCCCCGCTTATAACCCGAACCCCGAAGATATGAAGATGCTCCACGCCATGCGTGATGCAGTTTTGGAACATGGTGCAGACATCGCCCTTGGCTTTGACGGCGACGGCGACCGCTGCGGGGTGGTTGATAATGAAGGTGAAGAAATTTTTGCCGATAAAGTCGGCGTCATGCTGGCGCGTGATTTGTCAGAGATTTACCCCGATGCGCAATTTGTTGCCGATGTAAAATCCACCGGCCTGTTTATGACCGACCCTGTGCTGATCTCTAATGGCGCGAAAACAGATTACTGGAAAACCGGTCACAGCTATATCAAGCGCCGCAGTAAAGAGCTTAATGCCTTGGTTGGTTTTGAAAAATCAGGCCATTATTTCTTTAATAGCCCGATCGGGCGCGGTTATGATGACGGGATTGTTTCCGCCGTTGCAATCTTGCAAATGCTTGACCGCAATCCAGATAAAACCATGGCCGATTTACGCCGTGCCCTGCCGCAAACATGGGGCAGCCCAACGATGAGCCCTTACTGCGCCGATGAAGAAAAATACGGCGTCATTGACCGTATTGTGAAAGATTATGAAGACCGCACGGCCAAAGGCGAGAAAATTTGCGGCCAACATGTCCGCGAATTGGTCACAGTCAACGGCGTTCGTGTTATATTAGAAGACGGCACATGGGGCCTTGTCCGCGCCAGCTCCAATACACCGAATTTGGTGGTTGTTGTGGAAAGCCCGACCTCTGATGAAGCGAAAATTGCGATGTTCCGCGATATTGAACGCCGCCTCGCAGACTATCCAGAAATTGGTGAGTTCGATCAGAAAATTTAAAGGCTTATCCTCTTTAAAGGCTTGGACCCTTTAAAGGCTTAGCCCGATATCTCCAGAATAAAAACCGCCATCGCGGCTTTAATAAGTCAGCCTCTAAACACGGCTGTTAGGGCCGCCTGCCCCGCTGTTTTTATCCTGTTTATATCTAAGCCGCAGCGCCAACACCCTATCAAATGTTATTGATAAGCGTGTCAACAATCAATAAGAGGTTGTTATGTCTGATAAACTCACACGGCGTAACCTTTTGGCCGCAACCACAGCCGCATCGTTAACGGCCGCTTGTAGCGGCCCTGATACGGGCGAAATTTTGTCATCGCGAAGCGAGGTGAATAGCGGCGTTTTTAAATCCGGTATTGCCAGCGGCGATCCGCGCATGGATTCGGTTGTGATTTGGACGCATATCTCCCCGCTTGACCCGCGAAAAACCTATGTGCCCATCGAATGGCAAGTCTCGATTAACGAAGATATGACCGCCCCCGTTAAAACCGGCCGTGATGTTGCGAAAGACGCCAATGACTGGACCTTTAAAGTCACGCCAAGTGGGTTAAAGTCGGGACAAATTTATTATTATCAATTTACCGCAGAAGGCACCGCTTCGCCTATTGGCCAAACCCGCACCTTACCTGAGGGCGACGTCAATCAGCTTCGGCTCGCCATTGTCTCCTGCGCAAATTGGCAACAAGGCTTTTTCAATGTCTATGACCATATCTCCCGTCAAGAGGGCTTTGATGCGCTGATCCATCTCGGAGATTATATCTATGAATATGGAACGGATAAAGCCAATGAAGCAATGGAAAAGGCAGGCCGTTTGCATCAACCGCAACATGAAATCCTGACATTAGAGGATTACCGTATTCGCCATGCGCAATATCGCTCTGACGCAAACCTCCAAGCGGCAACCGCCAAAATGCCGCTAATCCCGATTTGGGATGACCATGAAAGCAGTAATGATAGCTGGAAAGACGGCGCAGAAAATCACCAAGCGGACGAAGGTAATTGGCAAGACCGTAAACAAGCCGCTCTTCGAGCTTATTTTGAATGGATGCCCGTTAGGCCGCCGCAAGGTGAAAGCCCTATGTCGGCCTTTTACCGGGACTATAAATGGGGTAATTTACTCCGCCTCGCCGTCTGGGAAACACGGCTTTTTGCACGCGGCGAGCCCGTCCTGACTGAAAATTATTTTGACATGCTCCAAGAAGACGGCGGTAGAGAGCGGTTTTATGCTGAGGTTTTAAATGATCCAACCCGGCAAATGCTCGGCCCCGTTCAGCAAGATTATATCGTTAAGACGCTTAAACAATCAAAAGAGAGCGGCGAGACATGGCGCATGATCGCCAATCAGGTTGTCATGGGCAAATTAACGACGCCTGACCTCACCCCCTATGTTACAGAAGAAGCCGTTGCAGAGATCGAAAAACAGTGGCCGCCCATCCGTGATTTTGTTGGCCTGTCAAAACTGCGCTTGCCGGTTTATCCGGATAGCTGGGACGGTTATCCCGCCGCCCGCGAGACCCTTTATAGGGCGCTAGATGAGGCCGGCGTGAATGATCTACTTGTCGTCACGGGCGACGCACATGAATATTGGGCAAATAATTTGACCAAAAATGACGGCACCAAAATGGGCGTCGAGCTTGGGACAAGCTCTGTCTCCTCTGAGACACTAAAGGCCTTTATGGGCGATACTGTTAAGGATTATGCCTTGCTCATGACCCGCGCCAATCCGGATGTTCGCTATTATAACGCTGAAACCAGCGGCTATATTGACCTGACATTAACGCCCAGCAAAGGCCGCGCCCGCTTTGTCGCTGTCGACCGCACAGACAGCACGGATTACACCGCCTTTGAAGCCGCCGCCTTTGACATTCAAAAAAATAAAGCCTCGCTAAAGCTCGATAACCCCAAAGGCTTAGACGTGAAACAGCGGCTTTTATTTAACGGTCTTGGATGAATCTAGCAAATGGGCCGGTAATCCCGGCGTTCCGATTTGCGCGGGATGACGGCGCATAAACTCACGTTTTATATCTTCAGTTTTTTGCCGAGATCCATCATGGGAATAGCCCGGCGGCGCAGCAGCATATTTAACGCGAGCCCAAAATCCAGCCGTGCTATGCGGAGATAACATATCTTTGAAAATCTGCCCCCACTCCGCAAAGGCAATACGCAGCGGATTATAAGTTTCAATCGGGGTCACCACGCCATATTCCATCGGCTCTGCGTTATCTTCGGGAACAAATGTGCCGAACATCTTATCCCAAATAATAAAAATTCCGGCATAATTAGCATCTAAATAACGGGGGTGAACGGCGTGATGAACGCGGTGATGGCTCGGCGTATTAAACACCGCTTCAAACCAGCTCGGCATTTTATCAATAAGCTCGGTATGTATCCAATATTGATAGAGCAAATTCAGGCTCGCTACAAAGGCAATTAAAAGCGGGTGAAACCCGATGAGCACAAGCGGAATGGACATCACCGCATAGCCTGTAAAATGACTAATCCAAGGCTGCCTAAGGGCCGTTGTTAAATTATAATGTTCAGAGGAATGATGCACAACATGCGCCGCCCAAAACCACCGAATCCGGTGCGAGGCCCGATGTTTCCAATAATAGACAAAATCCTGCGCGATCAAGGCCGTGAGGATAACGGGCACAGACGCCCCCAAATCAAATAGCCGAAATCGCCATGCTGTCATCAAAAGCGCCAGGCTGATGGCGCCAAACGCAATATCCGTGAGCAAATTACCTGTCCCCATTGCCAAAGACGCGGCGGAGTCTTTCAAGCTATGCCGCCCTTTCTGCCCCGAGCGGCGGGTCAGCGCCCATTCAACGATCAGCGTCAGCAGAAAAACCGGAACCGCATAGATCAAAATAGGCGGAAAATTCAGCGTTTCGTCACTCATATTATGCCTGTGTCACAAATCAGCCCCAACAGCGTCTAAAAACTTATAATAATCCGTCATAATGCTGAATTATACTTTATAATTATGTCTGACGGCTATAAAGATCAATTTTTTAATTTAAGGGTATAGCCTTATGCGCGTTGTCATGGTCGGTACGGGATATGTCGGACTCGTTTCAGGAGTCTGTTTCGCAGATTTCGGGCATAATGTCATTTGCGTCGATAAAGATCCGCAGAAAATAGACACGCTCGAAGCTGGCGGCGTTCCGATTTATGAACCGGGTTTAAAAGATTTAATCGCGAAAAATGTTGCCGCAGGACGGCTGAATTTCACGACAGACCTCAAAGCGGCCATGGAAACGGCCGACGCCGTTTTTATCGCGGTTGGAACACCCTCTCGGCGCGGTGATGGTTTTGCGGATCTGACCTATGTTTATGCCGCCGCAGAAGAAATCGCCGCCGAGATCAAAGACTTTACAGTTGTTATCACAAAATCAACCGTCCCTGTTGGAACAGGCGACGAGGTTGAAAATATCCTCGCCAAACATTGCAAAACCGATCACTTCGCCGTTGTCTCTAATCCTGAATTTCTCCGAGAAGGCGCGGCAATTAGCGATTTCAAACGGCCAGACCGTGTTGTCGTTGGAACAGATAATCCGCGCGCCAAAGATGTGATGCGTGATCTTTACCGCCCGCTTTACCTGAATGAAACACCGATTGTGTTTACAACCCGCCGCACCTCCGAGCTGATAAAATACGCCGCCAATGCCTTTCTGGCGACCAAAATTACTTTCATTAATGAAATGGCTGATCTTTGCGAGGCTGTTGGCGGTAATGTTCAAGAAGTCGCGCGCGGCATTGGACTTGATAAACGTATCGGCAATAAGTTTTTACATGCTGGCCCCGGTTACGGCGGCTCATGTTTCCCCAAAGACACGCTGGCGCTTGTCCGCACGGCCCAAGACGCCAATGTCGAGCTCTCCATTGTCGATTCCGTGATTTCGGCCAATGATCGCCGCAAGATTAATATGGCCAAGAAAATAGAAGCCGCTTTAGGCGGTAAGCTGACAGGTAAAACAATCGCAATTTTAGGCCTCGCCTTTAAACCCAATACGGATGATATGCGCGATGCGCCGAGCCTGACCATTATTCCTTATCTCCAAGAGCGGCGCGCACAAATTCGGGCCTATGACCCCGAAGCGATGAACGAAGCCAAGCAACTGCTCAGCGGCGTCGATTACACAGACAGCGCCTATGACTGTATCGAAGGCGCCGATATTGCCGTCATTATTACGGAATGGGACCAATTTCGCGCGCTTGATTTAACCCGTGTTAAAGACAAGCTTAATAGCCCGAAATTGGTTGATTTGCGCAATATTTATCGCCGCGAAGATATGGAAAAAATGGGATTTGAATATTATAGCGTCGGCCGCACTTAAGTCTTCGTTCAGATCATAAAGATTAAATTTATTATATAGATATATCTAACGTATAATAACCTTCGAATTCAAGGGGACATTTATGTGCGGAATTGTTGGCATCGTGGGAACAAGCCACGTTACGGAACGCTTAGTCGACGGCTTAAAGCGCCTCGAATACCGCGGCTATGATAGCTCCGGCATTGCGGTTCTTAAAGATGGAAAGCTTAACCGCGCCCGTGCGGAAGGAAAGATAAAAGGCCTTGAAGCGCGGCTCGAAGAAAAACATGTCGACGGCGAAATCGGTATTGCTCACACGCGCTGGGCGACCCACGGCGTTCCGAATAAAACCAATGCTCATCCGCATATCTCGGGCCGCGTGGCCGTGGTTCATAACGGCATTATCGAAAACTTTGTCGAACTCCGCGAGGAGCTCTCAAAAACGCGGAAATTTGAAACGGAAACCGACACAGAAGTCGTCGCCCATCTTGTCGACGAAGCGTTGTCAAACGGGCTCTCCTCGATTGATGCCTTTAGTCAATCTTTAAAAAAGCTTCGCGGCGCCTATGCTTTTGGCCTGATTATTGATGGTGATGATGGACATATGTTTGTTGCGCGCGCCGGCTCTCCCCTCGCGCTTGGGCTTGGAGACGGCGAGATGTATGCGGGCTCCGACGCTATGGCACTGGCCCAGCTAACAACCCGTCTCATTTATCTGGAAGAAGGCGATTGGGCCGTTATTACGAAAGATAGCTATAAAATATTCGACGCGAATGACGCCCCTGTTGAGCGTGAAATAACGATCATCTCAGGCGGGCCCGCCATGGCAGAAAAAGGCAATTATCGCCACTTCATGCTGAAAGAAATCTATGAACAGCCTGAAACGATTGGCCGAACATTAAGTAATTACATTGATGAGTTTCGCGTCAAGGCCGACCTGCCAGATGAGTTAAGCTTTGCCAATATTGACCGCGTTATCATTGTCGCCTGCGGCACCGCCTCTTATGCGGGCATGGTCGCGAAATATTGGTTTGAGCAATATGCCGGCCTTGCTGTCGATATAGATATTGCGTCTGAATTTCGCTACCGCAGCCCTGTTCTTATGAAGAACTCCCTCTTTATCGCCGTCTCGCAATCCGGCGAAACCGCTGATACGCTCGCGGCTCTTAGATATTGTAAAGAGGCAGGCCTTAAAACAGCCGCGCTTGTTAATGTCATGACATCAACCATGGCGCGCGAAGCCGATATTGCCTTACCGATTAATGCTGGCCCCGAGATTGGAGTCGCCTCCACCAAAGCCTTTACATCCCAATTAACCGCGCTTGCCGCCCTGACCTTGGCCGCAGGGCGCGCGCGCGGCGTGTTAAATGACGCAATGGAAGCGGATTTGGCAAAAGCGCTGATCCAAACGCCCCGCCTTGTTGCGGACGCGCTCAAGCTTGACCCTAAAATCGAGTCCATGTCAGATGATTTATCCCGTCATAGCAATGCGTTTTATCTTGGCCGCGGCCCGCATGTGCCGATCGCCTTTGAAGGCGCGTTAAAGCTAAAAGAAATTTCTTATATCCACGCCGAAGGCTACGCCGCAGGTGAGCTTAAACATGGCCCGATTGCTCTGATTGAAGACGGAACCCCCGTGATCGTCATTGCGCCCATGGATGAGCTATTTGAAAAAACCATATCGAACCTGCAAGAAGTCGCTTCACGCGGCGCACATATTTTGCTCATCACCGACAAAGCCGGCGCCGTGCAAGCGGGGCAATTTGCCAATGAATTACTGGTTCTGCCAGATAGTCACCCCTTCACAGCGCCAATTATCATGACAATAGCCATGCAGCTTTTAGCTTATCACGCGGCGGTTCACCTTGGTACAGATGTCGATCAACCGCGTAATCTTGCGAAATCTGTGACGGTAGAATAATGAAAAACCGCCTTGCAAAACTCTTGGGTATTAATGCGGCTGAAGCTCAAGCCCTCGCCGATCACATTGAAGACAAATTAAACGCGGTAACGGATGAAAGCCTGAGTAAAAAACAAAAATTAAAACATGTTCTTAAAGACCTTGGTTGGTCAAAAAAAGAGATTAGCCATTTCGTTTATGGCCCGCCGAAGAAAAAGACGCCTGCTGAACCGTCAACAGACTATGCCCAAAATACCTATGACTCTAAAGGCGCTCCCGCAGTTGAAGGCGGAAAGACTGATTAAAATAAGCGTTAGACTCGTCAAAAATCGACTACGCCGTCCAAGCCACGCTAAAAAAACCGTGGCGGCAGCTTTGAGCTGTCTAAACCGCGATATTAATAGCTCCTGAGCCTAGTTGGTAACGCTTACATAATGACTTTATGTTATTTTTCGCCTGTAAAGAGTAATTAATAGCAAGAAAGTAACGCCTCGTGAAAAAAATTCGTAAAGCCGTTATGCCCGTTGCAGGCCTTGGAACGCGCGTTCTGCCGGCGACTAAATCCATCCCGAAAGAGATGATGCCGGTCGTGGATCGGCCCGCCATTCAATATGTTGTCGATGAGGCCCGCGCGGCCGGTATTGAGCATATCGTCTTTGTCACGGGCCGCAATAAAGGCGCGATTGAAGATTATTTTGACCGCGCCTATGAACTCGAAGTTACGCTGCGCGATAAAAAGAAAAAAAATCTCTTGGCCAAAATCATGTCAGAGCTGCCGGAGGCTGGATCAACCAGTTTTGTACGGCAACAAGTGCCGCTAGGCCTTGGTCATGCGATATGGTGCGCCCGCGACGTTATTGGCGATGAGCCTTTCGCGGTTTTATTGCCCGATGTCTTGGTCAAAGGCCCTAAAAGCTGCCTAGCGCAAATGGTTAAGGCTTATGATAAGGTCGGCGGAAATATCATTGCTGTTGACGCTGTTCCCATGGAGCGCGTGTCGTCTTACGGCGTGATTGCGCCGAAATCGCGCGATGGAAACCTAATAGAAATGGCCGGTATGGTTGAAAAACCGCCCCAAGAGGAAGCCCCGTCTAATTTGAAAATCACGGGCCGTTATATCTTGCAACCTGATATTTGGAGTTTACTCGCCGATCAAGCCGCCGGTGCAGGCGGTGAAATTCAACTGACAGACGCCATGGCGCGGCTGATGGAAACACAAAGCTTCCATGCGCTTGAATATGAAGGGCAAGATTATGATTGCGGCTCTAAGCTCGGTTATTTCGAGGCAAATCTTGCATATGCGGTTGACCATGACGAGATCGGCGCACAGGCGCGTGAACTTGTTGAAAAATGGTGTCAGGATAGCGGTAAATTTAAATAATTCCGGTGCCACTCAACGCAGGCCTTGATGCCTGCGCTCAAGCTTGTTTGCGGATTAAATCCTAAATCCTGCCGCGCTTTATCTATATTGGCAAAGGTGCGGCTAACATCGCCCGGCTGTTTCGGCGCAATATCAATTTTGGCTTTTATACCGCAGGCCGTCTCTATGGCTGCGACAAGATCATAAAGCCGCATCGGCGCAGAATTACCCAAATTATAAATCTCATGACGCCGGCCATCTTTGGGCTGCGGCGGCTGCGATAAAAGCCGCGGGAAAACCGCCGTAATATCATCAATATAGGTAAAATCACGCTGCATTTCATCCGGCGCAAATAGCGTAATCGATTCACCTTTTAGCAGCTTTTCAATAAAAATATAATAGGCCATATCGGGCCGGCCAAAGGCCCCGTAAACCGTAAAAAAACGCAAACCCGTTTGCGGGATATCGTAAAGCCGCGCATAGCTTTCAGCAAGCATCTCGCCGCTAATTTTTGTCGCGGCATAAAGCGACGCCGGGGCACGCACAAGATCGTTTTCGCCGAAATTACCGCCATCACGCTCCCCATAGACAGAGCTAGAGGATGCATAAACCAAATTCTGGAGCCCTGTCATATGGCGGGCGAGTTCCAATATATTTAAATGCGCGGTAATATTGCTGGCAATATAACTGCGCGGGTTTTCAAGGCTATAACGCACGCCCGCTTGCGCTGCGAGATGTAGAATATGCGTGATATTTTGACCCTTGCAGGCCCCCTGAAGCGCATCGTAATCGGTTAAATCAACGCGCTGAAACGAAAAATTTGGCGATCTTTCTAGGCCCTCTAACCGTGCGGCCTTTAAGGCAGGGTCATAATAATCATTCACGCTATCAACACCGATGATGCTGTGACCGGCTGCCAATAAACATTGCGCGGCATGATAACCAATAAATCCTGCGCATCCTGTTAAGAGAATTCTCATGAGCTTGCTTTAAGCTATCCTGAAATGGGCGCAAGGCCTAGAGACAGGGAATTAATATTAAAGGCTTATGAACAGCTCTCTTTTAAAATATTATGACAGTTATGCGCAATGGAGCCGCCGTAGCCTCGCTTTATGGGACGCGCGCGGGCGTGATAGCCATAGCGGATGGTATGAACATCTCAATAAGGACGGACAGCCCGATCAAGACGCCATACGCCGCCACCGCGTGCAAGCCCGGCAAGTCTTCAGCTATGCGAATGGGCATAAAATGGGCTGGTTTGACGGGAAAGAAACGGCTGAGAAAACCTTTGAATTTATGGTGCTACAAGGCTGGCAAACCTCGCATTTCATTCATCATATCGACGCAGACTATAACATTACCGATGAGAGATGTGATCTTTACGATCATGCCTTTTACCTGCTCGCGGCCGCAAGCCTATATGAGCTTACGGGCGATGAAAAATATGCGTTCTGGATTGATAAAATTATCACTGCTATAGACGCTCTTCGTCATCCGAGCGGGGGCTGGACGGAAGATAATATAGGCAGCTTACCGCGGCGGCAAAACCCGCATATGCACCTGTTTGAGACGCATCTTTACCTCTACGGCATCACAGGAGAAGCGCGGTTTATCGCCCGCGCCAATGAGAGCTTATCTTTATTTAAAACGCATTTTTACGATTCAGACAATATTGGCATTATTGAATTTTTTAACCGCGATTGGACGCCGTCAGAAAATGCAGGTGCCTGCGAATTTGAACCCGGTCATGCCGCAGAATGGATCTGGCTCTTGGGCCTATATGACCGCTTAACGGGGCAAGATCACGGGGCCTTGCGCCTACAAATTTTCGACCAGTTATCACGCCGCGCCGCGCCTTACCTTATGGATAAAACCGACAGCGCAGGCCGCCCGCCCCGCAGCTCTACACGCCGGCTCTGGGTGCAATGCGAATGGATTAAGGCGCATCTGGCCCTATATGAAGATGGCTACACACCTGCATTAGAAATGCTACCGGAGCTACTCGAGCATTTTATGACCGATTACCTCACGCCCGAAGGGCTGTGGCGCGATCAGTTTAACGCCAAGGGCGAGGATATCGCAGCCACCATACCGGCCAGTACATTATATCATATCATGACGATGATTATGGAGTTAAAGCGCGTTAGCGGCGGATAGCTAGTCTATAATTTTCACTGTGATCGCGCTAATGTTGAGCGTCCGCCCAAGCCCATCAAGATCTGGCCATATACCGGCAAAATCTCCGCCCCTTTCGCCCGCAGCTACGGTTTTTTTAAAGCGCAGGCTGTAATCTCGATATTCGGCCGAAGGCGTATAACCTTTCCATCCTGAGCTATTCGCGCCGATTGAAAAATAGCCCATTTGAAAAGCAGGGCTCGGCGACGTATCGCCTGCGCGCGCCCGCACGGTCATTTCAAGGGTTTGCCCCTCAAAGGCTTTTTCATACTCCGGCCCCAGCCGCACAGAAATACCCGCAGAGGGCGGCGCCGTTTTCTTATTCACATTTGATGTTAAGGCGGCGGAAATCGTTCCTGTTTGGCTATCCGTAATTAAGGAAAACTCAAGCCGTTCGGGGATTTGTAAATATTGCAAGTCCTCCCCGCTAAGCATAAAGCCTTTTGACAGGTCAAGCTCTGCGCTTTCCTCGGCAAACGACAAGGCATAGGCGATCAAACCGCCAATAATTAGCGCAGATAACGGATAAAAGAGAAAATCTTTCATATGTTGTCTATGCCTGTTTTTATATGATTTGACGAGGGGTAATCCGCGAAAATCTTTAAGCCCGCAGCCATATTACAGGGCCTAAATCAAGAATAAGCGCGCACGGCTATCGGCTCTATCAGAAAGGGCGCTTTCCAGCATATTAGTTAGCTCGCCTGTAAATTGCTGCTGTGCTGCATTATCCCACGCCGCCATAATAGCGGTAATTAAGGCCGGCCGCTGTTTCTTAATCGCCTTTAAAATACGGCCATTGGTCATAATTTGCCGCAGCGGCACCGGAAGTTTCGCTTGCCGAAATCGGCCTTCTAATCCTTTTTTCCCAGCGACGAACATACCGCCCGCCATGGCCGCGCCGATGATAAGCCCGACCGGATTAGCCAAGAGCGGGGCGAGAAGATTAGCCTTGGCCAAAAGCACACCCGCCAAAATCGTCGATAATGTTGTCCCCATTAAGGCCGTATCGCTCTCAAGGCTCGCAACCTGCGGGGCTTTGACGGACAAGCCTTCCAGATGACGGTTCACATGCGGGCTATCATCCAAAGACAAGACCATCGCCGGAAGACCATGTTCACGGCAGAGCGGGTCTGTGTCTGTCTCTATTTGCCGTTGAAGCGCGGTGAACCAATCGGCGATAATCGGCTTTAAAACCTCTTGCGAATCCGCGCTGCCTAGCCAGTTTTGCACGGCGTCTTTCAGATGATCTTCGACCTCTGATAACCGCGCGACATCACCGCGCCGCCACGCCTGAAATGCAGGCAAGATACAGCTTTCCGATAAAGCATCGACCAAAGCCGGCGCCAGCCGCGCGCCAAGATCCGTACTCGCCGCGCGGGCCTTAACGTAAATAGGGCCATCATCTGAGAGCAAATGACGCACCGCGTTTTGGAAATTTTTATGCAAAGTTTCAAAACGCCCGAGCCACGCGAGGCCGCGCGCAATCGCAAATTCAGGCTCCGCTCCGCGTATAATTCGCGCCTTTGGAAAGGCCGCCTCGCAGGCCGGCAAGACCAAGGGAAGACGCGAGGCCCCGCCAGTTAATAAAATCGTTTCCGGTGCACGCCCCCCCAAAGCGTCCACCGTCTCGCGCAGCGCATAATCAAAGGCTGTGCGCCAGCTAAATCCGTTCAGCGCTTCATGCGGCGCGCTTAATATCGCCTCGGCCTCTTCGGCATTAAGGCTAATCTCAAATAACAGGCCGCCGTCAACGGGCAGGCGCTTAATCATCTCAACGCTATGGCCGTCGCCGTTAAAAAAGGCCTCTTTAATTTGGCGGCACCAATATTCCATAATGGGCCTATAATGGGGATGTTTTTGGATCAGCGCCTCTATGCGCTCCGGCTTATCTTGCCGCGCTAAATTAAGATCGAAAATTTGTCCATCCAAAAGCCCGGAGCCTAAAACATTATGGCCAACATCCTCAGCCGTCATATCATGGCAATAGGTAAAATCCGTTGTTGAAGAGCCAATATCGACGATTAAAACCGTTTTGCGCGCCGCATCAACGGTGACATAGCCTTGCTCTAAGGCTGTCATCAGCGCCGCGCGGCTCTCTGCAACAATGCGGACATCTTTCAGGCCTGCGGCTTCAAAAACGCCCTGATAGGCTGCGCGTGTGGACGCATCCCAGCCGGACGGGCATCCAATTAGAAACTGGCTTTGGCTCGCCCCCTCAATACGGCCTTCTTTTGCGAGATGCGTAAATAAGGCTTTCGTAAAAAGCTGGGTCGGCTGAGTTACGGCCTGCACATCTAGCGCGCGGCTTTTGAATTTCACCCAAACATCATCCATTTGCCCTAAGCCCGCTTGGGCTAAAGCGGCGAGATTGACCGCATCAGCGCCAATACGCACGCCTTTATCTGTACGCGCAATGGCCGTGACAAAACTGCGCTCGCCGCGATATTCGAGGATTTCCGGCTCACGTTGAGATCGGCTGTAAGCCCGCCCCACAGCCGTTTCGCCGTGGCCGAGATCATATCCAATAAATTCAATATCGGGTAGTTTTACCATTAATCCGCCGCCCACACAGTTCCGCGGCGAAGGACACGCCCCTCTTTAACAAGAGCCGGCGCCGCCATACGGGTTTCCGTCTCCCCAAGGCTTGGCAATATATCGAATAAATCGGCCCGCCCTTTGGAATAAGCAATGATCTCTATACCCTCACCGCCCAGCAGCGATCCGAGTTCACGGTCAATCAGTTTCAGCGCATAAGACGCATCACCACTGCCATGAGCTTCGAGAAGGTTCTGCACCATGCCGATAAGGCGCGGATTATCATGCCACTCCGCCTGAGTTTCAGGGATAGATAGCCGCGCCAAAATATGATCGGCGGCGGCAAGACTATCATCAATATGAGAGAGAAAAGCCTGTGGGTCCGCTTCGATTTCAGCCTCGATCTGATAGCGCGCCCGTAAGTCTTCAATGGCGAGCGGTTTCGCACCCGTAAAGGGAAGTTTTTGCGTGATAGCCTGCATGATTTTAGGGTCAAATAAGCGCAAAGCGGCCAAGGCAGCAATGCCGTATAGCGCGCCGCCATTTTTAAATATAACCGCCGCGAGCATCATCGCCGCCGCCCCGCCGAAAAATACAATATTCGCCCCAAAGCCGCGCGGTTTATAATCCGCAATTTCGCGCCACTCAATCCGCGTCTCTCGGCCTTGGTCAAATAATCCCGTATTGGATTTAATGATTTCTATAAGCCATAGAGCCGTTTTACGCAGCTGCGGGGTCAGGTCTGGATTATCGCCAAGCTGCGCGGCAAGCTGATCTAGCGCATGGCGGCCAGCCATTACGATTTGCGCGGGCGACATAGACAGAGTCAAGTCACGGCTCAGGCGATCACGCGCGGGCCGAAACGACTCCCGCAGAGACGGGAGCATATGCGGTGTTTCATCCATAAGTTAAATGTTGGACGTCCCGCCTATGATGTCAAGCTATTGCAAGCCAGCAGGCATGTTTCGCCGTTTTGCGTTAGTTTACATTCACTTTGGATAGAAACACTAGGCTCATGACAATGTCGTTTTGCCATTAACATAATCCTCGCCCTGCCTATCACAGCACCGTTAATCCAAGCGTAAATATAAGGCCCGCCTGAGAGCGGCTTGCGCGCTTAAACTGGCGTCCCAAAAACGCGGCGCAATATTTCACTCGTGCGTTTCACGGGGTCGGCGCGGATCGCTTTTTCTTCCTCGCCGATATAATAGAACATACCGTCCAGCCCTTTGCTGACGCCGTGGGCAATCAGATTTCCGCGCGCATTATTCAGCCCCGTATTAAACGGAATGGCCCCGATAGCTTGCTCGACTTGCCCAACAATCTGCAAAGCACCTGACTGGCCAAGGGCATTTTCCATAATCGGCGAGAAAGCCTGCGTTAATTTGGCTTGCGTTCGTCCCTTCAGAAACTCCGTTGCGCCGGTGTCAGGCCCGCGCACGATATTGAGCGCGTCTTCTATCGAGAGGCGACTGACGGCATCGACGAAAATATCCTTCGCCACAGGCACAGCCTTTTCCGCGCCGCGATTAAGCTGTTGCTCTAGCTCCACCAAAAGACCATCCGCGCCGAAACGCGATAATGTGTTTTTTACATCCACAAGCTGTCCGGGTAGCGGTATTCTAATGAGGTCATTGCGCCAAAACCCGTCAAATATGCCAATTGTGCCAATCGCAGAGCCAATGCCGTTATTTAGCGCGGCGCGAATACCATTTGCCGCCTCAGCTTGAGTGAGGCCAAACCCCGCTCCGCCTGTTCCCAATATGCCGTCCAAAACGGTTGGGTCTAGCGTTTCGCAGGCCGGTAAACTCACCGCCGCGCCAAGACCCAATAAGACATTGCGCCGCCGCAGCGTAGAGACGCCGGATAATGACATCGGTAAGATAAGCGGCTTGTTAATAGGCATGGGAATAGCTCCTTTTTATCACCCTAGCACAATCTAGGCGCAGAGGTGAATAGGGGCTGAAACGGCGCAATTAAATGACCTCTCTCGCCTGAGAAACACAAGCGAGAGAGCGGTTAATGAGGGCGAACCCATTATTTATCCCATTTTCTAGGGGCGGCCTGTTGCAGGATTTACAGACCGAGCTTCTCGCTTTTGAACCAGCGGGTTCGGAGGCCGTTTGGGAAGCTCACTATAGTGCTGTAAAGCAAACATGAGGCCAAAATGCATAAAGCCTAAAACAATGGCAATTAAACCCACTTTGACACTGAGAAACTCGATGAGCTGCGCTATGTTCATCGGCACACCTTCGGTAATTTTCAACGTGTAACAAATGAACCCAATATTGACCATATAAAAACCAACAAGCAGCATGTTATTAATCGCTAAAGCCAAAGCTTCTTTGCCGTGATAATTTTCCATCAAAAAAACATGACCATTTTTATTCAGCGTTCGTCCGACCCAAAAGGTCAGGCCCAAGCTAATTGTGACATAAAGTAAATAAGTCGTCCCTAACATGATATTCTTCTCCGATATGTCTTGTTATCAAGACATGATAATGTTATTTAGCTAAAAAGCTAACCGTATAAACCATAAGATAGACAGTTAGTCAATTAGCTAAATAATAAAAATGGAGTTTTCTTTGGAAAAAATCTTTTCAGCCCTCGCCTCGACACCACGCCGGCGGATTTTGGCCTATCTATCAGCCGCAAGCATGACGGCGGGAGAAATCGCGCAGCGCTTTGATATGTCCAAACCTTCACTCTCCAAACATTTATCAATTTTAGAAAATGCAGGCCTGATTAGCCGCGAAAAAAAAGGGCAATATGTGCATTATTCACTCGTGCAAGAAAACCTCGTCAATACGCTTCACGGCTTTGCGCAAGAAATTTGTCCCGCTGGCGGCCCGATTGTTCGCGAAAGCCGAGCGATCGCCCAACAGCGCGAAGGGAAGACTGATGTGTAAAGGGAAGACTGATATTTAAAGTAAATAATAACTGCGCATGGGACGCAGCTATTTGAGTTGTCATGAGCGGCTAGATGGGCGCTAACCCCTAAGCATCCTCAGTCGGCTTCGGCGCAGGAAGGCCCTTCCCGCCTTTACGGCGGTCTTCGATTTTAAGCTGTTCCGGCTTTAAAATCTTAAAGGTCAATTCATCCTTTTTGCGGTCAATCCCGACTTTAACAAGGCCGCCGCGTTTTAGCTTGCCAAATAAGATCTCATCCGCGAGCGGCTTTTTGATATATTCTTGTATGGTTCGGCCCAAAGGACGCGCGCCAAAGCGTTTATCATAGCCTTTCTTAGCCAGCCATAAATTCGCGCCTTTAGACAGCTCGAACATGATCTTACGGTCAGCAAGCTGTGCTTCGAGCTGTATAACGAATTTATCCACAACGCGGGCAATATGTTCCGGCATCAGCGCTGCAAATTGGATCACAGCATCAAGACGATTTCGAAATTCCGGCGTGAATAGCTTTTTAATTGCCGCATTGGATTCGTCTGTTTTCAGCCCGCGGCCAAAGCCAATTTCGGCTTTTTGCGCATCGGACGCACCGGCATTGGTCGTCATAATTAAAATCACATTGCGGAAATCGACCTTGCGGCCATTAGCATCCGTCAAAAAGCCGTTATCCATGACTTGCAGCAAGATATTATAAATATCTGGATGCGCTTTTTCGATTTCATCCAACAACAGCACAGCATGTGGATTTTGATTGACCGCATCTGTTAATTGGCCGCCTTGGTCATAGCCAACATAGCCGGGAGGCGCACCAATCAGGCGGCTAACCGTGTGGCGTTCCATATATTCAGACATATCAAAGCGCAAAAGCTCTAGCCCCTGCGTCATCGCAAGCTGCTTGGCGACTTCAGTTTTACCCACGCCCGTCGGGCCGGCAAAAAGGTAAGAGCCAATCGGCTTATTCGGCTCACGAAGACCTGCGCGCGCGAGTTTCACAGCCGAGGCCACTTGCTCAATCGCCGTATCTTGACCAAAGACCATGCGCTTAATATCGCCCTCGAGCGATTTCAGCGTTTTCTCATCATCGCGAGAAATAGATTTCGGCGGTATGCGCGCGATTTTAGAGATCACAAATTCAATCTCTTTGATCCCGATTGTTTTCTTACGTTTTTTCTCTTCCACAAGCTTTTGACGCGCGCCCGCTTCGTCGATCACGTCAATCGCTTTATCCGGCAATTTACGGTCGGTAATATGGCGCACTGCCAGATTAACCGCGCCTTTAATCGCTTCGGCTGTATATTTAACGTTATGGAACTCTTCGAAATAAGTTTTCAGGCCCATTAAGATTTTAATGGCATCATCCGGTGTCGGCTCGGCAACATCCACTTTAAGGAAGCGGCGCGACAAAGCGCGGTCTTTTTCAAAATGTTGGCGATATTCTTGATAGGTCGTGCTGCCCATACAGCGCAGCTTCCCGCTCTGCAAAGCGGGTTTCAGTAAATTCGAGGCATCCATAGCTCCGCCGCTTGTTGCGCCAGCGCCAATAATCGTATGAATCTCATCAATAAAGAGAACCGCGCCTTCAACTTCTTGCATGCGCGTCATGACCTGTTTCAGGCGTTCTTCGAAATCACCCCGATAGCGCGTTCCCGCCAAAAGCGCGCCCATATCCAGTGAATAGATAATCGCATCTTGCAGGACAGCCGGAACATCATCTTCGATAATTTTACGGGCAATCCCTTCGGCAATGGCGGTTTTAC
>CAZEOD010000009.1:27852-46112 GCA_964513675.1 uncultured Caulobacterales bacterium | reverse complement strand
TCCCCGACTAAAAGCGGGTTATTTTTACGGCGCCGAGACAGCACCATAATGCAGCGTTCAACTTCTTGATCTCGGCCGATCAACGGGTCAATATCGCCGCTGCGGGCTTTTTCATTCAAATTCACGCAATAAGCATCGAGCGGGTCTTGCTTTTTCGGATCCTCACCCGCGCTCTCGCCCTCTTTGGCCGGTTTTGAGACGGACGGCGTGCCGGTCTTGGAAATCCCATGGGAAATATAATTCACGGCATCATAGCGCGTCATATCCCGCTCTTGCAGGAAATAAACCGCATGGGACTCACGCTCGGCAAATAGCGCAACGAGAGCATTAGCGCCCGTAACGTCTTCGCGGCCAGAGGACTGAACATGAATAACAGCACGCTGGATAACGCGGTGGAAGCCTGCCGTTGGGCGAGCTTCTTCGAAATCTTCGACGATAAGGCTCTCTAAGTCGCCGTCCAAATATTGCGTAATATCCGTGCGCAGCGCTTCGACATCGACATCACATGCCGTGATGACGGCGGCGGCATCATTATCATCAAGCAAGGCTAATAAAAGATGCTCTAAAGTTGCAAGCTCATGTTTACGGTCCGTCGCATAGGTCAATGCGCGGTGAATGGTTTCTTCAAGCACCGGAGAGAAAGATGCCATAACTTATATCCTTTCGTCCCTACCCCATAAAACAAGATGGGGATGAGTTTACACTTTTTCAAGCGTACATTGTAAGGGATGCTGACTTCTTTTAGCCGCGTCCATAACTTGTGCAACTTTTGTCTCGGCAACCTCAAATGTGTATATCCCGCAAACGCCAAGTCCGTTTTTATGAACAGCCATCATGACTCTATACGCGTCTTCTTGGGATTTTTTAAAAATACCCATTAATATCTGAACAACAAATTCCATTGGCGTGTAATCATCATTCATCAAAATAACGCGGTACATAGACGGTTTTTTTGTCTTCTCACGCGCCTTCGTCGCAACGCCGCGCTCTATGCCCGGCCCCGTGTCGCCGTTATCTTCATCTCCGGCCAAACGGAGAGGATTTAAAATATCGCATTTTATCAACATCAGACCCTAAGTAAGCACTTTGACCCCATTTGGAAAGGCGGCAAATGGCCCTAATTTCGCTTTTTTAGGCTTAAAGGTTGTAAAAAGAAATTTACCGCATTTTATAGATTTGTTAATTGCCCGTTAACCCCAATTTTGGCAGGTCAGTTATATGTGCACTCTTCGCTTCATATGTACCGTTTTTTTAAGCGCGCTGACTATCATTTTGACAGCCCCAAGCACAGCGCAGGTCGCAAAAGCCGCGCCTGTCACAGGGCGTTATGCGTCGATCATTGTGGATATGGACAATCAAGAAATTATTCACGCCCGCCAGATTGACGCGCCGCGCTTTCCGGCCTCCCTGACAAAAGTCATGACGCTTTATTTAACGTTTGAAGCGCTCGATCAAGGCCGCTTGAAGATTGACCAAGCTTTGCCCGTCTCTGCCTATGCTGCAAGCCAACCGCCAAGCAAGCTTGGCCTAAAAACCGGAGATCGCATTTTGGTGCGCGATGCGATTAATGCCCTGATTATCCGTAGCGCCAATGATGCCGCTATGGTTCTGGCCGAAGCGATTGGCGGGAGCGAGCCTGTCTTTGCGGCGCAAATGACCCAGCGCGCCCGTCAACTCGGCATGCAAAGCACCATATTTCGTAACCCGCATGGCTTGCCAAATAATAATCACCGATCAACTGCACGGGATATGGCCAAGCTCGCTCATGCTATGATCCGAAACCACCGTAGCTATTATCCGCTCTTCGCCCAGAAAACCATGCGTTATAAAGGCCGTACACTGAAAACGACCAATGCGCTTTTAGGCCAAACACAGGGCGTTGACGGGCTTAAGACTGGATATACCAATGCATCAGGCTATAATCTCACCATCTCTGCGGAGCGAAATGGTCGCCGCCTTGTGGCTGTTGTCATGGGCGGCGCGAGCGGAAAATCACGTGACCGCCATATGCGCGACCTGATCGAGCGCGGCTTTGATGTCATGCTGAAAACGCCTCTCACCGCGCCGGCCCCGATTACTGTGCGCCGCGAACCCGTTCCGCGGCGTAAAGCTGTCCGAAATGCCAGTACAGCGATCTTGAATTTGCGCGGCGCAGATGGCCAATCCCAGCCCGTGATAAAAGGCCGCGCCCTGCAAGTCAGGCGCCCTGCCAAAAGTGAGTGGAGTTTATTCCTCGGTGAGTTTCCTACCCCGCGCGCCGCAAATGCTCAGCTCACCCGCGCGCTTGGCAGTGCCGCTACGGCCGGAACACGCGACGTCATAGCGCGCAACAACCAATTTCAAGCGCGGCTAAAAGGCCTCTCCCACCGCGATGCCAACATCCTATGTGACCGTTTACTCCAGCAGCAGCAGACCTGCCTGATGATACAGTTGACAGGCTCTTAAACCGCAATATTGAAACTCACGGCCCGGATAAACTGCGGCGGCTCATATTTTTACTTGTCCCCGCGCGCGCTTGCGCGTAAATCCCGCTTTGGATATGCAAAAGGATATATGCAGGTGACATCCCCCCTTATCATTCGAAGCCTATCAGAGCTTCGCGCCCAGATTTGGGAATGGCGCGGTAGCGGCGAAACCATTGGCTTTGTGCCGACAATGGGCGCGCTACATCAGGGCCATTTATCCTTAATTCGCCTCTCTCGGCGAAAGGCAAGCAAAACGGTGGCGAGTATTTATGTCAATCCCACCCAATTTGCTCCCAATGAAGATTTTGCAAGCTATCCACGTACAGAAGATAGCGATGTCGAAAAACTGACTCGAGCGGGTTGTGATTTGATATATATTCCGAGCGGCAGTCTCTATGCTGATGACCACAGCACTTATATGAAAGTCAACGGCGTCGGCGATGGGCTGGAAACCGATCACCGCCCAAGCTTTTTTGAAGGTGTTGTCTTAGTCGTCATGAAGCTTCTGAACCGCACCGCGCCTGATTACGCTTTTTTTGGCGAAAAAGATTATCAACAGCTCACCATTATTCGCCGCATGGTCCGCGATATGGATATGCCCATTAAGATTATTGGTGGCCCGATTGCCCGTGATGATGACGGCCTCGCCCTCTCCTCACGCAATGCTTATTTTGATGAACACGGCCTCGCTATCGCGCGGCAATTAAATATCATCTTATATGACTGCGCGGCAAAATTAGCCGGCGGCGCACCGATAAAACCGGCGATAGATGCCGCCAAAAACAAAATTATCGCGGCCGGATTTGACAGCATAGATTATCTAAGCCTCGCTGATAGCCGCTCGCTTAAGCTTATTACCAAAACGCCTTTTGCAAAACCAGCGCGATTATTAGTCGTTGCCCGCTGCAAAACTATTCGTCTGTTAGATAATTGCGCCGTTGGATAAAGCGCCCCCCCACAATAGATTATGATTAAACAAGAAAGATACTGTCATGACGGTTTTATTTGAAACGCCAAAGACGGCAACATCCCCCGCGCGCGCCGCAGCTCCCGATGCCCCGCTACACCCTGTTCATGAGGCATGGAGCCGCGAGCAAGCCGAGGCCCTGTTTGCGCTTCCTTTCATGGATTTACTCATGCGCGCGCAAACGGTTCACCGCACGCATCACGCCGCCAATCGCGTCCAGCTTTCGCAATTAATTTCGATCAAGACAGGCGGCTGCGCCGAAGATTGCGGTTATTGCAATCAATCGGCCCATTTCGATACGGGGCTAAAGGCCTCAAAATTAATGGATATCGACAGTGTGATTAAAGGTGCCAAGGCCGCTAAAGCGGGCGGCGCGAGCCGTTTTTGCATGGGCGCAGCATGGCGGGAGCCAAAAGAGCGCGACATGGCTGCGCTGTGCAATATGGTTTCAGACGTCAAAAACATGGGGCTTGAGACCTGTATGACGCTCGGCATGTTAACCGATGACCAAGCCAAGCGGCTTAAAGATTCTGGCCTTGATTATTATAATCATAATATTGACACGGCGCCGGAAGATTATGGCCGCGTGATTTCAACCCGAACATTTGAAGATCGCCTTGCAACGCTTAATCGCGTGCGTCAAAGCGGAATGAAAGTCTGCTGCGGCGGCATTGTCGGCATGGGCGAGCGGGCCGAAGACCGCGTCGGGCTTTTATTAGCACTCGCGAATATGAACCCCGCGCCGGAATCTGTGCCGATTAACGCCCTTGTTCCCATTGCCGGCACGCCGCTGGGTGATAGCGAGCCCGTTCACCCGATTGAGTTTGCCCGCCTGATCGCCGCCGCGCGCATCATGATGCCCGAAAGCTATGTCCGCCTCTCTGCTGGACGCGAAGAGATGAGCGACGAAGCCCAAGCGCTCTGCTTTATGGCCGGCGCGAACTCTATCTTCACTGGCGACCAACTGCTGACAACGGATAATCCGGAAACATCGCAAGACACGGCCTTATTTGCGCGGCTGGGAATTGAAGGAGAATAGACGGCTATTTTAGCCGCCTCCAAAAAAAGACCGTTACTGCGGCCCGTTCTTGCGCCCCCCATGATCGCGGCCGCATAAACATGTTTTTTATGTGAATTGACCGCGCTGTAAATGCAAACAGGTTAATCCGTTGTCTATAAGCAGTTGAAGGTTTTGCGTGATACCGATGGCGCTATAATGAAACATTTGGCCGCGCCGCATATCACTATGCGCATATCACTATGCGCGTATCACTATGCTCATATCAACGCCTTTTACAGCGGATATCTACCACGCGCCAATCTCAACCAACGCAGCTCTGATATGGGGCGGGAGCTCTTTGCTATCGCCAATGGCGCTAAGGTCGGCAGGGGCATCTTCGGCTTTCAAATAGCGCCAGCCTTGAAAGGCGCGTTTTGGCACGGGGACAACCGGAATAATCTTAGGATCCATGATAATCGCGCAGGCCCGGCGACCATCAGATGTCGCGGTTTCTTCAAGTCCGATAATTTGATTGCGGCATTGTACCAGCCCTTTAATCACCCAATAGATCGAGCCGCCGTCCAGTAGTTCATCCTTACGCTTTGGGAACATCCGCGTGACGTGGATATGATGCGCGGATAGCCCTTTTTTAAGGCGGCGGCGCACAACCAATTTTTGCCAATCCTTCAAGGTTTGTATCGACTCCGAGCCGACCGATAATTTTTGCAAATGAATCGCCATAAAGGTGAGCATAGAAAGCCCGCGCCAAGAGTCCAGAGCGGACATAAAAAAGCGGCCCAGAAAGCAGAACAGAAAGCTGTAATGTTTTAAGCGCTAAATCTACGGCCTAAAAATCACGGAGATAAGGCTCGACATCGTGAATCGAAATATCCCCCGAGACGACTTTAAACGTCACATAATCTTTGCATTCAATTTTTGCGGCGATACCAGATTTTTTCAAAACACGCCCGAAAACAGATTTAACCATGCGCTTAAGCTCACCATCATTCTGATAGCAAGGATCACGACCAAATTTACGGCGAAGCGTTGCATTTAAAACCATATTCGCATTTTTGCGCGCGCTTTCCGCCGTTGAATATTCTGTCGTAACAGAGACGCAAAAGGTTGAATTTACAACACGGTGCGGGGAGTTCAACGGCCATGTAATCGCTTGATTATCTTCAAGATCAAAAATTTGAACGCCCTTTTCAAAGGCGGCATCATAAGGCGCATCCTCGGAAATTCTATTAATAATGGCGGCTTCGCAGGCTTCATCGGATAAATATTCCGTTGTCATCGGGTAAAGATAAAGGCTTTTCTGACCGCGCACATGCCATAAGATCGTTTCTGTTTTATCAAAATGATAAGGCACTTTCGCCTTTGGCGATGAAATCAAAATTCCGCCGCGTGGATTGACAGCTTTTACGCCGGTTTTGTCAGCGAGGTCACCATACATACTATCCAAGACAGATTTATATTCAGGATGTATATTCATCGCACGGCGCAGGTTAATCCAAATATCGCCGGTTTTGGCAATCTTAAGCAAAGTTTCGCCATCTGCATCACGAAAATCGCCTGTGCGAAAATGTGTTTCCCCGTCCAATGACGCGGAGCACACGTCCATTTCTTCGGCAGGGTGCCTATTAAGTAAATCAATCATGGCCTCATCAGTAAACAAGCCCGTTTCATGCAAGCCATGCTTAAAGGTCATGGCGCTTTTTTGAAAAGACTCTGTAAGATTATCCGACCAATTTTTTATCATACTCACGTTATAGTTCCTTCTGACTGACCACCATAAGAGTACTATCGCTTAATAAGTTTAAATTTTCTTGAATTTTTAATCAGAAAAGATCGACTTCAAAATATAGTAAATAGATCCTAAAATAATCATGCCGCCCATCATCAAGCCGGCCATAACCGCGACAGGCCCCCATGGCCCCAAGAGGGACACGGGATCTTTAATGCTCGCATATAGGCTGAAGGCAAACATAATAAGTCCGGACAGCATCATCACCCCAAAGGCCCAGATAGAACTGGGTTGCGTCTCGACATAATCACGGCTTTGAATAAAGCGCGAGGCAGAATCTCCGCCCTTAGCCGCACGGCGCGGCGGCGCGGTGTTTGTGTCTGTGACAGACCCAGCCTTATCATCAACGTCTTGCGGCAATCGGCTCTTACCGTCTGTTTGGGGCGCTATTTCCGCAGCAGGCTCTATATTCGGAGCATCAGTTTTACTCCGAAAAGGCAGTACGGTCGCGGCAGGTGGTTTGGGCTCTACCGTCAAAAGACTATCCGGCATATCAGATAAATCCACAGCAGATTTAGCTTGGTCGTCAATCAAGGCGTCCAAACGCTCACTCACAGATGCCGCCGCTTCGGCAATGGGCGACAGCCTTAAGGGGGATATATCATCACCCGGCGTAATCTCAGCCGCTTCGTCTCTGTCCGTGATAGTCTCGATATCCTCTTTCTGACTCGCCAAATAGGCTGCGGCCAAGGCGGCCGCATCAGAGGCGCGAGAACCGGCGTCATCTTCATAATATTCGCTAAGCTCTAAAACGCCGGCGGGGCCATCTGTACGCCGCCGTCCCGGATTTGGACGTTGGTCATAGGGAATCTGATCCACATAGCCTTCGGCCTCACCGCGCGTATAAACGGGCAGGTCATCGGCTTCAAATTGCGCTGCATCTTCATCACGCTTCGGGGGAAGGCTGTCACGCGGGGATGTAACGTTGCCGCGATCTGGCTTTAAAAACAGCGCTTTTTCAGCCGTCCGGCGGCGCACCAAAGCATCGACAACAAAAATCTCGCCGTCAATTTCACCTTTGCGCCAGATATCAAAACTATTTGCCGCCTCAATCGGGCGGCCATTATTGACCGCTTTAACCACATCGGATTTCAAAAATGCGTCCGGACCAATGTTATAAGCAAGGGAGCAAAGTGCATCAAATTGCCCTTGGGTGAGCGGCGCAAAAACGGCCTCATTCACCAAGTCTTCAACAGGCTGAATATCCTCACGAAGCAAAGTTTCAGCTTCGGCTCGGGTCAGGGCTATTGCATCTTGATCGGAAATACGGTGTCCATAACCGACAACATTATTACCCGAAATAAGGATGCGGCTCTCTGGGCGATAGCCTTCATAAGCCTTTATCAACCGAAGGCCGAGATCAGAAACTGAAAATTGATGCGTCATGGGCGTCCTAAAACGAAACAGCTAAATTACTTAGCTACCCAGTTGCAAAAATCGCGCCGAGTTTAGCGCGGCGCTATAAAAGAAAAATGGCCGCCAATCCCAGAAAAGCGAAAAACCCAACAATATCCGTCACAGTCGTGACAAAGACCGAGGATGAAACCGCTGGATCAGCACCGGCTTGTTTAAGGCCCAAAGGCACTAAAATCCCAGCCAGCGCTGCAAAAATATGATTCACGATCATCGCGGCGAAAGCTACGGCCGCTAGCCGAGGATCGCCAAACCAAAGATAAGCAATAATCGCCAAAGCTACGGCAAATATAACGCCGTTAAATATGCCCGCCAAAGCTTCGCGGCGTATGCTTCGCCACGCAGTTTGCGATGTCAAATCCCGCTCTGATAGCGCCCGAACGGCCACGGCCAAGGTCTGCGTGCCGGCATTCCCCCCCATGGAGGCGACAATCGGCATTAGCACGGCCAAAGCGACAATTTTCGCAATCGCAAAGTCGAATTGGGCAATCACAAGCGAGGCCATAATGGCGGTTATTAAATTCACAAATAGCCACGGCGCCCGCGCTTTAACCGTTGAAAGGGCCGTATCCGTTAGGCCCGCCTCCTTCACCCCCGCCAGTGCTAGCATATCCTCTTTATTCTCGTCTTGGATAATCTCGACAATATCATCCACGGTCATCAAACCAACAATTCGGCCTGCCTCATCTGCTACGGGCGCCGAAATAAGCGAGTATTTCTCAAATAAATAAGCCGCTTCTTCTTGGTCCATATCTTGCGCGATTGTCACAATATCTTCCGACATAATATCCGTCAGGGTTTGATCGCGCGATGAGCGTAAAAGCTGCGATATTGCGACATGTCCTTTGGGGCGAAACGCGGTATCAACAATCCAGATATTATAAAATAGATCGGGCAGATCGCCTCCAGTCGCCCGCATATGGTCAATCGTATCCCCGACCGTCCAAAACGGCGGCGCGGCAACAAATTCGCGCTGCATGAGACGGCCAATCGTCTCATCATCAAAGGTTAAGCTGGCCTCAAGCGCGGCGCGGTCAGCATCATCAAGCCGCTCTAAAACATCCTCGCGCTGAGCGGCGTCCATTTCTTCGACGATTTGCGTTGCGTCGTCATTATCAAGATCGCTAATCGCATCCGCAATTTGTTCGGGCGGAAGAAGCGGTAAGATATCTTCCACCACCTCATCTTCAAGCTCTGCGAGAACATCGGCCGTGATTAAATCACCGGCGCGGGCAATCAGATCTGCGCGCTGCTCCGTTGGGAGCTGCTCAAGCTGGTCAGAAAAATCAGCGGGGTGAATCGAATCAAGCGCGGCGCGAAAATCCTGCGTATCACTAATCAGCAGCGCATCGCGTATCGCATTTGACCCGTCAAAATCAGGGCGCGGCAGAAAATCCGCAGATTCAGGGCCGAGTGGTCTTTGCGTGTCATCGGTCATAGCGCGGCCTCCCCTGTAAGAAAATTACCACCATCTCATTGTCTCTTGATAGCGCCTTATGGCGCGGCAAAGCCTTATGGGCAAGCTATCTAAAACATAACCATAGAAACATCACAGATTTATATAAGCGCAAAGAAAAACCGCCCTCAAGGAGCGGTTTATAAAACGGTTTATATCGCGCTTTGATTAAGCCGGAATATTACCAAATTGGTTTTCATGGGGATCTTGCTTGACGATAAGATTAATTAAAAAGCCTCCCAACATCGTTCCGATAAATCCGGCGATGGCGCTTGGGATGGCTGTTTTCTGCGCGACCTGCGGCGCATATTCTTTACTAATCTCGACCAAGGCCCCAAAGTCACCTTCTTCCGCAGCGGCCTTTGTTAGCTCTTTCATCTCAGCTAAAGGTGCGCCGCCCGTCATTTCACCTGCAAAATATTGGATGATGCCGCCAATAATCAAAATAAGAATAAACCACACAATACTCATCCAGCCTGACTTGCCGCCGTCATGACTACGCTTGATTAACAAGCAAAACATTGGAAACAACAATATAAGACTCGCATAACCCAACATTGTTCCAAGGTTGAAATTAAACGCTGGCACCATAGTAATGAGCGCGCTTAAAACAGTAATAATCCCAAGGCCTTTTAAAAAGTCTTGCGGCCCGATACGGCCATTTGGTGAAAATAGTAAATTTCCCATGATACTCTCCCATATAACTCTTACAAGAAAGCTGACTTAAAATTTACTGAAAAGCAATAAGGAAATCGTGAATTTACGCTTCATTAGGCGGCTTATCCCCTTAAACCTTTGGGACAGGGCCGTATTTATTTGTCCTAGCCTGTGATTTCGTAGCAGCCAGCCAGAGGCAGAAAACGACAGGCACGACCCAAAATAAGATCGTTATTTGGGTAATATGCGCTTCGATATTCGCTTGATAAGCCGAGATAATCCCTTGTTTGACATCTTCAGGGATAACCTCTTTGCGGTCAAATTGATAAAACGCACTGAAATATTCCGCCCCGCCAAATGCCATCATCGTTCCAATAATCACAACAAGCTCTAGCGTAATCATGGCCGTCAACGCCCACACACTGCGGCCCATATCATGTAGCCGTTTCGCAAAGAGTGAATAAAGAATATAACAATTCAATACAAAGACGAAAATTGAGAGCAAAAACCCCCAAACATTATCTAAAATAGGATTTATAACAAAGCGCTGCGGCCAATAAATAACCACAAAGACCAAGAGGCCGATAATATAGCTCTTTTGACCGTGGCGGCCAGAGGCATGTAAAAGGGACTTAAATAAAAACATGAGCGCTCTCTAGCGAAAGCTGCCCGTCATGGCCAGAGGTAAACTTGCGGCGAATTGGCTTATGCCTATTAAGGCCGCCAAAAGCCTCAATACCCAATGTCAGCATTTTTACAGGCTCATAATCCGCCTGCGCAGGGCGCGCGGTAGCCGCCTTCAGAGCACAGGAGCGCGGCCTATCTAGCCCGTTACTTCAACCGTATCAACGCGGCCCTCAGCCGTTAGCATTTTATGCACAGGGCATTTATTCGCAATCTCTATAAGGCGGGCGCGCTGCTCGACATCCAGATCGCCAATCATTGTAATCTGGCGGGTGAAAACATGCATCTCGCCTTGCTTTTCATGGGTGACCAAACAGGCGACATGATCCAGCGGCCATTTTTTTCGGCCCGCATACATGCGCAAAGTGATCGTCGTACAGCCGCCAAGGCCAGCGCAGACATATTCAAAGGGAGACGGGCCAATATCGGCGCTATTATACTCCAGCGGCTCATCAACATATTGCTTATGACCACGCACTTCGACGTCATTTGTATATTTCCCGCCGGGACGCTCTTTGACTAAAACAGGGGCACCCATCACAATCTCCTAAATTAATTTTGCTAGCGCCAGCGTTTCCGCCCGGATCAGTTCCGTGCGCGCCTTTGCATCTTCGTCTTCTCCCCATTGCTCTATTTGGTAAGCCTCGTCCAATCGCGAAAGCTCAAAACCGCGTGAGGCGCTTGTGTGGCCTGCCATCACAGCAAAGCCCAGAACCGCCGATCCAAAGACAGAGATAAAATGCACAAGCAGCGTCAGCGCCGTATTATCAAGCGCGTTAGCTCTCGCCGCCGCTGCGTCCAAAGCCGCTGCGTCCTGCGTTATCGCCATAATGCCGGTCACTGTTTTAAGCGGCATATTTTGCGCCGCCGCCCAGTCTAATAGCGGCCCCCACTGCGCCTCTTGACGGGCTTTCAGATCGGCCGGCGCTGCGGCGTGGTAACAGAGCAAATCTGTGCCCGCATAATTTCGCGCTTCCAGCACTAAATCATCTCTCCGTGAGGGCGTTTGCTCACAGGCGACATTCATCAGCCGCGTCGCCGGCATCAAGGACGGATTAATCTCGCTGACTTGCGCATCCCATTCCGCTGCGACCTGCGCCGCGCGGTCATAACGATCAATTATCAAAAGCGCTTTTTTGGGCGTTTTCAAAACCCGCCCATCGAGTAAAATCACATAGCCATCATCACGGGATTCCGTCGTGACGTCTTTATAAAATCGTTTCGCGAAACTTTGGCTCATGATCCACACCGCGCCGCAAAGGCTAATAATTCAGCGTTTAAATCATCCATTTTAGAGACAATCACATCAGCCTTTGACGCGCTTAATTCAGCAGGTGTATGAAAGCCCCAATCGACGCCAATCGTCGCAACGCTCGCCGCTTGGGCCATATGAATATCAAAACTCGTATCCCCAATCATGATCGCCTCTTCGGGGCGGCGCGATAGCGCTTTTAAATTCGCATCAACCATAAAAGGATGCGGCTTACCCGGGCCATCATCCGCGCAGTAATGCGCATCAAAATAAGGTGCAAGCTGCATACGCTCTATGACGGCATCCAATCCGCGCCGTGATTTACCCGTCGCCACGCCAATCTCCCATCCCGCGTTTCGCAGATTATCCAGAACATCCTTTGCCCCGTCATAAAGCGGGGATTGCGTGGCGGGGTCTTGGCGAAAAGCTATAAAGGCATCTTTGTAATATTGCGTTATCCGCATAACGCCCTCATGCTCGACGCCGGGCGGAGCGATACGGTCAATCGCAACCTCGAGCGAGAGGCCGACAATCCTGCGCGTCACCTCATAGCCCGGCGGCGGCAAGCCTTCTCGCTTAAACGCGGCATCCATGGACAAGCTGATAATGCGGCGGCTATCAACAAGTGTACCGTCAATATCAAATATTGCGAGCGGAGCCATGGCTAGCTCGCGGGCACGGCGTCAAAAGGTAATGTCAAGCGCATCTCATTGCCCGTAAAAGGCACGGTTCCATGCCACATATAAGATGGGAATAGCACAAGCCGGCCCGCTTTAGGTTCCACCCAATGCTCTGGCCCTTGACGTTTTCCCTTCGCATCTGGGGCGTCAAAAGACGGCTCGCCAAATTTAATCCAGCCTTGTTTCTTGGCCTCTCCGCCCATTGAGGCCGGTAAGGCGACATAAAAAGATGAACTGATCCAGCCTTTGGGGTGAATATGATTCACATGAAAACCCTCGCCCGCCAATTTAACAGACCACCCGCCAGAGAAGCGGTGTTTTCCCGTGTTCCGAACGGTCAAAATATGATCGCCAGCCGTCCCGATATGCTGCATATAATCTTGCAAAGGCGTATTAAGGGCTTGGAAAAAATCTTGGATCACATGATCTGCGACAAAAATAAGGTTTTGCGACGTTTGACTCCCGCCGCGTAAAGATTGTCCGATAGGGTGATGCTGCGAATCATGTTGCGCTAAAAGACTCGTCGTTAAGGCTTCTATGAAAGCCTCTTGCGAGCCATATTCAGCCGGCGGGTCTAAATCATAAACGCGCACAAACTTATCATAATCATAGCGTCGGCTATATTTTTCATCCCCTTTTTGGCGCATATAGCTGGCTTCCATCGCAATCCAATATTGATTTAACGGGGCTAATTGTCGGCCGTGGGAAATAAACGCCCACGCATGATCCGCCTCGCCTCGCATCAGATTGGCGCGCGCGGCAACCGACATAAGGGCCGCATCAATTTGCTTGCTATCATTAAAGCTATCAACCAAATCTGCGGCAGCGTCAGCCTCCCCGCGTGCGATCAATATATTGCCGCGCATTTGAGCCGTCACCGGATGAGGCTCAAAGACTTTATCCGCCCTATCCAAAATCTCTACCGCGCGGTCAGTTTCATGAATGTCATGCAAAAGTTGAGCGCCCGTCGCTTGAATAGCGAGCGCTTTCGGATTCGCCTGTAACGCCTCATCAATCATGGAGACCGCAGCCTCATGGCCATTATATGCATGTTCAATCATAACCAAATTACGAAAGCTTTGGACAGCGATAGGCGGGTGAGATAGCCCCTGTCCAAAGGCCATTTTAGCTTCGGGAATACGTCTTGTTTCATGGAAAATTTGTCCCATAGGCATGGCATATTCAGGCTTGGGCGGTAAGTCAGAAAATTGCTGCAAGGCTGCCTCATATTGCAAGCTATCTTTTAAGGCCAGCGCCCGCCCATGGCGCAGCCCCGCATGATCGGCATTATCTGGAATAGCCGCATCAAAAACGGATAAGGCCGCTAATGGATTATTATTTTGCAAATAAAGATCGCCTAAATTCATCACAGCAATCACATAGTTCGGCGCTATTTTGACGGCTTTTTTGAAGAACTCTAAGGCCAAATCATTTCGGCCAACCAAACGGTAAAACGTGCCAAAAGAGTTTTGAAATTCAGCATTATCAGGCTTTAAGGCGACCGCACGTTTAATAGCTTCGAACGCCCCTTTCATATTGCCTGTTTTGCGCAAAATAAGCGAGAGCATTTGATAAGCATGGGCAGCTTCGGGGAAGGTTTCAATAACTCCAATAACCTTGCTATGCGCGAGGGCATAGTCTTGCGCCTCATAAGCCTCTAGCGCTTCTTGCATGTCTTTGCGAATATTCATGTCAATCTCTCTCAAACGGTTCAATTCTTTGTTTGGGGTCAAAGCCGAGCCCGTCAAAAGCTTTAATCATATGCTGCGGTAACGGCGCAGAAAAATGCGCTTGCGTGCCATCGGGACGCGGGATTGTAATTGAGGCCGCATGAAGGTGGAGCTTATTTTCAAGCCCGCCCGGAAGCGGACGGTCTGTCATATAGCGCGGGTCACCCGCCAAAGGCGCGCCAAGAAGTTGCATATGGAGCCGTAATTGGTGCGTTCGCCCTGTTAAAGGCTGCATCACAATCCACGCCGCTTTACTGCCGGCGCTGGCCACTGTTTGGTAGAGCGTGCGTGCATATTTACTGCCCTCTGTGCCGTGGCGCACAGCCTCCATCACCTCTTTACCTTCATGTTTTGTGCCGAAGCGATTATCAAGCCGCCCCTTGGCCATATATCCTTTGATCTCGCCCGAACTCGGCTTAACAACGCCGTTGGTTAGCCCCCAATAAATCTTCTCGGCGCGGCGGCTTTGAAAACTTTTACCGATCCACGCCGCAGAGCGAATAGATTTGGCAATTAATAAAATCCCCGATGTATCGCGGTCAAGGCGGTGAACAAGGCGGCAGCCCTCACCGAGGGCGGGCAAAAGGCCGTCAATATGGCGGGCTTGCTTGGTTCCGCCCTGCACCGCAAGGCCTGCGGGTTTATTCAGGGCGATCAAATCATCATCTTCATAAACGACAAGACTGCGCATAAAGTTTCGGTCTTCATCTGAGATATAGCGCTTTTCTTTCACCTCGGAAGGCTCGGGCAAAGGCGGCACCCGCACAACCTCACCTGCGGCGAGGCGGTAATTACCTTTCGCCCGCTTGCCGTTCACACGAAGCTGCCCTGTGCGCAAAAGCTTCTCAACGCGGCCATGGGCGATATGCGGGAAATGACGCTTAAACCAGCGGTCAAGCCGTGCCTCTGCATCTGCGTCCTCAACCGTGATTTGCTGAACGCCGCTCATGACGCGCCCTCGCCTGCCAGACATAATTCTAATGTTATATTCAAAAATAATGCGATCATGCTCATGCCTTTACAGCTCGCGTGATGCATACGCGCTAATCATCTAGGCGGCAAGATAAAGTCATCTAACCTACCGCTTTATTATGGCCCCAGAAGTCAGCCCGTTAAAACTTGGAAATGAGGAGCGTCATGCCAAAAAAAAAGCAAGGCCGCAGCCCTGCTCTTTCGATCGCCATAAATATTTACGGCCTATTCATTGGCCGCGATTTTTTGCGTCACATCTTTAACATTATCGGTTAAATTCCGTTCGATCAGCAAGCGCTTTGGATCCAGCATAATATGTGTCGGGCGCTGATCCAATGTGAAATCAAGTGTTGTTTCAGCCTCCGTAATCTTCACGGTTTTAATAAAGAACGGATTTTCCCCCAAAGTCTCTTTCGGATCTTCGGTATAAAAGCCGACCTGAACCCATTCATTTAAAGACGCGCCGGGAATCTCTGACACCGAGGTTTCCTTGCCGTCTTTTTTCGCTGCATATTTTTTATCAATCTTAATAGGCAGGCTCAGTTGGAATTTATCCCCTGCGGCCGTGATATCGACGTCATCTTCAATTTTAAGCTCCCAGAATGTAATCCGGTCAAAATAATCTTTGATAAGTTGATGATAGTCTGGCCCTAGCGTTTCTTTAAGTTGGCTAACAAGCTCTAATGTTGTTGGATATGGCGGCCCAGACGTGCCGTGTTCTTCAAGAAAGCTTCGGATGGCTGTCTGCACAGCCTGCGTACCGGCATAATGGCGCAGCCCCCAAAAAACCCAGCTGGCCTTATTATAAACCAAGAACTGTTGATTATTTTCAGCAAGCGCCAAAGGCTCTTCGCTGCTTCGCCCTATAACGCGCCCTGTTAAATAATTGCGCGTCGAGCGCTCCTCATGTAACCGGCGTGCCCTTGCATGTCCAAAGGTGGCCTCATAAGCAATCATTGCGGCATTTTCCGTCAAACCTTCCGAGAGGACATTCCCGCCTTTAGCATGACCCGCAACGAGTTGATGGGCAAACCATTGATGGCCAATTTCATGCATGGTGACATAGCTGGCAAAATCAATACGCTTATCATCATCGGATTTACCCGGGTCTTGGACAAAGCCGATATTTTCCGAAAACGGCACAGTTCCCGCAAAAGCCTGCGCGAAGCTGCGATAGGGAAATTCCATAATCCGAAGCTGCGCATATTGATAAGGGCTGAAGATCTCCGTATAACTATCAAAGCTTTTCTTCATCGCCTCTAACATCAAATCAACGTTAAAATCATGAGAGGGGTGATAATAGATCTCTAGCGCAACATCTTCGCCGTTCGGGTTATCCCAAACATCGGTTTTAACTGCATATTCCGCCGTCAAAAATGAGAAGAAATTAAGAATAGGATTAATCGCTTTGAAATCGCGGCAAGCTCTATCCCCGTCATTATATTCACCTATCTGCTTCCCGGGCGCAATCGGTATCTGGCCGGCCTCTGTGCAGACCGTGGCTTCAAAATCAACATAATCAGCAAAGCCTGTAATGAAATTGCGTGCCCGCGCTTCGGCGCTCCAGCGCTGCGGAAGCTTATCACGTTTGGGCAATCCGAACTTACGGCGCTTATCTGGATTCGTCAGATAAAAGCCTTTTGGAATACCAAAGGACGGCATCATCGAGAAATTATTAATAAAAGTTCCGTTTTTCGCAATCGCACTCCCCGAGGTTAATGTGGGCGGATTGATCTGCGTTTTAAAGCTTACATTACGCCGCTCCCCTGGAGATAAAGGCGGCGTGAAACGGTAATCCATGATTTCATAGTCAGTCAGGGCAACGGACAGCTCATCATCTATATTGCGCTGCGCGCGCTCAATGGAAAATTCTAATATATCATCAAGCGCAACAGGGCTGTTAATAAAAACGCGGTCCATGGGCGCATTGCTGGCGTTCTCAATCACATAAGTCCCCGTCAGCTCCGCGCGGCGCCGAGAGGGATAAAACTGCATATCCGCTGTCACCGCTCTAATTTTCGGCAAGGCTAATTCATCATAATCCGTCACGAGCTTTTCATAGGCGACTTGCCGCTTCTCGCGAGCATCTCTATTTTCAAACTCATCCGCCTTATAGCTTTGTAGCCCCATATAGCCTGTGCCAATAAAGGCCGCTAAGGCTGCGCCGCCTAAAGCGAGGGAGGGCCGGCTCATATTCGCCCGCGCATGTTTCATCCGAGACTTTAGCCCGATTTGAAGGCCGCGCCGCCAAATCCACATTGTTGCTACGCCCAGTATAACAACCATGGCGAACCAATAAGTAAACTCCCACATGAAACTGCCCGGATTTGAAAATCCTGCCATTTCAGAATAAGCGCCCGCAGACGGCGTACCATAGCTCATCAAAGGATGGTAAAATGGTAAATTCCCGAGGAAAAACACCATGCCAAATAAAATGGCCGCAGCGCCGATCATGCCAATAACGCGGTTGGGCATAAAGTTTTGCAAAAACATGACCAGCATGCCTTGGAAGAAAAACCCGATAAAAAAGCTGAAAACACCAATCGACAGATATGTCATCGGCACCGCCGGAATTTTTCCGCCGCCGGCTATGAGCTGAACAACCGCAGCTACGATGAGCCCTAAAACAACAATCGTTAACAGCACCAGCGCTAAAGCCCCCCATTTCGCAAGTAACAGTGATATATTTTTAACCGGAGACGCATCCAAAAGCTCATGTATTTTGGCGGTTCGGTCGCGCCACATAATATCGCTACCAAAAAACACCATAATAATGACCATGGGCAAACCCAGTGAACTTAGCGCTAATTGCGTGAAAACACGGCTTGTCGGCATCGTCGGGCTGACATTCATAAAGAGCTGCGCCCAAACGCCAACGCCAAATAAAACGAGCGCGAGCCCGACCAAAATAACAAAAGGAACCGTTTTAACCGTCCGAATATATTCAAATTTCAACCGTTTTAAAAAGGTGCTAAAATTATGAACCCTGCCGAGCTGCGGCGTTATTGGCGTCAATGGTTTGATATCCAGCGGCGCCGCCTCTTTGCCCTTATCTTTAATCTTACGCACCGCAATGCCGCGCGTGGACATAGCAAAAGCCAAAGCAAACATGGCCGCACCCGCCAGCGCATAAAATAGACGGTTAATGCCAATCCAGCCCATAATCGGCATCATATT
>CAZEOD010000009.1:7908-27752 GCA_964513675.1 uncultured Caulobacterales bacterium | reverse complement strand
AACAAAACCGGCTGGATATAATGGACTATATTTAACGCTTGGAATGTCTCTTGATCGGCCCAGGGCATAAACTGCCCCGCCATAAGCCCGATAACCCCCGCGATAACGCAAAGACTTGTTGTAATCCAAACACCAATCATGCGTGTTATCAATAGGGTTGAGGTCTTCAGCGGCGTCGCATGGATAATTTCGAGCGATTTATGGGTATCATCACGCATCACCCCTGTGACGACAAAGACAGCCGCAAAAAATATCGACAAGACGCTTAAAAACCCAATATTTAAAGCCAGAGGAATTGCGCCGTTATTTTTAATCCGCGAGCTGCCCTCAAGCGAGATCTGAATAAAATCAGTTGAAGAGGCTAATACCCCGAATAAAGATAAAACAAGGCATGTAACCCAAAACCCAACTTGGCGGGTATGAAGTTTCAGCTCGAATTTAAGAAGTTTTGCAAACATAATCGCCTCCCCTAAATCATCTTATAAAGATGAGCGAAATAGGCATCTTCGAGATTAGGGTCGGCTGGCTCAAATCCGGCATCTGGCGCGCTGCCGGATAGAACCGACATTACAACGCCGCCCATCATCCGCCGCGTGGCCAAAACACGGCCGTCATATTTCTCTTTCATCGCGTCGATTTCGGATTTATCAATTTTCTTGCGCCAAACATGGCCGCGAATTTTATCAATCAGGCCTTCTGGAGCGCCGCGCGCAACAATCTCGCCATTACCCATAATCGCCATATCCGCACAAAGATCACGCACATCTTCGACAATATGCGTTGACAGAATAATGATTTTCTCCTCCCCCGCTTCGGATAAAAGATCCAGGAAACGCTGACGCTCAAACGGGTCAAGCCCCGCCGTTGGTTCATCAACAATGAGAACTTTCGGATCGCCGATTAAGGCCTGAGCAACGCCAAAGCGTTGCCGCATCCCGCCGGAATATGTCGCCACAGAGGCCGATTTATGGGTCAGCAAATTGACATTTTGCAGCAAAGATATCACCTGCTCTTTACGCTCTTTGGCATTATTCACGCCTTTTAGAACCGCAATATGATCGAGCAGAGCCTCGGCGCTCATGCGGGGGTAGACGCCAAAATCTTGCGGAAGATAACCCAAAACGCTGCGCATCTCATCGGGGTCTTTGGCAATATCAAACCCGTTCAGCGTAATCACGCCCTCATCTGGGTTTTGCAATGTCGCGAGCGTTCGCATCAAAGTCGATTTCCCCGCACCATTTGGCCCTAAAAGCCCAAAAAGCCCCGGTTTAAGGTCAAGGTTCACATTATTTAAAGCGTGAACTTTCCCGAAACGTTTATGCACATTCTTAATCGACAACATGACTTATCCCTTATCTTCGCCCTGCGCTTTAATGCGCTTTATTATTTTACATGACGAAAATAGCGTAACATTTTTCCGTAAATGGCACTAGATAAAACTTTGCGTAGTAATATTTTGAAAAAATGGCTTAAAAATGAAAATTTATATCATTATTACAATGACTTATACCCATTAAAGCCAAAATTATGACGCTCTTATATTTTCGTTTATCAATAATTATTTTTATTGATAAACGAAAATAATCAAAGCGCTCTACCAAAAATGGACGGAAGCTGAAGAGCCGGCCATTGTAAATCACCTCAAGCGTGTAAAGCTTTGCAAAGCTAATACAAAAATTATAACGTTATAAAACTGCGAAGGGGCTTTGCATCGGGGCAAAATTTCATATCTTAAATATCACTGACGCCGCAAAAAATGAGAATTTAGACTGCGCTGTGTTTTTCGGCATTTGAGCAGAGCTTTGAGCCTATAAAACGACTGTATATCAAACTGATAAAAGGGGGTTTCTGCCCTTGCATTAAGAAATACTATAGGTAAAACCATCCGAGATTGGGAGTAAATAATGTCTATAAATAAAGAGTTTGAAGGCAAGAGCATTGCCATTACCGGGTCGGTAGGATCTGTCGGCAAAGCCTTAGTCGAAGCTTTAATGCTTACCCCTGCAAAAGAAATTGTGATGATAGACAATAATGAGAGCGGATTGCACGAGCAATTTGTTGCCACAAACCATGATGGCCGCTGCACGCCGCGCCTTATGGATATTTGCGATCAAGAAGGCTTAACGCGCGCTTTTGCCGGATGTGACTATGTGATTCATTGCGCGGCGTTCAAACATGTTCCGCTCTGCGAGCATGAGCCGCAAACAGCCGTTAGAAACAACGTCATCGGCACGCAATCCGTTATCAATGCCGCAATGGCGGCGAGAGTAAAGAAGGTTCTTTTCACGAGTTCGGATAAAGCGGTAAACCCAACCAATGTTATGGGTATCACCAAGCTGATGGGTGAGCGCCTCATTACGGCGGCTAACCTCACTAAATCCTTAGGCGGAACAATTTTCGCCAGCACGCGCTTTGGTAATGTTTTAGGGTCTCGCGGGTCTGTTTACCCGATCTTTCATAAAAAAATTATGGAAGGCAAGAATGTACCGTTAACACATAAAGAGATGACGCGCTTCATGATGACGCAAAGCGAAGCCGCGCATTTGGTGCTCAGCTCCTTGCTCCTCTTTAAAGGCGGCGAGATATTTGTAACAAAGATGCCAATTTTCAATATTGAAGATTTCGGCCATATGATGATCCATAGCTTTGCTGAGAAAGCAGGCCGCAAGATTGAAGACATCAAGATTGAAGATATTGGCCTGCGTCCGGGTGAGAAACTCTTTGAAGAGCTGACAACGGGCGAAGAAGTCCCGCGCACCTATGAGATTGAAGACTTTTTCGTCGTCATTCCGGGCAATGGACCGCATCACGCTATATATGACTATTCTGAATATTCGGAATCAGGAAAAAGCGTTGATCGCATTTACGATAGCTCAAAAGAAGAGCGCCTCTCAATTGAAGAGGGAATCGAATTGCTGAAAAAGGCTGAACTCGTTTAATTTATTTTTTAAAGCCCTTTGCAGAGCGCAAAGGGCGTAAGTCTCTGAGGGGATTATATGCGTATTTTAATATTAGGTGGTGATGGTTATCTCGGATGGCCAACAACAATGGATTTGGCCATGAAAGGTCATGACGTGGTTACCGTAGATAATTATCTACGCCGTCAAATCGCTGATGATACAGATTCAAAAGCCCTTTTCGAAACGCCAGACTTAAAAGAGCGCGTTGAAATTTTCAAAGCTGTTTCGGGTAAGAACATTGGCGTTGAAATTGGCGATCTTGCTGATCCTAAATTCTGTCTTGGCCTGTTTGAAAAATATCAGCCTGACGCTGTTGTGCATTATGCAGAGCAGCCCTCAGCCCCCTATTCTATGCGCGGCTTTACGGAAGCGTCTAAAACGCTCAACAATAATCTAAATGTCACGTTTAATGTGATTTGGGGCGCGATTGAACATGCTCCAGATTGTCATATCATCAAGCTTGGCACGATGGGTGAGTACGGCACGCCGAATATTGACATCGAAGAAGGCTGGTTAGAAGTTGAGCATAAGGGCCGTAAGGATAAATTCCTTTTCCCGCGTCAAGCCGGTAGCCTATATCACACGACCAAGGTTCTCGATACTGATCTCATGTGGTTTTATGTCCGTACATACGGCCTGCGCATGACCGATTTGATGCAAGGCCCTGTTTATGGCCTAGAGACAGCCGAAGGGGATATGGACCCGCGCCTTGGCCCGAATTTTCACTATGATGACATTTTCGGAACAGCCGTTAACCGCTTCTTGGTGCAAGCCGTCGCTGGCGTTCCGCTAACTGTTTACGGTAAAGGCGGGCAGACTCGTGGTTATTTGAACCTCAAAGATACGCTTCAATGTATTGACCTCGCAGCTAATACACCCGCCGATAAAGGCGAGCTTCGTATCCTTAATCAGTTTACAGAACAATTCTCAGTTAATGAGCTTGCGGACCGCGTTCAAAAAGCCGGTAATTCACTGGGCCTGAACGTCGAAATTAAGTCGATTGAAAATCCACGTAAAGAAGCCGAAGATCATTACTATAACGCGGCCCACTCTGGACTTATGGAGCTTGGTCTAAAACCAAACCTCATGACCCAAGAGGTTTTGGTCGATATGCTCAACCGTATCATTAAACATAAAGACGCGATTTCTCATGAACGGATCATGCCGCGCGTCCGTTGGAAATAGCCAAAACAGCTTTACATAATTTTGTGATTTATCTGCCCAGTCGCCCCGCGGCTGGGCAGATTCGTTTTTCACCTGATATTTTTCGTCAGATGTTTTTATTAGGGATCTTTTGCGCAGTTATTAAAAATAGCGTAAGCTGTAGCAATGGGCGCATCAATAAATTAGACTGACCCTATTATGATTATCGTCGCCCTACCAGCTTCTCTCTGCGAGCCTGAATTATCCCCTAGCGCGCAATTTTGCATGGATGTAGCGCAGGCCGACGTCAAGCCATCGCAGCTTTGGGTTTTAGGCGGAACCGGCCCAATCCCTCAATCCCTATCAGAGCGTTACCCCGATATAGCCATACGCCGCGCCGTACTGGACAGAAAGACATGGCCGCAAGATGTCGGGTCCAACCCGATACTCGCCCTTCCCCTGACGCTCTATCAAGAATTTAGCGCCCATAGCGCCGCGCATGATCTGACTGCGATTTACACACCTCTACATGGCGCGAGCAGTTATTTCGTCCAAATGGCGCTTAAAGGCGGCCTCGCGGCTAAGCCTGTCGCAATCCACACCACATGCTATTTGCCGAAATCACTCGCGTTCCCTGCAGGGCTTATCCTGCCGACCCAATATGATGACGTCGTCAATTGTGACATGGAAGCCATATGCGCAAAAGCCAGCGATACGCTTTGGCTCACCGATGAGCGTATCAAAGCGCAAAGTCTTAGAGCCTTGGGTTTGCCGCTTAATCACAGGGCAGCTCGCATATTTTCACCTAAAACACCGCCTAAGACGCCGGCTAAAGGGAACGCCGCTGCCTCTGCGCGTCATATTCTATTTTGCGGAGAGGTCTCACCTGTTTACGGCATTGATGCCTTTTGTGACCTCGCGGAGATTTTAGACGCGCAGGGCAAAATTGATAAAATTACACTCATAACCCCAAAGCGGACTACGCAGTGGTCAAGTAATATACGTAAAAGACTTCACGCCTTACGCGCCGTTGTGAACTGGGCGGATAATGCGGATGTGAGTCAGGCGATAAGCAGCGCTATGCCTGCTGTCATGATCGCGCCTATGCGCGCGCCTGTTATGCCGCTTAGCGTCAGCCTTGCCCGCAGCCTCGGTATGATGTGTATATGGGGACAAGGTTTTGTTCTAACCGGCGTAAAGCCGCGCGTGCAAGAAACGCTCATTTGCACCGAATCTGATGTGCGCAAGATTTTAAAAGTGCTGGAGACGATCAGCAAAGCGCCGACAGCTAAGGCTCTACCAGCCCCTCAAGCGATTCCAGTCAAAACAGCGCCGCAAAAGCAACCGGTGAAACCATATAAGCCTGTCACAACGCTCAGCGTGATCATTTTACATCACGACCGTCTTGATACGCTCACGCATGCGCTTCACTCCCTCTCTGTGCAAAGCTTGAAAACATTTGAAATCATTGTCGTCGATGATGGCAGTAGCTCTGTTCGTGAGGATGACATAAAAGCGGCAATAGAGCCTTTCTCTTTTGACAATATCAGCCTTCAGCGCATTGAAAATTCATACCCCTCAGCGGCGCGAAATCACGGCGCAATGCTGGCCAAGGGGGACGCAATTTTCTTTCTTGACGACGATAATGTCTTAGCACCGCCTGCTTTGGAAGGATTTCTAAAAGCCATTCAAACACATGATTTGGCGTTGTCATTTTATCAAACCTTCCAAGGCAGCGCCGCGCCAAAGCCCAATGAAACACCGCAAGGACAGCCAGAGAAGTTGGGCCTGTGTTACGGGTTTGCAGGTCTTTTGCCCGGGGCGGGTCTATTTTATAATATCCTTGGAAATTCCAGCTTTATGATGCGCCGTGATGCCTTTATAACGATGGGTGGTTTCACCCCCAAATACGGCGTTGGACTGGAGGATTACGCTTTTCTTTTGCGCGCAAGCCAGCATGCGGACTTAAAATGGGTTATGCTGCCCGAGCCTTATCTTCACTTTCGACTGCATGGCAATAAAATCAGAAATAGCCATGTTGACTGGAGAAGCCCGAAGCGCCTCCAAGCTGGCCAATGGCGGTTGATTGATGACCTTGGCGGGGAAAAGGTTCATCTCTCCCCTGCCGCATTGGCCTATGCGCGTCAGCTTCATGAAATAACGCAATACAGCTATGTCCATGCACCGCGACCAAAGTTTTTAAGGCTGAAATCCGTTTTAAAGCATCAATATGTGCGGCCTTGGCTGGCAAAATTCAGCGGCTTAAGACAGCATTATCTCAGCTTTGCAGGCTCGGAATCCCGCCTTGCGAAATGGCTTGAAAAACGGCTTTAAAGCTGTCTAAACCGCGATATTAATAGGTCTTAAGCCTAAGCGGTTTTTTGACTTTTTAGCGCAATTTGAATGCGCATCACTTCAACCGCGTCATCCAGCGAGCAGCGCTCGGGATCGGACCCGCTTTTGACCATATCAAGGAAACATTCGTGTTGCTTGATGTAAAAATTCCCAGGCGTTACCTCTAACGGTTGACGGCCTTTTACGTAGTCACCGCGCGGTTCAAATAACGTCAAAGCGTCTTGGAATGTATTCTGGATAGAGCCTTCGACAAGGCCGTTCAGACCATCAATCTCAATAAACTGACGGAAAACAGGAGAGTTCATATCCGCTTGCAATAAAACGCGCGTACCGTTTTCCATAACAAGATTGGCAACAGCCCAGTCCTCTGCATCGCAGTTCACACTCTCGCCGCGAATATCGCGAACGGGGCGAACAATCGCGTCTTCGTTAAGGCGAATTTCGGCCGCACGCCCAAAATACCAAACCGCAAGGTCGATCATATGCACCATCATTTCGCTGATCGCGCCGCCCTCTTTGCTCTGTTGATGTTTCCATGGTTGATCTGATCCTCTTCCCGCAATTCTGAACACGGCATGTTGCGACGTGCCAAGCACGTCTTCATCAGATTTCACAAGCGTATTAATAGCGTCAAAAATCGGCGCAAAGCGGTAGATAAATCCAACCATACCCGGCACGCCCGTCGACTTTGACAGCTTTGCCAACTCCACCGCTTCTTCGTAACTGCTCGATAAAGGCTTCTCCACCAAGAAAGGCTTACCGCTATTTAAGGCCTGCTTACACAAATCAAAATGGGTAAAAGTCGGCGTCGCAATCACAACAGCTTTAATATCGTCATTTGTGAAAACATCTGCCACTGTCGTCGCAACAACATTACCTTCGTAATTTGCCGCCAGACGATCTGCTGCCTCTGTAAACTGATCTGCGACAAAAACCTTTTCAACGAGGTCTGATGCCAATAAGCCAGAAATATGTTTCGGCGCCTGCTTACCGCAGCCAATAAGTGCAATGTTCATAATCGGTTTTACCTAGCTATTATGTTGAAGACGTCATCCTTCGTGACTGCATACATCTATTTAAGTTATATTCAATAGAGTTGCCTGTAACTCTGCTAATTCTTGCTACAAAACCCCATATTTATAGACCAGTTTTAGATCACGCCCTGATCTTGTAAATAAACCCGCAGTTTTTCCATTTGCCGCTCATAAGCCGTTTCCTGAAAGACGCCTTCCAGATTATTTTTCCACGCGTTAAAGCGCTTAGACGTAAGCTCAGCCCTTATATTTTGTGCGCAAGTTTCAAGCTGCGTAATATCAATTGAAGTGCCTATATCTTTTTCTTCAACCCATTGCGTGAGTGATAAGCCTTTTTGAGAGAATATAGGCAAGCCCGCCGCAATCGCATCAAACAAGCGATTTGGCATAGACACTTGTAGGTTGGGTTTATCGGCGCTGAACGGCAAAATATAAGCTTGGGCCGTGGACAAAATAAGATGAACTTCATCAACCTTAATGTCTTCAGTCACAGCGACCCGCTCGCTAAGATCATAACTAGCGATCAGTTTCATAATTTTGGCCCGGTACTGAGCAGAGCTAAAATGACCAACAAGGATAAGTTCATAGGCTTTAGGCATATGCGCGCACACGCCGAGTAAATGCTCTAGCCCGCAATTTGGGAAGAAAGCCCCGCTAAAGGCAAGCCTGCACGGGTCTCGCTCCTGTCTGCCGCCCGCCCATTGTGCAAGGGGACGACCATTGTAGACTTCATGTATAGGAAAATCTTTGGCAATTTGGCGCGATACGCTTGGCCCAACTGAGAGTAGCACAGCTTTATCCAAAAGCGCTTCCGCAGCTGCAATCTCGCGGCTTTGGCGCGCAGACTGTCCTTCTAATGACTCACGCGTGCGATGGCGAAACAGCTCAACAATGTCAAAGATGATATGGCTGCTCACCTTAGAAAGCGTGAGGCTAAGCGGCGCTGAAAAACGGTCATGACAAACCAAGATACTGTCTTGTACGAGCCCGCTTGAAAGGCTGTACTTCACCCCGCGATTAAACTTAGTTCGGCGCTTATCGGAAATTTTTGACCCAAAACGTTTTCGCAAAATATGGGCGTAACCACCTGAAACTTTAGCCCGGCCCTCATCGTTTTCATCGCCCCAAAATTTATGCACGCACCAGCCAATCGGACGACGCAGTTTATATTTTAAAACTTCAATCACCCCGATAAAAAGGCCCAGAAGTTTTGAGCTGCCAAATCTGGGCCGCCACACATTTTCCGGCGCGCCCTCAGTGCTCTCCATCCAATTAAGGACGCGGTCTGACATGATTTGAGTTGGCATAAGATGCACGTTAACTCGGCTGTCGTTATAGTCGGGATGAGGCCGCGTATAGGCGTAGATATGAACCGTATAGCCAGCATCTGCAAAGAAATGCCCCAAGAGAGGGACGCGCCGATTTTGCGAAATATCTTTGGCCGCAAAAATCAGAACATTTTGTTTATTAGTAATTACGCTCATACCTTAAAATGCCATGCTTATATTTACACGTTATACGGGCTATTTATATTATTGCAATTTCTGACTTACAATAAGGTTTCTTACTCAAGTTCACTATCATCAATATCAGCGAGCGGGGCGGCGATTTTTTGCACGAGTATAGCGCGTAACGCCTCCCCTTTCATCGCCAAGGCCTCTTTCGTGCTCAGCACTTTAATCTTGGAGCCGACCAAAATGCACGCCGTGATAATGTCATCAAGGCCTCTTAGGCCCAGTAGTGGCGAGCGGCCGTAAAAGACAAGCGCGCCTTTGATAGGCATGTCTAAAAGACGTTTTAAAAGCTCATTAGGCAGCAAGTTAATATGTTTGAAATCAATTAAGACGATGCCGCTGGCCAGAGCAGCATAGCTATTAATTAAGCGCGCAGACTCTAGCTCTGCCTCTTTTGGCTTTTTACGGTAAGCCTTTAAGACCGCCGCTAGGCGCTCATCTGCGGCGCTTATATCTGCCGGCTCACATTGAGAGAGAAAGCCGCCTAAAAATGCTTTGCCGCCAACAATGATATTTGTTGAAAAAGCCGCAGGGCTATCGCCCGCATCAATACGGTCAAGGAGTTGGAACAAAGAGAAAGGCTCCATAGGGTCTTGACTACACATCGCCAAGGCGCTCCCCGGTTTGATTTCATAAACCCGTTTTTCATCATCGCTATCAATCAGCTTTGGAAATAAACCTAAATTCTGCGCGCCGCTCGGCGTTATGGCTTGAACTATATTGTTTTGATTTTCGTGTCTTGGGGCGTTTCTAAATACCCATATCTTTCGAACTTGATCATATAGACGTCCGATAATCACAAAAAAACCAAAGAGCTGCTGTAGTGAGCGAAACAAAATATTTCCGACGAGCAGCACCGCGACCAACGTTACAGGGTTAATCATCGTCTCATATAAAAAGAGATAATACATCAAGACAATCAAAGCCAAGCCCGTGATTGCGTTATTTATCAAATTGCCTTGGTCGATAATTTTAAAGCGGCCTTCATATTGCTTCATGGAATATGAAATTTTCTGATCCCGAAAATAACGCGCCTCTAGCTCTTCCTTGCGGCCCTTAAAATTTCCAGAAAAGGCCTGCGTTAGCAAATTTGAGCGGCTTGCTGATGCCGGCACAGCGGAGGCCGGGAAGTTGACGCTGTGATTAATGCCCGCGCGAAACAGCCAAATAACGCCGATGACGCCGACTATAAATGTTCCAAGGATTAAGAGCGGCGCAATATTATTCCCAAGCACGATCAAAGCAATAAAGACAACGATAAGCTGAAGACCCGCGAATAATGCATCGATTAGATTACGATTGACAATACCAACAAGGCGCGTGTTTTGTGCGGTCATACGCATAATTTCGCGGCGATCAAATTGCTCGAACCGTCCTGATAAAGCTTTATATCCCGCATAATTTATATCAGCCGAACTGGCGATAATATCGGCAGATAAAATCGTCTCTGTTTCAATAGATATGCGCGTGAGAATACGTTTTGAAACATAGGTCATGACAATATTCACCGCAAGCAAGGCTGCGAGCAAGATAATGCCAAATATCATCTCCCCTTGCGCGAAGGCTGTGAGCCCAAACTGCTCTAATGTGTCAGTTAATACAGTGTTTGAAACACCGATGTCGTCAGACATTTTGACCTGAATCATCGTTGCTAAAATTGCGGCGATAATAATCTGCGTGCCAAATTCGAGTATGCGAATCCCGACAAAGGCAGTAATTTTTTTAGGAAAGGTTCGAACGCTAAAGCGCAGGAAATACAGCAGAACCTTTACAGCTTGGCGCGGAGATGCCGTGTTATGAGCGCTTGCAGCTTTATCAAGGTGTGATGTCATCAAACAACTCATCATCAGTAACAGGGCGATTTAATGGCACAGTGTAAAACTTTTTGCCCGTTAAATCATATTCTGTATTATTGCCCCCGATTACTGTAACCGCGCACCCCTTTTTCATAAATGACTGGCGCAAATTTTGTATGCGCTGGTTCTTACGCACGTCTTTGCGCGTAATAATTAGAATTTTTTGATCGCCCGTAATAGCCTTAAACGCCTCATTAAAAACAGCATCCCAACTGCAAAGTCCGGACTGTTTCTCCAGCGCCTGTTCCAATGTAGATTTGTTTTTGATAACAGCTTCAATACCTTTACCAATCGTCTCCACTGTCGGCTCCTCATCGACATAAACGCCAATGGCTTTCTCTTTGACGAACTCCCCGACTTGAACAAATCCCGAAACTAGGATTGGCGTGCGCGTTGAAATTGCATCAAACAGGCGATTAGGGAAGGCGTATTTAACGTTATAAATCGTCTCTGTCGTCAGGAAGCTACAAAATAAAGATCGCGCCAGAACTTCGCGGTAAATATCATAATCCAAAAGGCCGAGCTCGATAAACTTAATGCCTTTTTCCTTACAGGCATCTTCGACGATAACCGATAGTTCGTCTTCTAAAGGATGGCCAACATGGACAATCGGAAGCTTAGCTTTGGCGTTAGACAACCCGCCAATCAATAGCGTTATCTCTTCGGCGTGAATAATGCGGTTAGGAACGCAAACAAAGTCTTTACCGCTCAAATCATGGCTCTGTAAAAGCGCATCAACATCTGACACGATCTGCTCACTCGCATTAAAAGCATTTCTAAAATTCGGTAGAAAGACGCCTAGCTTCCCAGTTTCCGCCTTAAATTTATCAATTTGCCTTGGGCCAATATGAATAAATTTCTGCGCTGACAGCATCATATTTTTAATGGATGTATTTATCAGCTTAGATTCGCTCTCGCTAAGATTATTGCGAAAGAACGCGCCGCTGCGTTTCATTAAGTCATATTCTTCGACCACATCAACGAATAGTTTCGCATTGAAATGATCCGCAAGAGAGCGCGCGGCGTAAATTCCTAAAATGTCATGAGCGAAAACAATATCAAATGCCTCCAGCCCTGCGACTTTAAACGCATTGGAGTTTAAATTATTTTCTTGCGCCAAATAGCGCACAGCAACGCCATATGTTCTATTAAACGCCGTGGCTTTTTGAAGTTTTTCCTTCAAATTCTCATTGGCAGATCTAAGCTTCTGAACCGCGAGTGCAGACCCTCTTTGCGGCGCTTGCGCAGTTTGCATATCTCGGAGTTTATCTTGAGCCAACATTAACTCAAACTGCAACTCCTCGACACTAACAGAGGAAACATCCGAGCCTGCATAATTGGCGTCTTCCGCCAATGTACGCAGCTCATTGAGTTGTTGATTGCGTTGATTAAGACGCCGGTTTTGTTCGCTATTTTTAATAAGCCTGTCTTTTAGATCTTGTATAGCGGCATCTTTTGTATTGATTTTATGAACAAGTTCCCGAGCATAGCTTGAAGACGTTGACGCATAGACTGCACGTAAGATTTGACGCGCCTTACGTGCAGTTTTAAATATTAAATTAGCCATACATTCCTAAATCGATCAGAATTTTGAAAAGTCAATACATCCTGAATGTCGATTAAATTAGAATCATTCTAATCCTATTTATCGAGATCTTTAAACGCGGCTTGCTCTTTTTTTCTAATAAGATTTGCTTTAGCAATTTCAGCCTGAGCAAGAGCAATACGGGCACGAGCTTCGAAAAGCTCTGCACGCTCAATCGTGACTTTTATTTCGGTTTTGAGATCAGTAAAAGCTGACGGCGCCGCTTTCGTGGCTTTGCTTGTAGGTTTGGCCATGAGTAATCCTTGTTTATGTATAGAAGAAATTGCTTATGTGTTTTTAAGTTAATCAATTAAGTAAATCAACTCTTCAATTTTTAATAGCTGAGTTTCAGTCCCCGCCTCAAACGACGTTGCAGCGGCGAAAAATAAAGCAAAGGAACGGCGCCATATTAATGCGACCTTCCTCTTACCCCTTGAAAAACCCTTTAACACTGTCTGTAATAAACTTTGCCGTTTCACTGTCCATATAGGGGTGCATAGGCAGCGCCATAACATCAGAGCATAGCGCCTCAGATACTGGCATTGATCCAGGGCCTTGACCGTAATGCTTATAGGCAATCTGGAAATGCATCGGTGAAGGATAGTAAACCATAGTCGGAATACCCTTTTCTTTTAAATGCGCCTGAAGCTCTTCGCGGCGATCCGTTTTTAAGACATATTGCGCCCAGCTCGATAGAGCATTTGGCATAACATATGGCGTTTCAACGAGACCTGAAAGCTCGGCATTGTAATGATCGGCGAGTGTGTTTCTAGCTTCGATTTCGCCTTCGAAAGCGGCAAGCTTAACAGACAAAACAGCCGCTTGAAGCGTATCAAGACGGCCATTCATGCCAATTCTTAGGACTTCATATTTATGAGAGCCTGTTCCGTGTGTGCGGATTGATGTCATGATTTTCGCCATCTCATCATTATCTGTAAAGATTGCGCCGCCGTCGCCGTAACAGCCTAACGGCTTGGCTGGGAAGAAACTCGTGCCGGAGACGTCACCGAGCGAGCCAACACGCTTTCCATCAAGTGCGCCGCCAAGCCCCTGCGCCGAATCGCACATCATCATCAAGCCATGCTGATCTGCAACAGGCGTTAGAGCTGTGTAATCTGCCGGCTGACCAAACAGGTCAACAGCCATAACAACGGCGGGTTCGTAAACGCCTTCGGCTTTAATGCGCTGGATTTGCTCATCTAAAGATTTCGCGCACATATTAAATGTCTTCGGATCCACATCGACAAAGACAGGCTGCGCGCCGACCAAGGCAATCACTTCCGCACTGGCAGTATAAGTAAAAGCAGGAACGAAAACAGCCATAGGCTTATCTCGGCTAAAACCTTTCATCTCATGAATGGCCATAAGCGGGATAACCAAAGCGTCTGTTCCGCTTGAGCAGCCCAGCACATGTTTTGCTCCGCTAAACTCTGCGAGTTCTGCCTCAAACTGTTTTAAGGCCGGGCCATTTATATATCGGCCATCATCTAAAACAGACTGAATATTTCGATCAATGTCGGATTTTAAAGCAGCATATTGGCTCTTTAAATCGATAAACGGGACCATATTTTTTTCCTAAAACTGACATATCTGCTAATTGCTTTTGCCCACTTAATCAAATTGCTTGAAGAAAGCAATCTAATGGCTGTAGTTAAATAGCATAACATCCAAAAAACAGCACGCCTGTTCACAATAGAGGCTTACATATGAGTACGAAACACCCAGATCAGAGTGGCAGCATGAACGCCGACGTCACAACGCTGAACACTGAAACATCGCAAGCGCTTTTGCACGGACATGTCAAAATTCAAGAGAATTGCATTGTTGGAATGACGTATAATGCCAAGGCAGGCCCCGCCGAAATCGGCGATAAAAGCGTCATTCGCGCCGGGACGATCATATATGGCGACGTCAAAACGAGTGACAATCTACAAACGGGTCACAACGTTGTTATTCGGGAGAAGACAGATATTGGCCGTTACGTCGTCATCGGCACCTCCAGCACGGTAGACGGCAATGTATCGATTGGAGACTTTGTAAAGATTGAAACAAATTGTTATATCCCAACACATGTCACAATCGGAAATCGCGTCTTCATTGGCCCCAATGTCACCATGACGAATGACAAATTTCCTCTAAAAATGCGGGATCAATATGTCCCAGAAGGCCCCATTATCGAAGACGGAGTTACGATTGGCGGCGGCGTCACCTTATGCCCAGGCGTTCGCGTCGGCAAAGGAAGCTTTATCGCCGCAGGGGCGCTTGTCACGCGCGATATCCCGCCCTACTCATTCGTCATCGGCGTTCCGGGGCGCATTAAGCCTCTGCCCGATAATCTCAATGAGCCAAATGAAGCGCTTAACTGGCAAAAGATTAGAGACGAGCTACCGAGCCTTTAACGCCTAAGCGCATATCAAAACAATAATGGGCCGCAGCTTTTTACAGGCGCGGCCCTTTTTCTTGCGCAGCCCTTTTCATTGGCGGCCTTTTTCATGCACATCTGAGTATTTACTCCGCTGGGGCCATGCCCGCATCAGCGGCCCCATAAGATTTACGTTGTCCAGGAATACGGATATCCTGAACAAGGTCTTGAATCTCTTGCGGGGGCGGCGGCGTCAGAAGCGACACAATGATGCCGGCAACTGCCGACAGCCACATGAAAACAAAGCCAATACCCTCGGGTGAAACCCCCATAAACCACTGCTCAGACTTACCACCCCCAAATTTGAAGTAGTAAATATAGCTAAACGTCGTGACCAGCCCAATAGACATGGCGGCGATAGCGCCTTGCTTATTCATACGCTTCCAAAAAATGCCGAGGAAAATAATCGGAAAGAGCGAGGCCGCAGCGAGGCCAAAGGCAAAGGCGACCACCTGCGCAACAAAAGGCAGCGAGGATGCGAATATCCCTAACAACCCCGCGCAAAGCACGGCAATGGCCGCGGCTATGCGGGCCACCCTCATTTCCTGTTTATCGCTCATATCCGGCTTAAAGGTGCGCTTCATCAGGTCATGACTGACGGCTGAACTAATAACCATAAGCAGCCCCGCCGCCGTTGACAGCGCCGCCGCAAGGCCGCCTGCGACGACAAGCCCGACAACCCAGCCCGGCAGCTTGGCAATTTGCGGATTAGCGAGAACAAAAATATCATTATTAGGTTCAACTTCATTCAAGGCATCGATATTGCCTTTTGCGCATGTCTGTTTAGCGGGATCGCATCGATATTGCATAATGCCGTCGCCGTTAAGGTCTTGATATTTAAGCAGGCCTGTTTTCTCCCAATCCTTATACCAAACAGGGACAGGCTTATCACCCGCGGCTATAATTTCTGCGGCGCGCTCTTCATAAGCCTCATCATCTTGGATGTAGACAGACTCGTTCACAGTATCGATGAAGTTTATACGGGCAAAAGCGCCAACGGTCGGAGCCACAGTATAGAGCAATGCAATGAACATAAGCGCCCAACCTGCTGATTTACGGGCGGCCTGCGCAGAGCTAACGGTAAAGAAACGAATGATAACATGCGGCAAGCCGGCTGTGCCAAACATCAAGGCGGCGGTAATGCAAAACACATCAATTTTTGATTTCGTTGTCGACGTATATTCCGTAAAACCCAAATCGGTCACAACCATATTGAGCTTATCAAGCATGCTAAGCTCTGTACCCGACGCATTGCCTATGAAACCCAGTTGCGGAACCGGATGACCGGTTATCGCGAGCGACATGAAAATCGCTGGCACGGTATAGGCAAATATAAGCACAACATATTGCGCGACCTGCGTATAGGTAATGCCTTTCATACCTCCCAATACAGCATAGACAAAAACAATGGCCATGCCGATCATAATTCCTACATTCGCAGGAACACCAAGGAAGCCAGAAAAGGCGACGCCAACCCCCTTCATTTGCCCCGCAATATAAGTGAAAGAGACGAATAAGGCGCAAATCACTGCGATCACGCGCGCGGCAGTGGAGTAATACCGATCCCCAACAAAGTCGGGCACAGTGAATTTACCAAATTCACGCAGGAACGGCGCCAATAAGAGTGCCAGAAGCACATAGCCGCCTGTCCAGCCCATTAAATAAACAGACCCGCCGTAACCCAGAAAGGCAATAAGACCTGCCATAGATAAAAAGGATGCGGCGCTCATCCAATCCGCCGCCGTTGCCATGCCGTTAACCAAGGGGTGAACATCATGACCGGCAACGTAGAAATCTTTCGTGGACCCCGCCTTGGCCCAAATCGCGATGCCGATATAAAGCCCAAAGGTCAGGACGACGAAAAAATATGTCCAGAATGTCTGATCCATGACGTTACCCCTTAATCCCGAATTTTTTCTCATATTTCGTCATTTTACGGCAGTAAATAACGATCAGGATAAGGAAGATATAAATGGCGCCATTTTGCGCAAACCAGAACCCAAGCGGAGCCCCGCCTATTGAAAACTTATCAAGCGCCTCTTTAAACAGAATACCGGCCCCAAAGGACGCGGCAAACCAAACGACAAGTAGCGATAGTGTAAGCCTTATCGTCGCCTTCCAATACCCCTTTGGATCCGGCGTAGCTGATATGTCCATATTGATCTCCCCTCTATGGCTTTTCGCCCTTATTATGCAGACCACCTTAGAGCAAAGATCGAGGAAATCACGAAAAAACTAAGGAAACCGGCATTACGCTTGACCTCAGCGGTGGTTAATGTGAGCGGCGCTCTTTCCAGCCCGCATAAACAAGACATCCAGCGATTATAAAGCCGCCAAGAATGTAAAGCTCTTGCAGCCCAAACCCCGGTTCATTTAAAACCTCGAGGCCGCGCATAAAAAAAATCGCGGCAATCAGTAAGCCTGATGACATGAAAAGATGTGCTTTCATAAAATGAGTATCTCTTCAAAGCTCTATGCCGTCAAGAGATCGCCCATAAAGACGAAAGCTTAAGCCTCATAACAGCTGCGGCTTTCACGCTTTGCCGCTTTTGAGATCAAATATGGTATTTAACAAGGCCTATGGCGCGGGGAGTAAGAAAGCTTCAAAGCGCGCCGGAATATTTAGATTGAATATTTAGATTGAATATTTAGCTTCAAGGCGCGCTGGAATATTTAAGTGGGCAAACGCCTAAAAACTAACCACATTTGTTGCCCAAGACAGGCCAACCCCGAAGCCAGATACAAGAACCTTTGTTCCTGGTGTCGCTTTGCCCTCAGCTATTAATGTCTCAAGCAGCATCGGCACGGAGGATGAAACGGTATTGCCGTAATCTTGAATATTATAAAGCAGTTTCTCGGCCGGTATCTTTGCCCGCCGCGCCAGTAAATTGAGCATATAAAGACTGCCTTGATGCAGAGCAAAATAGTCAATATCATCCCGCGTCACATCATTGATATCTAAAGCTGCCTGAATAGACAGCGGAACGTTTTTCATAACAAATTCAAAAATACCGCGCCCATACATATGCAAGCGCGCATCATCTTTATCAAACTCTGATGGGCTGTCTTGATGGATCGACATAACCGGATTTACCGCGCCGCCCGATTTGATGATTAAGTGTTCAGCAAAGCTGCCATCGGTTCCCATATTTGCGAGGCCCATTTCAGCGCCGTCATCAGCGGAAAGCCAGCTTGCGCTGGCCGCATCGCCAAATACGGCCATTGTGCCGCGATCATGCTTGTCCATGATCTTACTATAAGGATCACAGGTCACTAAAACGGCATTTGTAATGTTCTGCGCGGCCATCAAACCTTTGCAGATACTCATTGCGTAAACATAGCCAGAGCAGCCCAGCGATATATCAAAAGCGGCGCATGTTGTCGGCAGGTTAAGACGCGCTTGCAGCAATGCAGAGTTATGCGGAATGGCATAATCAGGCGTTTGCGTCACAACGATCAAAAGCTCAACGTTTTCCGGCTTCAGATCAGTATCTCTGAACAAATTATCACAGGCTTGCTGGGACAAATCTGTGCCTGTTTCATCAGGGCCAAGCATATAGCGGTTTGCAGCGCCGACCTTCTTGCTAACAAACTCAGCATCAGCGCCGATATAATCGGCAACGGTTTGCGCGCTCATCGCAGTTTTGGGGAGGGCGGAACGGATAGCTTTAATTTTCATAATGACCTACTTAAACGCTATGCGGTTTTATATGCAAAGGTGAGCATAAAAGACTGCGGCGCATCTTGATTATCTTGATTCAGTTCGATCCTGAATAAGGTTTGATATTGTTCTTCAGTGCCCCGGCGCATCATATTTTTAATCGTGAGCGTGCCAGTCGTAGAAATATCAACGGCGGTCGTTGGCAGTTTTGCGCCCGAGAACCCTGTAAACCATACATCATATACAGTCTTGCCTAAGGCCTGATGCAGCGCCTTTACCGCCTCTACGATAGCGCCGAGCAACTCATCAATCGACGGCAGGATGTCATAAGACGCCGTGCCGTTCAAAGGCTCTGTAATTGTTAAATTCGTCAGCAAAGAGCCGCGATCATCACGGCGCGCTGGAACAACCGTCTTATCTTCAAAGAAATAGACGGTCTTAACACCGTCGCCGCCGCGAAAGCTTGCATCACCGATCAACGCCGCGTCAGCATGTGGCGCGCTAGCCTCATCAGACAGGATAAGGCCCTTATCTGTTATATTGGAAAACTTCGCCTTAATCAGAGTCAGGTCATGGCCAGTGTCTTTAGAGCCAGCCTGACATAAAAGCGCAGCAGCGGCGGACAGGATCAAGCTGCCCTGAATATAGGGCCGCTTGCCGCGAAAGAATATATCTAAAGGCTGTGTAGACATCTAATACCCCGCATAAACTGGCACAAAATTACGCAAGGGCCAAAGACCAATTAAGATATTCAGGCTCAATGCAAAAGCTTTGATAAGAGCATTGTCTTCACTCTTGATCTGACTTATTGATTGCCAGTTCGCTGACCGCAAAATAGGACCCTATTCCGCAGCAACGATAATATCGACTAGCGTTGAGACTTTATAATCTTCAAAGTCCTCATCAATTTTTACGAGCTTCTTGCCGAGCTTTTCTTCCAGTTCAAACAACAGATTCATACTGTCCAGAGAATCAATGACATCCTCGTCTGTCAGGTGGGTCTCTTGCGTGATTTCACCGTCAAAATCAGGGACAACTGCAGCAACCGCTGATTTAACGACCTCAAAGGCTTCTTCGCGTGTCATGCACAACTCCGTTTTAATAAAATTTACTGGATGGAATAACTATCATAGAAAACCCATTTGTAAAGTCAGGCAACCGTCCTATCCGTGATATTCTGCACCTGCAGCTGAGTATTTATAACGGCAGTCGACATTATCTAGGGCAAGCACAAAATAGATCCAGCGAAGACGCCCGCAGCTTACGGCGGCGCGCGCGCAATATATTTTACGGCATATCTGAATTGGGCTACCT
>CAZEOD010000009.1:0-7808 GCA_964513675.1 uncultured Caulobacterales bacterium | reverse complement strand
CACGCATATGGGTATGAAATTTGATATTAAATGACCCAGAATACGGTTTGCCTAAGGTGAACTGAGGGTTGATATTAGACATATATATGCATCATGTTGCGGTGTTGCCCTTATGTGTTGCTCTGGTGTTTTGCGGCCTATATGAACAGTTTTATTTTGGCGATGAGAGGGATGGGCTATGAGCAAGACAATATTTATCACAGGATCAACCGATGGCATTGGTTTGGAGGCTGCGAAAGCTTTAGCAGCCAAGGGCCATAATGTTCTCTTACATGGGCGCAATGCGGCCAAGCTCTCTGGGGTCAAATCAAACCATGCTGTTTTGGCCAAGTCTGAGACCTTTCAAGCCGACTTATCAGACCTTGAAAACGTTAAGGCTTTAGCGGCCGAGATTAAAGATAAATATGCCCGCCTTGATGTGGTGATTAATAATGCAGGTGTTTTCAAAACTGCCGCGCCTCTCACGGCAGATGGCCTCGATGTGAGGTTCGTCGTTAACACCCTCGCGCCTTATTACCTTACGCGCTGTCTTTTGCCGCTTATGGATGAAACGGGGCGCGTGATTAATGTGTCTTCTGCCGCGCAAGCGCCTGTGGACAGCGCAGCCATGACCGGCCAAACCAGCTTGGCGGACGGCGCGGCATATGCGCAAAGTAAATTAGCCCTTACGATGTGGTCGCGCCATATGGCGGATAATACACCAATGGGCCCCGCGATTATTGCGGTAAATCCCGGCTCCTTCCTCGGCACTAAAATGGTCAAAGAGGCTTATGGATCAGCGGGTAAAGATATTGGGATTGGCTCGGAAATTTTAACCCGTTTGGCAACGTCTTCCGAATATGCGGATACAAGCGGACAATATTTTGACAATGATATTGGTAAATTTGGGCCGCCTCATGCCGATGCGCTAAACCCTCAAAAAAACAAACAGATTATTGATGTGCTGGACGAGATGATTCGCTCGCTTTCAGGCGAAAAAGAATAAAGGGATGATAGCCTTTAAAGTGATGACAGGCCTTGAGCCTCAATGCCTCTGGCGATGCGGCGTCGTTTGAAGCGGGTGGAGATGAAATTTTAACATTTATGCCCGCGATAACAACATACGCGACATTATGACATTATGTTTGATAGGAAATAACTAGTATTTTCTCGACTTAAGCGTTAAATCTTATAAAGAACGGTGAATATTTAAATCATGCGTAAGATGGTTGAAATTACAAGTTCATAATGCTGCTGGGGGGCAGAAATTGAGATGTTGTCGTTTGGAAAATATCGCCTCGATACGCTTAAAGGCGTCATATACCACAAGGGTGAGCCCTTAGATATTGAGCCTCAAGTTTATTGCATATTAGAGCTGCTAATTACCCGCCACGGTGAGTTAGTCTCGCGCGATGACATTATGACCGAAATCTGGGGGCGGCGGGTCATATCCAATAATGTTATTAACAATCGAATCCGAGCCGCGAGAGCGGCGATCGGAGATACGGGAAAAGAACAAGATTACATTAAAACCTATCCCCATCGCGGCTATAAATTTGTCGGCGAAGTGCGCCCCTTTGTGGACGCGGCAGCGGCGCCGCAAAATGATGACCTAGATGTCAAGCCTCAGCAAGACACGGCGGCCGCAGTGCCCGCCACTCAAAAACCTTCATTTTTTAATATGCGCTCACTGGTAAATCTTATAGCCATCGCCGGGTTTTTTGGATTATTAGGACTATACGTCTCCTCCCAGTTTTCAGCTGTGAGTAAGATGCAAGCTCTCGATAATATCGAGTCTGAAGCCTCCGGCGGCCTTTATAATTGGACATTATTAGATCGAGACAATACGGTAAAGAGGGTTGCTATATTGCCGTTTGAAACGATTGGCGACCATGAGCTTTACGGATTTTTACCCGATGTTTTAGAGACTGAATTTAATCAAACCCTTACAGCTGTAAAAGGGCTAACACTTGTGTCCTTTGCTCCAAAGCCGCGGCTGGAAAGTGACTTTAAAGACTATAAAGCTTTGAAAGATGCCTTTGACCTTGATTACGCCATTGTGTCGAAACTCTCGTCTTATGGCGAGATTTTTAAGCTGAATGTGTCTTTGATTGGCGTCGCGGATAGTAGTGTTTTAAATAATGAGACCTATGATTTAAATTTATCAAATGAAACCGAGATCAAGGATTTACTCGCCGATATAGCTTCAAAAGTGACCTTGACCACCGCCAATAAATTGAACCTGTCAGTCGAAGGTTTATCGGCATCATGGAAAGATTATGATTTTTATGTGAAAATTGAACAGGCGGACGACATTGGATATGCGGCAGATTACGAGAGCCTCAATAAGGCGGCGCAACTGCTGCGTGAGGCCATTAAAGAAGAACCTAATTACCTTCCGGCTTATTCACAGTTAATTGAATTTTTAACCTACCAGATCAATTTTGCTTATGGAGATTATGAACCCTTACTTAAAGAGCAAACAGAATTAGCCATGAAGATGCAAGAGATTTCGGCCCGCGCGCCCGAAACTCTTTTAATTAATTCAGCCTTCGAAACCATGACGGAAGGCGGCGTGAACAAGGCGTCTTTGGGTGAATTATTAGACGGTGGCCATGTTGACGTAATTAATTATGTCTTGAAAAAAGATCCTGATAATTTCTTGGCAATGACAATGTTGGCATATGAATCAGAATTTTCCGGCCCCCAATCCGTAACAGTTAAAGCATATAAAAATGTTTTACGGGTCTCACCAACGGACCCTTGGGTTTTGCCAAATTATAGCTGGGCTCTGTTTTGCAATGAGCAATTTAGTGAGGCGCGTGAGGTGGTTACCCGAACAAGCAAGTGGCACCCTAATCACCGAGCAGCTCTGTTAGCGGAACTTAGACAATCTCAGGCCTTAGGCGATTATGAATCGGCGCTTAAAACCGTAAAGCGTTTACTCGGCCAAGGTATAATATCTCATGAAGAAACAGGCCCCGTTACGTCCTTGTTCTTTGATTTAGGTCGACCCGACTTAACGTTGCCGCATGTTCGTTTCCCGCCCGTTAAGGCATATGTCTATGCAGTTATGGATAATAAGCAAGCCGCCCTTGAAGCCGCCGCCGTCATTGAGAATTTTTATTCAAGTGTGATGGCCCGTATGATGGTTGAGGATGATTACCGCCCAGATGATTATTCTGTTGATATGGCCTATGCACGTGTCGGCAGCCAAGGTGATAAGACCACAGCCAATATATGCCGATTAGAGCATTTAATCAGAGACACATATGTTTTGAAACAAATAAGGTCGGATAAATTTGAGTTATTTTTATCCCTTTTAACGGCGTATTTTGACGATAGGCCTGCCGAAAACTTGAATACACGGCAAGAATATACGGCCTTAATGGGTCTATATATGCTTCAAGGCGATCATGATAAAGCATTAGAGGTTATGGATATCGCCATAAAGCGCGGCTTTCTTTTCATTAGTAGTTTTCGCGAGCCTTATATTAGAGGTTTAATCACCCATCCAGACTTTGCCAAACGGATGGACATAATGCAGGCATCAGCGGATCGCCTGCTCGAAAAGTATTACACTCAATAATTCTGCGCGCTGATAATCTAAAAATCAGAGGTCTTCACTTTTCGCCCTACGGCATTAAAAGATCTTGCCCCCCCTTCGCCCTCTCGATTGCGGCGTATTTAAGCCGAATATGCCCATATAGACCTGTATATAGACGTATATATATAACTCTATATTAGGCTCCCGTGATATTCCCCTCTATTTGGCCGCTGTCATTCATCTAAGTCTTGAGCATGGCGCCTGCCCTCGGGCGGTCATATTTGGGAGTTAGAAAATCTGGCAAATTTAAATAGCTCTGACGTTTTATCTCAGAGCTATATGTATGAATGTGGTCTTAGAACGGACTTATTTATGCGGTGATTTTGAAATAGTTCTATGGGATGTGATTATGGAAAACCAAATGAGTAAAACGGCTTATCGGCAAGACCCAGCGATTAACGCGTTATTATCATCCAGCATAAAAAGCTTCCGCGAGATTAATGATATTTATGATAAGATATCAAATGAGCTGGAAGATTTATCACGGCTCGATCCTGAGTCCGAACAGATGCAAAAAGAGAATTATGCGCGGCTGTCGACACAGCAAGACCGCCTCGTTTTATTGGCTCTGAATCTTGAGATCAAAGGCCTTAAAGATGTCAAAGATAAATTAAAATTCTGGTATAAAATTGCCGTCTCAGAGCGCGCCGAAGATGATCTTTTAAAAACAGATTATTTCGTGATGTCTATTTGCCAGTATTTCTCTGCGCTAGATTGTATATTGGAAGACGGCGATGATGTGAAGTGGTAGCTCCCAGCCGAGTCTCTTCTCAGTCCGGCAAGGCATGAAGCGGCGGCAGCGTCTCGGGCCGTTCAACATATATTCACACAGCGCAGTTTACCAAAATTTAACTTTAATTATGCTGGGAGGCAACAATGGAACAACTTCAATCTTTTTTAAACCCTGATAGGCTGGATACAGTCATAGGCTTAGGCATGAATGTCTTGGCCGCGTTAGCCATTTTTATAATTGGTTCCTTCATTGCTAAAAAAGTTAAAAACGTCATTGTTGCGATGGCAAAGAAAAGCCCGCATTTAGACGAAACACTTTTTAACTTCCTTGGCTCGCTCGTTCGCTGGGTCATTATGGCGTTTGTATTTATCGCTGTGCTTAATCGTTTTGGCGTCGAGACAACCTCTATTGTTGCGATGTTGGGTGCGGCTGGTCTTGCGGTCGGTCTTGCGCTTCAAGGTGCGATGTCAAACCTCGCGGCCGGCGTTATGTTAATGATTTTCCGCCCTTATAAAGTCGGTGATTTTGTTGATGCCGGCGGCCATTTCGGCAATATCGAAGACATTACATTATTCACCACAGATATGCAGACGTTTGATAATCAAAAGATTATGATTCCGAACGGTAAAATCTGGGGCGAAAAAATTATCAATCATAGTCATCACCCAATCCGCGGTGTGGAAATGAAGTTTAATGTGGCATATGATGATGATATTGATGCTGCGAAAAAGGTCATTCACAAAGTTTTGGCCGATCACGAGCATATCCTAGCTGATCCTGCGCCTTTCGTAGAAGTTGAAACGCTCACAGAACGCTCCGCAGAGCTCGTTGTGCGCCCATTCACAGCGGGTGAGAATTACTTTGACGTTCGTTATTCTGTGCCAGAGCAGATCATGAAAGCCCTTGGCGCTGCGGGTATGACAACGCCTTACCCGGCAACCCGTGTCTTAATGACGAAGTAAGTCAATTTTTAAGCGCTAATAAAGCCGCCCTTCGGGGCGGTTTTTATGTATTTATTTCTAAGGTTACAGGCCGTTAGCCTTTAGCCCTCATCAACCGCCAAAAGCACTTCACCCGATAGGCTTAAAAGGCGCTTTAAAGCCTTAAGCTAAACGGCCGATGAGGCTATTAACGCCCGCTTCGGTGATTGTCACATCTATGATCTGGCCAATAAGGCGCTCATCACCATGAAAATGTGTTCCCGTTAAATAGGGGTTTCGGCCAAAGAGCTGTCCGGGGTCCCGCGCTGTGCCTTCAACTAAAATCGGCAAGGTTTTGCCAATCAAGCTTTGGTTAAACGCTTTTTGCTGGGCGTAAAGTAAGTCCTGCAACCGCTTTAGCCGCTCGGATTTAATATCTTCTGGCACTTGGCGCGGCAGGCTAGCGCCGGGCGTTCCCGGACGAACGGAATATTTAAAACTAAAAGAGCTCGCATAACCGATCTCTTCAACACATTTTAACGTCGCTTCAAAATCGGCGTCTGTTTCACCGGGGAAGCCGACGATAAAATCACCTGAAAGCGCAATATCAGGACGCGCTTTGCGAATTTTTGCGATTAAATCTTTATAATGCGCATAGCTGTGATCGCGGTTCATAGCGCGTAAAATTTTGTCGCTCCCCGCCTGTATGGGCAAATGCAGATAAGGCATAAGCTTAGCTTCCGCGCCCAATGTCGCAATAAGCTCATCATCCATATCGCGCGGATGGGAGGTCGTGAACCGGATACGGTCAATACCGCCAATTAGGGCAACATGGCGGATAAGCTCGCCCAGACTCCAGTCGGCCCCATCTGGCCCCATGGCGCTATATGCATTTACGTTTTGACCAATTAGCGTAATTTCGCGCACGCCTTTGGAGGCCAAATTGCGCGCTTCGGCCACAATTTGCGCCACAGGGCGGGAGACCTCTGCGCCGCGCGTATAAGGCACAACACAAAAGGTACAAAATTTATCACAGCCCTCTTGGATCGTTAGAAAAGCACTAAAGCCTTTGGGATTGCGGTCAATCGGCAGGTCATCAAATTTTTCAAGCGTGTCAAATTCCGTTTCCAAAACTCCGCCCTGATCGCGGGTCACGCGGGCGATCATTTCAGGGAGTTTGTGATAGGTTTGCGGCCCTAAAACCATGTCAACGACAGGGGCACGGCGCATAATCTCTTCGCCTTCGGCTTGGGCAACGCAGCCCGCCACGGCAACGGTCATATCGGGCTTATTCGTCTCTTTATGTTTGCGAATACGGCCAAGCTCTGAATAGACTTTTTCTGCCGCTTTTTCGCGGATATGGCAGGTATTTAAAATGACAAGATCTGCCATATCCGGCACATCAACAGGCGCATATCCAATCGGCGCGAGAACATCAGCCATGCGTTCACTGTCATAAACATTCATCTGGCAGCCATAGGTTTTGATGAAGACTTTTTTAGCGTCCCGGTCACTCGCGTTGCTCGTTCCTCGCCTCTTGTTTTTAGCGTCCCTGTTGGTCGCTTCGTTTTTTATAACATGCGCCATATCAATATCGCGCGCAGGATTTACAGAAGCATTAGACGGCGTAACAGAGCTGCGCGCAGGCAATGGAGCCTTAGCTTTATCAGCGCTGTCACGGGACGCGTTTTTATCGCGCGGTAACAGAACGGTCATGGGGTTCACCTATGTTAAATTTGCGCGGCTTATAAGCGCAGAAACCGCGCGCGGCAAGAGGGAAGCTTTAAAACACAAAGCGGACACTGCATTATCATAAATATGGTCATTTAGATTATCTGTAGAGTAAGATATCCCCTCCGCAGCAATATCGCTCATAATTGAAAAAACACACAACAATGGGCGGCAATGTAAACCTGTATAAACGTCCCGGCTCAGACTACTGGCAATGTGCGACTTACCTCGAAGGTCGGAACTGGCGAAAATCCACAAAGGAGTCCGATATTCGCAAGGCAAAGGATTTTGCAGAAGGTTGGTATCTTGATCTTAGACTCGGAGCCAGACGAAAAACGCTTCGGACTGAGAAGACATTTTCTGAGGCGGCGGCGCAGTTTCAGCGCGAATATGTTATCATTACTCAAGGTCATCGGAGCGAATAATATGTCGAGGGTATCATGCGGAAAATTCGCATCTACCTCCTTCCCTTTTTTGGTGAGAAAGGTTTGTCAGAAATTACAGCGGGATTAGTTCAAGAATATCGTATTCACAGACAAACACATTCAGTAGCGCGAACGAATAGAGACAAAGATAAAAAATATAAGCCTCCGGCACGGAGCACAATGCACCAAGAAATTGTCGCCTTGCGACAAGTCTTGAAAACCGCTGTTCGGCACGAGTGGCTTACGCATGTTCCCGATATTTCTATGCCGTATAAAACAGCAGGTAAAATTACTAGGCGGGCTTGGTTCTCGTCCGAAGAATATAAAAGACTCTACACAGCAACTCGAAACAACATCAAAACAGCTTACAACAAACGCCATAAAAGGAATGCCCAACAGCTACACGACATTGT
>CAZEOD010000008.1:51497-73842 GCA_964513675.1 uncultured Caulobacterales bacterium | reverse complement strand
GTGTGATACGGTTGCGGGCCTGTTTTGCAGACCCGCCCGCTGAGTCGCCTTCGACGATAAAAAGCTCTGTATCTTCGGAGCCTTTGCGCGAGCAGTCCGCCAGTTTGCCGGGGAGGCGGAGGCGCTTTGTTGCGGATTTACGCTTAACATCACGGGCGCGTTTACGGCGTAGGCGTTCCTCGGAATTTTCAATGGCCCATTCAAGTAGCTTTTGGGCATCTTTCGGGGAGCTCGCGAGCCAATGGTCAAACGGATCGCGCACAGCATTTTCAACAATTTTTGCAGCTTCAGTATTTGAGAGCCTATCTTTGGTTTGTCCTTGGAACTCTGGATTAGAAATAAAGATAGACACGAGGGCTCCAACGCCGTGCATGACATCATCTGGCGTGACATTGGAGACTTTCTTGCCCATGCCCGCAATATCCGCATAGGCGCGAAGGCCTTTGGTAATTGCGGCGCGCAGGCCTGATTCATGGGTGCCGCCGCCGGGGGTTGGGACGGTGTTACAATAAGAGCGGATAAAGCTATCAGCCTCGCCGTACCCTTGGGGTGACCATGTCACCGCCCATTCGACATGGCCGTGGCCTTTTTGTTTTTTGGATTGCCCCGCAAATAAATCGCTTGTGACCGTGACTTTGCTGCCAATGGTTTCGCGTAAGAAATCAGCGAGGCCATTGGGGAAATGAAAACTCGCTTCTGTCGGGACGGCATCAAGTTCTTCGACGAGTTCTGGGGCGCATTTCCAGCGGATTTCAACGCCCCGCTGAAGATAAGCTTTCGCCCGTGTCATGCGGAATAATTTAGCCGGTTTAAATCTTGCGCTTTTACCAAATATGTCTGGATCAGGATGGAAACGGACTTTGGTGCCGCGGCGATTATTAATTGGTCCTAATTTTTGAAGCTTTGTGATGGCTTTCCCGCGCTGGAATTGCATTTTGTAAAGCTGTTTATTGCGGGCAACTTCGACTTCAAGGAGGTCAGACAACGCATTAACGACAGAGACACCGACTCCGTGTAAGCCTCCAGAAGTTTCATAGGCGTCGCTAGAGAATTTACCGCCCGCATGAAGGGTCGTCATAATCACTTCAAGTGCGGATTGATTTTTATGTTTCGGGTGGGGGTCAATCGGGATGCCGCGTCCATTATCGGTGACAGATAGGAAGCCTTCATTATCCAATTCAACCTCAATGCGGCTGGCATGTCCAGCAACGGCTTCATCCATGGAATTATCAATGACTTCGGCAAAGAGGTGATGGAGTGCGCGGTCATCAGTGCCGCCAATATACATGCCCGGGCGAAGACGGACAGGTTCAAGGCCTTCGAGGACTTGAATATCTTTGGCCGAATATGAATCTTCTGCGGCTTTCTTTTGATCTATTGGCGCGGTATTGGAAGCTGCATTTGACATGGAAACAAAGGACGCTGATTTGGGGATTGGGTCAAGAGGGAGAATGATATAGATGGGGATATATGACGCAGATCGAATCTTTTAAAGCGATGGAAATTGGCCGCTTAGCCATAGCCCTAGAGGCGGACGGGCGCAATGTCATTCATATGGAGTATGGACAGCCGACAGCGGCTCTTCCGCAGGCTGTAAAGCTTGCGGTTAATGGAGCGATGGAGAGGGGCGTTCCGGGATATTGGGAAAGCCATGATTTAAAACAGCGCTTGGAAGAGGATTATGCGCAGCGTTACGGCGCGAATATTCGGCCCGAGCAGATTTTTCTAACCTGCGGGGCGTCTCCGGCTTTGGTTTTGGCCCTATCGGCGGCTTTTAAACCGGGTGAGCGTATTGCTATGGCGCGACCCGGTTATGTCGCTTACCGGAATACGGTTAAAGGTCTGGGTTTACAGGCTGTTGAGGTGCAGTGCGGCATTGAAAACCAATTTCAAATGACAGCGGACAGGCTATCGAAAATAACGCCATTGCCGCATGGATTGATCTTGGCCAGTCCAGCAAACCCGACGGGATCGATTATTCCGCCCGATGAAATGAAGGCGATTACGGCCTTTTGCGGCCAACACAATATCCGCATTATTTCCGATGAGATTTATCATCGCCTGAGTTATCAAATGGAAACGCTGTCTGTGAGCGCTTTATTGCCGCAAGCTTTTGTTATTAATAGTTTTTCGAAATATTTCTGCTTGCCGGGATGGCGTATCGGATGGATGGTTGTGCCTGATGATATGATAGATGCTGTAAATGCACGGCAAACAAATTATTTTCTGACGGCCCCGTCTTTAAGTCAAATTGCAGCTTTAACGGCTATGGATCAACGGGATTATTATGATGGTTTTCTGGATATTTATGCGCAAAATCGCAAGCTAATGCTCGATGCTCTGCCGCAGCTCGGCTTTGGGGATATGGCCCCACCTGACGGTGCGTTTTATATCTATACGGATATTAGCCGTTATACCCACAATAGTCTGGATTTTTGCAAAAGACTATTATCGGATACGGGAATTGCTACCACGCCCGGAATTGATTTTGACCCTGTCAATGGCCATAAATTTATGCGGTTTAGTTTTCCGCAATCGCAGGCCCAAGTTTCGGACGCGCTGGAACGATTAAGCCGCTGGATTAAAACAGAAGCCTAACCACAACGCGGCCTGTGTGACGAATAAATCCATCGCGGATATCACTATCAAAATCGAATGAGAATGATGACCATTTCGATCCGGCTGCAACTGTGAAACCAAGGATAAACCCGCTATCAGGGAAGTCTCCGCTGAGCGTTTCCGCAAGGCTGCTATCAAATAAACCACCGCTGCCATCAGCAAGGTCAATAAAGCGGAACTGTGTCAGAACAGGATCAGAGATAAAGTCTGTCCGGTATCCTGCGCGAAGGGAGGGGCGTATCCATGTGCGGTTGCCATTAAACACAGCCCCCGCGTTCAATAAAGCTGTTGCGCCAGCGCGGTCAGACACGCGCGATTCAACACCGAGCGCAAGACCCGAATCTCCAGTTTCGCGGAAGCCTTCTTCGTCAAGACGGAGATAGTCTAGGCTGACGGCGGGCCGAACCCAGAAACGATCCCCAAGATCGGCGGTATAGCCGAGGCGGGCCGAGCCGTTAATATGGGTGGCATTACGTTCGCCGCGCGCTTGGCCGCTGAAGTCGCCAAAGCGGACAAGGCGGTTGCTTTCAATATCTGAAAGGCCAATGCCGCCGTAAAGATCAAGGCTGATATTATTAAACTCTGCGCCGGCATAGGTGCCGGCTTGATAGGTCACAATATTAAGGGGTTCATCAACGCCTAGAACATCTTCAACCTGTGTGGAGGCAAATCCAATATTGGCGCCAACCGTATGGAAGGGGCCCCAAGATGTGTCAAAACCGCCCGTAAAGCCAAACCCAAATCCGCGAAACTGTTCAGATAAGCCGTCAAGCTCACGGTCTGCGAAATAGGTGAATTGTTGTAGCCACGCGCCGCCAGAGCGGTCTTGAGATCTTCTGGCATTTTCAAGATGTGAACCAACCGCGCCAATCGCGCCGTCAACATTGGCCTGAATGAAATAAAGCGGTGAGGCGGAAATTTCTGGCAAAAGCTGGTTAAAGGCTTGATTAAATTGGGCCTCTTCAGTGATGGATGTAAAAGCCTGTCCTAGCTGTGCATTGCTGGCGAGGGCTTCGAAGGCCGAGGTAAACCCTGCGGCTTGACGGCTATCAAGACCTAAATCATCCGTGCTACGCAGATCAAGCGTAACGAGCAAGGTATTGGCATCGGACGGATCAAGTGAGTAGACAACGTCATAAAGGAACGGCGATACAGATGTATCAAGCTGGTCAATTGCGCCTTCAATCACAAGGTTATCCGCAGAGGCGACAACAAAGCTTTCACTTCCTGATGCCAAAACATTATTGAGCGATATGCCAATTTCTGCGCCGTCTGCAAAACTAATCGTGTCTGAGGCGATGAGTGATCCGGCTTCGCCGCTGACGCCATCAACAACAGTCTGGAAATCCGATGTGCTATCGAAGCTGGCGGATGTGACATTTACGGGCGCAACAAGTGTTTGTGAGAATGAGCTGTTATTCTCTGCCGTCAAGACAAGGTTATTGTCGCTATCAGATAGGCTGCCGGCAAGGATTGCATTATTAAGGCTTAATATATCTGCGCCATCGCCAAAAGATACATTACCAATGATTGAGCCGGCTGTTGCTATGATACTATCATCGCCGCTGCCGAGTATGATGTCGCCAGCAATCGCGGGTAAGGGCGGGTTAATGACATCATCCGGGTTGTCATCAATAGATAGGCCTTGATTAATCGTAACGCCGCTTGTGTTTTCTCTAAGATCTAGCGCAGTATTCGTAAAATTAGTTGCGGCATCGCCGGCGGCATCCGAATTAACGCTAAGGGCAAAAATGCTGCCTTCATTGACGATTGTGCTTAATGTGCCAGAGCGGTCAATAATAGCCGTTGCCTCTGCATTACGGGCCGTTGCCGTTGAAGATATAATGCCGCGGTTTATGAGCCGTTGTACGGCAGAATCGGATGAGATTTCAATGGCTGTCCCCTGAACAAGCCGAGCCGGGATAATATTGTCACGATCTTGGAATATCTCATCTACGGCCTCAGATGTTATGACCGCAATGAAGCCTTCGTTTACAAAATCATCAATCGTTGCATTTTCGGACAGGAAGAAGCCGCGGCCATGGCCGTCAAATAAGGGGGCATCAGCCGTTCCGTCATCGCCGCTGCGGAAAATTGTTGTTGTAATGCTGCCGGCGTTGAAAATGCCGCCCTCAATGGTAACATCAGCCAGTTCAACAGCCGTTGCGCCAACATCATCAAAAATTCCGTTAGCCGCAATTTGTCCTTGTTGAATAAATCCAAATTGAAGATTCGGATCAAAATCAGGATCTTCGGGGTCTGAAATGGTTGCGACAAGGCCAATTGATATAGGGCTGCCTTGCCCGTCAATTAAGATTGCAGGCGCGAGACCCGCTTGGGTAATACTGCTGTTTGAAACGAGCGCCGTTGATGTTGTGCCGTCTTCATTTTCAGTCGTTACAAAATTTTGGCCAAGGAAGACACCTTGCGAAACATTTCCGTTGATCTCAATGGCTGCACCGGCTTGAAGGTTATCTTCTCCGTCCACGAGGTTTCTACCGATAAGATTCGGGCGCGTTGTGAACCTAAATCCAGAATTGGCGATTTGCCCTGTATTGCGGACGGAACCCTCAACATCATTCTCGACATTAATGGCTTGAGCATTCAAGCCCTGCGTAACAATGCTGCCATTATTTGCCAGCTGTCCAATCACTAGGCCCTGAACATCAATCCCAACAGCATTATCGCCCGATACTGACAGGGTTCCGGCTGAAATAATATCGCCAGATATTGTTGAATCAGCCGCTAGCCTAATGGCCGCTGAATTATTGCCTTCGATTAAAATTTGTCCGGATTGAATATCAACATTTCCGGTAAAAGGACTCGCGCCAGAGATTAAAACGCCGATACGGTTGTTTCCCTGCGCGAAAGGCCCGTCAAATGTACCGTCATTATCTAGGTCTTCCGGTGTTACGTCCTCAATCAGATTAATGCTGCCTGTTTGAGTATAATTTGCTGTGACGCCGCCGGTGATTAGAACGCCAATAGAATCGTCATCATCCTGTGTTCGTATGGTGCCGGCGTTTAGGACATCATCATCAGAGTTTATGGTAACAACCGTGCCGCCTTCAGTCTCAACAGCGACTCCTGTGTTAATTGTAACTTCACCATCTGCCCCCGTTACCAGCGGGGTCGTGCGGTCAGCATCAACGGTTGTTTGCGCGCTCGCTACGGAAGCCAAAAGGAGGGCCGCGAGCGGGAGGGCCGCGCTGGATAATAGACGATTAGTGAACATAAAGCTTTCCATAATCACGAATAAATGATTCAGTCTTTACTCTTAGCGGACAAATTCGCGAAGGCCAATGAAAGATTGGACAGAATCTCACAAGGATTTCAGTTGTTTTCGGGTATATTCTGGTGGAAAATTGTATAATTTCGCGGCATAGGACGCGATATGGAAAAACTGACAGACACACAGATTGAAAATACGATTGATATTGCGCGTCAATTAGAGCGTTCAGCGTCGCATTTGCCGATATTACGGTCCGTAAATTGGACGGCGGAGGTCAAAACGAAATTTTTGAAGACGGGAGCGCTACCTCAACCCGTCTATGCTAATGTTGATACAAGCCCTGCGCGGGATATTTTATCGCAGCTTGCCCTGCCTTTGGGCGATCATCCCGTGTTTGATTGGTTGAGCCGCACCGCCGGGACGCTAGAGACGACGGCTGATATGCTTGATAGTCGCGGCAGTGCAGATTTTTTTGCTTTTTCGGCCAAGCTATTCGGGGCGCCCGATGACGTTATGCTCGACGGGACCACAAAGGTCATTGACCTTGCGGAGCATATGGACGGGATATTTACGGATATATCAGTTGATAATCTCAACTTGGGAGCGGCAGACGCACAATTTGACGCGCAAGGATTCGCGGATCAACTTAAGCCTTCATTGCGGCGTTACTTTGGTGATGATTTACCGGCGGTGAAGGTCGTTGATAATTTATCGGCCAAAGCGATTGCCGGCTCTAAGCGCATAAGGCTGCGCGCCGATGCTATTTTTACGGCCCGCGATGTTGAGCAGCTTTTGCAACATGAAGCTTTCATTCATGCGGGGACGGCGAAAAATGGGCGCAAGCAAGATGCATTCCCTATTTTGGGCCGTGCCCATGCGGGAACAACCGAAATTCAAGAGGGACTTGCGGTGTTTGCTGAAATCATTAGCGGCGCGATGGATCCAGACCGTTTCCGGCGGCTATCCGACCGTGTCCGCGTGATTAACATGGCCGTGCAGGGGGCTGATTTTAAAGAGGTTTTTGACGTTTATATGGAGCGTTTTGACGACCCCAGTAAGGCCTATAATAATACGTTTCGTGTTTTTCGCGGCGGGGTTGTTACGGGCGGTGCTCCCTTTACCAAAGACCTTGTTTACTTAAAGGGCTTGATGCGGGTGCATAATTTCATGCGCACCGTTGTTAGCTTAAAGCGCGCTGACCTTATTCGCTTGTTATTCGCCGGAAAATTGGATGTCGAAGATATTCCGGCCTTGGCTTATTTACGCAAAGAAGGACTTATATATGCGCCGAAATATCTTCCGCCTTGGGTGAAAGATCTGCGGTTTTTGGTGAGTTATCTGGCCTATTCGGCCTTTCTCAATCAAGTTAAATTACCGGGTTTTAAACGCTATTATGCCGATGCCCTTAAAGAAGTTCCGAATATTTGGGACGAGCCGTAAGACCGGACTGCCGCAACCGATCTATTGCCCGCGGCGGTTCAGAAAGGCGAGGCGTTCAAATAAATGTACGTCTTGCTCGTTTTTTAACAGCGCACCATGAAGCGGCGGAATCAATTTCTTTGGATCTGCTTCTTTCAGCGTTTCAGGATCAATATCCTCAACAAGTAATAATTTGAGCCAATCCAAAAGCTCTGACGTTGACGGTTTTTTCTTAAGTCCCGGTGTATCGCGAACGGCATAAAAGCGTTTGAGCGCGGCCGATAAAAGCCGTGGTTTTAAATCGGGGAAATGGACATTGACGATGTCTTGCATTGTTTCTGTGTCTGGAAATTGAATGTAATGGAAAAAACAGCGGCGCAAGAAGGCGTCGGGCAAGTCTTTTTCATTATTTGACGTAATAATAATGATGGGGCGTTGCTGGGCTATGACCGTTTCGCCCGTCTCATAGACGTGAAATTGCATTTTATCGAGTTCATGTAGCAGATCATTGGGAAATTCAATATCGGCCTTATCAATCTCATCAATGAGTAAAATAGGACGCTGCGGAGCGGTAAAGGCCTCCCATAGCTTTCCTTTGCGAATATAGTTAGAGATATCATGGACACGGTCTTCGCCGAGTTGACTATCGCGCAGGCGTGCAACGGCGTCATATTCGTAAAGGCCTTGCTGGGCCTTGGTCGTCGATTTTATGTTCCACTCGAGCAGCGGGGTCTTGAGGCCCTTAGCGATTTCATGAGCCAAAACGGTCTTGCCTGTCCCGGGCTCGCCCTTAATTAAGAGCGGGCGTTCCAGTAAAATTGCTGCGTTGACAGCGACCATAAGGTCTTGGGTGGCAACATATGATTCTGTACCTGAAAACTTCATTGCGGGCCTCTTACAGAAGAAATTACATCTTTTGCGATAGCTAAAAGGACATAATGAAACAAGCTCTGATATTTGTTTGGCAAGGCTTCATACATGTTTACTGGAGTTTACAGTTGTTTTTTTCATGTGCTTTCGTTATGGACATTCAAAATATCAAGCAGACTGCGCTCGATTCTAATAGATGGGATCCCTTATGAACGCAGTGTCTAAAACGGAAGCCTCTATTCCCATGAGCTATAAGCCTACGGACGAAGAAGAATTTATGAATCCCGTTATGTCTGCTTTTTTCAAAAAGCGGCTCTTGGAATGGCGCGCTGATATTGTCGAACAGACAAAAGAGACAATCAATTATTTGAAGGGTGAGAGCGTATCTCACCCTGATCCTGCGGATACAGCGGCGGCAAATGCTGACCGCCAATTAGAGCTCCGCACGAAAGATCGTCTTCGCAAACTGCTCGCAAAAATTGATAAGGCTTTAGACCGGATCGAAAAAGGCACTTACGGTTATTGCGATGAAACAGGTGACCCCATTCGCGTTGGCCGCTTAACGGCCCGCCCGATTGCGACGCTGTCGATCGAGGCGCAAGAAATGCATGAGCGCAGCGAAAAAACCCGCGCTTAACATCTCATAATTTATCTAATTAGTTGATTTTATAGTAAAAATTAAGGCGCCAAACGGCGCCTTTTTTATATGCTACTTGATAGCCTCTTAGGCTCTGACTTACGTTTTTTTGGCAATCCAGTCATTTACGCGGCGCTCAAACACATTTAGCGGCACGGGGCCAGTCTCTAAGAAAACATCGTGAAATTCTCGAATATCGAATTTATCACCGAGTTCTGTGACAGCTTTTTCTCGCATCTCAAGAATCTTTAACATCCCAATTTTATAAGCCGTGGCTTGTCCCGGCATCACGATATAACGCTCGATGGCTTTGATGCAGTCGCCTTCGGGGTTGGGCGTGTTATCCAAAAGATATTGGATCGCCTCTTCGCGCGTCCACTTCTTATGGTGAAGCCCTGTGTCGACAACGAGGCGGGCTGCGCGCCAAATTTCCATGGCAAGGCGTCCAAAGTCTGAATAGGGATCTGTGTAAAAGCCCATTTCCTTTGGCAGATATTCTGAATAAAGACCCCACCCTTCGGAATAGGCCGTATAACCGCCATATTTACGAAACTTCGGAATATCAGCCAACTCTTGCGATATAGCGATTTGCATATGATGTCCCGGAATACCTTCATGATAGGCAAGGGCTTCCATCTGATAGGTCGGCATATCGCTTATATTATATAGATTGGCGTAATAGACCCCGGGGCGAGAGCCATCTGTGGCGGGGCGATTGTAAAAAGCTTTGCCGGCAGATTGTTCCCGAAAGGCTTCAACGCGGCGGACTTCAAGATCGGCTTGCGGCTTGCGCAGGAAAACATCATCAAGCCGCGTTTTCATTATATCAATCAGAGCTGTCGCATCGGTCAGATAATCGTTGCGGCCTTCAGCCGTATCGGGATAAGTAAAACGCGGTTCCGTTTTCAAATATTCGAAAAAGTCTTGCAACTCGCCGTCAAACTCGACCTGTTTCATAATTGCACGCATTTCACTGTGAATACGGGCGACCTCTGACAGGCCTAGCTCATGAATGGCGTCGGCGCTCATATCTGTTGTGGTCATTTGCTTCAGGCGAGAGGCGTAATAGGCTCCGCCGTCGGGTAGTTTCCACGCCCCGTCATCCGTTGTCGTCCGCGATTGATGATCCTCAGCCGTCGCAATGATATCCTCATATGCTGGCTTTACCGACGTCAGCAAGGCGGTGATGGCGCGGGAGTATAAGTCTTCTTTTTGCGCCGGATTGAGGTCAATTTTTTCAATTTTATCGCGGAAGTCTTTCATGAGTACATTTAGATCTTCTGTGTCCTCCATCGGGGCCCCTGACAGAATATTATTCGCATCACGAATGACATGATTATAAACGAATTTTGGGGCCATAATGCCTTTTTTTGCCGCTTTTTCTGAATTAGCAATGATAGCGCCCATGTGGCCGCCGAGCTTTTCGAGGCGGGTTATATAATTATTTGCATCCTCAATATTATCAATACGGTGGAAGTTAATTAAAAAAGTGGGAATACCAGATTGCGCACCGCGCATTTGATTGAAGACATAACCATAATCATGCCAGCTATCGCGCTCAAGCTCATCCTCGGCATTTTTAACGTAAAGGTCGTAAGATAGCTTGCCGTCTTCACTTAATTCGCTGCGTTTGAAGCTTTCTTTAAACTCGGCAAGGGCGGCGCGGGTGTCTTCAAGCCGTTCAAGTTCAAAGGCACGGCTGGGATCGTTCCATTCATCCGCGCGCTCTTTGATACCAAATTGCGCGAGGACTTGAGGGTAATGGCGAATGTTTTTTTCAAATTCGCTCTCTAGCCATGCGTTCATTTGGGCCTGTGTCGACTCGCTTGCTGGAGTTGACGTTGATATTTGATCGGCTATCTCGGTTTTGATCTCAGCCTTATTAGACGGGGCGCAGGCTGTGAGCGCTAAGAGCGCGGCTGAAATTAGGAGTGTTTTGCGCATGAAATTACCTCTTTTTTGTTTGAATCCAATTATTTATAATTCTATCTAAAATCGACAAGGGCACGGAGCCATTAGCGAGTATGACGTCATGAAACTCGGTAATGTCAAAATCATCACCCAGTTCAGTCTCGGCACGGAGTCTAAGCTCGGTTATTTTAATCATACCGATTTTATACGCCGTGGCTTGACCTGGCCAGACAATATAGCGGTCAATTTCGGCCCGAATATCGCCTTCTGAATTGGCCGAATTATCCAGAAAATATTGCACAGCCTGTTCTCGGGTCCATTTCTTTGAATGTATAGCCGTATCAACTACCAGTCTTACTGCGCGAAAAATTTCCATCGAGAGGCGACCAAAATCCTGATAGGGGTCGGTATAAAGCCCTAAATCGGCGGGAACGCTTTCGGCGTAAAGCGCCCAGCCTTCGATATAGGGGGTATGCCCGCCAAGCGTTCGAAATTTAGGCAATCCTTTTAGCTCCATCCCAATCGCAATTTGCATATGATGACCGGGAATCCCTTCATGATAGGCCAAGGCCTGCATCTGATAGATGGGAAGCTCTGACATATCTTTTAGATTAATATAATATGTACCGGGTCGCGAGCCATCCAGCGCGGGTTGATTATAAAATGCACCAAAGGCCGAGGCTTCGCGAAAAGGCTCGACGCGCTTAACGACAATATCGGCTTTGGGTTTCGTTATAAAAAGACGATCAAGCTCTTCGCGCATATCGTCAATATAGCCGCTCGCCTCTTCGATATAGCGCGCACGGCCAGCGTCATCATTAGCATAGGTAAATTGCGGGTCTGTGCGAAGAAAGGTGAAAAACTCTTTAAGGCTGCCCTCATAGCCGATTTGCGTCATGATCTCGCGCATTTGATCTTGGATACGCGCGACTTCATTTAGGCCGATATTATGAATTTCATCAGCCGTAAGGTCTGTGGTTGTGTAATGGTTGAGGCGTGATTGATAATAATTGGCCCCGCGCGGCAGCTTCCAAACGCCGTCTCGATCATCGCTTAGCCCTTCATGACGGCGAAACATCGCGATTAAATTATTATATGCGGGGCCGACATAATCCGAGATAGCGCGCGCCGCGTCATTAACGAGCCGGGTTTTCTCAAGCTCACCAACATCCAGCGCATCGACTTTGTCTTTAAAATGCCCCAGAAGCGGACTGTCAGTTTCGCCGTCAAATGGCCTGCCCGTAATGATATTCTGCGCGGACTCTATTAGTTTTGGGTAGACAAAGCGTGGGAGTAATATCCCTTTTGCGGCTTGTGCCTCCGCGCGGGCTTCATATTGGCCGAGAAAGCTCTGGGCTGCGCCCAGCCGCGCAATATAGCCTTCTGCTTCAGCTATTGTGCTAATGGGGTGAATGTTAATTAAAAAAGACGGCAGGTTACTATGCGGGCCAGACATATGTTGAAACACATAATCATGATCGGCAAAATCATATTCAGCGAGCCTGTCATCCGTATCAAATAGAAAAAGCTCATATGAAAGCCGCGTTTGTTCATCAAGGCGGTCTAAATCAAAAGTCGAGGTTAAATCCTGCCGCCAACCGCGAAGTAAAGCGGCTTCTTCGTCAAGGCTTTGCTGGGATACATCATCTAGGCGGCTAAGGGAGCTGTTGTCCCCATAGCTTGTTTGCGACATTGGGGAGCGCGCCAGTTCATCATCAAAGCGGTCGTCAAACCAGCCATTAAGTGCGCGGCTTTCGCGCTCGACATATTCGGCTTGAGACAGGCTGCTCTTAGTGGGTGGAGCGCAGCTAATCGGCGCGGCCAGTAAGACTGCGGTGAGAGCAAAAGCAGAAAAATATCGTGTCATCCATAAGACCTTATTTTCATCTCTTATAAGCAGAATTTCTAGCGGGACAAATCAAATCTATGAATTGGAAATAGACAGAATCATCGAAGCAGCCTAGTTGTGATAAAAGCTAATTTGAAGGATGTCATGGACCCGTCTGGACTTTACATATCTGCCGATGCAGTGCCGCGTAAAACGGTGCGGCGATTACCTGTGGAAGTGTGGGTTTTGCTCGCGCTGATTTTTTGCATTACACTCGGTCTCGTAAGCCTTGCCTTTTTATCGCGAAACAGCTTGGATGCAGCGGGGTGGGCCTTGGTAACAGGCGCGTTTATTCTGGCGATTATGTTGGCGGCGGGGGCTTTAAATTTATCGGCTCGTGCGGCTGAGAATAAATCCAATAGCTATGTTGATGCTATCTTTGCCGAGCATAGCGTCCCCTTTGTCATCACCGAGGGTGAGCGCCCTTTTGCTGCGAATAAAAGCTATCTTAAACTCTTTGGCGTGTCGCAATTTAATGAGGCCCTTCAAACTGAAATCGTCCCGCCGATTGACGCGCTTGTTAAAATTAATACGAATGAAGACAAGCAAGCCCTATATCGGCTGCATAATCTGCGGGCGGATGCCGCCGCAGAAACGGCCGATTTTTTTCGTGAAGCCCAAGATGGATTGCTGATCCCGTTTCAGCTCAGGGTTAGCGGATTAGACGGTGCGAAGCTGTGGGAAATTATTGATATTCCAGTTTTTGAAAGTCAATCTCCTTTATTTGATGCGGCGCCGATCGGCATGATGAGCGTTACTCCTGACGGCGGCATATTGGCGATGAACCAAGCCTTGCAAGCTTGGATAGGGGATGAGGATGTGGCGGATAAAGTACTCACGGATGTTTTGGAATCCGATGATGTGTTTTTTGCTGCGACGCCGCAGTCAGGCCGTAAAATTCGCGGTGAGGCCAAGCTTAAGACAGTCACGGGCGTTAACGTGCCGGTTGTATTTAATGCGAATTGGGTCACATTTGCCGATGGACGCTTGATCGCTGTGGCGGCGCTACATGGTCACTCCAATATCCAAACGCAAATAGCGCAAGGTGCTGCGGTGGGCGCCATTGCATCATTAGGCGGGGGGCATAGCCATATGAGCTCCCCTATGGCGGTGATTGAAGTCGATAGTGATGACTTAAAAACGGCCACGCTCATTCAGGCCAATAGCGCGTTTCGCCAGATATTCGGCAGCTCACCCGATCGCGGCAGCCCTATATCTCGGTTGTTTCATCTTAGCGGCGCGGAGGATATGACCCAGCCCGTAGAAACACGGCTTAATAACGCGGCTGAAACGCCTGTTAGTGTTTATATGGCGCCTAATCATGAGCTTAACGGCGGGGCGCAGCTCTATATTATTGATATTTCGGCTCAGCGGTCTTTGGAAACGCAATTATCGCAATCGCAGAAAATGCAGGCCATTGGACAATTAGCCGCTGGTGTAGCGCATGATTTTAATAATCTGCTCCAAGCGATGCGGTTAAGTGCTGATGACCTTTTAGGGCGGCACCCTATCGGCGATCCGTCTTATGCCGATCTGCAAAGCATTAATTCTACGATCAACCGTGCGGCGTCGCTGGTGAAAAAACTCTTGGCCTTTTCGCGTCAGCAAACCTTACGGCCCGAGGTTTTAGATCTTGGGGAAGCGCTCTCTGATATCATGATTGTCCTGCGGCAAGTGATGGTGGAGCGCGTGAAACTGGATATCGTTTTTGGCCGCGGCGTACCAGATATTATGGCCGATAAGAGCCAGCTTGAAACGGTTCTTATGAACCTATGTGTGAATGCCCGTGATGCCATGGCCGAACAGGGCGGCGGGGAGATAACGATTGAAACGCGCGCCTTAAAAATAGAAGCTATCGACGATATGAATTTGAAGCAAAGCCTTGCCGGCTTGGCGTCTGATAATCTTGCGGTGATTAGCGTCTCTGATACAGGGTCGGGTATTCCGCCGCATATCCTTGAAAAAATATTTGAGCCTTTCTTTACAACCAAAGAGCAAGGCAAGGGCACAGGGCTTGGTCTTGCGACCGTTTACGGCATTGTTCAGCAATCAGGGGGGCATTTGACGGTTGAAAGCACACTTGGGGTCGGGACAAGTTTCCATCTTTATTTCCCGCAGGTGAGTGAAGAAGATGCGCGCGCAGCCGCAGAGGCCGCTGTCCTGATGCCCAAATTTAATGAGACCCGCGCGCCGGCTGATCTGGCGGGGCAGGGTCATATTCTTTTTGTTGAAGATGAGGATGATGTTCGCCTCATGGCCGCGCGCACGTTGCGTAAGCGCGGTTATAATGTTGTAGAGGCGGGCGACGGGGAAGAGGCCTTGGAGATATTAGAAGATGATGAGATTTCTTTTGATCTGATGATTTCCGATGTTGTCATGCCGGGTATGGATGGGCCAACATTGTTGAAGCGCGGAAAAGAGGCGCTGGGCGATGCGCGAATCATATTTATATCGGGTTATGCGCAAGAAGATTTCTCTGAGCTTTTAGCTGAACATCCCGATGTTAGCTTTTTGCCCAAGCCTTTTGGTCTTAAGGAATTAGCCGAAAAAGTGAAGGAACAAATCGGCGAAAGCGTTGTTTAATAAAGGAAAACATTTGCCGTTCTGATTTTGTTCTTTTTTTCTTGCGCGAGCGGAACAAATAAGGTACAAACTTATTACGGCAGTCCATTTAAAGCCGTTACATTCACACGCTTGCCGAGGGGCTCCGGTAGCGCTATGCGAGATAGAAACATGGCAAAGAAGAATAGTTTAAAGTTAGTGAGATCTCCAGTGAACTCAGATAAGTCTGCGGCCCTTGATGCCGCCCTTAGTCAAATTGACCGGGCCTTTGGAAAAGGCTCTGTGATGAAGCTTGGGCAAAAAGCAACAATGGATGTTGAAGCGATTTCAACAGGTTCCCTTGGGCTTGATATTGCTTTGGGCATAGGCGGGCTTCCTAAAGGCCGCGTTATTGAAATTTATGGCCCCGAAAGTTCTGGTAAGACAACATTATCCCTACATGTTGTAGCAGAAGTTCAAAAGGCCGGCGGCGTTGCGGCATTTGTTGATGCAGAACATGCGCTTGACCCTGTTTATGCGGGCAAACTTGGTGTTGATGTCTCAGAGCTTTTAGTCGCTCAGCCCGACACAGGTGAACAAGGTCTTGAGATTGCGGATACATTGGTTCGGTCCGGCGCGGTCGATGTTCTTGTTATTGACTCTGTTGCGGCGCTCACGCCGCGCGCGGAACTCGAAGGTGACATGGGAGATAGCCTCCCAGGACTACAGGCTCGCCTTATGAGCCAAGCCCTGCGAAAACTTACAGGCTCTATTTCAAAGTCTGGCTGTATGGTGATCTTTATTAATCAAATTCGGATGAAGATTGGCGTAATGTATGGGTCGCCTGAAACAACAACGGGCGGGAACGCGCTGAAATTCTATTCATCTGTTCGTCTTGATATCCGCCGAATTGGCGCCATTAAAAACCGCGATGAAATTGTCGGCAACCAGACCCGCGTGAAAGTTGTTAAGAACAAAGTTGCACCGCCCTTCCGTCAAGTGGAATTTGATATCATGTATGGTGAAGGTATTTCTAAGACGGGCGAGCTTATTGATCTGGGCGTTAAAGCGGAGATTATTGAGAAATCAGGTTCTTGGTATTCTTACGGGGATGAGCGTATTGGACAAGGCCGTGAAAATGTACGTCGTTTCTTGAAGGAAAATCCTGATATAGCCGCAACGGTTGAACGCCGTATTCGGGCGAATGAAGGCCTCATCGAAGACGAATTGCTCATGCCGAAGTCTGAACAAGACGAGTTTAAAGATGACGAGTCCGCAGCGTCTGCAAGTTAAGTCTAAGTTTTGACATGACAAGACGGGTATAACGGCTGATTATACCGCGATTTAAAAGATCGAAACCAAATGAGCGCTTGGCACAGCCGAGCGCTCTGCTTATATCAGGGTCTGGAACTATAGGACCTTCTATTATGGCTCTTTTGCGCGATATTCGACAACAATTTCTGGATTATTTTAGCCAGCAAAATCATGCTGTTATGGCATCAAGCCCGCTTGTGCCTGATAATGACCCCACGCTTATGTTTACAAATGCGGGCATGGTGCAATTTAAAGATTATTTCACGGGGGAGCTATCTTCACCTGTTCCCACGGCGGCGACATCCCAAAAATGTGTACGTGCGGGCGGGAAACATAATGATCTTGATAATGTCGGTTACACGGCGCGGCATCATACGTTTTTTGAAATGCTCGGAAATTTCTCTTTTGGCGATTACTTCAAAGAGGAAGCCATTTTACATGCGTGGAACCTGATTACGCGAGAATATGCTCTGCCGAGAGATAAGCTTCTTGTCACGGTGTATCATACAGATGATGCGGCGGCTAATTTTTGGAAAAAAATTGCCGGATTCTCTGATGATAGAATTATCCGGATTTCGACCTCAGATAATTTTTGGTCAATGGGCGATACAGGGCCTTGCGGGCCGTGTTCAGAGATTTTCTTCGATCATGGCTCTGATGTTGCCGGCGGCCCTCCGGGGAGTCCGGATGAAGACGGCGACCGATTTATTGAAATCTGGAACCTTGTTTTCATGCAGTTCGAACGTTTTGCGGACGGAAGTGAGAAACCGCTCCCCAAACCGTCAATTGATACGGGAATGGGGTTGGAGCGTATTGCGGCGATCCTCCAAGGTCAGCATAATAATTACGATATTGACCTGTTTAAAGCCTTGATAAATGCATCCGTTGAGGAAACCAGCGCCAAAGCCGAAGGCGATGCGATGTTTTCTCACCGCGTCATTGCCGATCATTTACGGGCCTGTTCTTTCTTGATGACGGACGGGGTCTCCCCTGCGAATGATGGGCGGGGGTATGTCCTGCGCCGTATCATGCGCCGCGCCATGCGTCATGCACATATACTTGGCGCGAAAGAGCCATTAATGCACCGCCTTGTGCCCGCTTTGATTGCTGAAATGGGCGGGGCCTATCCGGAACTTGAGCGAGGTCGCGCCATGTTAGAGGCGACATTCTTGCAAGAAGAAGAGCGCTTTCGCCGCACATTAGGACGCGGCACGGTCTTACTCGATGAAGCGGTTAAATATCTTAAAACGGGTGATGTCTTAAACGGCGAGACGGCATTTAAGCTCTATGACACTTATGGATTTCCGCTTGATTTAACACAAGATGCCGTTCGGGCCAAAGGCTTGACGGTTGATATTGACGGCTTTGACAGCGCTATGGAAAAGCAAAAAGAAATGGCTCGTGCCAATTGGTCTGGATCAGGCGATGCGGGGACTGACGCGATATGGAAAGAGCTTCGTGATAAGCACGGCCCCACCGAATTTATGGGCTATACAGATTTAACATTGCGCGGCAAATCTGCGGCGCTTGTGCAAAACGGAATCAGTGTGGAAACGGCCGATAGCGGTGATGTTATGCTCCTCACGAACGCTACGCCTTTTTATGCGGAAAGCGGCGGCCAAGCTGGTGATAAAGGCGAGATTATTTTTGCAGGCGGTAGCGTCATGCGCGTGACTGATGTTCAAAAACGTGCGGGTGATTTGCATATCCATATCGGCACCTTAAATGCGCCGGCCATGATTAGCGAAGCAATAGAGTTGAAGGTTGATCCGATTAATCGTGAACGTACGAAACATAATCATTCTGCGACCCATATTATGCACGAAGCTTTGCGGCGTGTTTTGGGTGAGCATGTGACGCAAAAGGGCCAAATGGTTGACGGCGAACGTATTCGGTTTGATATTTCACATGGCGGCGCGATTACGCGGCAAGAACTTGCTCTGGTTGAAGATGAGGTTAATGCCGTTATCCAGCAAAACACCTCCGCAAAAATTGAACTTATGGCGCCAGATGATGCGATTGCCGCAGGCGCTATGGCGTTATTTGGCGAGAAATATGGTGATGAAGTGCGCGTCTTAGGCCTTGGGAATCCCGTTGACGGGGCTGCAAAACAATATTCTGTAGAGCTTTGCGGCGGGACACATGTTGAGCGTACGGGAGATATATCTTTATTTAAGATTACGGGTGAAGCTGCGGTTGCGGCGGGGATCCGCCGTGTTGAAGCCGTCACAGGCGAAGCTGCGCGTCAATATCTTGAAACCCAGGCTGGTTTTACTCGCGCAATAGCTGATAAACTGAAATCGAAACCTGAAGATATTTCAGCGCGCGTTGAAACCCTTATTTCTGAGCGTAAAAAGCTTGAAAAAGAACTCTCTGAGGCGAAGAAGAAACTGGCCCTTGGAGGCGGAAGCGGCGGCGCTGCGAGCGCTGAGGATATTGGCGGCGTCCAATTTATCGGCCGCGTTGTTGAGGGTGTGTCCGGTAAAGATCTGCGCGGCATGTTAAACGATCAACTCTCGTCCATTGGTTCCGGCATTGTCGCATTTGTTGCTAAGGACGGCGGTAAGGTCGCTGTTGCTGTTGCCGTAAGCGATGATCTGACAGACCGTTATTCGGCCGCTGTTTTGGTCAATGCCGGCGCGGAAAAAGTTGGCGGACGCGGCGGTGGTAAGCCGGGTATGGCGCAAGCGGGCGGCACGCAGCCCGAAAATTCCGATGCGGCTTTGGCGGCTATAAAAGCCGCTATCTAAGCGGCTTTTGTGTTTATTTATAATTTATCGAGGCTCCCTCGAACCTTTTACGTGTTTTTGGCGACTTATAGGCTGAAAGATTGTAAAAGGTTGCTATGTCCAAATTGGATAAAACATCTCGCACGCATAGGCTCACCCATTTGGCTATCACGGCTTTGGCTATGTCAGGTGATAAAGATGCCTTTTCCTTAATTTATGCGCTGCACCACAAAGGGTTTCTTCGGCTCGCTTTCAGGTTATGCGGTGACCACCATGCCGCGCAAGATATTACGCAAAATGCGGCGATCACCATGGCGCGCAAGATTGAGAGCTTAAAAGATCCGGCTGCATTTTCTCCGTGGGGTTACAGGATCATTCGTTATAGAACGCAAGATTATTTTCGCCGCCAAAAACGACGTGGATATATGCTCCCCCTAAAAGATGAAATGACATCGACGCCCCATGATGTTGATATTGATATGTCGATATCGCTACGTCAAAACCTTGAAAAATTAAACCCGCAAGACCGCCGCCTGCTTATTTTATTCTATATTGACGGGTTTACGGGCGTGGAAATTGCTGCGGCAACGGGCTGGCCTTTGGGGACGGTGAAGTCACGGCTATTTGCTATTCGGCAAAAATTAAAAGATAATTTTAACATGGAAGGAGATCATAATGAATGATTTTGATGACCGTTTACGCGCGCTCTTAACGGAGGGCGATGACGCCGCAATTGAGCAAAGCCTTGGCGATAAAAATGTATTTTCTGAAAGCTTAGGGAGCCTTAAAGGCCCTGAAAGCGGGATAAATATATTAACATGGCTCGGGATTATGGTTTTCTGTGGTCTTTTATTTTTCTGTATATTTCAATTTTTTGCTGCGGAGACGACTCGTGACCAGATTTTTTATGCAACGGCAGTTATTTTGACAAATTCGGCGCAAATCGCGCTTAAACTTTGGTTTCATATGCGGCTTAACCGCCGCGAGCTACTGCGCGAAATAAGACGTTTGCAATTGGCTATCGTTCAAAGAGAGTCTATAAAGGGGTCATGAGCTCGCATCATCATTTTAACTACATTGAATTACCATCCACGAATAATACCGCGATGAAAGCCTTTTACGGGGCGGTGTTTGGCTGGAGCTTTCAAGATTGGGGCGAGAGCTATGTCGCGATTCAGGGCGGCGGTGTTGATGGCGGTTTTGATATGGAATCCGGCACGCGCAAACCTTCTAACCAAGGCGCTCTTGTTATTCTTTATTCAAACGATTTACCTGTGAGTGAGGCGGCTGTGGTGGCTGCGGGCGGCGTTATTTCAATACCGGCCTATGACTTTCCAGGGGGGAGGCGGTTTCATTTCACTGACCCCAGCGGGAATGAGCTTGCGGTTTGGACGGCGGTATAATGCGGAGGCTTTGTTTAATTATCATCACCCTTTTGGGTTTAACTGTTATGGCGAGTGCGCAAGACCTACCGGCGCGCATTGGCCCATCGGAACAAACGCCGCAGAGTGGGTATAAAGTTGTTCATGTTTTCCCGCATGACAAAGACGCTTTCACGCAGGGCCTATTGTTCCATGAGGGCGTGTTTTATGAAGGAACAGGGCAGTATAGTCAGTCAGAAATTCGGCGCGTTGATATAAAGACTGGCCGCGTTTTGCAAAATTGGGCGCTTCCCGATCAACTTTTCGGCGAAGGGATAACGCTTTTTAAAGATTACCTTTTTGGGTTGTCATGGCGCTCTGGTGTTGGTTTTATCCTCGCGCGTGAAAGCTTTAAACCTATCGGATATTTTCAATATGACGGGCAGGGCTGGGGCCTCACGGATGATGAAAAATTTATATATATGAGTAATGGGAGCGATCAAATTCTGGTACGCGATCCGTCTAATTTTAATATTATTCGTAAGATTAATGTCAATGATCAAGGACGGCCTGTAATTAAGCTCAATGAGCTTGAGTGGATCAATGGTGAGATTTGGGCAAATATTTGGCAAGATAACCGTATTGCGAGGATTAATCCCGAAACGGGGGCGGTTATAAGCTGGCTTGATTTAACAGAGCTCGTACGCCGCACGGAGAATAGCGATAATACTGATAACGTTTTGAACGGTATTGGTTATGATCCGAAAACAAAACATGTTTTTGTGACAGGAAAATATTGGCCTAAGCTTTATGCGCTAGAAATTGACGGGCTTTAACGACAGGGCCAGCAGATAGCTTTGTTGGCCCAATGATTGGATTTGGCGGAGACCGTCATGCGGATTTTAAATCTTATAAATTTTAAGTCTCATGGATTTTAAACCATTAGATGTTGATATCCAAAATATTATAAAACGGGCCAGATTGTCCATGTTGTCAAAGCTATATAGACCGAAACTAGCGTTTATTCTGGAAAGTTTCTCGCAATATTCAAACTTTAAATTTTCATGATTTATCTTAAGTCTTGGTGCTAGCTTTTTATAGCCCCAAAAAAACCCGCCATTAAGGCGGGTTGATATCGGCTGTGATTGAAAAATAACTTAGGTCATTTTCCGTTCAAAATTCTCAGCAATCGCTTCGAGATAACCTGTTGTTGAGAGCCAGCCTTGCTGATCGCCAACGAGAAGAGCGAGGTCTTTCGTCATTTGGCCGCCTTCAATGGTTTCAATCACAGTTTTTTCAAGACCATGGGCAAATTTGACCAAGGCTTCGTTATCGTCAAGCTTGCCGCGATGCGCGAGGCCGCGCGTCCAAGCAAAGATAGAGGCCGTTGAGTTGGTTGACGTGGCTTCACCTTTTTGGTGATTGCGGTAATGGCGCGTAACCGTACCGTGAGCCGCTTCGGCTTCCATCGTCTTACCGTCTGGCGTGAGAAGGAAAGATGTCATGAGACCGAGGGAGCCAAAGCCTTGCGCAACTGTATCTGATTGCACGTCGCCGTCATAGTTTTTACAGGCCCAGATATAACCGCCCGACCACTTCATCGCCGCAGCGACCATATCGTCGATCAAGCGATGCTGGTATTCGCCGCCGAATTTTTCAAATTGAGCTTTAAACTCATTATCATATACGCTTTGGAAAATATCTTTGAAACGTCCGTCATAGGCTTTCAGGATCGTGTTTTTTGTTGAGAGGTAAACAGGCCATTCGCGCTGTATGCCGTAATTAAAACAGGCGCGCGCAAAATCCTCGAATGATTTATCAAGG
>CAZEOD010000008.1:20635-51487 GCA_964513675.1 uncultured Caulobacterales bacterium | reverse complement strand
AAGGTTATACATGCCCATCAAAACACCGCCGCCGGGGAAGTCAAAGATTTTCCGTTCAATAACTTCGCCGTCTTCGCCTTCAAATTTAATCGTGGCCGTTCCTTTGCCCGGAACAACAAAATCGGTCGCTTTATATTGATCGCCAAATGCATGACGGCCAATAACAATAGGCTGCGTCCAGCCCGGTACAAGGCGCGGAACGTTAGAGCAGATGATTGGCTCGCGAAAAACAACGCCGCCAAGAATATTCCGGATCGTACCGTTAGGTGAGCGCCACATTTTCTTAAGGTCAAACTCTTCCACGCGCTGCTCATCGGGAGTGATGGTCGCGCATTTAATGCCCACATTACATTTTTTGATCGCATTGGCCGCATCAATCGTGATTTGGTCATCCGTCGCATCTCGGCTTTGGATAGACAAATCATAATCGAGTAGATCGATGTCGAGATAGGGGTGAATGAGCCGTTCTTTTATCATATCCCAGATGATGCGGGTCATTTCGTCGCCGTTCATATCAACGACAGGATTATTTACCTTGATTTTAGCCATGAGAACCTCTGTAAAGCCAATGTTTCTAATGATTTTGAGCGGCTCTAACACGGCGCGCTTAACTTGAAAAGAGCGAGTTATGTATTCTCATTTTTGGAGTGTGTGATGGGCGGTAGCCTGAAAGACCAATTAGGGCGCGATGCCGCCCAATCGAGCGAGCATGAAAATGCACCGGCTGTGATCCTTGTGACGCCGCAACTGGGCCAAAATATCGGGGCCGTGTGCCGCTGTATGCTGAATTTTGGCCTCACGGAGCTGCGCCTCGTGGCTCCGCGCGATGGCTGGCCCAATCCTGCGGCGGATGCAATGGCGGCGGGGGCGGTGCGTGTGCTTGATAATGCCAAGCTTTACGGGAGCACCGCAGAGGCCGTTGCGGATTTGACATATGTGCTGGCGGCAACGGCGCGGCGACGCGAGCTAGAGGTGCCTGTGATTGGCACAGGCGATATTGGCGCTAATTTACGCGCTATGGCGAATAAAGGGACTAAAACGGGTATTTTATTTGGCCCTGAAAAAGCGGGTCTTAAAAATGAAGATGTTGTTTTGGCCGATGCGATTTTAACTTATCCTGTTAATCCAGCGTTCCAGTCGCTGAACCTTGCGCAGGCCGTCAATATTTTTGCCTATATCTGGCAATCCGCAGAGAGTGCAGCCCCGCCAGCCCTGTTCGATGATATGGGGTCTGACCCGGCTAAGCGCGAAGATTTAATACGTTTATTTGAGCATTTGGAAGCGGAGCTTGATCTTGCAGGTTTTTTCTACCCGCCTGAGAAGAAATTATTGATGAGCCAAAACATTCGCGCGCCGCTTATGCGGGCCAAGATGACAGAGCAAGAAGTCCGCACATTTCGAGGAATTATCAAAGTCTTGGTAAAAGGGCGCGGCAAAGCTCGAAAATAAGCGGGGCGTTCGAATAAAGTCATGCGCCTTATGTGCTGCGGCAATTTAATATGTGACAGACGCGGCCAAGCGTTCTAAACGGCGATTATGTCAAACCATGCGGATATGATTATTGTTGGAGCGGGCTTGTCGGGCTTGCTAACGGCATGGCGATGTTTGGATGTAAATTCTGAAATACGCATAACCATGATTGACGCGGCGGATAAGATTGGCGGCGATCATACTTGGTCTTTTAATCTGTCTGATGTCGCGCCAGAGCTGCGCGATTGGATTGCGCCGTTCATTGCCTACCAATGGCCGCGTTATGATGTGAAATTTCCAAATCGTAAGCGCACATTAGATATTCCTTATTGCACGGGTAACTCTGATACGCTTCGTAGCTGTGTGCAGCCGCATATTTATAGCGGGCGCTTGAAATTACGGCTCAATAGCCCCGCCGCAGAATTGGCAGCGAATAATGTGACGTTAGAAAATGGCGAGACCTTGAAAGCGGCGTGCGTTTTGGATGCGCGCGGCTTTGAGCCGAATGAGAATGTGTTCCTTGGCTATCAGAAATTTGTCGGCCATGTGATTAAAACCCCTGCGCCGCACGGCCTTGAAAACCCGATCATTATGGATGCAACAGTTGAACAACTCGGCGGCTACCGCTTTGTCTATTGTTTGCCCTATAGCGAGACGGAAATGCTCGTTGAGGATACATATTATACCGACGGCGCGGAGCTTCGTTCCCAAGAGGTGGATGCGCGGATTAAAGATTATATTCGCGATAATCTTGAGCTAAAAGAATACAATATTATTCGGCGAGAGAAAGGCGTATTGCCGATTACTTTGGCGGTTGATGGGGATGCGCGTTATGTGCCGCAACAGGCGCGTATAAATCAGCCGATTAAACTCGGTATTCGCGGCGGATATTATCATGCTGTGACGGGGTATAGCTTTCCTGAAGCTATGAAATCTGCCAATCTTATTGCCGTTGCTATCCAGCGCGGCTTAAAAAACGGTGAGGCCGGTTTCTATACAGCTTTGGATGATGAAATGTGTAAACATGAGCGCGGTCATTATAGTGATGAGACATTCCTACGCCTGCTTAACCGTATGTTATTTAGGGCCGCCAAGCCTGATGCGCGCTTTAAAGTTTTGCAGCGATTTTACGGATTAAATAGCGGTTTAATCGCGCGGTTTTACGCGGGGCAATTAACATGGCGCGATAAACTTCGCATCCTCGCGGGCAAGCCGCCTGTGCCTGTGACAAAAGCGCTGTTTAATTTTAGTGAAAAAGCCTTTATCAATCGTGAGCGCGCCCGCAGAGAATCGAAGACGGATTAAATCATGACGAATACATCATCCAAGCCCACTGCGATTGTTGTCGGCGCAGGCTTTGGCGGCATTGCCCTCGCTATTCGCCTCCAAGCCCAAGGCTTTCAAACGACCTTGCTGGATAACCGCGATAAGCCGGGTGGGCGGGCCTATGTCTATGAAGAAGACGGCTATAAATTTGACGGCGGCCCGACGGTAATTACCGATCCTGATTGCCTTGAGCAGCTTTTCGCGCTCTCTGGCCGCGATATCAAAGACTATGTTACGCTTCTGCCCGTTGATCCATTTTACCGCCTGCAATGGCAAGACGGTGATGTGTTTGATTATAATAATGACCAAGATTATCTGGAAGAACAAATTGCTAAGCGTAATCCAGATGATGTGAAAGGCTACCGCAAATTTCTGGCTTATTCGCAAGAGCTTTACCGCGAGGGCTATGAGAAGCTAGGGACAACGGCGTTCCTTAAAGTGGGTCAAATGTTTGCATCTGCACCCACATTAGTGCGGCTTCGGGCTGATAAATCCGTATATGGTATGGTGTCGAAATTCGTCAAAAATGATAAAGTTCGTCAACTTCTGTCCTTCCAATCGCTTTTGGTTGGCGGGAATCCCTTTAAAACAAGTTCTATCTACGCGCTTATCCATGCGCTAGAGCGAAAAGGCGGGGTTTGGTTTGCCAAGGGCGGAACAGGCGCGCTCGTCGCGGGGCTAATTAAATTATTTCAAGATATGGGCGGCGAGCTACGGCTTAACACTGAAGTTACCGACATCCATACAAAGGGCGACCGCGTCACAGGCGTTACCGCAGCAGACGGGTGGAGCCTTGAGGCCGATCTTGTCGCCTCCAATGCCGATGTGGTTCATACTTATTCCAAGCTTTTATCGGGGCATAAACGCGGGCAGGATTACGGCAAAAAGCTTGCCAAAAAATCACATTCTATGTCGCTCTTTGTGATTTATTTTGGCCTCAAAGCTGAACATAAAAATATGAAACATCATATTATTTTACTCGGGAAGCGGTATAAAAACCTTATTGCTGAAATCTTTGGTAAGGGGAAAAAACTGCCCGATGATTTCTCTCTATATCTCCATGCGCCTTGCGTGACAGACCCGAGCATGGCCCCGAAAGGCTGCTCGTCATATTATGTGTTGTCGCCTGTGCCGCATCTCGGTCACGCCGATGTTGATTGGGATGAGGTTGGGCCGAAATATACGCAGAAAATTCTCGATTATCTTGAGGAACATTCGATCCCGAATTTGAACCGTGATTTGACGGTTCTTAAAACGCTCACGCCCTTTGGGTTTCGCGATGAGATGAATAGCCATCTTGGGAGTGCCTTTTCCGTCGAGCCTGTCTTGACGCAATCGGCGTGGTTCCGCCCGCATAACCGTGATGATGTTTTGAAAAATATGTATATCACAGGGGCAGGCACCCATCCCGGCGCAGGCGTTCCGGGAGTTGTTGGTGCGGCTAAGGCCACAGCAGGTGTCATCGCCGAAGATTTTGCCGCTACGTTTAAAGCAAAGCCAGCCACAGCAGCAGAATAAAGCTGAGCCCTAATATTTGCGCGCGCTGGGTGCGGTGAAATTCACCGCGCCGATATGCCGTAATGGCAAATAAAGCGCCAAGGCCGATAGAGACGTAAAAGGCGGCGGTTTTTCCAAGGTCAATACGCTTGGCAAAGCCGTCCCAATCTTCAGCCGCCATGAGCCCAAGTCCGAGCGCGATTAAAACGCTGAGGACTAAAGCGATCATAGGAAACATTGCGCCTTTGGCGAAATTCCAGATTAGACGCGGGAGCAGGGATGTTTCGGTTTTAGTCATAATTTAAGCGTCAACTTTCGGTGATAAGCATTTTCTTTTTCCGCCACTAGCAAAGCTCTATTTACCCGCTCGGGTCAATTTACATCGCGTCACAAAGTGGTGACGGCGGCGCGATGTTTATGAAATATTAGTCATATTATCTATTTAGTTTTGACTCTAATTAGATTTATCTCTAAATAGAATTTATGAAAATAAAATCCGTCATAAATGCGATCGGGCATCCGATACGCCGAGATATCATCAAGCGTTTGCGTAGCGGGCCATTATCCGCAGGTGATCTTTCAGATGTTTATGAGGTCTCTAAGCCGACGATGTCTGTGCATTTTAAGACCTTAAAGACCGCCGAATTTATTTACTCTGAGCGCTCAGGAAACCACATTATCTATCATTTAAATACGACCGTCGCCGAAGAAGCGCTGGTTTTAATGGCAGAGCTTTTAGGGACGAAAGACAGAGGAGAGCATGATGAAAAAAATGTTTAAAATATCGGCGGTTTTGATTGCTATAACGGCGGCGATAAGCGGCTATATGTTCCTTAACCCTGTGCCCGAAAGCTTCATGCCGCATTGGATTTTTCCGCTAATTGCATTTATCTGCCTGCTCATTTTAATCGGTGCAGAACGCGGGCCGAAACCGAAACAAAGGGAGCGCGGATTTGGAGTTATCTTATACGGGGTTCCACTCTTGGCGATCGCGTTTCAGCTCCATTACCTTGCCGCTGCGGCTGATATAGCCGTTATGAAGAGTGAGCTTGTTCCTATTTTAGGGCTTCATATTTTCCTTGCGGCTGTCGGTAATTATGTCACGACATCAAAAAGCCTGTTGTCGGGTTTGCCAACGCCGTGGAATATGCGCAGCGAGTTATCATGGCGGAAAAGTCACCGCTTTGCAGGCTTTGGTTTAGTGTTTGTAGCGTTTATATCTGCTATCGCGACGGTCATTGAAGGGCGATATAATCATAATGTACTTGGCAGCTTGATGTTGGCCTTGGGGGTTATCTTTGTCATTTATAATTGGTGGGTCTGGCGCACGGACCCCGCGCGCGGCCCGCTTCATGGCCGCCGATGACCGCGAAGGTGATAATCGGATGTCACGCTTTTTCCGCCAGCTAAAAGAGACGTATTTGCTGGCTTTTATATTTATAATCGCGGCGGCTCCTTTTTTTATGGTATATATAATTTTATTATCAGTTTGAATGAAGGCACGGGCGTGCGTGTAATATGGCTTAAAATAAAAGCTGTATTCTTAAGGCATGCGCGCTATTGACGAAGGGAAGATGAGTCTAACCTTTAAGGGCCGAGCTATGAAATTATCCATGTCGAATGCCGTTGCCGCTTTGCCGCGTGCGCTGTCCAATCTTGAGCATGTTCTTCGCAAGGGCGAAGCTGATGCGACCGCGCGCGGGATTGATCCGCAAATCTTTATGGATACACGGCTAACCCCTGATATGTGGCCGCTGAAAAAACAAGCGCAAACGGTTTGTGAATTGGCCAAGAACGGGCCTTACCGTATTGCAGGGCAAACACCGCCGGATTATCAAACGGTTGTCGAGAGCTTTGAAGATGCTTACGCTCTGATTGCGCGGGCTAAAACCGATATAGCCGCTGTGACATCCGATCAACTGGACGGCCAAGAGGGCCGCGAATTTAGCCTTAAAATGGGCCCGCGCGAGATGGAATTTACAGGCATAAGCTATTTATCAGGCTTCACCCTTCCGAATATCTATTTTCATATGGCGACGGCTTATAATATTTTACGGCAAAACGGCACGGCGCTGTCGAAGCCTGATTTCTTTGGCGCGAAATGACAGTAATTGATTGTCAATCAATTATAATGGAGCGCCGAAACCGCTGGTCGGTTTCGGGCAGGGTGTAAATATGGATGCTGTTGCCGCACATGGTCATGCCTCTATTAAAAAGGGCAGTAAGAGTTTCGCGCTCGCCAGCCGCGTTTTGCCGCCTGTGCTGCGTGATGATGCCTCGATGCTCTATGCGTGGTGCCGCTATTGCGATGACGTGATTGACGGGCAGGAAATGGGTCATGGCCAGATTGAGGATTATAAGACGGGGCAGGCCGAACGCCTCGCTGAGTTAACACGGCTCACGCATGATGCGCTATCCGGCGTCGCAACGGATAATCCGATTTTCGCAGGCCTCGCCCGCGTTTTTAAAACACATAATATCCCGCATATTCACGCTGATGAGCTGTTAAAGGGCTTTCAGATGGACGCAGAAGACCGCGTTTATAAAACCACAGCAGATATTTTGGATTATAGCTATCATGTGGCAGGGGTCGTTGGTGTTATGATGGCCTATATTATGGGCGTTCGCGATGCAGCAACGCTTGACCGCGCGAGTGATTTGGGCTTGGCGTTTCAGCTAACGAATATCGCGCGTGATGTGGTTGATGATGCGAAGGCTGACCGCGTTTTTGTGCCGCAAGACTTACTCATGGCCGCGGGCGCACCGACTGCCGCCGTAGATTTAGCGAAACGCGCCCATTGGCCCGCTGCCCATAAAGCCGCCTGCGTGCAGCTTGATATTGCGGAAGCCTATTACGCGAGCGCCAAGGTCGGGATTAAACAGCTTCCCTTTCGCTGTGCATGGGCGATTTGCGCGGCCCTTAAGGTCTACCGCGAAATTGGTGAAAGCCTGCGAGCCGGCGGGCCTGAGGCATGGGAGGGCCGTGTGAGCGCGAGCACAAACCGCAAATTATGGCTGGCAGTAACTGCGGCGGTGCCAGCTATGGCGCGGGCCAATGTGGAAGATCTATCGCGGGATGGATTTTACGAGCGGCCCTTATTAGGCTAGTTTTAAATTCTGAATATGCAAATAGCTCAACGCGTTTTAAAGTCTGAAACGCTACGCCACATAACGCCAGATTATATCAACCTTTGAGTTTTGCTTTCAACTCTTCCGGCTTTTCCGCCCACAAAAACCCAAAACTTACCGCGCCGTCTTTGGTTGTCGTGTGGTGGTGCATCCTATGCGCGAGGACGAGCCGGAAAAGATAGCCGCCTTTCGGCGTGTAATTAAACGGCCAGCGCTGATGGACGAGGCCGTCATGGACAAAGCCGTAAAGCCCGCCGTAGATTGTAAAACCAAGCGCGATATACCATAGCGGTGTCCACCATAGGGAGCCTACAATAAATAATCCTGCGGCTATGAGTGAAAAACAGACGGCGTAAAGATCATTGGTTTCAAACGGGCCGTCCGTATGCACATGATGGCTTTCATGCCAACCCCATCCGGGGCCGTGCATGTAATATTTATGAAAAGCCCAAGCAAAGACTTCCATAAAAATAATACTGGCAATGACAATGAAAATATTAGCAATCATGGTGTTGGCTCTGCATGTTTACGGCTTGGAAGTCTCCACCACGGCTCATGCGGATAGAGGTGATGCTCATGGTGATAACCAAAGTGAAAACAGGTCAGCAAAGACAGCCAGCCGGGGTAATTATTACTGCGGGCATTATGGCTATCAGGAAAATCTTCGCCGTGTTTATGTGTCAGGTAAGTTCCAAAATAAAACAACTGTAATGAGGATAAAACCGCTGGAACAGCCCACATGATGATGGTGTTCAGATAGCTCGCGCCGAGAATAAGATAGATAACCGTAATGGCAAAAAGCATTAGGAATTGTTTGACGCCAAAATAGGTCGTGAAAAATTTCATATACCAAGGCCAGAATTTATGCGGATCATTAGCATTGAAATCAGGGTCTTTATCTGTACCGGGGAATCTGTGGTGATCCATATGAGCGGTTTTCATATTTTTAAAACTAAAGCCGGCATAGTAAAATAAAATCGCTGTGCCGATGATATCATTTAAACGCTTATTCGTCGGCGCAAGCGTGCCGTGCATCGCGTCATGAGCGCAGATAAATAGCCCCGTATAAAGCCAGCATTGGCAGAGGATTAATCCGGCAGTAATAAGCGGGTTTGAATTAAGATTGTGAAAGAAAACGCTATAGACGTGAACAAATATCCAGACGCTACTGAGGAGCGTGACAAGGACAAGCCCCGTGGGGCGCTGCGGATATGTGGTAATGTCATTCATAGGGCGAAACTCTACAGGCGGCGTAATTTATGCGAGATCATTATTGTCAAACATATTGCCGCAGCACTACATCCGAATAAGATCAACCACGTCACTAGCAGATCAGATAGTGTTTGTCCCCGCGCCAAAATGCCGTACATAGCCTCTATGGCCCAATGATTAGGGGTGAAGCGGCCAAGCCCTTGCAGCCAATCCGGCATCATAAAGCGCGGCACCATTGATCCGCCAACAGCCGAACATAGCAAGACGATAAAGGTTGATACCGTATTCATCTGCGCAGGCGTGCGGCATAAGCTAGCTGTTAACAGGCCAATAGAGGCGGCAAGGCTCGCCGCGCCGAGACAGGCGAAGATAAGCCCCGCTAGATGGCCACTCATCACAACATCGAAAAAGAGAGCCGCGACGAGCAAAATCAGCGCCGTCTGGAGGGTGCCGATAAACGTCAAAAAGAGATATTTACCGAAAATAAGCTTCATAACATTTTTGGGGCCGGGCAAAATGCGGCGGGAAATCCCGCTCTCGCGCTCCTCAAGCGTGAGGGCTGCGCCTTGCATAGCAGAGAAAAGCAGGAATAATATGGCGACCCCGCCGACATAATAGGTCACAGAGGGGTCTTTCGGCCCGTTTTGAGAGGCCGCCGTTATAGCGGATTTTACATCGAATAAATTACCGCCTAATCCGCTTCTTGATCCGCTTGCGCTCTGAGAGGCTATATATTGCCGGATTTGTCCTTGCAAAATGGTGGCCGCAACATCGCGGCTAGGCTCGGTAATGATTTTAAACGGCGGTGTTTCAGCGCCCAATGCAGGACGCGCGGTGATAATTACCCCGACATCTTCGGTGCCAAGGGCAATGCGCTCTCTAATATCATCTTCGCTAAACTCGCTCTTGAAGGTGACGCTGTAATCGGCCTTGCTGCGTAAATCTTGGGCGAAGTCAATAACGGCCGGGTCATCACTTGTAACCGCCATGGCGACACGGATATCAAGATTTCCGCCTGCCGCATTTGAGAAGATTGATGCGAAAACGGCGAAAATGAATCCGGGTAAAATAAAGGCGAGGATAAGCGCGCCTTTATCCCGCCAAAGCCGCAGCCACATGGTTTTAAACACAGCGGCGATCATCTCGGGAAGGCTCCGGTTTTTTCAACAATCTCCATAAGCCGCGTGAGGTTAGGCCGTCTTATCGACACATCCCGAATGGCGGGGTGCAGGCTCTCAGCGGTTGTGACGAGCTTGGTAAGATATGTCTCATTATTAATCGGTGTAAATAATTGCCACCGTGTTGGGACGCTCCCAGGCTTAAGAGCAAAGCTTTGCATGATTTGGCGGTGGGTTTCATTTGGTGGGCGGGCGAAATCAATAATAACTTCTCGGCGCTCACCAAAGGCACGCGAGAGGATTTTCGAACATTCCGCGTGGGCCAAGACTCGCCCCGCAGCGAGGAATAAGACATGGTCACAATAATGCTCCACCTCGTCGAGTTCATGAGTCACGAGTATAATCGTCATGCCGCTGGCGGCGAGTTTTTTGAGCAGGCTGTGAATGGCGTCACGGGCAGGTGTATCAACGCCCGCTGTGGGTTCATCCAATATTAAAAGCGCAGGGCTGTGCATGATTGCGGCCGCAACATTAATGCGGCGTTTCATGCCGCCAGACATATGGCTGATGCGCATGTCGGCTTTATCGCTCAACTCGACATCAGACAGCGCGCTGTTAATAGCATCGCTTTGCTTGGCTTTTGGCAAGGAGAGGTATTGCGCAAAAGCCTCTAGATTTTCGCGGGCCGTTAAAAAGGGATAAAGTGCAATATCTTGCGGGACAAGACCAATACGATGTGAGCGTGTACTATGCGCGGTCAAGCGCTCGCCTTGAATAATAATCTCGCCGCTACGGGGCGTAATTTGACCGCATATCGCATTTACGAGGCTGGTTTTTCCGGCTCCATTCGGGCCAATCAGCCCGGTTATCGTTCCGGCGTTGAGCGTGATATTTATATCTTTCAGCGCTTCAAACTTGCCATATGAGGCTGATATATTTTTAATCTCAAGGCAGGGTTTCATGACGGGAGTGAAAATTGCATATCAATCACATGAAGCAAGGTCGCTTGTGTTGTGAGCTGAGCGGCTTTTATCGAAGCTCGCGCCGTCATCATGTAGCCAGAGAGCCGCTCCATTGCGCCGTCTTGTCCTTCAAGCGCTACAAGGGTGGCTTTGCCAATATCCCGCTTAGTAGATTTTTGGCTTTCGGCTTCCGATAAGATTTCATCCTTTAAATCGTCCAAAAGCTGAAAAGCGAGCCCAATTTGTTTGGAAAACGCCATAAGATGTCTTGCTTGCTCTTCAGATGCATCTCCGATGATGGCGGCGGCCTCTATGGTAAAATCAAATAATGCTCCTGTTTTTAGGGCATTGACGCGCTCTACTTTGGAAGTAGCTGTGCGCATATCCGCATTGGCAAGATCTGCGATTTGTCCGGCTATCAGCCCGCTTGAACCGACACTCCGCGAGAGACTGTCAATAATATCGACGCGCTGCTCTGCTGTCAGGGATTGGCTCCGCGCGGCAATCCCAAAGGCGCGGTTCAGCAGGTTTGTCGCCGCGAGAACAGCTGTGCTTTCTGAGAAGGCTAAATGTACGGTCTCGCGGCCACGCCGTAAATCGGCATCATCCATACAGGGCAAGTCATCAAGTATGAGCGAGGCCGTATGAACAATTTCCGCAACAGCGCCGATCCGCAGAGCGGCCTTACGCGGCGCTTTTAAACCATCTGTAATGGCAAGGCATAATATGGGCCTAAACCGCTTGCCTGGGGCCATTAGGGCATGATGCTGGGCATGGTGAAGCGCTTTGGGCCATGTCTCAATCGACGGGATTAAGGCTTCGAGGGTTAGATTGATATCACGGCGCGCGGCGTGCAGCCATTCATCGGGCGAAGAGGGAATCACATTTTGAGAAAGCGCTGTCATAATCTAGGCATAAGGCGCTGAAAGGCGGCTTTCAATCACATATTACGTCTGACCGTGAAAACATTACGGCGTCATAACGCGAATTTTTCCATCATGAAATAGAATTGACAACGTTGACAATTTTAACATTACAGGCCAAATAATATATCATAATAACAATAAGTATTTCTAGGGACAAATCATATGGCGTTTAACCATAGCTTCGTTTTAGCCTTCGCTATTTTGAGCCTGACGGCTTGTAGCCCCAGCACAAAGACATCGCCCTCGACAAATGATGATCTCTCGGTGCAGGATAATCACATTAGCATGGCCGATAAATCCGTCTTTGTATTTTCAAAAACACTGGGCTGGCGGCATAAATCCATACCCGCAGGCCAAGCGCTGTTTCGCCGATTGGCAGATGATAATAATTTTTCAGTTACATTTTCCGAAGATTCAACGGATTTTACCCGTGATAAACTAGCGAAATATGATGCCGTCGTTTTCTTAAATACTTCAGGTCCAATACTTATGCCTGAGCAGCAAGATGCGTTTAAAACATATATTCAAAACGGCGGAGGCTTTGTCGGCGTCCATTCCGCCACTGATACACATATCAAAATAGAATGGCCGTGGTTCATTGATTTGGTTGGCGGAAAATTTGAAAGCCATCCCAATGAGCCGAGTAATGTTCAGGCGGCAACGCTTTTTAAAACGGCTGTCACGCATCCGGCGACTGAATTTTTGCCGGCTAGCTTTGAGTGGTCGGATGAATGGTATGATTTTGAACGTTTATATGGCGGCATAACGCCCGTTCTAACGATTGATCGTCAAAGCTACCAAAATGCAAAGACCCAAGGCATAACGCCGATTGCATGGGCGCATGAATATGATGGTGGCCGAAGTTTTTACACAAACCTAGGCCATGACGCCGCGAATTATACCAATGAAAAATTCGAGCAGCATATTTTGGGCGGTCTTCATTACGTTGTTCAGGGCAAGACGCGATAGCGGTGTAACACGCAAGCTCTCGTCATTTATAGACTCAGGAGATTAAATCATGCCAACGGCACAACAAAACCCGCTACGTATTGGAATGGTCGGCGGCGGGACAGACGCTTTTATTGGAGCTGTTCATCGTCATGCTTTGCGGCTTGATGGAAATTGCGAGCTTGTTTGCGGCGCACTCTCCAGTACGCCGGAGCGTTCTCAAGCTTCCGGCGCTGTGCTTGGCCTTGCGCCGGAACGGACATATAATAGCTGGAAAGACATGTTTGAACAGGAAGCCAAACGCCCCAAGGGTGAACGTATGGAGGCCGTCTCAATCGTCACGCCGAACCATTTACATAAGCCAGTTGCGATTGCCGCGATAGAGGCTGGATTTCATGTGATTAGCGATAAGCCAGCGACAATTAGCCTTGATGAAGCGCGGGAAATACAGGCGGCCCTCGCAGGGAATCCGCAGGTTCAATATGCTCTGACCCATACTTATTTGGGCTATCCGATGGTGCGTCATGCCCGTGAGTTGGCTGTTGGCGGCGCGTTGGGGACGCTGCGTAAAGTTTATGTTGAATATACGCAAGGCTGGCTATCCGAGGCGATTGAGAGTGAGCAAAAACAAGCCGGATGGCGAACAGACCCGTCGCGCTCTGGCCCTTCGGGCTGTATGGGCGATATTGGTTCTCATGCGCATAACCTTGCAGAATATATTACGGGATCACCCTTTACCAAAGTTCGGGCGTGGCTACAGGCGGTTGTGCCGGGGCGAGGGCTTGATGATGACGGCATGGTGTTTTTCGAACAAGATAATGGCATTACAGGTGTTTTAACGGCCAGCCAAATTTGCGCAGGTGAAGAAAATATGCTGCGCATACGTGTTTACGGCGAAAAAGGCGGGCTTGATTGGTGCCAAGAAGAGCCTAATACGCTCATGGTGAAATATGCTGATGGCCGTCAAGAACGTCATCGTGCCGGCGCAAATTTATCAGATGAAGCGGCCCGTATCACCCGCACACCCAGCGGTCATCCTGAAGGCTATCTTGAAGCCTTTGCGACGCTTTACAGTGACTTTGCTAAAAATTTGCGCGGTGAGGGCGATCATTTCGTTCCGAATATTGATGAAGCTCTACGCGGAATGACATTTATTGAATCTGTTGTCGAAAGCTCAGCTCAAGGCGGCGCGTGGTTGGATATGAAATATTAAGATTGGAGATGTGACATGACTCAAAAATTATCAGTTAAAGAGCTTAATGCCCTACAAGCCCGTAAAGGCATTAAGGGGCCGGCTGTTTTTCTCGCTCAATTTATGCAAGATGAGGGGCCGTTTTCGACCTTGAAATCTGCGGCAGAGTGGATGGCAGATGCGGGTTATGTTGGCCTACAAGTCCCGTCTAATGATCCGCGCTGTATGGATTTGCAAAAGGCGGCCGAGAGCCAAACCTATGCGGATGAACTTGTTGGCATTTGTCAGGAAGCGGGCTGCGCCATTACGGAGCTATCAACTCATTTGCAGGGACAGCTTGTTGCTGTGCACCCAACTTATGACACGCTGTTTGATAATTTTGCGCCCGAGGAGCTTCGCGGGAAACCGGATGAGCGCCAAAAATGGGCCGTGCAGCAGCTTAAATATGCCGCCAAAGCAAGTGAGCGTATGGGCCTAAAAGCCCATGCAACATTCTCTGGGGCTTTACTTTGGCCAACCGTTTATCCGTGGCCGCAGCGCCCCGACGGTTTAGTCAAAGAAGGGTTTGCTGAGCTGGGTCGCCGCTGGACACCGATTTTGGATTGCTTTGAAGATCACGGCGTAGATGTGTGTTATGAAATTCATCCCGGTGAAGACCTTCATGACGGGGCGACATTCGAAATGTTCCTAGATGAAGTGAATAATCACCCGCGTGCCAATATCCTTTATGACCCAAGTCATTTTGTTTTACAGTCGCTGGATTATCTACATTATATTGACCTTTATCATGAGCGTATAAAAATGTTCCACGTCAAAGATGCTGAGTTTAACCCGACGGGCCGCGTTGGTGTTTACGGCGGCTATCAAGATTGGCGGAATAGAGCGGGGCGGTTCCGCTCACTCGGAGATGGTCAGGTTGATTTTAAGCAGATATTCTCAAAGCTCACGCAATATGGATTTGACGGTTGGGCGGTTCTGGAGTGGGAATGTTGCTTTAAACATCCCGAAGACGGCGCGCGTGAAGGCGCACCTTTCATTGCCAATCATATGATTCGCGAAGCGGAACATGCTTTTGATGATTTTGCCGGCGGTGATGTGAGCCCGGAAAAATTGCGAAAGATTTTAGGCCTCGCTTAAAATCACGCCCTTTATCGGCAATTCAAAGCAATAATTTAGCATGAGGCTCCGTCACGATATCGTCACGGAGTCTTGTGTATTATTTTTGGTCTCGTTTTGCTAATGTTCATCTTGGGTGACTTAAGCGGGCGTCTTAGCCATTGGAGGCCATGATGAAAAAGCTGTTTATTGGGATTGTTCTTATTATAGGACTTTTGCTTGGCGCTATAGTGATATTGCCAGCTTTGATTCCGGCTTCGACCTATAAGGATACAATAGAATCACAGCTAGCGACAGCGCTTGGGCGTGATGTGGCGATTACAGGTGATGTAAAACTCTCTGTTTTCCCTGTCCTGAAAGCCCAAACCGGCGTGATTGAAATTGACAACGCAGACGGTTTCGCTAGCGATCATTTGATGACCATGGACGGTCTTGATGCGCGTATTCGTCTTTTGCCGCTTTTCTCCAAACGCGTTGAAGTGGCGAAATTTGAGCTCACAAAACCAGTTATTAATCTTGAAAAAAAAGCCGACGGGTCTGTGAACTGGATTTTTGGTGATCCCAAGCCTGCAGAAAAGCCGGTTGAGGGGGAGCCTTTTAAACGCGATGGACGGTTTAACGCCTATGATCCCAAAATAGGCCGCTTTGCGATTACGGATGGCCGGATTACATATCGCGACGCGGCAGCCAATATCTCGCATGATATCACAAATGCGAGCCTGTCCTTTAGCCTGCCGTCTTTAGATGAAATTGTCGAAATTGAGGGTGCGATGACACTGGATGACACGCCGATTGATCTGGATGTATCGCTTGATACCCCGCGTTATTTTCTCGGCGGCGGGGAAGCTAATTTTACCGCGAAACTGAAAACAGATTTTGCTGATCTTGATGGTAGCGGGCAATTCACTGAAAGCGCAGATATTGCGTTTACAGCAAATATCGAAGGCAATATTCGCGACATGGCCGCTTTAACGGCGCTTGTACCGCAAGAGATTAAATATTCTGACCTTGTCAATACGGGCAGGTTTTCCGGTATATTTGCCTATGACGGCGCGGCTCTAACCGCGAGCGGTAGTGATATTCTTGTCGAAGGCGATTTGTTTAAAGCTGATTATAAAGGCGATGCCAAAATCAACCTCACCACAGAGGTTGCACCCGTCTTTTCAGGGCGTGTTACAGCGGATGTTAATAATGTACCGGCCTTGGCCCTAGCGCTTGAGCAGAGCATTGACGGGATTGAGCTGGTTAAGACGGCCAATATAAACGCAGATTTAAGCGCCAAAGATGACGGATTTCTCGCGCGTAATATTATAGCCAAAGTGAGCGGCGATAATCTTGATGGCCGTTATGACGGGCAGGCTAATATTGGGGAAGCTATAACAGCCAATGGTAATTTCACAGCCTCTATTCAGGAGCTTCCAGCGGCTATGCAGGCCTTGAAATTAGAGCTTGAGCCAGATGTTATTGTGAATACGGCCGATCTTGCGGGAAGCTTATCTTACAGCGAAGACGCGGTTGATGTGAAATTTACACGCGCAGATATCAGCGGCGATAATCTGAGCGCAGCCTATCAAGGTGATGTAAGTTTACGCGGTGATGCCGTGAGCGCTAAAGGGCGATTTTCCGCCGATGCGCAGAAAATTCCAGCGCTTATAACGGCGCTTAAACTTGACATTGCGCAAGCGGCGGTTCTCGACCGCGCCGTTGTCTCGGGCGCCATCGACTATACGCAGGACGCTATTAAATTAAAGCTGGATGAGACGCAGCTTAGCAGTGTAGATTTGACGGCAGCTTATACGGGGACTGTCACCCTAACCGGTGAAGACATGACCACAAACGGCGTGCTCTCGCAGCTTAAAATCCCGTCCATTGCCGTTTTAGCGCCGAAAGCAGGCGTTGATAATAAAGCCGCCGCAATATTGGGCCAGCTTAACCTCGCCGCGCCCTTAAGCATTGATTATAATGGCCGCGAAGCCAAGCTAAGTAACCTCGATGCCCAACTGACGGGCGGCGCACTTAACGGTCGTTTCAAAGGCAACGTTACGCAAATAATGGGCGTGACGCCGCAAACCGCTCTGAGCGGAACTTTTAACGGGGAGGCGGCTAGCTTGCGCCGCCTTGCCCAGAGTTTAGATGTGGAGCTTCCTGCCAGCACAACCCAAGGCGCTATATTTGAAAACTTTGCTGTTAATGGCAATGTCGACGGCGATATGTCCGCTTTGACGATTTCTCTGTCATCGCTTAGCCTTGATAAGCTTTCGGGCCAAGGCCAGTTCAACGCGAATTTATCAGCGGCCAAGCCTAAGCTTACAGGCGAGCTTAATGTGGCTGCGCTTGATATACGCCCTTATCAGGCCGCTTATGCGCCGCCGCCTAATGCGCCTAAAGGCTGGAGCAAAGAGCCGCTTAATGTGGACGCGATTAAAGCGTTTGACGCAGATATTAAACTCTCAACGCAGCAGCTTTTGACAAGCTCTGTCAGCTTTGGTCAATCTGATATCCAAGCGGTGATTAAAGATAGCCAACTGACTGTAGATTTCCCGAATATGGCGCTTTATGGCGGTCAAGGGCGTATGCTTATGTCAATTAATGCGCGCCGAAATAATCCTGTTCTTGATATGGATATATCTTTGGCGTCTTTGGACACTGAAAGCGTCTTGGCGAAATTTGTAAGTTTTGCCAATGCAACGGGTATTGGCGCAACGAATTTTAAAATTCGCGGGGCCGGCCTATCTATGGATAGCATCATGAAGTCACTTAGCGGCGGCGGAGAGTTTGGCGTGCGTGACGGTCAAGTCCGCGGCATTGATATGGCCTCAACCCTGAGCGGCTTTTCACAAGGATTGTCGTTGCAAAGCGCGGTTGGCGGATTGGGCGCAGATAAAGTCACGAGCTTTCGCGATATTGTCGGCAAGTTTTCGATGCAAAATGGCGTAATGAATATTGATAATTTTAATTTTAATGCACTTGGCGTTGCGGCCATTGGAGGCGGGCAGATTGACCTAGGCAATCAGAATATAGATTTCCGGTTTAAGCCCCGCCTGACAACGTCAGATGCCAATAGCTTTGCAAAAGCAGGGATTCCGCTCCGTATCAGCGGCGGCTTTGATAATATTAAAACGGGCCTTGACCAAGACGCTGTGGGCTCACTTTTAGCGGTACAAGCACAAAGCTTGATTCAAGATCAAATTGGCGGAGAGCTTGGCGGCGCGGCGGGTGCATTTTTAGGCACTGTACTCGGCGGTGAACAGCCCGCTAATTCGGGCGGGCAATCATCACAGCCGCAGGCGACGGCTCCCGATGTCGGCAGTGTGCTGGGTAGTATCCTTGGCGGGAGTCAAGATGCGGCTAGCTCTCAAACTGGAACGGCTCAAAATTCAGCGGCAAAGCCGCCCGCGGCAAAAGACGAAGAGGTTAAGCCCGAAGATATTGCGCGTGACCTGATTGGCGGCCTTTTTGGAAGTAAAAAGAAAGATAAGAAAACCGAGGATGATAAGTAAGATATTTATCTAAGAATCAAATCGTCTAAGCCTTCAGGCTGCCTCTAGCCTTTAAACCGATCCGTACTCTAGGCGGCAAAGACTTGTGACGGGTCTTTAAAGCTTTTAAATTCAAGAGCATTGCCTGACGGGTCGAGGAAAAACATTGTGGCTTGCTCGCCCGTTTCGCCTTTAAAACGGATATAGGGATCAATAATAAAATCAGTGCCGCGCCCCATTAAGCGGTCTTTCAATTCATGCCAAGCCTCCCAAGCGAGCACAGCGCCAAAATGGCGAACGGGAACGGCTTTACCATCGACATCATTGGTGGCTTCAGCAGCGGTAAAAGCTTCGGGCCTAACGTGAAAGCTAAGTTGGTGGCCAAAAAAGTCGAAATCCACCCAAGTCTCAGCTTCTCGGCCTTGGCGGCATCCAATGATATCGCGGTAAAATTCGCGGGTGGTTTCTTTATCTTTAACCGGATAGGCAAGGTGAAAAATAGTCATTTATTTAGGTCCATAGGCGTATTCACCGCCTTTTTCTATCGCGCGGTTATAGGCCGGGCGTTTATGAATTTTAGCGACAAAATCTTGGCAGGCTTCATAGCCTTTTAAACGGCCCCTTGCATGGGCGGCTTCGAGAGGAAAGATCATCATAATATCTGCGGCTGTCAGGTCATCACCTGCAAAATATTCATTTCGGATCAAGTGATATTCGACATAATCGAAAATACCCTTAATTTCAGCCATAATCATAGGCTGAATCGGTTTGGCTGCATCGCCTAGAAAGCCTGTATAAAGCGCCAAAAGCAGCGGCAGCATGGCTGAACCTTCGGCAAAATGCATAAAATGTTCATAGTCATCATAGGCGGCTGTGCCCGTTTCAGGCCTCAACCGTCCGCCGCCATGCTCACGAATGAGATATTCAACAATCGCGCCGGTCTCGGCAATGGTTTTATCACCATCCGTAAGGACAGGAGATTTTCCGAGGGGGTGAATAGTTTTAAGCTCTATCGGGGCGCGGCTGGTATGTGGGTCGCGTGTGTAATGTTTGATCTCATAATCAAGACCTAGTTCTTCAAGAAGCCAAAGCACACGCTGCGAGCGCGAATTATTTAAATGATGTAATGTTATCATGGATATCTTTTTAGGGAAAATCGTCAAGCGCGCAAGATAAAACAGGTGGGCTCTATCGTGTTTGCGAGGTTAGGCGGCAGGAGCGCTTTAAGGAGCGCCCTAAAACGGGATATCAAAAGGGGCGCTGTTTTTCGTTCGCCGAAAAGATTTAATGCCGCTTTGTGTATTGACGTCAATATGATTGAGGAAGTTAACCACCACGCCTTGGAACATATAGGGATCAATCACGAGGCTTTTAGGCCGTTCAGGCAGGGAGACATCTTGATAGATATAAACATTCCGCCCAATGATTTCCGCGCCAATAATATTAAGCTCAAGTGGGCTGTTGTCAGCAGAAAGCGTAAAGGTCTCGCTGAAATAGAGGGCGAGCTTAGCCTGCGCTTTCAAAGAGCTAAGATCAGGGGTTTCAATCCGGCCCATGTGAAAAAGGGCGCGCTGCGCATCATGCGTATGCATAACATGAGTGACTTGTATGGTTTTTGTCTCATCCGACCATAGGATTTCTGTGCTTGATGCCGACTCACGGTGAGCATAGGCGGATGATGAGAGGCAAAAAGTGCCGGCGAGAGCGCCGGCACTGATTAAGGAGCTAAATAAACGCCGTGTCAGCATTTGAATAAGCTATTTTTTGTCTTTTCCAAGTAAACGCTTCAGCGTTTTACTTAGAGATTTTTGGTCTTTGTCGGATAGGGATTTTTTCATTTTATCAGACGATTTCTTCTTTTTATTCGTCATTTTATCGGACATGTTTTCAGAGCTATCCGCAGTATTACCATCTTCCATTGGAACCATTTTATCGGAGCTATCAGCTTCGTCTTTATCGTCATCAGTTTTAAGCTCTACTAGCATATCAGCCATGAGGCTGCTGCGGCGAGAGTTGGATTTGAAAAGCTCAAGACGTGAGGAGCGAAGAACAGGCGGGAAGCTATTATTGTCATAATTCGCGTCTGCTGTTTGATGCGCTATATCCAATTCTATTTTCTCGATTTTTTTACGGCGTACAATAAGTTTTGTCACATTGTTTAAATTACGACGCCAAATCTCGGCCGGAATCATGAGCTCCTCTGTGTCGCCATTAGCATAGGTGATGGTTAAAGGAAGAGGTGAAATTAATCCGCCATGGTTTTCAAAATCGACGAAATAAATGTAAGGGTTTTCGTTTAAAGCGCGCTCATAAGCGGCTTTTTCATCAGCTTTCAAGCCATCAACAAAGGATTTGAATTTGTTGCGGTCTTTATTCGTCACTGTAAATCGGTCATTTTCGTTATAGAAATCGACCGTATCAGGGAAGCGCTCGATGTAAGGCTCAATGCCTTCATCGCGGTTGCGCCGCTGCACAATATTTTCAGGGTAACGGGCTTGATTTTCAGCGCGGTCTTTATCGAATTCGATCTCAGGGTCTTGTGTCGAAATGCGGTATTCACGAACACTTGGGATGCCAATATCGACATATTCCGTGTCAAAGAACCATCCGCGCCAGAACCAATCAAGGTCTACGGCAGAGGCGTCTTCCATCGTGCGGAAGAAATCTGCGGGTGTTGGACGCTTAAACTTCCAGCGGCGGGCATATTCGCGAAATGCGTAGTCGAACAACTCGCGGCCCATGACGGTTTCGCGGAGCACGATAAGTGCGGCCGCAGGCTTGGCATAAGCATTCGGGCCAAATTGTAGGACGCTATCAGATTGCGTCATAATCGGCACTTGATTGGAACTTGTCATATAGCGCGTGATTTGATCGAGCGGATTCTGGAACCCGCCGCGAATAGGGAAGTTTTCTTCCCACTCATATTCCGCCATATATTCGAGGAATGTGTTAAGGCCTTCATCCATCCACGTCCAGCGGCGCTCATCAGAATTGACGACCATCGGGAAATAGATATGGCCAATTTCGTGAATAATCACACCAATAAGACCGTATTTTGTATTGCGTGAATAGGTTGGATCTTCACCGTCTTCACCCGGAACCGGACGATAGCCATTAAAGGTAATCATTGGATATTCCATACCGCCGCGCTCCCAAGAGTTAACCGATTGGGCCACAGGGTAAGGGTAGTTGAATGAAAATTTATTATAGACATCCATGGTATGAACCACGGCATGTGTCGAATATTGAGACCAGATCGGCTCTGCTTCTTTTGGGTAGAAAGACATGGCTGTAACGACAGGGTTTGTCTCGTCGTCTTGCTCAAACAACATCGCATCCCAAATATATTTACGCGAACTTGACCATGCAAAGTCGCGGACGTTCTCAGCTTTAAACTTCCACGTTTTTGTTCCGCTTGCTTTGGTTTTTTCGTTCTCCTCGGCTTCCTCTGGCGTCACAATAAAGACAGGCTCTTTCGTGTTAGCTTTATCGAGGCGGCGGCGCTGCTCAGCACTCAAAGCTTGGGTCGGGTTTTGCAAAACGCCAGTCGCGGACACGATATGATCTTCGGGAACCGTTAGATTGACTTCGTAATCACCAAATTCGAGTGTAAATTCACCGCGGCCAAGGAATTGTTTGTTCTGCCAACCCGTATAATCGGTATAGGCGGCAAGGCGCGGAAACCACTGCGCGAGGCCGAAGATATAATTATCATCTTCTTCGAAATATTCCCAGCCGCCGCGGCCGCCAATATTGACTTCGTCAATGATATTATGTTCCCAGTCGATGCGAAGACGTGTTGAGTCTTCCGGCTCTAGCGGCGGATCAAGTTCAATCCGCATCATCGTGTCATTTATAATATAATCGAGCGGATTTCCGGCCCCGTCACCGACGAGCTTAAATTCAAAGCCGTGATTTTGGTCTTCAAAACCTTGCGCGCGCATCAAGGCGGCGAAGCTATAACTATCGCCGGAGCCGGCGCGGTCGCGGCGCGTTCCGGCTGCGGATGCAACTTCACTCATGCGGGCTGTTGAGCCGTCTTTAAAGCGGTTTTGATCGAGGGCAACCCAAAGATAACGCAGCGTATCAGGTGAGTTATTTGTATATTCAATAACTTCGGATGCGATAATACGTTTATTATCTTCATCCAGCGTGATGTCCATTTTATAATCGACTTGCTGCTGCCAATAGGCCGGCCCCGGCGCTCCCGACGCGCTACGGTAAACATTTGGAGACGGGAGCTCTGTTCCGAGTTGTCTGAATTTGGCAACCTTATCACCGGCGCTTCCGGGCGGGCCATTGGCAAAGGCTTGTTCGGAGCCAGCAATTAAAAGGGTTGAAACAAAAGTGAGTGTAGCGCCTAGTTTAAGGGCGTCGGCAATATATTTCATAACTGTCGTCTCGCGCAGAATAAGGGTTTTTTCTAGCTGTAGCTATAGACATTAAAGAAAGCGTGAATCCAATCAATTCGCGCAATCAGGGAGCAATTTACGCATCTTAGGCGAATTTGTCACAGATAACCTCTATCTCCCAGCCGTTTATGGGTAAATATTCCCGGCGGGCAGAAGATATTCATGTCCGATCCCGTCCAAAAGCGAGATTGGTTTAATTCAATTTCTATATTGTGAAACCCATTAATTGCGCGGGTCAAAGCTTGCGATTCTACAAAGGGCAAAATCACGTCTAAAAAATCTCTTCGCCGCAATAAAATAGATTGGTTCGTCCACGGCATAGCTTTAGGCGAAACAATATAGCTGTCATCATCATAGCGGCTAATATAATTGGGATGTTTTAAATGCGGATCGCTGCGGGCATAAACCGCCGTGCCGCATAAGCGTTTGGCCTTTAGCGGCCGTAGCGTTCGGCGTATTGTCGGTTTTAATCCATCGGCCCAGTAATTTTGATATTTTTCGAGCGTATTAAACAGCTCTCCGGGCTCACGCCGGCTTCTGAGGCGCGCCATAAAGGCGGCGCCAGCCTCAAGGGCTTCTATGGATTGCGCAATTTGTTTTTCTGCGGCCTCATAGCTTTCGATTAAAGGGCAGTCATTTTCAAGAAAGAGAACATAATCAGTTGATAAAGTTTCGGCTACAGCGCGCATGCCGCCTGCAATGCCAAGATTGCGGTCAAATTCATAAGACGTAAGCGGGTGTTGGGCGGCAATAGATTTCACAGCCTCATCAGGCTCGGGCAGGATAATGGCGCGTTCACCAAAGAGATTAAAAAGACCGGAGGCGCTATAGCTGCCAAGGGCATAATCAAGGCTGGCTGCGCCGCGCCAGCTTAAAATGCCCATGCCAATGCTGGGCTTACCAGTGCTCATGAATCCAAGGGGTCGGTTTGACATATTTATAGGCGCGTTTGTACCATTTTTTAACGGGCCATTCGCCCCGCGCGGCTTCGTCTTGGTCAGGCTTTCCTGTAAAGGCGACAAGATGTGTGTCAGCGGGTAGGGGGGGCGTTTTAAAGAAATTCATCGGCCATTTTGGCAGAAGACTATGTTTGAAGCTGGCGCACCATGCTGGGGGCCAAAAGACCATATCCTCTATCTCGCGCGAGATATAAAGCTGCTCGATGCGATATAGTGACAAGACCGATTGCGGGTCTTTTTGCACGCGCTCATAGATATGGCTATGCCGCCCTATGGGGAAGCGAAAGCAGGAGGTATTGCCATTGCCTTGACCTAATTGGGTCCAGTTTTCTATGACGCAATAGCGGCCCGGTTCAAAGTCGAAAAAGTCGTCTAAATTCCCCGTTATAACCAAATCAAGATCAAGGAAGAGAACGTCCCCGCTTAAATCTTCTAGCGGTGATTGCCAGACAGAAAGTTTCCGCCACGGCGTATTGATTAGGCCGCTCGGCAGGTTAATGTCAGGCAGGGGATAACATATCACATCCGGGTCAACACCCGCGCTATCATCCGTAAAACAAATTAAGCGCGTTTCCCGTGATGTATTACGCTGGACAGCGCGCCACAGCCTATTGACAAATTCAGGGCCATAGCGCGTTCCCCATTTCATGCAGATAATGGTTTGCATGGAATATGGCTTTATTCGTCGCGAAGATTATCCCACAGGGCGCGGAACTCAGTACCTTCATACCAATTTGGCCACTCATCACTATCGGCAATGCCGTAACCGAGTTCGAAGAAGATCTCGCTCATTTCTGTGATGCCAGATAAGTCCCAGCTATTGTCATATTCATCGGCCGGCTTGTGATAGCGTTCACGCTCATATGTTTTTGAAAACTCTTCGCCGTACTCAAGGCCATTAATGCGGTGGTTTAATCCGCTATCGGCATAGAGCATAGGCACGCCTTTTTTCGCAAGGCTGATATGGTCAGAGCGGTAATAATAACCAGCCTGCGGGTTCGGGTCAGGGACAATATACATATCGCGAGGAGTCAAAATATCGGCAAGACGATCCTCAAGCTGCGATGCGCCCGCCCCGACGACAATCACGTCTTTTGTGCGGCCAATAGGCTGGATAGCGTCAATATTAATACCGGCGACTGTTTTGCTTAGCGGGACAATTGGGTCTTCTGCGTAATAAGCCGATCCTAAAAGGCCAGATTCCTCAGCCGTGACGGCGACGAAAATAGCGGAGCGTTTCGGTGCGCCTTGATCGGCGAAGCCCTTTGCAATTTCTAAAATCGCAGCGGTGCCTGTGGCATTATCAACCGCGCCATTATAGATATGGTCTTCCCCCGCAGCGCCATTGCCGAGATGATCCCAATGCGCCATATAGAGGACATATTCATCCGGTGTTTCTGTGCCTTTGATTTCTCCGGCCACATTCCGAGATTCGACCGTTGCGACAGTTTGGTTGATCGTAGCGTTAAGGCTGAGCCCCTCCATAGCGACAGGCTTGAATCCTGTTTCTAGCGCGGCTTGTTTTTGCGCTTCAATGTCCATATTGGCCTGGATGAACATATCCTTGGCCGTATCATAATGTACCCAGCCTTCTAATTTTGTGCGCGATGCGCCGCCGTCCGGACGAACCAGATCATATTGTGCGCCCGTCCAAGAGCCAGATACAACACCCCAGCCATAGCTCGCGGGGGCTGTTTCATGAATAATAATCGCAGCGGCTGCGCCTTGGCGGCCAGCTTCTTCATATTTATAAGTCCAGCGGCCATAATATGTCATGGACTCGCCTTTAAATAAGGCGTCATTTTTAGTGCTAAAGCCGGGATCATTAACAAGCATAACAACAGTTTTGCCTTTAACGTCGATGCCGGCGTAATCATCCCAGCCAAATTCTGGTGCAACAACGCCGTAACCAACAAAAACAAGATCGCTATTATTGATGTTTAATGTCGGGTCGAGCCGCTTACTCCAATAGACGCTATTGGTGCTTTGATCGGACGTGTGAAAGGGGATGCCGTCTTTCGATAGGCTCATTGATGATGTCGGGAGAACAGCGGCTTCGGTGAGATTGACGGGCTGGAAGTATGTCCCGTCCTTACCGGCGGGCGATAGTCCTGCGGCTTTCATTTCATCGGCAATATATTGCGAGGCTTTTTTGCCGCCCGCCGTGCTGGGGGCGCGGCCTTCGAAATCGTCCGAAGCCAACATTTCGATACGGCGGCCAATATCGGCCTGCGAAATCGCAGCCGTTTTTTCAACTGATTGCTTTGCATCAGGCGCGTTTTTCTCGCACCCCCAAAACATTGTTACAGCTAAGCTTGATAGTGCTAAGGCTTTAAATGTCATAATTAGACCCTTCCGGCAGATTCCAGTGTAAGTCGTTAAACCATAGCTGAGGCCGCTTTTAAAGGCGAATTTTCTTGGCAAATTGTCTTTGCCGATATAGCTAGTGAATAAATAAAAGAGGAATGTCATGACATTGATTCATAAATTGAAAATATCAGCCGCCTTAGGTGGTGTTTTGGCGCTTACGGCCTGTCAGCCCGCAGATCAAAACTCTGGGTCTGTTCAATTGCCGGCTCAAATGGAGCATGTTCATATTGATGATAATGTTGGCCCGCCCGAAACGCAGAATATTAAAATTGATATGTCCAAATGGGTGTCGGATGATCCTATTATTCAACGTATTTTTGATGCGGCTAAAACCCATGAACTCGCCTATGATTTTACTGAAGATTTGACAACTGAGATCGGCCCCCGTCTGGCGGGGAGCCCTTCTGAGGCAAAAGCGCGGCGCTGGACGGTAAAGCGCTTTAAAGATGCAGGCCTGAAGAAAGTCCGTATTGAACCCTTCACCATACAAGGATGGAGACGCCGTACAGAGAGCTTTCGTGTCAAAAGCCCATTTGCTCAAGATATGTATATTACCGCGCTGGGTGGGTCTGTTGCAACGCCGCGCCGCGGCATTACGGCTGATATTGCCTATTTTCCTACATTTGAAGATTTGGAAAATGCGCCTGAAGGCGGGCTAGAGGGCAAGATTGTCTTTATTTCTGGTTTAATGGAAAAATTTGCGAATGGGGCCGGTTACGGGCCTGCGAATCAAAAACGTCGCCGCGGCGCAAGTGAAGCGGCTAAGCGCGGTGCGCTCGCCGTAGTTATTCGTTCTGTCGGAACAGATAGTCATAGGTTCCCGCACACAGGGCAGATGAATTACCAAGACGGGATTAAGCCGATTCCAATTGGCGCCTTATCAGCTCCCGACGCGGATCAGCTTGAGCGCATTTTAGAGCGGTCAGGCGACGATCCTGTTTCTGTAACGCTAAGCTTGCAAACGCAGGATTTGGGGGAGTCCAAATCAGGTAATGTTATTGGCGAACTTGTTGGCACAGAAAAACCCGAAGAAATCATTGTTGTGGGCGGGCATTTGGATTCTTGGGATCTTGGGACCGGCGCGGTTGATGACGGAATCGGTGTCGGTATTACTCTGGGCGCAATGAAGCTATTGCAAGACCTTGGCCTTAAGCCGAAAAGAACGATCCGTATGGTCGCCTTTGGTTCCGAAGAAGTTGGGCTTCTTGGGGCGCGGGCTTATGCTGAAATGCATAAGGATGATTTGGTTAATCACTACATGGGAAGTGAATCAGATTTTGGCGGCGGCCCCATATATGAGCTACAAGGCGGCGTTAATGACGCAGGGAATGCCGAAATCGACCGTATCGCTCAGGCTCTTGCGCCGCTGGGCATTGCTCGCAGCGACAGCGCGACGACAGGCGGGCCGGATATTACGCCGATGAACCAAATGGGCGTTCCAGCCATTCGCTTACAACAAAATGGATATGATTATTTCGATCTACACCACACGCCAGACGATACATTCGATAAGATTAATCCTGAGCATGTGAAGCAAAATGTTGCGGCATGGGCGGCAATGATTTGGATGTTGTCTGAAAGTGACGTTGACTTTCGTTAGCAAAATTTTGGCGGCGAATAGCTTGGCCGCTTTCGTTTTTATAAATTCAAACGTCTTTTAAGTTCTAGAATATCTTCATGGGGATAAAGTAATGGCCTTACCACCGATTTTACAAAATTTGGAGCTACCTATTATTGCGTCCCCTATGTTTATTGTATCAGGGCCGGAATTAGTGATTGCGCAATGTAAGGCCGGCATTGTTGGCTCGTTTCCTGCGCTAAATGCCCGGCCTCAAGAAAAGCTGAGTGAGTGGATTACGCATATTAAAAAAGAGCTAGCAGATTATCAGGCGGCTAACCCAGATAAAAAAGTGGCCCCTTTTGCGGTTAATCAAATTTGCCATGCGTCAAATAACCGGCTTGAAGCCGATATGATGACCTGTGTGGAGCATGAAGTTCCAATCATTATCACAAGTTTGCGTCCGCCTAAAATGGTGATTGACGCGGTACATTCTTACGGCGGAATTGTGTTGCATGATACAATTAATATTCGCCACACGAAAAAGGCGCTTAAAGAAGGTGCGGACGGTATCATTGCTGTGTGTACAGGCGCGGGCGGGCATGCTGGACGTTTATCACCTTTTGCACTGATCCCTGAAATTCGTCAGTTTCATGATGGGCCGCTCTTGTGTTCAGGCGCGATTGCAACAGGCGGCGCAGTTCTAGCGGCGCAAGCAATGGGGGCAGACCTTGCTTATATCGGCACGCGGTTTATTGCCTGCAAAGAAGCTAACGCTCCTGATGACTATAAGGACGCTGTTGTAAACTCAGCCGGAGAAGATATTGTCTATTCGTCTTTATTTACAGGCGTGCATGGTAATTATCTTAAATCATCCATTGAGAAGGCAGGGTTGGATCCGGATAATCTGCCTGAGGCGGATAAGTCGTCGATGAATTTCGGCTCAGGCGGAAATTCTGAAGCCAAGGCTTGGCGGGATATTTGGGGGGCAGGTCAAGGCGTTGGAAGTATTCACGATGTTCCATCTGTTCAAGATATTGTTGATTCTCTTAAGGCCGAATATGACGCGGCGAAATCACGGCTTACATAAGTGATTAGATAATTAATTCTTAAAACCTTTTTTGAAATCATAGAATTAATTCTCATTTTATCGATATACGGCGAATTAGACCTGTAAATAGATTAGGGGATGCATTGCTTAGTCTTATTTAATCCGTTAAGTTCTTTAAATTAAAATAATCTGGGAGGATTTATTATGGGTGCAAAGTGGATATGGGGGATAATTCTCATTGCGCTTGCAGCCTTGCTCTTGACGTTGATTGGGCCATGGAATGCTAATCAACGCTCTGCTGATATGAAGTTATCTATCGAGCAAGCGCTTAAAGCAGAAAATATACAAGCGAATGTTGATATGCAGGGTAATCATGCCTTGCTCTCTGGTGAGATGCCAAGTCAATCTGTTTTAGATAAGGCTTTATCAATCGCAAAAGGGACGCCGTGCCAAACATGTAAAGAAGGCAAGTCTGAGATCTGGCATAACGTCAGTCATGACATGACGGTTAAGCCAGCCCCAAAACCAGTTCCGGCTAAGCCAAAATTAAAAGTGCAATCGCCTTACATTTTCGAAGCTGTAAAAAGTGATGACGGTGCTGTTGTGGTCAATGGCTATGTTGCCAACGCGAAAACACGTGAAGATGTCTTGAAGGATGCGCGGAGCAAATTTGACAGGGTCATTAATAAAAAGCTGACTCTGGCAAGAGGCGCGCCAAATGCAAATTGGAGCGAACTTGTTAAGGCGAAGCTATCTGACCTTGAAAAGCTTGATAGCGGTAAATTGCTTATCGAAGACAGCCAAGTTTTGCTGACGGGTATTACATCAGATGGAGCCATTCGCGAGAGTGTTAATGCGTCTATCTTGAATGTTCCGAATGGATATAGCAGCGCGGCAAATATAACGGTTCCGCAACTTGCGGCGGCAAATGTCGGCGCGGTTGAATCAGAGGCCATTTGCCAATCTTTATTCGACTCGATTAAAGGCAATAATAAGGTTAATTTTGCGTCAGCTAAGTCTGAGCTGCGCGGAGCGCCAACTTATGATCTTTTAAACAATCTTGCATCAGCGGCCAATCAATGTGCGTCATATAGTATTCGCATTGTTGGACATACAGATTCGCAAGGCGAAGAAGCATATAATCAATGGTTGTCTGAATCACGGGCAAATTCTGTTGTTGATTATCTTGTCACGCAGGGCGTTGCTGCGGAGCGTATGAGCTCTGAGGGTGCGGGTGAAGTTAGACCTATTGCGCCTAACGAAACATCTCAAGGTCGGGCACAAAACCGCCGTATCGAATTTCTAATCTCACAAAAGTCCGAATAAGAAGGGACGAATATAATGATCTATAGTGTATTATCATATCTCACATGCTTTGGGTGGTTGCCCTTATTCTTAATGGGTCTGCTTGGGTTAATCCTCGGCTTCTTGCTCACTAAGCTTTTTGCTAAGAAGCATGATGGCGATTTAACAATTGAAGGTGAAGGTGCGTTACGGGCCGAGTCTGATGGCCTTCGCGCACGCGTTCAGCAGCTTGAAGGCTCTTTATCATCGCGTGATGGTGAAGTCAGTGACCTGAAAGGTAAGCTTGCGGCGGCTGCGGCCGGCGCCGTTGCGGCAAGTGCTGCGACAGCGGCTGCGACAACTGAAAAACCTGAGTCTGACGACGATACTTATGCCCTTGAGTGGCGTAATCGTTATCTCGCAGCTCGCGTAAAATATCTTGAAGGACGTTTGGCTGATAATGTAGCGCCTGTTGCTGCCGCAGCTGTTGGCGGGGCCGCTTTAGCGGCTGCAGCGCCAAAGAAAAAAGCGCCCGCAAAGAAAAAAGCACCAGCAAAAGCGAAGTCTGCGCCTAAGGCCAAAGCGGCGCCGAAGCCTAAAGTGCTTTACACGGATGGCCCGACAGACGGTGCCCCCGATGACCTTAAGCAAATTAAAGGTATCGGTCCTAAATTTGAGGGCGACCTCAATGGCAAGGGTATCTATTATTTCCGTCAAATCGGGAATTGGAAAAAAGCTGACGTGAAAATGGTCGAAGGCGTGATTGACTCTATTCCGGGACGTATTGAACGGGATGAGTGGGTGAAGCAAGCCAAAGGCTTGGCGAAATCTTCTGCGAAATCT